>NZ_JBFAPA010000018.1:125061-282926 GCF_040675465.1 Actinocrispum sp. NPDC049592 | reverse complement strand
TGTACCCCGAAGGGCCTTACCGCTCGACTTGCATGTGTTAAGCACGCCGCCAGCGTTCGTCCTGAGCCAGGATCAAACTCTCCAACAATGCTTTGTCAGAAAATCTGATGTCCTGACAGACCAATTCTGGCCCATCTGTCCATCTCAAAGGAACCCACAAAGGGGTTCATCATAAAGCTCTACTGGCTTTAATAGTTCGACACACTGTTGAGTTCTCAAACAACACACGCACACCCGTCAGACCGCAAGAGCCATCGAGGGGCTTGTACTGCTATGTTTGGGGCCTTCGCTCGTTCCCCGGTTTCCGGGGCCCGTTTCGCTCTGGCCTGGATAAAGTTACACGCCCCCGAACGGGCCGTTTCAGGGGGGTCCCCTTAACGGAGTCTTCGCAGGTCAGAGGGCCCGTAGCTCCTCCACCACCGCGGAGACGGACCGCTTCGCGTCGCCGAAGAGCATCGCGGTCCTCGGGTCGTAGTAGAGCTCGTTGTCGACTCCGGCGAAGCCGGGACTCATCGAACGCTTCAGGACGATGACCGACTTGCTCTCGTTCACGTTGAGGATCGGCATGCCATAGATGGGCGAGCCGGGGTCGGTGTGCGCCGCCGGGTTGGTGACGTCGTTGGCGCCGATCACCAGGGCGACGTCGGTCCGGGCGAACTCCCCGTTGATCTCGTCCATCTCCTTGAGTTGCTCGTAGGGCACGTCGGCCTCGGCGAGCAGCACGTTCATGTGCCCGGGCATCCGGCCGGCGACCGGGTGGATCGCGTAGTAGACCGTCACGCCCTTGGCCTCCAGCTCCTTGGCCATCTCGCGGACGGCGTGCTGGGCCTGGGCGACGGCCATGCCGTAACCAGGCACGACGACGACCTGGCGGGCGTAGCTCATCTGGATGGCGGCGTCGGAGGCCGAGGTCCGGCGCACGGTCTTGTCGACCGGGCCGCCCTTGGCCGGCGCGGACCCGTCCCCGCCGAAGCCACCGGCGACGATGGCCGGGATCGAGCGGTTCATCGCCTTGGCCATCAGGTTGGTCAGGATCGAACCGGACGCGCCGACGATCATCCCGGCCACGATCAGCGCGGTGTTGTCGAGCGCGATACCGGTGGCCGCGGCACTCAATCCGGTGAACGCGTTCAGCAAAGAGATGACGACCGGCATGTCCGCACCGCCGATGGGCAGGACGACCGCCACGCCGAGTAGTGCCGAAGCCACCAATAGGCCGATCATCAGCCACTCGGATGTGCCACCCGCGACGACGGCGACCCCACAGACGACCGCGACCAACAGCAGCAGGAGGTTCAACGGCTGCTGGAACCTGCCGACGGTCAGCGGACGGCCGGGCAGGATTTCCTGGAGCTTGCCGAACGCCACGTTCGAGCCCCAGAACGACACCGACCCGACCAACGCGGCGAACAGCGTCGCAATCGACACGTAGACCGGCGCGCCCGAGAAACCGTTGCTCTGCCGGAACTCAACCCACGCGACCAACGCGACGGCGCCACCGCCGACCCCGTTGAACAGAGCCACCATCTGTGGCATCGCGGTCATCTTCACCTTGCGCGCGGCCGGAACCCCGACCGCGGTACCCAGCGCGAGACCGAGCAGGATGAGCCACCAGTTGCCCATCCCCTTGGTCAAAGCCGTTGCCAGCACGGCGATCGCCATACCGACGGCGGCGATCATGTTGCCGCGCACGGCGGTTCGGGGACCGGTGAGGCCCATCAGGCCGTAGATGAACAAGGCGAACGCGAGGATGTACAGACACTGGATCGTCGCGGGATCCTGGAGCCAGCTCATTCCTCCGGCTCCTTGTCAGTGCTCGACCCCGCGGGCCGGGTCTTGAACATCGCAAGCATCCGATCCGTCACAAGGAACCCGCCGACGACGTTGATGGTGCCGAACGCGATGGCGATCACCAGCAGGATGGAATCCAGCGTGCCGGTCGCGCCCAGGCCCAGCACCAGCAGGGCGCCGAGCAGGACGATGCCGTGGATGGCGTTCGTGCCGGACATCAGGGGTGTGTGCAGGGTGTTGGGCACCTTGGAGATCACCGCGAAGCCGACGAAGCCCGCGAGCACCAGGATGGCCAGGTTCTCGACCAGCATCAGGAGTCCTTCCTGGTGACGCACGCGGACGCGACGATCTCGTCGTCGAAGTCCAGGGTCAGCTTCCCGTCGGTGACCAGCAGGTCGAGCAAGGCTTGCACGTTGCGCGCGTACAGCTCGCTGGCGTGCTCGGGCATGCTCGCCGGCAGGTTCAGCGGCGCGACGATGGTGACGTCGTGCCGGACCACGACCTCGCCGGGCGCGCTCAGCTCGCAGTTGCCGCCGGACTCCCCCGCCAGGTCGACGATCACGCTGCCCGCCCGCATCGCGGTGACCGCGTCGGCGGTGACCAGGGTCGGCGCCTTGCGGCCGGGGACCTGCGCGGTGGTGATGACGACGTCGTAGCCGATCACCGCTTCGTTGAGTTTTTTCAGCTGTTCGGCGCGTTCCTCGTCGGTCAGCGCTCGCGCATAGCCACCCTCACCGGTGGCGGTGATCCCCACATCGAGCCACTTGGCGCCGACAGATCGCACCTGTTCAGCGACTTCCGGTCGCACGTCGTAACCGGTGGTCTGCGCGCCCAGCCGCCGGGCCGTGGCCAGCGCCTGCAGTCCCGCCACACCCGCCCCCATGACGAGGACCTTCGCCGGCGGGACCGTGCCCGCGGCGGTCGTCAGCATCGGGTAGAACCGCGTAAGGTGTTGCGCCCCAAGCAAAGCGGCCAGGTATCCGGCGACGCTGCTCTGTGAGGACAGGGCGTCCATCGACTGGGCGCGGGAGATCCGCGGGATCGCCTCCATGGCGAAGCCGTGCACATCGGCTGTGGCGAGCGCTTCGACGTCCTTGCCCAGGAAGCCGATCAGCACGCTGCCGGGTTTCAGACGGTGGATCTCCTCCGCCGTCGGCGCGGCCACTTTGACCACGATCTCGCAGGCCCACGGGTCACCGAGGGTCGCCCCGGCCTCCTCGTAGAGCCAGTCGGACATCAACGCGCCGCTACCCGCACCGGGTTCGACCACCACGTCCAGCCCCGCGGACCGCAACCGCCCAACGACCTTGGGCACGAGTGCGACCCGTCGTTCTCCCGGTGCTGACTCGCGTGGCACACCGACCGCGATGCTCTGGGTATCCGCCATTGGAGACCCTCCTGCCGCAAACAGAACGTCCGTCTTAGTTGTACCACCGCCGTCCACCGGGCGAACCCTGCGAACGGCGGGCGTGTCGGCCGGTCCTGCGCGCGAACCTCATTCCCCCGGCCGGCCTGGCGTCACTGTACTCACCGAAGGCCCTGTTCGAGCGCGTCAAATGCCGCGTTTCCTTGCGCTACAAGATCTTCTGCGAGGCCTGGGTCGCGGCGGCCGGCCAGGACCTGGCTGTGCAGGTACTTGAGCATCGCGTGCTGGACGCCGACCAGGGCGTTGGCACGCACCCACGGTTCGATGTCGCCCGCGGCGGCGCCGATCTCCTTGGCGATCAGGGTGGCGAGGCGGCCGGCGCGGCGGTCGTTCAGTTCACGTTCGCGCGCCTGCAGTGCGGGGCTGCCCGCGGTGATCCGGGCCGCGATGGCGATGCGGTCGAGGGCATCGGGGTCGTGGCTGGCGAGCAGCCCGCTGGGGTGGGTCACCAGGTCGCGGAACGCGGCGAGCACCGACACGCCCCGCGGGCGTTCGGCCACAGCGGCGATCAGCTCCTCCTCGAACGCCTCTAGTCCACTGTAGACAAGCGCTTCCTTGGTGCCGAAGTAGTTGAAGACGGTGGCCACCGAGACACCGGCGGCCCGCGCCACATCGGACACCGGCACCTGCTCGAAGCCGCGCTCGGCGAACAGGCCGACCGCCGCCTCGGCGATCTGCCTCCTGGTCTCCCGCTTCTTGCGCTCGCGCAGGCCCTCTTCGATCACGAGCCGGAGCATAGCACTTGATTTAGAGCGGATCTAAATTTAGAGTGACACTAAGTTTGTTGGACGAGGAGGTTCCCATGACGACCGAGCAGCAGATCCTGGAGCGGGGCAAGCAGTGGGCGGACGCCGAGGTCCGCGGCGACGTGGCCGCGCTCGACGCGTTGACCACCGACGACTTCACCCTGGTCGGGCCGGTGGGGTTCGTGCTGGACAAGCAGCAGTGGCTGGCGCGCTACCCCAGCGGCGGACTCGTGACCCAGCGTCTGGACTGGACCGACGTCGCGGTTCGCTCGTACGGCACGACCGCGGTCAGCGTCGGCGTGCACTCCCAGGAAGCGCAGTTCCAGGGCAACCCGGCCAACGGCCGGTTCCGGGTAACACACATCTGGGTAAAAGACGGGGAGCAGTGGCGGCTCGCGGGACAGCACCTGTCCCCGATCGGGGGAATGCCGTTCGAGGTGCAGCGATGAAGGTCAGCATCAGCATCACGAACTACTCGTGGCCGGGTTCACCGGCCGTGGAGCTGAGCCGGATCGCCCAGGCGGCGGACGCGGCCGGAATCGACACCGTGTGGGTCGCCGACCACCTGTTGCAGGTCGACCCGTTCGCCGACCCCACCCACACCGAGCACCTCGAAGCCATGACCACACTCGGTTACCTCGCGGCTCACACCTATCGGGTACATCTCGGCACGATGGTGGCCGGAGTGACGTTCCGGCCACCCGCGGTGCTGATCAAGGCGGTGAGCACCCTCGCCACGCTCACCGGCGGACGGGCGTGGTTCGGCGTGGGCACCGGGCACCAGGAGGACGAGGCCAAGTACATGGGCCTGCCGTTTCCGCCTGTGGCGCAACGGTTCGAGCAGCTGGAGGAGACGCTCCAGCTGGCGCACCAGATGTGGTCCGGTGACACATCGGCGTTCTCCGGCAAGCACTTCCAGCTCACGCGGCCGGTGGACAGCCCGCTGCCTCCCGCTCGGCCGCGGATCCTGGTGGGCGGCATGGGTGAGCGGAAGACGTTGCGGTTCGTGGCGCAGTACGCCGACGCCTGCAACCTCTTCGACATCCCGGACGGCGGGAAGACCGTGCGGCACAAGCTTTCTGTGCTCGCCGCACACTGCGCGGACCTCGGGCGCGACTACGACTCGATCGAGAAGACCATCGGGACACGGCTGGGCCGGGACGAGACCGCTGCCCAGTTCGCCGCCCGCTGCGACGCGTTCGCCGAGCTGGGATTCGACCACGTCGGCGTGATCACCCACGGCCCATGGACCGAAGAAGCCATCAAGACCGTGGCACCGCAATAAACATCAGTCGCGGACCAGGGTTTTGGTGGCCGGTTCTCTGGGGGCGGGGACTCGGGGTGGGTGGGTCACGTAGGGGCGGAGCAGGCGGACGATGGCGAGGCCGGGGACGAGAAGGGGGACCATGGCGGCCATTGCCGCCGCTGTGGCTCCCGCCCGGATGACGTCCTTGGGGATCAGCACGATCCGGTTCATCATCACCGATACCTTGCCCGGCAACGACACCAGTGTCAGCACCGCGATGAAGCCGACCATCGCGAGCACCGCCCGGAGCACGGCTGGGTGGTAACCGATTCCTTCGGCCGCAACCAGAACGGCCAGCCAGCCGAGGACCGCGGGGAACTGCGCGCGTTCCGTTCCCGCGGCCCACAGCAGGCCGCCTGCTATCGCCACCAGGCCCAGTACCGCGCTCCGGTCCGGGTTCCGGGCCCATTCCGTCACGTTGTCCAGCCAGCCCGTCGGGATGTCCGCCCAGGACATCAGCGAACGGGGGACGTCCAGTGGCGTCATCGGCGGCGCCACTGCCTGGCCAATCACCCAGGCCAGGGTCCACAACGAGACCACTGCCGCCAGCACCAGGTGCCCTCGTGACCGGTCGGTCACACAGGCCCAGATCCTGGCCATCTCACGCCGCAAGGTACGCATCGAACACTCCCTCGCCGGCACCTCTCCCGTCTAAGATGATCTTCGATCGGCATCCGCCCGTCCACCCGGCGTGGAGTTGATCACTCGTCCGGGGTTGAGGATGCCGCGCGGATCGAACGCGTTCTTCAGCTGGTGGTGCGCCCAGAGCGCGGCCTCGTCCAGCTCGCGGGCCAGCCACTCGCGTTTGAGCAGGCCGACTCCGTGCTCGCCGGTGATCGTGCCGCCCAGGTCCAGGCCGAGCCGCATGATGGCGCCGAACGCGCGTTGTGCCGCGTCGGCCTGGGAATGGTCGAACAAGACGGCGGGGTGCATGTTGCCGTCGCCCGCGTGACCGACGCAGGCGACCAGCACGCCGTACTCCTCGCCGATCTGCTCGACGCCCTCGATCAGGGCGGCGAGGTGGCGGCGCGGCACGCACACGTCATCGACCAGGCAGGCGGGGTACTCGTCGAACGCCAGGCCCGCGAGCCGGCGGCCCTGCATCAGCAGGTCGCCCTCGGCCGGGTCGTCGGCGACGATCACGTCGGTCGCCGCACACCTGCGGGCCGAGACCTCGAACGCGGTCAGTTCCGAAGCACCGACATCGGACTGCGCGATCAACACGGCACCCACGCCCGGCGGGAAGCCGAGGTCCTGCAGCTTGGAGATCGCCTCGATCGAGGGACGGTCCATCAGTTCCAGGACGACCGGGCGGAAACCGGCACCCAGGTAGTCCGCGACCGTCCGGCCCGCATCGATGGCGGTGTCGAAGAACGCGACGGCGGTCAACGGCCGGGCTGCGGCCGGCCGGAGGGCGACGGTGACCTCGGTGATGACGCCGAGTGTTCCCTCTGATCCCACGAAGAGGTGAGTCAGGTCGTAGCCGGCCACACCTTTGGCTGTCCTTCGGCCGGTGCGCATCACTCGACCGTCGGCAACCACAACCTGAAGGCCGCGCACGAAGTCGCCCGTCACGCCGTACTTGAGGCAGCACATGCCACCGGCGTTGGTCGCCACGTTGCCGCCGATCGACGAGATGTCCTTCGACCCCGGATCCGGCGGGTAGTACAGGCCCTTCTCGGCCACCGCCGCGGCGAGCGTCGCGTTGATGACGCCCGGCTGCACGACGGCGATCTGCTCCTCCACGTCGATCTCGAGGATCTGGTCGAGCTTCGACACGTTCAGCAGCACGCATCCGTCGATCGCGTTCGCCCCGCCAGAGAGCCCGGTGCGGGCTCCCTGCGGGACGACGGGCACGCCGTTCTCGTGCGCCCACTGAAGGGTTTCCACCACATCCTGGACCGACCTCGCCCGCACCAGCGCCCTGGCCCGGCCACCGGGACAGAACGTCGCCCGATCGGTCGCATAGGAGGCGAGCACGTCCGGGTCGTCCGTGGTCGCACCAGCGGGCAGCGAGGTCACGCCCTCACGTTACAACCCGAAAGCCAACAAAACATTGCCGTACTCGCTCGGATAGAACGGCTGGTAACCCGACTGGACGAACATCATCCCGTGCGACACAACCGCTCCACCGCTCGCCGACACCGCACTCCCGTGCCCCATCAGGCCATTGACACCCCGGAAGTCACGCACCGTGTCGTACTCCCAGAGAACCTTGCCGGATCGGGCGGAATACGCCCGCATCTTGCCGTCGTTGCTGCCCTCCCAGACCACGCCCGGTGTGCTCGTCACCGCCGGACCGTGTGCGAGTGCGCAGATGTCCTTGTGCTGCGCGGCTCCGCCCCAGTCGCAACCGTTGGCCGGGTTGGGTGTCTTCCACAGCACATCGCCGTTCGCCGGATTCACCGCGAACAACGTGCCCGGCTCGGCGTAATACGTGGCGATGTAGAGCTTTTCGCCGTCGTAGCTGGATCCCCACTGGATGCCCGAGATGCCGCCGCTGGGCAGCGGGACGCCGAGCTGACGACGCCAGATCACCTCACCCGTACGGGCGTCGAACACGTGGTACACGCCGCTTTTCTGGCCCACGCCGACCATCGCGCGGCCGTTGACCGTGAACAGGTTCGGCGTCGCACCGATGTCGTAGTCCAGCGCGGTGTTGTCCTTCAGGCCCGGGCAGTAGCCTTCGGGATCCGGTTCGTTGCACAGGGTCCGCCAGGTGTCGGCCTTGGTGACCTGCTGCTTCCACCTGGGCTTGCCGGTCCGGGCGTCCAGCGCGATCAACGAGTCGAAGTCGCCCGCGCTGCCGGTGTAGTTCTGGCCCACGCCAACGTAAAGCGTGTTGGTGCGGTCGTCGATCACCGGGCTGCTCCACACTCCGGCGCCGCTCGGCTCGTACCTCACCGCGCCGCTGGGCCAGGTGCCGTTGGCTTTTGGCTCTGGCACAGTGAAGTAACGCCAAGCCAAACTGCCTGTGTCGGCGTCGAGGGCGTCGATGTGTCCACGGAAGGTGCAACACGGGTAACTGCGGTCCGTCGTGGCATTCTCGATGCTGGATGCGCCGATGTAGATCCGGCCGTCGTGGTACATCGGCGAACTCGTGTGGATCCCGGCCTGGTGCGGCTCGGTGTCCTTGGCCCACACCAGTTTCCCGTCCCGCTGGTCGAGCGCGTAGACGTAACCTCCGCTGTCGCCGAAGAAAACCTTGCCGCGAGCCACCGCCGGACCGTCGAGCACCGCCCGCAACGCGGGATCGACCGACCGCAGGTCGAATGTCCACTTCGTACGGCCGGACCGCGCGTCCACCGCGTAGAACTTCATGTCCGGCCCGCCGAAGTACACCGTGTCCCCGACCACGGCGGGCTGGCTCTTGGCCACCACGCCGGTCTTCGGATATGCGAAGGCCCACTTGAGTTTCAGGCCGCCGACGTTCGCCGGGGTGATCCGGTGCTCGGCCCCGTTGTACCGCGAGCCGGACTTGTCCCCTTGCCACGTCGGCCAGTCACCTCGGTCGCCACCCGCCAGAGCGGGCGCGCCGCTGCTGAGCAACACGCCCGCCACCGCGAGCGCGATCAGTGTTTTCCCCATGGTGACCAACGGTGGCAGCGCGGGCACGAGCCGCACATCCACTCAAGGGCCCACTCCTGGTGGCCCATCGATGGACCCCGCCATCAACCGATCAGCCAAAACCGCAGGTAGTCCCACTCACGAGGGAAGCAGGGACTTTTCGAAGGGGAGGGGGCGGCGCCATTCGGAGGTGTCCGCGTCCACATCGAACAGTGGCGTGTAGTCCAGGGCGAGGTAGAGGCCACGGGCTTCGGGCTGGCGCGGCCCGGTGGTCAGGACCATCCGGGTGTAGCCGCGACCCGCGGCCTCCTTTTCCAGCTCTGCCACCACTCGCGCGGCCAGGCCGCGGCGGCGATGGTCGCGGTGCGTCCAGATCCGTTTCAGCTCAGCGGTGTCCGGCGCGTACTTCTGGAACGCGCCACCGGCAACGGCTTCGCCTTCCTCCAGCAACAGCAGGAAGGCGCCGTCCGGTGGGGCGAACCGTTCGGCGGGGTAGCCGACGAGGGACTCGAACAGGCGGCCGTAGCGGCCGGTGTACTCCTGCTCGAGATCCCGCAGCAGCGGCTGCACAAGCGGATCGCTCTGGTGCACATGCCGGACATCCATGTGCACCAACGCTACGGACGCGTTCGTTCAACCGTCAACGAGTCTCAGATCATGGTCAGAACAGCGTGGGCACCATGGCCTCGATCAGGCTCGGGCCGGGCTGCTCGACGGCCGCGCGGAACTGGTCGGCCAGCTCCTCCGCCGTCGACGCCCGCGTCCCGGAAACCCCCATGGATGTGGCCAACGCCACGAAGTCGAGGTCCGGCCGGGACAAGTCGAGCAGATCGAGGGCCTTGGGGCCGGTGCTTTCCGCGCCCACCCGCTGCAGTTCGAGCTTCAGGATCGCGTAGGAACGGTTCGACAGCACGACAGTGGTGACGTTCAGTCCCTCGCGTGCCATCGTCCACAACGCGGACGATGTGTACATCGCGCTTCCGTCGGCCTGCAGGCAGATCACCGGACGGTCCGGGCACGCCACGGCGGCGCCCACCGCCGTCGGCAGGCCGTAGCCGATCGCGCCACCGGTCAACGTGAGCACGTCGTGCTTGGGCGCGCCCGCGGTCGCCATCGGCAGCAGCAGGCCCGAGGTGTTGGCCTCGTCCACGATGATCGCGTTCTCCGGCAGCAGCGCGCCGATCACGTCGACCCAGTTCTGCGGGGTCAGGTCGCCGCTGGGCAGGCCGGGCCGGCGCGCCTCCTGGAGGACCGGCTCGATGTCCGGCGCGACCAGGTCGGCGACGGCTTCCAAAGCGAAGGCGACGTCGTCCAACGGTTCGGCCAAGACGTGCACCTTTGCACCGTCCGGCACGAGGTCGCTGGCCTTGCCCGGGTAGGCGAAGAACGACACCGGGGACTTCGCTCCGGCCAGCACGATGTTGCGCACGTCGGTCAGCTGGTAGGTGACCTGCTCCGCGAGGTAGCCGAGCCGCTCGACCGCGGGAACGCCCGCACCGCGCTCGATGCGCGCCGGGAAGGTCTCGGCGAACAGCTTCACGCCGGTCGCTTGGGCGATCCGGTTCGCCGCCCGCAGCGCGCGCTCCCGCGTGCCATGCGCACCAAGCAGGACCACGGTCGATTCACCCGACTGCAGGACGTCGACGATCGAGCGCACCACGCTCTCGTCGACCTGGCGCGCGACGGGAGGCGCGACCGCGGCGGCCGGTTCGCCGCCTTCGGTCCACGACACGTCCGCGGGCAGGATCAGCGTCGCGACCTGCCCGGCCTGCGCGGCGGCGACCGCCTCGGCGGCATCCGCGGCCAGCGCAGCGGTCGACGTGCTGGTCTTCACCCAGCCGACCGTGCGGGCGAGCGCCTCGATGTCCGACTCCAGCGGGGCGTCGAACTGCTTGTGGTAGGTCGCGTGGTCGCCCACGACGTTCACGATCGGCGTGCGGGCCCGGCGGGCGTTGTGCAGGTTCGCCAGGCCGTTGCCCAGGCCCGGGCCCAGGTGCAGCAGGGTCGCCGCGGGCTTGTCGGCCATCCGCGCGTAGCCGTCGGCCGCGCCGGTCACCACGCCCTCGAACAGCGCCAGGATGCCGCGCATCTCCGGGACCGAGTCCAGGGCCGCCACGAAATGCATCTCGGACGTGCCCGGGTTGCCGAAGCAGACGTTCACGCCCGCGTCGACGAGCGTGCGGATCAGGGCCTGTGCGCCGTTCATGTGTTCTGCTCTCCTCAGTCGAAAAGGACGCCGGGGTTGAGGATGCCCGCCGGGTCGAAGGCGGTCTTGATCCGGCGCATCAGGTCCACTTTGGCCGGGTCGGTCAGGGCCAGGAAGCTCTGCACGTGCTTGCGGCCGATGCCGTGCTCACCGGAGATCGCGCCGCCGAGGCCGATGCCCGCGTCGAACAACGCCCGCAGCACCGTCGCGCGGATCTCCGGGTCCTTCTGCAGCACCGCGAGGTGCACGTTGCCGTCGCCCGCGTGCCCGCAGCCGATCACGAAGGTGTTGTTCTCCTGGGCGATCTCACGCACCCGGGCCATGAAGTCGGGCAACGCGGCCCGCGGGATCACCGTGTCGATGATGTCGTCCGCGCCGGCCGCCTTCGCGGTGAAGAACGCCTTCTCGCGCGCGTCGATCAGCTTGCGCGCGGACGGGCCGGGCAGGACGTAGACGTCCTTCGCGCCCAGCGTCGACAGAAGTTCGCCAAGTTCCTCGATGTCCTCGTCGAGCCGCTCGGCGGACCGGTTCTCCAGCATCACGACCAGGTAGGCCTGCGAAGTCTCCTTGATGTCGTCCGGGATGCCCAGCTGCAATTGCGCCGAGTACGTGATCGCGCCCATGGTCAGGCCGTCGATGTACTCCAGGATCAACGGGCCCAGCCCGCTGTCGGCCACTCGCGGAACGGCACGGGCCACTTCATCCAGATCGGTGAACGGCGCGAGCACTGTCCCCTGATGGGGTAGACGTGGGTGCAGCTTGAGGACGGCCTCGGTGACCACGGCGAGCGTGCCCTCCGAGCCGATGATCAGCTGTGTGAGGTCGTAGCCGGTGCTCGCCTTGACGAACTTGCCGCCGGTGCGGATCACCTCGCCGGTCGGCAGCGCGGCTTCGAGGCCGAGGACGTTGTGCCTGGTCACGCCGTACTTGATGGCTCGCATGCCACCGGCGTTGGTGCCGATGTTGCCGCCGAGGGACGCGCTGAGCTCACCCGGGTAGACGGGGTAGACCAGGCCGTTGGCGGCCGTGCGCTCCTCGAGCTCCTGCAGCGTGACGCCCGGCTGGACGACGGCGACGTGATTCTCCGTGTCGATCTCCAGGACCGCGTTCATCCGTTCGAAGGAGATCAGCACACCATCGGGCCGCGGCGCGGCCGCACCCGACAGGCCCGAGCCCGACCCACGGGCGGTGACCGGAATCCCCTGATCGGACGCTGTTCTCAGCACCTGGGCGACCTGCTCGGCGGTCGACGGCCGGACCACGAACGCCGGCCGCACCGGGTCCCGGCTCAACGCCTCGTCGTGCGCGTAGTCCTCACTGATCGCGTCCCCCGTGAGCACATGCTCGGTGCCGACGATCTCAGACAGCAGTGTCCCGATGTCCGCCATGGACGCTCCCTTCGTACCCGCGAGTAACTCTAGCCGCACGGGCAATAAACCGTTTGCGCCCGGTTGTTAGCGTGGGTGACGTGGGAGCTTGCTTCTTCGGTGCCTTGTTGACCGCCGCCCGGCTGCGCAGCAGCTGAGGCGCCCGCGGCACCTGTTCACCCTTGACCGGACCTGACGTCCGGTTCTTCGTGGTCGCCTCCAAAAACCAGCGCTCACCTCCCATCTCTGGCGCCTGGAGCCGACTTTGTCCCGCCCTAACCCCAGTGGGGTTCATTTCCTGTGCGCGCCCGCGGTCATCCGCGGGCTGCTCCGCTCGGCCGATCTTGGACCGGGTGATCTCGTCATCGACTTCGGAGCCGGACCGGGGACGCTCACCGCTCCCCTGGCCTCCACCGGTTCCCGCATCCTGGCCGTGGAACGTGACGACGAGTTCGTCCGCAAGCTGACGCGGAGGTTCGCCGACCGGCCGCAGGTCCGGGTGATCCATGCCGACCTGCGCACGGTTCCGTTGCCCAACAAGGAGTTCTCCGTCGTGGCGAACATTCCCTATTCGTTGTCAACGCTTCTGGTCAGAAGACTGCTGGCCCAGCGGTCGTTCGTGGCCGCCGATCTGGTCGTGCAATGGGGGTTCGCCAAGCGCGTCTCCGACGGGCAGACCAAGGAGACCGCTTTGTGGGCAAGGAAGTTCCACATACGAGTGGCGGGGCGGATACCTGCTTCCAGTTTCCGCCCCGCCCCTCGCGTGGACTCCGCCCACCTCGTGATCCGGCGGCGCTAGCGCCCTAGTCCAGTACCTCGGACACCGTGCCCGCGGCGACCGTGAGACGGCCTTCGCGGATGGCGAAGCCCTGGCCCTTGTTGAGGGCGATGGGCTTGCCGAGGTCCACAGTGAACTCGACGCTGTCACCGGGCAGCACCATGGCGCTGTCCAGGTGGATCGCGCCGCTGACGTCGCTGGTGCGGAAGTGGAACTGCGGGCGGTAGTTGTCCATGATCGGCGTCCGCCGCCCGCCTTCCTTCTCCGTCAGCACGTACACGTCGGCACGGAACCGGCGGTGCGGCGTGATGCTGCCCGGCTGGGCCAGGATCTGCCCGCGCCGGACCTCGTCGCGCTTGACACCGCGCAGCAGCACCGCGGCGTTGTCACCCGCCTCGGCGTGCTCCAGCGACTTGCCGAACATCTCCAGCCCCGTGCAGACGCTGGTCATGGTCGGCGCGAGCCCGACGACCTCGACCTGTTCGCCCACCCGTATGGTGCCCTGCTCCACCGCTCCGGTGACGACCGTGCCCCGGCCGGTGATGGTCATGACGTTCTCCACCGGCATGAGGAACGGCAGGTCCAGGCGCCGGAGGGGGACCGGCACGTGCTCGTCGACCGCGGTCAGCAGCTCGACGATCCGCTGCTCCCAGACCGGGTCACCGTGCAGCGCCCGCAGGCCGGACACCCGCACGACCGGCACGGCCTCACCGTCGAAGCCGTACGTGGTCAGCAGTTCGCGGATCTCCAGCTCGACCAGGTCCAGCAGGTCGGTGTCGCTCACCATGTCCGCCTTGTTCAGGGCGACCACGATGTGCTCGACGCCGATCCGCCTGGCCAGCACGACGTGCTCGCGGGTCTGCGGCATGGAACCGTCCTCGGCGGACACGACCAGGATGGCGCCGTCCAGCTGGGCGGCCCCGGTGATCATGTTCTTCACGTAGTCGGCGTGCCCGGGCATGTCGACGTGCGCGTAGTGCCGGGTCGGGGTCTCGTACTCGACATGCGAGATGTTGATCGTGATCCCCCGCTCGACCTCCTCCGGCGCCCGGTCGATCCGGTCGAACGCGACGAACTTGGTCCCGGTCCCCTGCTGCGACAACACCTTGGTGATGGCCGCGGTGAGGGTGGTCTTGCCGTGGTCGACGTGACCCATCGTGCCGATGTTGACGTGCGGCTTGGTCCGCACGAACTGCTGCTTGGTCATCGAAAAGTCCCCTGGAATGTGGGCTGGACGGGCGAAACCGGCGACACCTCGACCCTCCTCCGGTGGTTTCGCGGGAAGAGGGCGAAGAGGAGGAGGGTCAGCTTCGGGCGCCGTCCAGCCATGCCGACGCCGCGCCCGGCAGGTACGCACCTGCGAGCGTCGCGGAATCGGTCATGGGGAACACGACGGGGACCGTAGCAGCGCCACGGTCCCCGTCGGAAACGATTTTCTACCAGCGAAGTTTGGCGATCCGGCCCTTCTCGCCGGACGCCCAGCAGGCGCCGTCCCAGCCGCAGTCGACGGTGTCGAAACTGCCTTCGTCGAACTGGTGCCAGTGGTTGCCGTCGTCCCAGCTGAGGTCGCTGCCGCTCGGCCCGACGGCGATGATTCCCGTTGGCAGGTAAGGCAAGTAGGTCGCCCCCGAGCGATACCGCCGGGGCGCCTGGGGCGGTTCACGCCAGCTGCGGCCGCCGTCACGCGTGGTAGCCAAAGCATGCACAGCTGGGTCAGGATCGTTGAAGTCGCCACCGATAGCTATCCCCGTGTGGGTGTTGCGGAACGCCAGAGCGAACACGCCCGAACTCTCCGAACTGCCCAATGGTGTCTCGCTGAACGTCCACGTCCGGCCGCGGTCCCTGGAGTGGTAGACGCGGGCCTTCGCGCCACCGCCGGACCCGATCCAGGCGTCCTTGCTGCCCTTGGTGATCAGGCACTGGCCGCTCGCCGCGAACCCGGCCTCGCCGGTCTGCGCCGGCGGCATGCCGTCGCTGGGCAGGACCTTCCAGCTCGCGCCGCCGTCGCTGGTGGCGATGATGCGGAACTTGCCGTCCACCGGGTCGCTCATCGCCAGGCCGTTGCGCCGGTCGAAGAACGCGACGCAGTCGTAGAAGGCGGGTTCGTCGGGATTGCGGAACGTCTCCTGCCACGTCTTGCCGCCGTTCGCCGTGACGTAGATGCGCGACGCCGCGCCGTTGCCGATCGACAGGATCACCGCGTGGTCGGCGTCGAACGCCTCGATGTCCCGGAACTGCAGGTCCGCGGTGTCCGGCGGGCCCACGCTCTGCCAGGTCCGGCCGCCGTCGGTGGTCCGCAGGACCGTGCCGAGGCTGCCGCTCGCCCACGCCGTTCGTCCGTCCACAACGGACAGACCGCGCAACCTGGCCGCGCTGCCGGTCGGCGTCAGCTGCCAGGACAAGCCGTTGGTCGCGTTGGCCGGCGTTGCACCGATGAGCAGCGCCAGCACCGCGACGAGCACCCCGATGGTTCTCATGCGCCGGGACGCTAGCCGATCTCCACCCGGCGATCCACCCTCGGAAGGTCCCGTTCCACCCGCCCCGGTTCGTAGGTTTTCCGGCATGAACCTCGCATTCGATGCCTCGGACCTGATGGGTTTCCTGCTGCTGCGACTCGCGTTGATCGGCGGCGGGATCCTGCTGCTCGCGATCCTGCTGGTCGTCGCGATCGTCATGTTGCGCCGTCGCGGCAAGCTCGATCAGGCACGCCGCTATGTCGAACCGATGGCCCGCACTTGGGCCGACCGCGGCGGAGCCGTCCGCAAGACCGCGACCAGGACGGTCATGAACTACATGGACGACGACAAGCCCTCACGGTAGGCGTACCGGACCGCCTCGGCGCGGTTGCGCACGCCGATCTTGGCGAAGGCGTTGTTGATGTGTGTCTTCACGGTCGTCTCGCCGATGAACAGCGCGGCGGCGATCTCGCCGTTGCTCATGCCCTGGGCGATCAGCCCGAGCACCTCCACCTCGCGCGCGGTCAGCCCGTCCGGGTTGCCGCGGCGACGGGGTGGCTTGTCTGCCAACGCGGCCAGCAGCCTGCGGGACACCGAAGCGTCGAAAGTGGACTGTCCGGCGGCGGCGGATCGCAGTGCTGACGCGATTTCCACGCGACCGGCGTCTTTGGTGAGGTAGCCCAGGGCACCGGCTCTCAGCGCCGAGTCGATGGAGTCACCGTCGGCGTATGTGGTCAGCACGAGCACGGCGACCTCCGGGAACTCGCGGCGGATCCGTGCGGTGGCCTCGATGCCGTCCAGGACCGGCATCTTCAGGTCCATCAGCACGACGTCAGGCCGCAGTTCCCCGGCAAGCCGCAGCGCCTGCTCGCCGTCACCGCCGTTGCCCACCACCTCGATGTCATCCAGCAACTCCAGCAACGCCACCAGACCCTCACGCATGATCTGCTGGTCGTCCACCACGACCACCCGGATCATTCGGGCACCTCCGCCACCACTCGCCAGCGCATCGAGGTGTATCCGGCGGTCAGCGTGCCGCCGGCCAGCGCGATCCGCTCGCGCATCCCGGACAGCCCGTAGCCGGTGCGCTCACCGGCCTGCTTTGCCTCGTTGGACACGGACAGCTTCACCTTGTCGGGTGTGTAGTCGAGAACGACATCGACCGGGACGTTCGGGGCGTGCTTGGCGGCGTTCGTCAACGCTTCCCTCGCGGTGGCCAGCAGGGAGACCGTGGCAGGCGCGGAGACGGTTCGCTGCTGGCCCTTGGTCTTCAGCTTGACCGTCGCGTGGTGGTCGCGGCGATACGTCTCCACCAGGCTCGCCAGGGCTTCCGGCAACGGCGGAACGTCGCTTCGCAGTGCCGCGACCGCCCGTCTGGCTTCGTCGAGGCCTTCGATGGCGAGCTTGCGGGACCTGCGCACGCGTTCCAGGGCGCGTTCGGGGTCGTTCTTCTCGCTCAGCAGGGCCTCGGCGACTTCGAGCTGCACGCTGAGGGCGCCGAGTGAGTGCGCCAGGACGTCGTGCATTTCCCGGGCGATCCGGGCGCGTTCGTCCAGTGCGGCCACGCGGGTTCGTTCCTCCGCGGCCAGCCGGTACTGGCGCCGGTGCAGGCCGATCATGGTGAGCACGATCATCAGGCCGAGCAGGGCGAACGTCTCCGGCGGGGTCCGGCTCCAGAAGGCCGCGCCGGCGGTCAGCAGGCCGAGGTCGGCGACGATGATCGTGCCGATCAGCCAGGTCGGCGGGCGGAGATGCGACGCGAGCGACGGCAGCGAGAGAGCCGCCAGGACGATCGCGCCCTCAGTGCCCGTTCCCATCACCGCGGTGGAGATCACCGCGCACCCGGCGAGCGCGACCAGTGACGTGCGGGGTAGCCAGCCGTCGAAGACCGCCCAGAACAACCAGCACGCGAAGGCCGCACCGATCGCGGCCCAGACCCAGCCCTCCGGGACGCGTGAAGTGGCCAGGGCGACGATCAGCACGAGCGTGACCAGCACCCGGACCACCACGCCGGTCTCCGGGTCGGTCATGAACGCGCGGCGCCACAATCCCCTGCTCCTCACAGTCACCAGTCTGGCGGACGGAATCTCCGGCGCCCCACCGCCATGTCCTCCGCCAAATCAGAGCCGCGTGGCACCACCACCCGACCGGGCGCAACGTCCACCGCCCGATCAGAACCACGCGGCTCCACCATCCAGCCGGACGCTACGTCCATCGCCTGCTGGGTGGCTCCACCCGGCGGTGGAGATCCGGGTGGAGCCGCGCGGTCAGCCGATGATCAATTCGGCCGCGACCTGGGCGCCGTCGGTCGCGACCTCAGCGGCGACGGCCTTGGCCAACGCCGACACCTCGGGCTGCAGGACGTGGCCGAGCGCGGTCACCAGCGACTCGGTGGTGGGTTCCCCCGACGGGTGCGAGCGCCCGATGCCGAGCCGTTCGACCCGCTCGGACCAGTAGAACTGGTCGAACCGCTGTGGGATGACGACCTGCGGCGCGGCCGCGCGAGCAACGGTGGTCGTCGTGCCCGCGCCGCCGTGGTGCACGACCGCCGCGACCCGCTCGAACAACGCCTGCTGGTTGACCTCGCCGATGGCGATGCAGTCCGGCGCGTTGTCCACAAGGGACAGATCGGCCCAGCCCCTCTGCACGATCACCCGCCTGCCCAGCTCCCTGGCCGACTTGATGGCCGCGTGCCCCAGCTCACCGGGTACCCGCATGCTGCCGAACCCGAAGTAGACCGGCGGCTCGCCGGCGTCCAGGAACGCCTGGAGCTCCGGGTCGAGCGGACGTTCGTCCGGGCGGATCCAGGCTCCGGTCTGGACGACATGGCCAGGTCCCGGCCATGGTCCGAGCGTCGGATCCGCGGCCAGCCATGGGTCGTCGCCGCACATGTGGCCGCGGACGTCGTCGATCTCGGGCAGGCCCACCGATGTGCGGCATTCGTTGAGGGGCTTGCCGAACGTGGCGGTGAAGCGGTGCCGGTCCCGTTCCCAGACCGACTCGTTGCTCTCCCCCGGCCGCGGTTGCGCGCCAGGAATGCCCAGCGGCGGCGGAGCGTGGTGGGTCGACGGCAACGTGATCGCCGCGAATGTGCCGAAGTGGTACGGAATTCCGAGCCGTTCGGCGACGGAGTGGGTGGCGAGCTGCAGCATGCCGCCGCCCACAATGGCGTCGAAACCCTTGGCGGCCTCGGAAACGATCTCGAACTGGTCGAAGACGGTCTGCTCGATCACCGAGCGCTTGCCTTCGGCGGAGGTGGGCATCGGCGGCGGGGCCGGCTTGCTCAGGTCCGGGCCGATCGGCACGAACGGGATCCCGAAGCCCTCGGCCAGTCCCGCGAAGTCCGGCGGCGCGACCAACCGGACCCCGTGCCCCAGCGCCAGCAGCCGCACCCCCAGCGCCAGCATCGGCTCGATCTCCCCGCGCGACCCGATCGCGGACAGCAGCACTCGCATGGGAAACCTTCCTCACACACTCGCTTCGCCGGAGAAATCCGGCATACAGCGAGCGATTGTGAGGCCACCCCCGGGTCTTGCCACAAGACCCGGGGGCTGCTATACGTTCAAATGGGGAGAGGAAATCACCAGACCGGCAATTGTCCGGTCAGCGCCCATGCCGCCTGCCGGGCGGCGCCTAGGGCCACATATTCCGCGGCTTCCGGAACGGTCACCGGCACGCCGAAAACGTCCGCCGCGATGGCCTGGACCGCGGCCGACTTCGCGCCGCCGCCGATCAGCTTGACCCGGCCGATCCGCATCCCGGCCGCGCGCAACGCCTCCAGCCCCGCGCCGAGACCGCCCAGCATGCCTTCGACCGCCGCGCGGGCGAGGTTCGCCGGGGTCATGTTGGCCCGCGTCATGCCGAGCAGGGATCCGGTGGCGTCCGGCAGGTTCGGGGTCCGCTCGCCGTCCAGGTACGGCACCATCTTCAGGCCTTCGGCGCCCTGTGGTGCCGCGAGCGCCAGCTCATCCAAAGTGGACAGATCGACGCCGAGCATCGCCGCGGTCGCGGTGAGCACGCGGGCCGCATTCAACGTGCAGACCAACGGCAGGAACCGGCCGGTGGCGTCGGCGAAGCCCGCGACCGCGCCGGACCCGTCCGGGTGAATCATGTCCGTGACGCCGAACACGGTTCCGCTGGTGCCGATCGACACGGCGACGTCGCCGACCTGCATGCCGAGGCCTAGAGCGGCGGCCATGTTGTCGCCGGTGCCAATGGACACGACGATGTCCCCGGCGGTGCCCGCGATCTCCGAGGGGGCCAGCACCCGGGGCACCTCGGGTTCGTGACCGAACGCCTGTGCCAGCAGGTCCGGGCGGTAGACGTCGGCCGCGGCCGAGAAGTAGCCGGTTCCGGAGGCATCGCCGCGGTCGGTGACCAGCTCGCCGGTGAGCTTCCAGGTCAGCCAATCGTGTGGCAGCAGCACGGTGGACACACGATCGGTCAGTTCTGGTTCGTGTTCGGCCATCCAGCGCAGCTTGGTCACGGTGAAGCTGGCGACCGGGACCGAGCCGACCGCCTCCGCCCACTCGTCCGGGCCCCCGAGCTCATGGACCAGCTCCTCGGCCGCATGGGCCGAGCGCGTGTCGTTCCACAGCAGCGCGGGCCGCACGACCTCGCCGTCCTCGTCCAGGGTGACCATGCCGTGCTGCTGGCCGCCGACGCCGAGCGCTTCGACGCCGTCCAGCAGGCCGTTCGCCGTTGCCTCCTGGTAAGCCCGCCACCACTCATCCGGGTGAACTTCGGTTCCGTCGGGATGGGCGGCGCGGGCCTCGCGCACGACCTTCCCGGTATCCGAATCGACCACAACCACCTTTGTGGACTGGGTAGATGAGTCCACGCCCGCGACCAGAGCCATAGCAGCCGATCCTAGCCTCGAATTTGTTTACCGACTGAACTGATTGTAAGCCGTTGACAGGATGTGGTGACCTAAATCACCATCGGTAGTCCTACTCCCGAGTAACCCTGCCTACCAAGGGAGCCCCGCAGATGCGTTCGCGTTTCGTCGGCATCGTCGCCGGCGTGCTGGCGCTGGGACTGATCACTCCTGGCACAGCCGCCGCGGACTCGCCCCGCTACCCCGTCGCCTATGGCTGGGACGGCCTCGCCGTCGCCGCAGCCGCCCAGCTGACCCGGCCCGGGTCGAACCCGCCCGGCGCCAACAACTGGTCCTGCCACCCGTCCGCCGCGCATCCCGACCCCGTCGTGCTCGTGCACGGCGCCAGCGCCAACATGACGGCGAACTGGCAGACCTTCGCTCCCCTGCTCGCCAACAACGGCTACTGCGTGTTCGCGCTGACCTACGGCGTCCCGGCCGGCACACCGTTCCCGGTCAACCAGATCGGCGGGCGCAACCCGATGGAGCAGAGCGCGGCCGAGCTGTCCGCGTTCGTCGACCGGGTGCTGCGGGCGACCGGCGCGGCCAAGGTCGACATCGTCGGCCACTCCGAGGGCAGCCTGATGCCGGACTACTACGTGAAGTTCCTCGGCGGGGCCGCGAAGGTCAGCGACTACGTGGGCCTGACCCCGCTGTGGAACGGCTCGAACGTCGCCAACCTGGCCGACTTCTACGTGCTGGCCAGGATGTTCGGGCTCGGCCCGGTGGTGAACCTGATCGTCGACTCGGTCTTCCCGGCCGCGCGCCAGTTCCTGCGCGGCTCGGACTTCCTCAAGAAACTCGGCGACCCGGTGGTCACGGGCGTGCGGTTCACGATGGTGATGACCAAGTACGACGAGGCCGTGGTGCCGTACACCAGCGGGACCATGTCCGGCGCGACCAACGTCGTGCTGCAGGACCAGTGCCCGCAGGACCACTCGGGTCACGGCATGGTCGGGTTCTCGCCGAACGCCACACAGGTCGTGCTCGACGCCCTCGACCCGGCGCACGCCCAACCCATCCACTGCTCGTACGTCGCCCCCAGCCCCTGACTCCTGGTTTCGGTCGTTCTGACGGCCGAAACCACTCACGCACAATGAATGCGAGCGTCGCCCCAGGAGGCGTGGTCGTTCTGGGTGCCGTCGCCGCCGTCGTTCACTTTCAGGGTCAACGTCCGGACTCCGGTGAGGTCCAGCTCGATGTGCCTGGCCGGGGTCCGGACACCCAGCGTTCCAGTGTCCACAAGGGACAGTCCGTCGCCTTCGACGCCGAAGCCCGCTGTGCCGCCGACTTTCTGCCTGGCCACGTCGAGTCCGGCCTCGTCGTCCACGCCGACGTCCGCGATGAACTGCGTGCAGTTCGTCAACGCGAAATCGACTTGGGCGTTGGCGTGCATGCCCAGGCCTTTGCCGTACGGGGTTCTGCGGATCGCGATCGGCTTGCCGTCACCGGCGGCCGGGCCGCCGTTGGCCAGGTCGCGTTCGACCGGGCCGTCGCCGCTCTGGCCGGTGAACGGCAGGTCGCTCAGGTAGAACCAGCCTGGGGGCAACGGTTTCCAGACATGGACCTGGGTGACTTGCTCGTCTTCCGTTCCGTGGTCGAACTTGGCCACGATCGGGACATCTATGTACCCGAAGGTGTCCGGCGCGGTGAGTTTCCACGTTCCGGTGATTTCCTGACCTGGGCGGAGAGTGCGCGCGGTGACCGGCGCGCCGCTGATCGCCCAACCGGCTGGAACTCGCGGATACAACGTAACGTCGCGGACCGGCGTATCCGTGGTGAACTTCCCGGTCACTTCCACCGGAGTTCCCGGCGTTGTCGTCACCTGTGGAGTAGCGGTGACTTTGGTGCTGGGAATGGTGTGCACGGGCCGGTCGCAGGTCTTGATGCCCGGATACCAACGGCAGGCGATCCCGGCGAAACCGCCGTCCTTGACCACGTCCAGGGTGAGTTTTTCGCCGGATCGGATGACTCGCTGGTCACGCACCAGCCCGTCCTTCACCAGGTCGACGAACCACCAGCCCGGACCGATGTCCAGCGGCACGCTGACTGTTCTTGCCGCACCAGAGAACCCGCCGCCGAGGAACCACCGATCGCCGCTGCGCCGGGCGAAGACCGCGCTGTCCGCCGGTTTCCCGGCCAGCAGACGGGTTTCGTCCCACACGGTCGGGACCTGGTCGAGGAAACGTTCCGCCTCGGGCCGCGTCTGGTAGTCCTCGACGCGTCCGGCGAAGTTCTGCAACCCGGACTCGAACACCACCGCGAGCGCCAGTTCATGGGCGTCGGAAGTCGGCCGGCTGGCCCGGTTCCAGGCCATCGGCGTGTAGTCCATCGAGCCGGGCAGGTTGCGGGTGAACGGCAGCGCGGTCAGGTGGCTGGTGGTGAGGTTGCTGGTCTTCTCGCCGCCGTGCACGGCTTCCATGGTCATCACGTTCGGCCAGGTGCGCTGGATGCCGTGCGGGATGGTGGATCCGTGGAAGTTCACCATGAGGTGGTGCCGCGCCAGCTCGGGCAGGATCTGGTCGTACCAGCGGAACCGGTCCTGCGAGTCGGAGTCCATGAAGTCGATCTTCAAGCCCGCCACGCCCCAGCGTTCGAACAGCGCCAGCCTCGTCGCGCGTTCCTCCTCGGTGTCGAGCTCGTTGAAGTGCACCCAGACCTGGATCTTCACGTTGCGGGCCTTGGCGTACTGGACCAGTTGCGGGATCCAGCTCGTGGTCTCCCAGGTGGGGTCGTAGTCCCAGTTCGGGTCGAAGTACCACCCCGCGTCGACCAGCACGTACGGCCAGCCGTGCGCGGCCGCGTAGTCGACGTATCCCTTCTGCATGGACAGGCTTTCCCCGGCTTCACGCCCGCCCGCGAGCCAGCTCCAGAACACCTTGCCGGGGCGTATCCAGCTGGTGTCCGCGATCTGTGACGGTTTCGCCAGGTCATCCACCAGGGTCGATTCGGTGACGGTCTTCAGATCGCCGACGATCATCGTCCGCCACGCGGTCCGCACCGGGCCGGTGACCTGGACTTTCTCATCCCAGTACTTGATCCGGTAGGTGCTGGTACCCGCGTCGTGCACCAGGCGAGCGCCCGAATCGCGTCCGTCCACATCGGACTCGGTGATGTGCAGGTAGGTGCCGTTCACGTCGAACAGCGCGGGGTGCATGAACTCCGCGGCCGGCGCGCTGTCCGAGGTCATCTGGATGAACGGGTTCTCGTAGTCCTGCCGGTAGCGCGCGAGCCAGGCCGGACTGCCTGCGGGAACAGCGAATGCGGAGGTCTCGGCGAGGATCGCGCCGGTCGTGCCGGGTAAGTCGTAGCGGTAGGCGACGCCGTCCTTGGCGGTTCGGACGAGCAGGTCGAAGCGGCCTTGGGTGTTCTGGAAGGTGAACCGGGACTCGGTCATCACCGCGGTGCGGTCGAGTTGCTTGCCCACCTTGGTGGTGTAGTGCTCGATGACCGGTTTCTCACTGCGGCGCACCAGCTTCAGCTCACTGGACAGGTCGGCGCGCTCGGTGACGATGCCGACCGGGCTCGGTTCCAGCACCGTACGGCCATTTCGGGTGACACTCAGGGTCACTTTCCCGTCGGTGACGGCGACATTGGCGGCCGGGCCGCCCCAAGTGCTTGCCGTCCAGGCATCCTGACCCGCCGGAACCGCGGTGATCAGGCCGGCTACCAGCGTTGACACCGCGGCTGCCCACATCGTCTCGAACCCCCGGAAATCGGACTGCGACCGACTAGACATCCGATGTATACGCTTACACGGGCCCCGCGTCTAGGCCCTCAAGGCGGAAAGGTCCGACTACTTGCCTCCGTGGTTATCGTCGTGTGTGCCATCGCGACTGTCGATCATGACCGCCTTCTGCGGCGTGCTGGTCGCGTGCGCGCTGACCGCGTGCACCTCCACGCCTTCGGCGAAGACGGACGTCAAGATCCCGACCTTCGCGCCCGGCCCGTCGGCTCCCCCGGTCACCACCACGACCACGACGGAGCCGGTGCCCGAGCAGCCGATCGTGATCCCGCCGCCGGTCACCACCACCGCGCCGAAGACCACCAAGAAACCGGTCCCGCCGAAGACCACGCAACCGCAGGAACCGACGTTCACCATCGAGCCGAACCCGCCGCCACCCGCGGACGACAACGTGCGCGAGGGCCAGAAATGTTCGCCTGACGGTTCTCTCGCCTGGAGCCGCAAGGGCCGCCGGTTGCTGATCTGCCAGCACGGCGTGTGGACACGTATGGGCGGCGGGCGTTAGGGCTTCACTCACGTAGCGGTACGGGCCTGTTCTGGCCGTGGTTACCGTGGGTCGAGGGTGCGGCGTGAGGAGGAAATCATGGGTACTTGTGGATGTTGTAGCTCCTGCACGGGTCCGGGATGTGGCTGCTGCGGCAGCTGCTCGTAGTTTCCGATCATTCAACGGCCCTTGTTCCGCTCGCCGGGATGAGGGCCGTTCGCTGTTGACCCGAACGGCCGATGGTCAATAACGTGTCTCCTACCGCCGCTCCGACCCTGCATGTTTGGAGTTGGCCAGATGCGAAAACTCGCACTCGTGGTTCTTCCGTTGCTCGGTGGCCTATTCGTCGGCGTGCCCGCGTCGGCCGCCACGGTCCGTGTGACCAGCCTGTCCGCGTTGCAGAATGCGGTGAAATCGGCGAATCCCGGCGACCGGATCGAACTCGCCGACGGCAGCTACTCGGCCTCCAGCGCCATCTCGCTCACCCGTTCCGGAACGTCATCCGCGCCTATCACGGTGACCGCGGCGAACGTCGGCAAAGCGGAAATCCGCGGCTCCACCGGTTTTTCCTTCGGCAGCGGCGTGCACGACGTGGTGCTCTCGGGATTCAGCCTGCGGCACGGTGGTTCGCTTTCGGTTCCGGCGAACGGTCACCATATCCAGATCACGCGCAACACCCTGCAGTTCACCAGTAGCGGGAACTGGCTGACGATCAACGGCAATGACGTCCAGGTCGACCACAACACGTTCCAGAACCGCAGTACTGAAGGAGTGTTCCTGCAGATCGCCGGGCCCGACTCGGACGTCGCCAAACGGACCTGGATTCACCACAACTACTTCTTCAACCACACCTTCGGCGGCGCGAACGGCGGCGAGTCCATCCGCCTGGGCTACAGCCACAAACAGTCGTACTCGGCCAACGCCATCGTGGAGTACAACCTGTTCGAGAAGGCCAACGGCGACTCCGAGGCGATCTCGGTGAAGTCGTCGGACAACACCGTGCGGTACAACACGATCCGCGACAGCCGCGGCTACATCGTGCTGCGCCACGGCAACCGCAGCACCGTCGAGGGCAACCTGATCTTCGGCGCGTCCGGCATCCGCTTCCACGGCAACGACCACAAGATCATCAACAACTACGTGGACTCGAGTGCGGGGCGCGCGATCGTGTTCGGCTCCGGCTCCGAGGCCGACAGCTCACCGACGAGTAAAGGCCACGACCGCCCCGACCGCGTGACCGTAGCGTTCAACACCGTCCGAGGCACCTCCGCGGTGATCGACAGTGACGGCGGCGACTTCAAACCGAAGGACTGCGTGCTGGCCAACAACATCATCGTGGGCACCTCCGGCAAGCTGGTGAACATGACCAGCGGCGCAACGGTGAAGTACGAAGGAAACATCACGTGGGGCGGCAGCTCCGCTGGAATCCCGTCCGGCGGCTACAAAAACGTCGACCCGAAGCTGACCAAGGACGCGAACGGCCTCTACCGCCTCACCGCCACAAGCCCCGCCATCGACGCCTCCACCGGCACATATCCATACGTCACAACAGACTTCGACCCCCAACCCCGCACCAACACCCCCGACACCGGCGCGGACGAATACGCGACCGCGGCCACCCGCAAACCCCTCACCAAGTCCGACGTCGGTCCGCTGGCTCCGTAGCGACATGCGGTAAGGAGGCCTGTCTCGAGGTGGGCCTCCTTACCTATCAACGGTTTGAGCGCCTAGCTCGTGACGGCTTCGTTGAGTGGGGGCTCAGGTTTAGGTCTGGGGCATCCCGATCCCGATCCCGTCCCGGATGGATTGTCTTCGCCCCGGCCACCATGGCAAGCAGCGGCGGCGAATGCGGCTCTTACTCACCAGGAATCGAGCCACTCGGCGGTTGTCGGCCGCGCTGCATTGGCTGCAAGCAAAGCCCCTCGCCCTCGCCCTCGCCCTCGCCCTCGCCCTCGCCCTCGCCCTCGCCCTCGCCCTCGCCCTCGCCCTCGCCCTGATCATGGGCCCACCAAAGCCAAAGCGAAAGCCGAGCCCAACCGAATCGCAAGCCGCAAGCCGCAAGCCGCAAGCCGCAAGGACACCCTCGATGACGACGGCGCATCCGCGCCGGAGTCCTTCGACCGTCCCTCGCCCCACCCGTCAACTGTCCATCGTGGACAGTGCGGCCTCCGGCCCCCCGAAATCCAGCCTAGCGACGGACAATGGGTGGTGTCACGGGTGAGGCCGTGCGAACGGGCCGTTCGCACGGGCTCATCGTGGGGTGGGTTTTAGTCGCGTTCGATGAGGTGGCCCACTACGTCGGGGCCGGGGTGGGCATGGCCTGAGCCGTCGCGGCGCATGTCGACTTCGGGGAGTTCGACGGAGGAGCCGGTATTCGTTGCTCCGGCGGGGCGGGGGCCGATCCAGGCGAGGACCAGCTGGGACTCGCCCTTGAGGAACCGCTGGGCGCGGACACCGCCAGTGGCGCGACCCTTGGCGGGGTACTCGGCGAAGGGGGTGACCTTGACGCTCATGCCGGTCGAGGTCACGACCATCGGCGAACCGTGCTCGTCATCGTCGGTGCGGATGGCCGCGAAGAACACCACGGTGGCATCGCCGCTGAGGTTGATGCCGGCCATGCCGCCGCCCTTCAGGCCCTGCGGCCGGACGAGGCTGGCGGAGTAGCGAAGCAGCGAAGCGTCCGAAGACACGAAAGCCAGGGTCTCCGAACCGTCGGTGAGCCAGGTCGCGCCGACGATCTCGTCGCCGTCCTTGAGGCTGATCACCTCGAACTCGTCCGACCGCACCGGCCATTCGGGTGCGACGACCTTCACGACACCCTGCCGGGTGCCTACCGCGAGTCCCGGTGAACCCGATCCCTGTTCACCCAGAGGTGCGATGCCGACGACCTTCTCGCCCTTTTCGAGCGGAACCAGTTCACGCACCGGCATGCCGCCGCCGAGGGACACCGTTCCCGACTGGATCGGCAACACGGGCAGCGGCAACACTTCCGTCTTGAACGCCCGCCCCCTGTTCGTCACGAGCAGCACCTGACCGCGGGCGGTCGAGTGAACCACCGCCGAGACGGCGTCGTGCCGGGCGCGACCGCTGCGGCGACGCCCTTCGGTCGACTCCTCGGACTCCGCGGCGGTGCGGGCCACCAAACCGGTGGCGGACAGGATGACCTGGCAGGGGTCGTCGGCGACCTCGAGCGGCCCGGCGGGCTTGGAGGCGGCGAGCACCTCCTTGAGGTCACCGTCGATCAGCGAGGTCCGGCGCTCCATCGTCAGGTCCTTGGCGACCTTGGACAGCTCGTTCGACACCACCCGCTTCAGGACCGACTCGTCCTCCAGGATCTTGGTCAGCTCGGCGATCTCGGACTCCAGCTTGTCCTGTTCGGACTCCAGCTCGATCCGGTCGTACTTGGTCAGCCGCCGCAGCGGGGTGTCCAAAATGTACTGCGCCTGGATCTCGGACAGCTTGAACTGCTTCATCAGGCCGTCCTTGGCGTCCTGCGCGTTCTCGCTGTTGCGGATCAGCCGGATCACCTTGTCGATGTTCAGCAAGGCCTTCAACAGACCTTCGACCAGGTGCAGCCGCTCGGCGCGTTTACGCCGCCGGAACTCGGTGCGCCGGGTGACCACCTCGTAGCGGTGCTGCAGGAAGACCTCCAGCAACGCCTTGAGCCCCAACGTCTGCGGCTGCCCGTTCACCAGCACCAGGTTGTTGATGCCGAACGACTGCTCCAGCGGCGTCAGCCGGTAGAGGTCCGCGAGCAGCGCCTGCGGGTTCACGCCGACCTTGCACTCGATGACCAGGCGGGTACCGTTCTCCCGGTCGGTGAGGTCCTTGACGTCCGCGATCCCGGTCAGCCGCTTGGACTTGTTCACCTCGTCGGTGATCTTCTCGATGATCCGCTCGGCGCCCACACCGTACGGCAGCTCGGTGACGGTGATCGCCTGCCGGCCGCGGCTGCCCTCCAGCGGACCGGTCTCCGCGCGGGCACGCATCCGCACCACACCACGGCCGGTCTCGTACGCCTTGCGAACCTCGTCCAGCCCCAGCAGCATCCCGCCGGTCGGCAGGTCCGGCCCTGGGATGAACTCCATCAGCTTGTCCAGCGTGGCGGTCGGGTGGTTGATCAGCCACCGCGCCGCCGCCACGACCTCACCCAGGTTGTGCGGGATCATGTTGGTGGCCATACCGACCGCAATACCCGAAGTCCCGTTCACCAACAGGTTCGGGAAAGCCGCGGGCAGCACCGACGGCTCCTGCAGCGACCCGTCGTAGTTCGACCGGAAGTCAACGGTCTCCTCACCGAGCTCGCCGACAAGAAGCATCGCCTCCTGCGACATCCGCGCCTCGGTGTACCGGGACGCAGCCGGGCCATCGTCGGGCGAACCGAAGTTGCCGTGCCCATCGATGAGCGGCGCGTTCAGCGAGAAGTCCTGCGCCATCCGCACCATGGCGTCATAAATCGCCATGTCACCGTGCGGGTGGTACTTACCCATGCAGTTGTGGACGACGAATCCCTCGACGGTGAAGGCGTGCTCGTCGGTGCCCACCTGGATGTCGTACGTCGTGTCCTTGGCGACCGGCTCGACGGAGACGACTTCCAGGAAGGAGAGCCCGGTCAGCGCGTCGAACCGCGCGGCGAGCGGAGAACCCATCCGGCGCAGCTCGTGCGGCCATCCGTCCAGCTCCGCGCGGGACAACGGGAACGACCGGTCGGCGAGCGCGGTCCCGTGCCGGTCCCGCCCGTACCGCACCGGCGAACCGCTCACCGTGGACAGTGACGAACGGAAGGAGTTGCCTTCGGTGTCGCGGTACCAGCCACCACCGAGGTGCGCCCCGGAGAACTCGGCCATGACAGCACGGCATGGCAACCGGTCGTTGCCCTGCTTTCCGCCGTATCCGTACTCGATCTCGGTCAGCCGGCGCAGGTCATCGCGCTTGTACCCGATCCGGCTCCACCGCAGCAGCGCGGTCGCCAGCGTCTTGGCGTCCTGACCGGTGATGGACAGACCCAGCAACCGCTTCTGGGCCCCCACTGCCGCACGGGTCCAGCGATGCCCGTGAATGCCCGCGTCCGCGAGCATCGAATAGACCTGGCGCACCAGCCGGTCGCTCGTGCTGACGAACACGATCTCACGGTTGTTCTTACGCACATATCCGTCGCCGTCGAAATACCCGGCCAGGAACGGCATCCAGGCCGACCGGTCGGCGAGAACGCTTGCCGGGACGGTCTTCTGGTCGCTCAACGGTGTCGCGGCGGCGAGCAGTCCGCCGTGCCGCGCGAAGGTGAGCACATGCTGGTCGCGGTACCGGGCCTGCCGGGCTTCGCGAACCGTGCGGTACACCGTGATGTCGTTGGCCTGGGCCCAGTCGTGGACGGTGTCGATGGGTTCCTGGTCGCACATGTGGATCCGCACCCGGCCGTCCTCCGGCCGCTTGCGGTCGACCGCGAACCCCTTCGCGATGACCAGGCCCAGCAGGTAGTCGTACGTGCTGCCGCCGGCCGGGTCCAGCATCTCGTGACGGCTGCGGCCATAACCGACCGTGAGCCGGCCGGTGAGATCGCGGGCGTCGGTCCAGGAGACCGTCAGATCGTCGGCGACCGTGCGGAACCGCTGTCCCGGCGTGACGAGCATCGTGTGCCCGTTGGACCAGGTCACGCGGACCAGCTCCGACTCCGGGTTCTCGTAGACCGCTGTCACCGGAACGGCTTTGCCCCGCCCATCGAGGACACGGTCGCCGATCTCGATCTGCTCGATCGGCCGCAATCCCGATGGTGTCGACACCAGCGCGCCACGCACGAAGCAGTCGCCCACGACGCGCGACGACTTCACGTAGGCGTGGGTCGGGCGGTAGCCCTGCTCGTACATCGAGTACAGAATGCGGCGGTGTACGGGTTTGAGGCCGTCGCGGGCGTCGGGGAGCGCGCGGGAGTGGATGACCGAGTAGGCGTACTCCAGGTAGGAGTCCTCGATCTCGGTCTTCACCGAGTTGTCGAACACGTTGGCACCCGCGCGGTCGAAGGCAGCGGGGTCAACCTTGGTCGTGGTGGTGCCTTTGCGGCGTGCCATTGCTCAGAACTCTCTCTGTTGCGTCTCTAGACGTCGATGGCTTCGCGGTCCACCCGGCTGGACGACTCGACCAGCCAGTTGCGGCGCGGTTCGACCTTCTCGCCCATCAGCAGTTCCAGGGCCTCTTCGGCGGCGTCCGCGTCGTCGAGGGTGATCCGGCGGACCGACCGCGTCGCGGGGTTCATCGTGGTCTCCCACAGCTCGTCCGCGTCCATCTCGCCAAGGCCCTTGAACCGCGGCACGGGGGTGACGACCTGCTTGCCCGCCTTCTCCAGCTGGGCGACGAGCGTCTCCATCTCCTGCTGGGTGTAGGTGAACCGGGTCTCCGAGTTGCGGCCCTTGGTGGTCACCTTGTGCAGCGGCGGCATGGCCGCGTACAGCCGGCCGTCCTCGATCACCGGCCGCATGTACTTGGCGAACAACGTGATCAGCAGCGTCCGGATATGCGAGCCGTCGACATCCGCGTCCGCCATCAGGATCACGCGGCCGTAGCGCATGGTCGTCAGGTCGAACGTGCGCCCGGTGCCCGCGCCGAGCACCTGCACGATCGACGCGATCTCCGCGTTGCGCAGGGTGTCGGCCAGCGAGGCCTTCTGCACGTTCAGGATCTTGCCGCGCAACGGAAGCAGCGCCTGGTACTCCGACACGCGGGCCATCCGGGCCGATCCGAGCGCGCTGTCGCCCTCGACCAGGAACAGCTCCGAGCGGGACACGCCGGTGGTGCGGCAGTCGACCAGCTTGGGCGGCATGGCCGCGCCCTCGAGCGCGGTCTTGCGGCGGGCGGCGTCCTTCTGCTGCTTCTGGGTCAGCCGGACGCGGGCCGCGTCGACGATCTTCTGCAGCACGACCTTGGCTTCCGCCTTGGTCTTGCGGTCCTCGGTCCACGCCTTGATGTGGCTGTCGACGATGCCCTGGATCACCTTCGTGATCCCGGCGGTGGACAGCTCGTCCTTGGTCTGCGAGGTGAACTGCGGCTCGGGGATGCGCACGTGGATGACCGCGGTCATGCCTTCCAGCACGTCGTCCAGCTGCGGCAGGTCCTCCTTGGGCTTGAGCAGCCCACGCGTCTTGGAAATGGCCTCCTGCAACGACTTCAGCGCCGCACGCTCGAAGCCCTTGCGGTGCGTGCCGCCGTGCACGTTGCGGATGGTGTTGGTGAAGCACTCCACGATCCGCTCGTAGCCGGTGCCCCAGCGCAGCGCCACCTCGACCTCGGCCTGACGCTCCACTTTGGACCGCATCACGCCGTTCTCGTCGGCCGCGTTCTCCTGGTAGGTACCGGTTCCGTTGATCAGGATCGTGCCGGAGACCGGTTTCTCGCTGTCCGGCGAGAGGAACTCGACCATGTCGGACAGCCCGTGCGGGTAGTGGAAGGTCTCCTCTTCGATGGCGTCCTCGGTCGCGCGCCGCAGCACGTACGTCACGCCGGGCACCAGGAAGGCGGTGTTGCGCAGCTTGGCGCGCACGGCCTCGACGTCCAGCGCGGCGCCGTTCTCGAAGTAGCGCGAGTCGTACCAGTACCGGATCGAGGTGCCGGTCGCCTCGCCGCGCTTCATCCGGCCGACCACCTGCAGGCCGGACTGCTTGACGTGCTTGGCTTTCGGGCCCGGCCCGTCGAACACCGCGGGCACGCCCTGGGCGAAGGACATCTGGTGGACCTTGCCCTCGCGCTTGACGGTCACGTCGAACCGGTGCGAGAGCGCGTTCACCGCGGACGCGCCCACCCCGTGCAGACCGCCGGAGGTCTTGTACCCGGAGCCGCCGAACTTGCCGCCCGCGTGCAGGCGGGTGAGCACCAGCTCGACACCCGACAGCCCGGACTTGGCGTGCACGCCGGTCGGGATGCCGCGGCCGTCGTCGTCCACCTGGACGCTGCCGTCCAAGTGCAGCGTCACCACGACGCGCGTGGCGAAGCCGGCGACGCCCTCATCGGTGGAGTTGTCGACGATCTCGGTGAAGAGGTGGATGATGCCCCGGCTGTCGGTGGACCCGATGTACATACCGGGTCGCTTGCGGACGGCCTCCAGCCCCTCCAGGTGCGTCAGGTCGTCGGCCCCGTAGATGGTGTCGGCTGTCACAGGGTCGCTCTCCCCAGATCGGTGCTCGGGTGTTGGGGTCGAATCAGCGACCCACGGTACTGGAAGCCTATCCGGCCCCTCCGACAAGTGTTCGAATGCTCAAACTTGAACTGGGCGTTTTGCCCGGATCAGGGCGGTCTTGATCCTGGTGGAAGCCCTATGTTCGGCGTGTCGTGTCACCGCCGTCACCCAACGCTACCCCAGCGCGATCATCACCGGGTTGAACAGCCGGGTCCGGTCACCGGGCAGTGGATCGCCCCAGACCATGACCTCTGTGGTCGAACCACGCTCCATGCCGTGCTCGGCGGCCCATTCGAGTACATCGGGGCGGCTGTGGTCCAGGTCCAGCCGGACCGTGCCAGGTGCGTCGCCGCCCAGCTCGGCGATCAACGTCAGCGCCATGTCCTGGTCGGCCGCGACCACCGGGCCGACCACCGTCGTGCCCGAGTTCGGCCAGGCCGCGGCGAAGCCTGCCGGACCGTCCGGGCCGTCGATCACCCGGAACTGGTCGGCGTACGACGGCAGGCTGTTGAGCAGCTCAGTGCGCGGCGCGCCGAAAACCTCCTTGTCCAGCCGCAGGATGCCGGACATGTCCGATGTGGACAGTGGGCGGGAGGTCTTCACCGCACGCCGCTCGAACCGCCCGTAGAACTGCGTGGAGTGGCTGATCGTGCGGAAGCCCAGGCGGGCGTACAGCGGCCGCCCGTAGTCGGTCGCGGTCAGCCAGACGCTCGCGGTCTTGGCCTCCTGCAGGGCATGTGTCATCAGCCGGGCGCCGAGGCCACGGCGTTCGTAGCGCTCGGCGACGACCATCATGCCGATCCCGGCGACCTCGGTGCCGAACCTGGTCAGCACCACCATCCCGGCCAGCCCGGCACCGTCCGGCGCGTCGACCCCGAAAACGTCCCCGACCTCGAAGAGGATGCGCCACTTGTGCTCCTCGGGGAGCCAGTCCCGGCTGACCGCCAGCTCGACACAACTGGGCAGCTCTGCGACGTCCAGGCGCCTGACCGGCGCGTCCAAGCTCACCTGCCGGACCGTATCGGCTCGCACTGACCTGCGACAACACGTTTCTGGCCGCGGTGTCACCCCGCGGTGATCAAGCGGAACCCGGCGTCCCACTCGTCCAGCGCCAGCAGGTCGCGGTGGCGCTCACGCCATCGTCCGGAGGAAATGTCCGCCGACAACCGGGCGAGCCCGCGGGAAACCGCCTCTGGAGGCGCCTGGGCCAACGCCGAGCAGGTGTGCCGGGCCTCTGGAGCCAGATAAGCCGCCGGGCGGCGCCAGTACGCGGGGAAAACGCCGTCTGTGAAGTCCCACGGCAACAGCAACGGTGTCACCGTGTGCGCGCCCAGCTCAGCGGCGATTTCGGTCGCGGACGGCCGGCTCAGCTCGAGGGCGGCGATCTCGGGTACGTACTCGCGTACGAACCAGTAGTCGGCGTGCAACTGGGTGTCATAGGCGAGCACGACCTGCCGGCGCGAGACTCGGCGCAACTCGGCAATTCCCTGCCGCCAATGACTCCAGTGATGGACTGTGAGCACGGCCAGTGCCGCGTCCACCGCGCCGGTCCGGATGGGCAACGATTCTGCCACTGCCCGCACGACCGGCGGCGCGTCCGGAGCACGCTGCCGGATCATCTCCGCGGCGGGTTCCACCGCGTACACCGCACGATCTTCCGGCTCGTACGACCCGGTTCCCGCGCCGACGTCCAGCACGGTCCTCGCGTCCCCCAGCGCGGTGACGATCGCGGCCATCCACCGTGGATCGGTCCGGCGGGCCGTCGAGTAGCCCACGCCGATCTCGTCGTACAGCTCGCTCACCCTGCCACGGTAGCGAAGATCACGACTGTCCATTGTGGACGGAGAACCGGGCGTGCGGGTCCACGATGGCGTGCAGCTTGACGATCCGGTCGTTCTCGATGGTCAGCGTGAGGATCGCGAACAGCTCGCGGCCCACGTACGCGAGCACGGTAGGCGCGTCGGACACCATGGTCGTGCCGTCGTAGTAGTGCATGAGCGCGCGCACCACTTGGTCGCGGCCGTGGGTCCGTTGCGCGGGGAACGGGGAGCCTTCGACGAACTCCGCCAATCCCCACACATCCGGGTGAAGTACGGCGGTGAGGGTGGCGAGATCTCCGGTCGAACACGCGGTGATGAAGCGCTCGGTGACCAGGCGGTGCTCCGCCGGAGCGACTTCGTGTACACGACCAGGTGTTTCGGCGATCTTCTGCCGGGCCCGGCGGGCCAGCTGGCGGCAGGTGGGCACCGGCCGGCCCAGCGTCTCCGCGATCGCCTCGAACGGCAGCTGGAACACGTCATGCAGGACGAAAGCGACCCGCTCGGCCGGACTGAGCCGCTCCAGGACGACGAACAACGCCGTCCGGACGCTGTCGGCGAGTGTGACCCGATCGGCCGGATCGGGTGCCGCGGGCTGCGGCAGGGTTTCGAGATCGTCCTGGGCCTGCTCGCGCCGGACACGCGCGGATTTGATGTGGTCCAGGCACAACCGGCCGGTGACCACGGTCAGCCAGCCGCGTTCGTCCTCGATCTCGCCCGGCTGGGTCCGGGCGAGCCGGGCGAACGCCTCCTGCACGACGTCCTCGGCCTCGCCGATGTCGCCGAGCATCCGGAAGGCGACGTCGACCAGGTAGGCGTGGCTTGTCCGCCACACGTCCGCGATTTCACTCACATGGATACGACGATTCACCCCATCGAAAAGTGACGCGGTCACTTTCCGGAGCCCTGTCTCGTCGTGTCTGCATGATGCTGATTACCGGAGCGACCGGAAACGTCGGACGGCCCCTTGTCGAGGCGCTGGTCCAGCAAGGCGCCGAAGTCCGGGCCATGACCCGCGACCTGGCGCCTGGCTTCCCGCCCGAGGTCCAGCTCAGCGGCGATCTCCACGGTGTCACCAGTGTGTTCCTCAACTCGCGACCGCTGGGCTCGTTGATGAGCCAGTTCGTCGCGCAGGCGGTCGCCGCTGGGGTGCGGCGGATCGTGGCGCTGTCCGCGATCAACGCCGACGACGAGGTGCAGCCGTCCAGGTTCCGCGGTGACCTCAACCGGGAAGCCGAACTGCTGGCGACGGAGAGCGGCGTGGAGTGGGTGTCGTTGCGGCCCACCATGTTCGCGTGCAACGCCCTGGGCATGTGGGCCGGTCAGATCCGCGACGGCGACGTCGTCCGCGGCCCCTACGCGGAGGCGACGTGGGCGCCGGTGGACGAACGCGATGTCGCCGCTGTCGCCGCGCATGCCCTGCTCACGGACGACCTGCTCGGCCGGAAGGTGGACCTCACCGGCCCGATGTCGCTCACCCAGGCCGAGTCGATCGCCATGATGGGCGCCACGCTCGGCCGGTCCTTGCGGTACAAGGAGGTTCCGGCGGAGGCGTTCGCCGAGGGCATGGTGTCGCGCGGTTTTCCGCGTGGGTTCGCCGACGCGCTGATGTCGTTGTACGCGAACTCCGTTGGCACGCCCGCGGTGGTCACCGACTCGATCCCGCGAATCCTGGGCCGCCCGGCCCGCTCGTTCGCCCAGTGGACCATCGACCACAAGGACGCGTTCCAGCGATGAAACTCACGATCTTCGCCGCGACCGGCGGCATCGGCCGGCACCTGCTCGACCAGGCGCTCGCCGCCGGGCACGACGTCACCGCCGTGGTCCGCAACCCCGCCAAGGTTTCCGCCGACGTCCACACCGTGACCGGTGACCTGGCAACAGCTTCCGTCGATGACCTGACGCCCGCGCTCGCCGGTGCGGACGCCGTCCTGTCCGGACTCGGTCCCCGATCGCGAGCCGATGCGGGGATCACCGCGCTGGGCACGCAGAAGATCATCCGGGCCATGAAAGCCGCGGATGTCAGGCGGATCGTCGTGGTCAGCGCGGCTCCGGTCGGCACGTTCCCCTCGCCAGGGCGGCCGCATCCGCCGAAACACGACCCCGGCGACGGGTTCTGGATGCGTCACCTGCTCAGTCCGATGATCAGCGTGATCCTCCGCAAGCACTACCAGGACCTGGCCATGATGGAGGACTCCCTGCGCGACAGCGGTCTGGAGTGGACGGTCGTGCGCCCGCCGCAGCTCGTCGACAGACCGCTGACCGGCGACTACCGGACCGCGTTCGACCAGAACCTGTTCGGTGGCACGAAAATCTCGCGAGCCGACGTCGCTCACCTGATGCTGGCCGCGCTCGACCGGCCCGGCACGATCGGCCGGGTACTCGGCGTGGCGTACTGAGCTACTTGGCCTGAGGCAGCTTCTTCGACCCTCGTTTGGGCGCTCGGGCGGACGGCGGCGGGACGACCGGCCCGATGTCCCCGTCCGGCGCCTCGTCGAGATCCAGGATCACCGGCGCGTGGTCACTGGGCCCGGTTCCCTTGCGCGCCTGGCGATCCACCCATGCGGCCTGAACCCGCCCGGCAACGGGTTCGCTGGCCAGCATCAGGTCGATGCGCATGCCGAGGTCCTGGTGGAACATCCCGGCCCGGTAGTCCCAGTAGGTGAAGATGCGCTTGTCAGGCCACTTCTCGCGGACCACGTCGTGCAGGCCGAGTGCTTGCAGCTCGGCCAGGGCGGCGCGTTCGGGGGCGGTGACGTGGGTCTGTCCGATGTAGGCGTCCGGGTCGAACACGTCCTGGTCCGCGGGCGCGATGTTCATGTCACCGCAGACGATCGCGTCCGCCGGACCGGTCCGCACGACCTCGCGCAACGCCGCCAGCCACGCCAGTTTGTACTGGTAGTGGTCGGAGTCCGGGACACGGCCGTTGGGCACGTACAACGAGTGCACACGGATCCCGCCGCAGGTCGCGGCCACCGCGCGGGCCTCCTGGTGCGGGAACCCGGGCGCGCCGGCCACGCCCACCACGACGTCGTCCAGCCCGACCTTGGACAGGATCGCGACGCCGTTCCACTGCACCTCACCGTGCAGCGCGACGGCGTAGTCCCGTTTGGCCAGCTCATCGCCGAGCAACGCGGTGAAGGCGTCGTCGGCGAGCTTGGTCTCCTGCAGGCACACGACATCGGGCTGCCGCTCGTCGAGCCATGGCAGGAAGCGGGGCACCCGTTGCTTGATGGAGTTGACGTTCCAGGTCGCTACTCGCACACCGGACACGGTAGTCCCGATCAGAACCAGCGGCCGACCCATGCCGAGACCGGCTGGTACACCTCGATCAGCTCGGCGCCGGCCTTGGTGAGCCGGTAGCCGTCACGGTGCTCGACGATCCCGGCTTCGCGCAGTTCGGCCAGCCGGGCGGCGAGCACGCTCGGCGAGATCTCGTCGCACCGTCCTCGCAGCTCGCGGAACGTCGCCGGGTCCTCGCGCAGCTCCCAGATGATCCGCAGCTGCCAGCGTTTGCCGAGCAGCTCGAACAGCCGCGCCACCTTGCGGCCGTGAGCGCGCGCGTCCATCGCCCACCTCCTTGCGCTACGAAAATCGTAGCAGTAGCGTCTGCTACGGAATCCGAAGCAGAGGGAGGCTCATCATGGCCCGTATCACCCCGCTGGCACCGCCTTACGACGCCGCGACCGAGGAGCGTCTGCGCAAGTGGATGCCGCCCGGGGTAGGCGATATCGAGCCACTGGCGCTGTTCCGGTTGCTGGAGATCCATCCGGAACTGGCGTCCCGGATGCGCCCGCTCGGCGCCGGTTTGCTGGGCCACCCACAACTGCCTGTGCGTCATCGTGAGCTGCTCATCGCGCGCACGACCGCCCGCTGCCGCGCCGGTTACGAGTGGGGCGTGCACATCACCGCGTTCGCCCGGCCGCACGTCCAGCTGACCGAGGCGCAGATCCGTTCCACCGCAACGGGTTCACCGGAGGACCCGGTGTGGGACGAACTCGACAGCGCGGTACTGCAGCTTGCCGACGAACTGCACGACACCTGCAGTATCAGCGACAAAACCCTGGCAGTGCTACGGAACCACTGGGGCGACGACGTGATTCTGGAGGCGGTGATCTGCTGTGGCTGGTACCGGCTGCTGTCCGGCGTGATCAATGCCGCTCAGCTGGACCCGGAACCGTGGGCCGAGGCCTTTCCGGACTGAGTGTTCCAGTATCAGGCCAGCAGGGACATCGCCTGATCGACCGCGTCGCGCAGCCGCTGCCGGTCGGGTCGCTTGGCCAGCACCCGGACGCCCTGCACGAACGTCACCAGGAACCGCGCAAGCGCTTGCGGATCTTTACCCTTGGCCAGTTCGCCCTGGTCCTGGGCGCGGACCAGGGCTCCGGCAATGGCCGCCTGCAGGCCGTTCAGGCCGATGTCGACCAGCTCCGCCGCACTGTCGTCCTGCGGCAGTTCAACGGCTGTGTTGGTCACGAAACAGCCCTTGGGCTCGTCCAGCAGTCCTTCGAGGTACGTCCGGATGCCCGGCAAGGCCGGACCGGAGCCGGACAGCAGGTGCGCGTTGCGGCCGCCGGTGTCCGCGCAGTACCGGTCCAGCGCCTTCAGGTACAGCTCGTGCTTGCTGCCGAAGGTGGCGTAGATGCTGGCCCGGCCGATCCCCAGGTGCTCGACCAGGTCCTGCATCGACGTCGCCTCGTAACCGCGGCGCCAGAACAGCTCCAGCGCCGCCCGCAGCGCGGTGTCCGGATCGAACTCTTTGGTCCTGGCCACCGCACGACTTTAACAGAACGCCCAGTCCAGAATCAGGCCGAGCTGCCGGGGTCGCCGAGGACCAGCTTGCCCGCGTAGGTCAGCGTGGCCTCCGGGTTGAACGGGTGGAACGTGCCGGCCCGCACATCGCGGTAGGCGCGCTCCAGCCCGGCGTGCCGGTAGAACGAGCGCCCGCCGAGAACGTCCATCGCCAGGTTGACGACCTCGATCGCATCCAGCACGACCTGGCGTTTGGCCAGCATCAGCGTGATCATCGTGGCCGGGGTCGCCGTGTAGTCCTCACCGATCTCGTCGACGGACCCGAGCACTGCCCACCACGCGCAGCGCAGCTTGGCGTCCATCAGACCGATCTGGCGCGGCGACGCGTTCTTGGCTCCGGCAACCGCGATGTCGCGCGCTTTCGCCGCGATACCAAAGTAAGTAGCCGCCGCGACCGGTGCGAAGTGGACGAGCGCGGCCATCAGCGGCGCGCCGAACTCGCCGTATGGACGGCGCCCGGCGATCTTGTCGATCGGGATGAGCACGTCCTCCATCACGACGTCGTGGCTCGCCGTGCCGCGCATGCCCAGCGTGTCCCAGGTTTCCTCGATCCGGACGCCGGGCGCCGACAGCGGCACGCTGAAGTGCAGGACCTCGTCGTCGATCGCCGCGCACGTGGCGACGACCGTCGCGCCGGGCGACTGGCTGCAGAACGCCTTGCGTCCGTTGATCCGGAGGTTGTCGCCTTCCCGGACCGCGGTCGTGGTGGGCCACAACCAGTCCGAGCCGCCGCTGGTCGCGATCACGATGCCCTCGTCCGCGATCCTGCGGAGCACCCCTTCGGCGTCCGGTGCACCGTTGCGGCGCCGGTAGACCTGTACGAGCGTTAGGTAGTGGTGCATGGTCGACGCGAGTGCCGTTGCGCCGTCGTGTCGCGCCAGTTCTGCCTGTGCGTAACACACTTGACGGATGCTCGCGCCCAAGCCGCCTAACTCCTCGGGCACGGCGAGCGCGAGATAACCGGTCTCGCGCATGGCTTCGTAGGCCTCGGTGACGAAGGTCGCGTCGCGGTCGTGTTCGCCCGCGTGTCTGGCCGCGACGGCGCCGATGCGGGCCGCGAGTTCGACGAACCGCGCGTCGTCGGCACGGGCCGGGGTCGGGTAGGTGCCGGTTGCCTGGATGGTCTCAGTCATGGTCATGGGGACAGACGCTAGAAACTCAAACCGGCCCGAGGTAGTTCACAGACTGAACCGGGCGTAACGGTCCCGCCCAGCTCAGACGACTTACGACTATGCGAACCTACGGCCAGTACTGCCCGATCGTCCGCGCCGTCGAGGTGCTGGGTGACCGGTGGACGCTCCTGATCGTGCGGGACATGCTGATCGGGGCGACCCGGTTCAACGAGATCGCCCGCGGTCTGCCCGGCCTGTCGCGTGCCCTGCTTTCCCGCCGGCTGCGGCAGTTGCACAACGACGGGCTGATCGAGCGGTCGGCCGACGGCTACACGCTCACGGAAGCGGGTGAACAACTGCGCCCGATCGTGTTCGGGCTCGCCGACTGGGGCGCACGGTACGCGTTCGGCGACCCACGACCCGAGGAACTCGACCCCGAGGTGCTGATGTGGTGGATGCACGGCCAGGTCGACACGTCACAGGTGCGCAAGCGGTCGGTGATCCAGGTCGAGGTGGCCGACCGGCGCAGGACGTTCTGGCTGGTGCTGGAACCGGGTGAGGCGTCGGTGTGCAACTACGACCCGGGGTTCGACATCGACGCGGTGCTCAAGTCGGATCTGCGGACGCTGTACCAGATGTGGGAGGGCGAGATCGAGCTGAACGAGGGCCTGCGGGCCGGGACGATCAGCCTCACCGGGACGCGGACGGCGATCCGGGCGCTGCCCGGGATGCTCGGGTTCAGCCCGGTCGCTCCGCTGGTCCGGGCCGCCCGGCACTCGTGAGTGCCGGGCCGGCTCGGCGGTTCACCATTCGGTGCTGCGCCGCGGGGTCGTGGTGCCGTGCACGAGTTCGGAGTGCGCCTGGAAGGCGTTCCACGCCGCCTCGCGGATGACCGGCTGGATCTCCGGCGGAAGCTGGCCGATGGTGGCGTCGACGACCTCCGGGTCGCCCTCGTACATCATCAGGCCGAGCATCAGCGGCATGTCCTCGGGATTGGCCGACGCCGCGCCCTCCTGCACCATCGCGCTCCATTCGGCCTGCGAGATGTGCTTCTCCATCAACGGCAGAACCTGCTGCTCCTCCATCCCCAAATGCTCCTCGAGCGCGGGGATGAGCTTTTCGAAAGCGGCAGCGAGCCGTTCCCGGGACGGCGAGTCGGCATTTTCCCGCCACGAATCCAAGCTTGCCCTTACCTCCACGCCGAGTTTGTCGATCCCCTCGTGCTGCCCCTCCATGGTGTGCACGAGCGGCTCGAGCTCGTCCGGCACCCGCTCGAGCAGCAGCGGCCACAAATGCCGGTCCTCCATGCCATGGTGGTGGTGCAACGTCCCGTCGAGCAGAGCAGCGTGACCAGCGACAACCCCCGCCCGCTCGACATCCCCCTCCGCAACGGCGCGAACCAGCCCCGGCAACAACCGGAACTCCCGCCGGAAAGCGGTGTGCACCATGTACATGTCCCGAACATCAGCGGGCACATCAACAGTCATCGAAAACCCCTCATAGCGAGAATCGCCCAACCCATCAACAAACCCCATTGAACGACACCCACCCCACAACCGCACCCCAATGACAAATACCCGCCACCCCAAAACCCCGGCACCACAACAATTCCCGAACCCCAATTCCGAGGCGAAGCCGGGCCCACGGCGAAGCCGTGGCGGGGCTAGGGGGCGCAGCCCCATCGGGGGTCTGGGGGTCGCCCCCAGAAGATACGCGGACCGACCCGCGAAGTTGCGAAGCAACTGAGCAGGGTAAGCCAGAGGTCCGTGGGCCGGGTGGGGCTCGAACCCACGGCCAAGGGATTATGAGTCCCCTGCTCTGACCAACTGAGCTACCGGCCCCTGATAACAAAAGAACCCCAGGCTTGTCGTCCTGGGGTCTTGCTCCTCCAGCTGGACTCGAACCAGCAACCCTTCGATTAACAGTCGAATGCTCTGCCAATTGAGCTATGGAGGACCACTCGGTCGTCTACCGGTTGGTCCCGGCCTGACAGGAAGTAACTCTAGCGCATGCCGTTGAGGTCTGGTCGGCAGGGGGGTGGTCTCTGGGGGAAGATGGAGGGACGTAGTCGGGCGGTGGAAGGCGGAGAGCATGAAGCTGTTCCTGGTGGGTGTGGCCGTCGGTTACGTACTGGGCGCCAAGGCGGGCCGGGAGCGCTACGAGCAGATCATGCGGGCATACCGCGGCATCGTCGAGCACCCGGCCATCCAGAGCGCCGCGGGGGTGGCCCGGGCGAAGATCGGCGAGAAGCTGGGGCGCGAAGGCTAGCGCGTCTGAGCCACGGCGAACACGCGGCGGAACGGGAACCAGGTGCGGCCGTCGGGACGTTGCGGGTAGGCCTCGCGCAGCCGGGGTGCCAGGTCGGCCCGGAAGGCCGTCCACTCGTCGGGTGACAGTGCCGCTTTGATCGGGCGCAGGGCGGTGCCGGTGATCCACTCCAGGACCGGGTCGGGTCCGGTGAGGACCTGGACGTAGGTCGTCTCCCACGCGTCGACCATGCAGTCGCCGAGGATCGTGGCGTACTCGGTCGGTGTGAAAACGGCGTCTTCTTCTCGCAACAGCACCGATTCCAGCCGCGACCGCCATGAGCCGGCCGCGAGTTCACGCACGAGCGCATGCGAGGGCGCTTCGAAGTTCCCGGGGACTTGCAGCGCGATCCACGCGCCGGAGGGCAGTGCCGACACCCAGGACTGCAGGATCGCGTCATGCCCGGGCACCCACTGCAGGACGGCGTTGGTGACGATCACGTCGGTGTCGTCCTGCGGCTTCCAGCCCGCGACGTCACCCACATAGGCGTCGATGCCACGCGATCGGGCGGCGGTGACCATCTCCTCGGAGGAGTCCATCGCCTCCAGGGTCGCGCCGGGCCAGCGATCGGCCAGGACGGTTGTCAGGTTGCCGGGTCCGCAGCCCAGGTCCACCACACGACGGGGTGATTCGGCCTGGATCCGGGCGACCAGCTCGTAGAAGGGCCTGGACCGGTGATCGGCGAAGGCCAGGTACTTGTCGGGGTCCCACATATCCACCTCCAGCAAACCGTACGTACGTACTTTATTGCTGAGGGCGCTCCGACATCAACCTCAACTTCTCGGCGACCTCCTGCGCGACCTGCTCGACCGCCTCCTGGGAGGTCCCGGGATCCGGCCGGACCTGCAGCACGAACCCGTCCCGGCCGGGGACTTTCCGCTGTACGAACCAGGCTCCGCCGCCGGGCAGCTCCTGCCGGTGCCGGGACGTGATCGACTTCGTCACCCGGGCGTGCACCACATCGGGCAGCCGCCCGGTCCCGATCAGCACGTACCGGACCGGCGGCAGGTCGGTCAGCACGACGGCGTCACCGGCCTGGGACGTCTCCTCGGCCTCGATCAGGATCAGCGCCCCGCCGCCCCAGGTCGCCTTGCTGATCAGGTGCCAGCCGACCCGGCGCGACCCGGGCAGCCACAGCCCGTGCGAGGTCGCGATCAGGTGCCCGCCGGACTTCACCTCGGCCGTGGCCAGCACGTGTTCCTCGGGATCCAGCGTGCCCTCGAAGCCCTCGGGGACCGCGCGCCCGGTGATCCGGTCGATGAACCGTCGAAGCATTACGCGAGACTCCCGGAAGCCTGCTCCCCCAACGCCTTGTGGTACTGCTCCATGGCCACCAGGTCGCCGAACAGCGCCCGGTACTCGTCGGCGTTCTCCAGCGGGCTCAGCCGCTGCAGCCGCGACTTGATGTCCGCGATCTGCCGGGCGACCACGCTCTTGTTCAACGCGGCCATGATGCTCTCGACGTAGCGCATGTCCGGCTCGGGGCGGGCGTGCATGGGTTCCACGGACAGCTCGGTGACCAGCGACTGGACCACCTGGTGGGCACAGCTCTTGGCGACCGCGTCGACCAGTGCCGGACCGGCCAGGCCGCTCGAGGCCCCACCGGCGGTCTGCAGGCCCAGGTGCAGCTCCTGGTAGGCGGGATCGGTGAACGCCTCCGCGGGCAGGCTGTCGAACACCGGGCCGGCCAGGTGCGGAACCTGCAGCGCCGACTTCAGCGCCTCCCGCTGCAGGTGCAGCTCGGGGTCGTTCGGCCGGGGCCGGCGCGGGCCCTGCACCTCGATCGCCAGCGCGCCCTGGTTTGCGTCCACCGGGGCGGCCTTGCGCGGCGCGGACTTTCCGGTGGAGATGTCCCGGACCCGGCGGACCACGGTCTGGATGTCGTCCCAGCCGATCCAGCCGGCGAGCTGGCGGGCGTACTCGTCGCGCAGCGCCACGTCCTTGATCTGCGCCACCAGCGGCACCGTCCGGCGCAGCGCCTGCACCCGGCCCTCGGCGGCGTCCAGGTCGTGCCCGGCGAGCTCGGACCGCAGCCAGAACTCGATCAGCCGCTGGCGCCGGGCGACCAGGTCGCGCACCGCGACGTCGCCCTTGGCCTGCCGCAGCTCACACGGGTCCATGCCGTCCGGGGCGACCGCGATGAACGTCTGCGAGGCGAACCGCTGGTCCTCCTCGAACGCCTTCATCGCGGCCTTCTGACCAGCCTCGTCGCCGTCGAAGGTGTAGATCACCTCGCCGCGGAAGAACGTGTCGTCCATCAGCAGGCGGCGCAGCACGTTGATGTGCTCGGTGCCGAACGCGGTGCCACAGGACGCGACGGCCGTCGGCACGCCGGCCAGGTGCATGGCCATGACATCGGTGTACCCCTCGACGACCACCACCTGGTGGCGCTTGGAGATCTCCCGCTTGGCCATGTCCAGGCCGAACAGCACCTGGGACTTCTTGTAGATCGGCGTTTCCCGGGTGTTGAGGTACTTGGCCTGGATCTGGTCGTCGTCGAAGATCCGGCGGGCGCCGAAGCCGACCACGTCCCCGCCGAGGTCCCTGATCGGCCAGAGCAGCCGCCGGTGGAACTGGTCGATCGGGCCGCGCCGGCCGGCCTTGACCAGGCCGGCCTTCTCCAGTTCGGGCAGCTCGAAGCCGCGGCCGAGCAGGTGTTTGGTCAGCACGTCCCAGCCGCCCGGGGCGAACCCGCAGCCGAACTGGGTGGCCGCGGCCTGGTCGAACCCGCGCTGCGACAGGAACTCGCGGGCGGCCTGGGCCTCCGGCGTGCGCAGCTGTTCGGCGTAGAACTCGGCGGCGGCGCGATGGGCGTCGACCAGCCTGGAGCGGGTGCCGCGGTCGCGTTGGACGCTGGTCCCGCCGCCCTCGTAGGTCAGCTTGACGCCGACGCGCTCGGCGAGCCGCTCCACCGCCTCGACGAAGCTCAGATGGTCGATCTTGCACAGGAAGGCGATGACGTCGCCGCCCTCACCACAGCCGAAGCAGTGGAACGTCCCGTGCGTGGGGCGCACGTTGAACGACGGGGTCTTCTCGTCGTGGAACGGGCACAGGCCCTTGACCGCTCCCCCACCGACCCGGCGCAACGCGACGTACTCGCCGATCACCTCGTCGATCTGGTTGCGCTCACGCACGAGGGCGATATCGCTGTCCCGGATCCGTCCTGCCACGCCGCCAAGCTTATGCCTACGCCTAACATGAGTTCTGTGACCGTCAGCCAGGACACCCTCGCCGAGGAGTTCCGCGAGCACCGGGCGCATCTGCTCGGGGTCGCCTACCGGCTGACCGGGACGCTCTCCGACGCCGAGGACGCGGTGCAGGAGGCCTGGCTTCGACTGTCCACTGTGGACCGCAATGGGATCAGGGACCTGCGCGCCTGGCTGACCACCGTGACCGGCCGGCTCTGCCTGGACCGGCTGCGGTCGGCCGCCGTGCAGCGGGAGCGCTACGTCGGGTCCTGGCTGCCGGAGCCGGTGGTGACGCCGCTGACCCCGCAGCCGACCGAGGACCCGCTGGAGGTCGTCGTTCGCGACGACGGTATGCGGATGGCCGCGCTGGTCGTGCTGGACAAGCTGTCCCCCGAGCAGCGGGTGGCGTTCGTGCTGCACGACGCGTTCAGTGTGCCGTTCGAGGAGATCGCGGAGACCCTGGGCTGCGCCACCGCGACGGCCCGGCAGTACGCCTCCCGCGGGCGCAAAGCCGTCGCGGACGCCGATCCGCCGCCACGAGCCTCGATGGAGGAGCAGCGCTCCCTTGTGGAACGTTTCGTGGCCGCCGTGTCGAGCGGTGACCTGCGGTCCGTCGTCGAACTGCTGCACCCTGACGTGGCGCTGGTCGGCGACTCCAACGGCAAGGCCCGCACCACGGTCAACGTCATCACCGGGCGTGAGAAGGTGGCCCGCTTCCTGATCGGCCTGATGGCCAAGTACAAGCTGGGCCGGGTGCCCGGCGAACCGGTGCTGGTGAACGGCGACCTCGGCCTCTACCTGCCGTACACCCCGGCGGACGAGGCCCACCCGGAGATCGCCCGCCGGGTGGACGGGTTCGCCGTGCGGGACGGCAAGATCGCCGGGGTGTACGACGTCGTGAATCCGGACAAGCTCACTCGCGTCCCGGAGTGAGCGGCACCCGGCAGGCGTCACCGGAGGAGAACCCCTGCTCGGCGATGCCCAGGGCACTGTTGGTGCGGGCGCGCATGTTCTCCAGCGCGATCTGGTAGGTGAGCTCGACCATGCCCCGCTCCCCGAACACGGCCACCAGCTCGGCGACCTGCTCGTCGGTCACCTGAACGGGTGTGGCGGTCATCGCATCGGCGTACGCGATCGCCAGCCGCTCCTTATCGGTGTACTTCGGCGACGTCGCATAGTCGTCGATCTCACGCAACCGGTCGACATCCAGCCCGCTCAACCGCTGAAGCATGGTGCCGAAATCAATGCACCACTCGCAACCGAGCCGCACGGCGGTCCGGTAAACAGCCAGCTCACGAACCGACTTCGGCAAGGTCTTGCTGGCCCGTTCGGCCATCAGTTCGTGAACGCCACCAGTCACCGCCAAGCCGCGGTGATGCATCATCACGGCCAGCGGCTCGGGAACAACCCCGAACCGCTTGGCAGCGAACCGATACACCAACCGCCCCACCACACCGGCGCGCCCAGCCGACACACCCACAACCCGTGTCATCGGAAATCTCCTCTCGCCCAACCCGTCCTCATCCAGACGAGAGACCTCCGCCAAACGTGACACCAGAACCTCGCGCCGCTGTCGAGCGCCCGGTTCCCAAAACCCATGCCCCAGCGCTGCCGCCCTGTTTTGGCCAAGCGCTACCTCCCTGCTTGGCCCTCCCCAGCGCTACCGCCCCTGTTTTGGCACTCCTCAGGACTGCCGCTCTGTTTTGGCCCTCCCCAGCCCTACTCATGCCGTCGCCAGCGTCCGGGGTCCCCAGGGCTATGCCTCACCCCTGCTTTGTTTGATCCACCACAAGCCTGCTCGCGTGACTGCCGGACGTTCGGCGCTTAGTTCGGTGTGCCCGGAGTGGCGGTGGTGCCGTGTCGTCCTGCTCCGGCCGTGAACCGTGCCGCACCTTCCAGCGCACCATCAGCAAGGGACGTCAAGCCGTGCTGGAGTTCGCCGGCCAGGGCGGTCTGCTCGTCGAGACTCCACTGTTCGAGGGCGGACAAGCGATCCTGGCGCATGCAAATCTGTGGGAGCTGGGCGAGGTCGCGGGCGAGGGCTTCGGCGGCCGCACGCTCCTGTCCTTGTGGCACAACGCGATTGGCGAGCCCGATGGCCAGTGCCTCCTGGGCGTCGACCGCACGGCCGGTGAGGATCATGTCCATCGCGCGGCTCTGGCCGATCAGCCGGGGCAGCCGGATGGTCCCGCCGTCGATCAACGGCACGCCCCATCGGCGGCAGAACACCCCGAAGACCGCGTCCTCGGCGGCCACTCGCAGGTCACACCAGATGGCCAGCTCGAGGCCACCTGCCACCGCATAGCCGGACACGGCGGCGATCACCGGTTTGCCCAGGCGCATCCGGGTCGGTCCCATCGGGCCGTCGCCGTCGGTGGTCACCTGGTTCCCGCGCTCGGTGCCGATCGCCTTGAGGTCCGCGCCCGCACAGAACGTGCCGCCGTCGCCCCACAGCACCGCGACCTTCGCCTCGTCGTCCGCGTCGAACTCACGGAAGGCGTCGGCAAGTGCTTGCGCGGTCGGGCCGTCCACGGCGTTGCGCGCTTCCGGCCGCGACAGCACAACTGTCCACACTGGACCATCACGGTCGACTCGTACGGTTGGCATACGGTCAGCCTAGGACGGGTCGGTCACTCTCGCCGAGAAGTACACCGCCCCGGTCCTGGTGTGCCGCACCAGCAACAGGAACGGCCGGTCCACGACGACCTCCACCGGCTGCTGCGGGTTGAACGACAGCACACGCATCATCACGGCCGTCGCCGCCGCGCCCTCCAGGCCCTGCTCGTCCAGTTTGAGCACTGTCTCATGCAGAACAGCCTGTACCGCAAGCGGATCCGCACTGATCCCGGACAGGTTGGCGTCGTCGGTGAACACCGTCCGCACACCCAGGGTGTTCAGCACGGGGGTCAGCTCGGCCTGCAGCTTCAGGCTCAGCTTGGGCAGCCGCAAGCTCACCGCCTGCCGCTTCGGCGCGGCGAGCAGTGTCTCCAGCGAGCCCGCGTCCACTTCGGGCAGGTCACCGTCGGGCAGCAGAACCACGGCCTCCACCTGACCGACGGTTGGCAGCTGCACGACCTGCCACCCGGAAGTCCTTGCGTACCCCAAGGTCTCGCTGACGAACATCATCGGCACCTGCACGCGTCCCCCGGGCGTGTGGAACGGCCGAGGCGTGGTCGCCGACTCGGTGAACGCGTGCCGCCAACCGACCTTCAGGTACAGCGCGTTGACCAGTGCGGCAACCGTGTCGTGCTTGATCACGCCGTCCGGCAGCAGGTCCTGGATCAGGTCATGGGTCGTCCGGGCCACGTCCTCGTTGATCTCGGTCCGCGCGCGATCGGGGTCCTTGCCGAACGGCGCGGTCCGCACCGACCCGCTGGGCATGCTGGTCAGCGCGTCGGCGAAGCCGGAGTTGATTCGCACCCGCTCGTCGGCCCACAGGGTGTTGGACACCGCGATCTCCGGCCGCTCGTCGTCACTGTGCGGCACCACGACGTCCTCGGCCTCGCCAAGCAGCCGGATCAGCTGCTCGACCTGGCCCGCCTTGTCGCCGGTGAGCAACGCGACCAGCTCGTCCCTGGTCGCGCCCTCAGCACCGCGCGCTACCAGCGCCAACGCGCTGGCGACCGAGAACGGCGACCAGACAACGTTGCCCGGCAACGCGTCCTGCACCGCGACAGTGAACTCCAGGTGCGCCCGGTCCGTCACTGGCGAGGGTCCCGCAACGCCACGGTCTGGGCATCACTCGGAATGGGCTTGGCACCCATCGACTGCGGCCCGGTCGGCTTGGGACGGCGCGGCTCCCGCACCCCCGCCGAACCACCCGCCTCACCAGGACGGCCACCCCGACCCACACCTGCGGGCACACGGCGGCGGAACAGCTTCCGGAGCAAGCGCGAAATCGGATTGGCCATACCCCGAGTGTGCCACCGGTCACGCCATCGAGCAGTTCACCCGCAGCGAACTCCCCCATCCCCGCACCGGGTTCCACAACCCCAACCACCACCGCGCGCCACCAAGACGCGTCGGCGTGCAGATCGTCGAGCAGTGCGACGAACTGTTCGTCGGTAGTCCCAAGATGGGCTTCAGCCGAAGCACCCCCGGCCCGACCAGGTCCGACGAGCATGATCGACAACGCCATCCACGCCATCGGGCGCCACGAGGCACCACCCGCGCCACCAGGCACCACCGGCGAGATCACTCATGACCGTCCGAACCCGGCCCCGCTCAGCCCGGCTCGGGCGACCGCGCGGGAGGCGACCTGTACCGCGGTCCGCACATGCCTGCCCAGGAGCCCGAGTACAGCAACGGAAGGCCACGCTGACCCTCGCCGCACATCGATGGTCCCCAGCCCGCAATACGTACGCCGGACTGACCAAGGCCGTGTCGATGTCGCCCAGTGCGGTGACCGAGCGGGTCAGGCGGCTGGAGCAGGCCGGGATCATCCGCGGGTACCGGTGCGTACGCGATGCCGGTCAGGATCCAGTCCGCGCCAACGCTTCCTTCCACCTGCAGGGCAGCAAGTCGTGGTGCAGAGGGATGCATCGAGCGGGCTGGAGTCCGCGAAGGCGCGAACCTTTCAAGATCCGCGGCATAGAGATCGCCATCCTCGGCTGCCCTGCCGCCGGTCCTGCAGATCCGTCCCCGATCAACAAGTCAGGCCAGTTGCCGAAGCCATTCCGGATCCACCTGATCGACAACCGCGTGAGTCATCCCGGAATTCGGTCACTCGTCGCCCCAACAACCAGCTGGAAGCCATCCCAGCCCTTGCGGCTGGTCGCCCGGACCACGGGCGCACCTCGTACACGCCGTGCCCACGGACTCGCCCACCTGGACTCGAACCAGCAACCCTTCGACCAACAGTCGCTTGCCTGTCCCACTGGCCGTGCGGGTTTGTTCAGTTGTACGGAACTGGCGGGGTGTCAGCGGGCGCGGACGAAAGCCTCATGCCAGGCGACGGCCTGCGCGTCGGTCAGCGAAGCGACCTGGTCGATCAGCACCCGATGGCGTTCGCCATCGTTGTGCGCATCGTGCCACGCGGACTGGAACGCCGGTTCCAGAGCGTCAGGTGCGTAGTCCTCCAATGCCTTCAGTAGTTCCGTCAGCAGCTCGCGCTGCTGTTCCTGCAGGGCCAGCCGGGTCGGGTCGCTCATGACGTACTTGAGCGCCAACGACTTCAGCAAAGCCACTTCGACCGCGGCCTGCCGCGGGATCACCAGATCCGCGTCATACCGGGTCAGGTCGCCGTCGCCGTACACCCGCCGCGTCTCGCCCACGGCGGCTGACGCGAACCGGCCGACCAGCTCACTGGTCAGCCGCTTCAACGCGACCTGCGCGCCGAGCGACCCGTCGTAGCCGACCGCCGCCGCGACCGCCGACAGGTCCAGTAAGTGCGCCGCCGCGGCCTCCAGCTCCGGCAACGGCTCCGCCGAGAAGTGCCGTGCGGCCAGCTCGGCGATCGCCGACCGCTCCTCGGCGTCCGCCAGCACACCCAGCGCGATCCGGCCGGCCCGCACCCCGTCCTCCACGTCGTGCACCGAGTAGGCCACGTCGTCGGACCAGTCCATCACCTGAGCCTCCAGGCAGCACCGCCGCTCCGGCGCTCCCTGCCTGATCCAGTCGAAGACCGCGCGGTCGTCCTCGTACACGCCGAACTTCCGCTTGCCCTCGATGCGCGGCCACGGGTACTTGACCGTCGCGTCGAGCACCGCCCTGGTCAGGTTCAGCCCGGCCGACGGCTCCTTGGGTTCCAGCCTCGTCAGGATCCGCAAGGTCTGCGCGTTGCCCTCGAACCCGCCATGGTCCCTGGCCGCCATGTCGAGCGCGGTCTCACCGTTGTGCCCGAACGGCGGGTGGCCGATGTCGTGCGCGAGGCCGGCCGTGTCCACCACGTCCGGGTCGCAGCCCAGCTCCTCGGCGATCTCCCGGCCGATCTGCGCGACCTCCAGCGAGTGGGTGAGCCGCGTCCGCGGCACCCCGTACACCTCGGTGCCCTCGCCAGGACCCACGACCTGGGTCTTGCCCGCCAGCCGCCGCAACGCCGCCGAGTGCAGCACCCGCGCCCGGTCCCGCGAGAACGGGCTGCGCCGCTGCGCTGAGGCCCCTGGCAGCACGCCGCCTTTCGCCGGCTCGTCGAACAGCCGGGCGGTGTCGTGCGGTGTGTACGTCACTCGAGGTCCACACCGATGTCATCCGCCGGGGCGTTGAACACGCGGTAGTACAGCAGCGCCGCGGTCTCCCGGAGGATGTACTTCGCCTGGATCTCGCGCGTCTGCACGACCGGCCCCGTGTGGGTCGGTGACGTCCATGCGGACAACCCCGCGTCCCGGGCCATCGTCCTGGCACGTAAGGAATGCCACGGGTCGCTGACGATCACCGCCGACGACCAGCCGCGCTGCCCCGCCATTCTGGCCACCGCCTGGATGGTGCCCAATGTGTCGTTGCCCTCGCCGACGGCGACCACCCGGTCGCGCGGCACGCCGTGCGAGGTCAGCCATCTCACGCCGGCGTCGGCCTCGGTGTACCGGTCACCCGCGCGCCGGCCGCCCCCGGTCACGATGTAACCGGCGACCCCGGCGTCGAACAGGTTCTTCGCATGCTGCAGGCGGTTCTCCAGGATCGGCGACGGCTTGCCCGCGTACTGCGCGGCGCCCAGCACGACCACCGCGTCCGCCCTGGTCCGATCGTCCTGCCTGGCCTCCTGCCACACCCGGAACCCTGTGCCGCCCACGACCAGCGCGAGCATCAGCACGAGGCCGATCAGGCCCCTTCTGATCCAGCGTTTGGCCACGATGGCCCTGGTTGGGTTGGTCACGATCGCATCATGGCAGACCGCACCGACAGTTTTGGACGGCCGGGGTCAGAGCCAGCCGCGGTCCTCCGCCAGCCGGGCCGCCTCGGCCCTGGTCCGTGCCCCGGTCTTGCCGATCGCGGAGGACAGGTGGTTGCGGACGGTGCCCTCGGAAAGATGCAGCGAACGCGCGATGTCGGCGATCGTCCCGCCGTCGCTGGACTCGGCCAGCACCTCACGCTCCCGCAAGGTCAGCGGGCTGTGCCCGGTCGCGAGCGATTCCGCTGCCAGCGACGGGTCGACCACGCGCAGCCCGGCGTGTACTCGCCGGACCGCGTCCACGAGCTGCTCGGGTGGCGCGTCCTTCACCACGAACCCCGCGGCGCCAGCGGCCAGCGCCCTGCTGAGGTACCCCGGACGGCCGAAGGTCGTGCACATCACGACCTTGCAAGCAGGCATCGCTGCCCGCAGCTCCGCCGCAGCGGTCAGCCCATCCTTGCCGGGCATCTGCACGTCGAGCAGGGCCACGTCGGGGCTGGTCTGCTGGGCCGCCGCCAGGACGTCATCGCCGGTACCGACCTCGGCGACCACCTCCATGTCGGACTCGAGGCCCAGCATCGCCGCCAGCGCGCCACGGACCAGCGTCTGGTCGTCGGCCAGCAGAATCCTGATCATGTCTACACATCCGCCCGCAACAGGAACCCACCTTCGTCTCGGGGCGCGGCCGTGAGCCGTCCGTCGACCTTGGCCAGCCGTTCCCGCAACCCTGCCAGCCCGTTGCCGCCGTTGCTGTCCACAGTAGACATACCGGAACCGTTGTCCTCGACCTCGATCCACGACTGTCCCAGCCGGATCTGACACCGGCTGGCACCACTGTGGCGGATCACGTTGGTCACGCCTTCGCGTAGAACGTATCCGAACGGCTCCTGCAGCTCGCCGGGCACATCGTCCACCGCCTGTGGCAGGTCCGCGTCGATGCCCGCAGCCAGCAACGCGGCCTTGGCACCCGCGATCTCGGCCGGCAATGACACCTGGCGATAGCCCGACACGGTCGCCCTGATCTCGGTGAGCGCCTGCCGGGACAGCCTTTCCACGTCGTGCACCTCGGTCAGCGCCCGGTCGACATCCGCCGAGCTCTCCAGGATCCGCCTGGCCAGACCGGCCTTCAGGGTGATCGTGGTCAGGCTGTGGCCCAGCACGTCGTGCAGGTCGCGGGCGACTCTGGCCCGTTCCTCAGCCACCGCGAGTGTCCTGATCTCGTCTCTCGCCAGCTGCAGCTCACCGGACTTCCGCGCGAACCCGCGGACGGTGAACATCAGGCCAGTGAGAATCGCCAGGATGACCCCGCCCTGGAAGTTCGGTGAACCGTGCTGGATCCCGGTCACCGCCAGCACGGCCGAGGTAGCCGTGACCCCATAGGCGAGGCCGACCGCAGACGGCAGCAACATCATGGCCGCGACGACCGCATACGTGAGGTAGGTCAGGTCATTCGAGTCCATCATCAGCGCGAACGCGACCGGCGGCAGCGTGCACGCCACCACCAGCCAGATCCGAGCCTGGTGGGACAGCCCGAGACCACGCCACAAGGCGAACGTGTAGGCCGCCCCATAGGCCACCGCGAGCAGCAGAACCGCAATGCCGACCCATGCCGGCCGTTGTGGTTCGAAGCCCTTGATGATCGCCTCGACCAGGTAGAACAGGAAGATCGCGGGAAACAGCGTCGCCGCGAACGGCGGGCGCCGTCCCAGGGGCTCTGGCCAGGTACAAGCCGCGTTCACAGCCCTACCGTACGTCCCGGTCATTTCCTCGCGCTGTCAAGCCGGTAGCGACGGGCCGTCAGGACTCCCAGCACGGCGGTCCAGGCAGCGAGCACGAGCACCGCCGGAAGCAGGTCCTGCCGGGTGTCCACCGCCGAAACGCCCACCTTGTTCATCCAGTAGGTCGGCAGCACCTTGGCCAGGCCGCTGAAGAAACCCGGCAGCACGTCGAGCGGCAGCCAAAGCCCGCCGAACATGGCTAAGACCATCATCAGCACACCGGTGATCGACTGCATGCTGTCCGCCGTGCCGTACTGGCCGAGGAGCAAACCCAGCAGTGCGAACGGAATCGCCGCGAGCCACACGCCGAGGGTGACCTGCAGCCATTGACCGGGGTCGAGCCGGACGCCTTCGACCACCACGCCGACCAAGGGCACCAAAACGACCGCAGGCAAGGCGACGACCATGCCGACGACGCCCTTCCCAGCGAGGTAGCCGCCACCGGTGAGTGGCGTCAGGCGCAGCTGCCGTTGCCAGCCGGCGTCCCGCTCGATCGCCACCCGGGCGCCCGCGAACAGCGCCGCCGCGAAGGCGCCCCAAGTGGACATGTTGATCATCAGCACGGTCCGGGCATCCGGATCGCTCCCATGGACATTGGCCAGGAAGACGAACATCAGGATCGGAAGCGCGACGGTGAAGACCAGGAACCGCCCGGCCCGCAGCGCGCGTTTGATCTCGAGGACCAGGTATCCGGTGCTCATCAGGCGTTCTCCTTCGCGGTCAGCGCGAGGAAGGCCTCTTCCAGGCCGGCGGCGCTGATCTCGATGTCGTGCACGTCGGGATAGGTGTTCAACAGGGCGCGCAAGGCGGTGTCCGAGTCGGTGCAGTCCAGCTGGACGCGTTCGGCGCGACGGGTCGCATCCAGCACACCAGGCAGCCGGACCAGCTCGTCGGCGGCGACGTACGGAAGCACGGCGTTGATCGTCCGGCCCGAGGCCATCTCCCGGACCTTCGCGACACTGCCGTCGGCGACGATCCGACCGGACCGCATGAGGACCACCCGGTCGGCGAACTCCTCGGCCTCGTCGAGGTAGTGCGTGGCGAACAGGACCGTCCGGCCCGCATCGGTGAATTCACGCATCGAGGCCCAGAACTCCCGCCGGGTACCGACATCCATCGCCGCGGTCGGCTCGTCGAGCACCAGCAGGTCCGGATTGGACACCAGCGCTACGGCGAACCGGACGCGCTGTTTCTGCCCGCCGGACAGCTTGGTGCACCGGCGGTTCACCAGGTCCTCGATGCCCGCACGGCGCAGCGCCTCGGCGACCGGCATCGGCCTGCGGTGCAAGGACGCGATCATCGCGACGGTCTCCCCCACTGTCGCGTCGTCCAGCAAGGTGCCGTTCTGCAGCATCGCGCCGATCGACCCCTCGGCGACGGCGTCCGCGGGCTGCTTGCCGAACACGGTGACCTCACCGGCGTCGGGCCTGGTCAACCCGATGATCATGTCGACCGTCGTGGACTTGCCCGCGCCGTTCGGGCCGAGCAGCGCGACGACCTCGCCCGGTGCGATCAGCAAATCGATCCCGTCGACCGCCCGGACGTCCCCATAGTGCTTGCGCAGTCCCGCGATGCTGACCGCGGCTCCCAGTTGCTTCACGTCTCATACTGTGCTTGACCTGGGCATTCGGCACTCAGGCCGCAAGTCACGACTGTACCCATGACATCTGTCGTGGCCTTATACACGACCATCCGGCCGCATCGGCCGAATCAAGATCGACAACGCCGAGTTGTCCACAAGTGGCAGTTATCCACAGGCGCCGACGGCACCCCTCGCCTCCGCACAGCCCGCGATGGAAAGTGGACACATGACGAACCGCAGCCTGATCGACCTCGAAGCACTGTCCACTTTGTTCCCGCATCGCGTCGCCAACGCGGGCGACCTGGTCGCTCTAGGCATGCCCGCCCTTACCGTGCAACGAAGATGCTCGGCGAACGGCCCGTGGCAACGGCTCTTCCCCGGAGTCGTCCTGCTGTCCAGCCAACCGCCGACACGCACGCAACTCCTGCAAGGAGCACTGTGTTACGCGCGGGGAGCGATCGTGACGGGACACGACGCCCTCGCGCTGCACGGAATCCAGACAGTCTCCCCGGACGGGCAGATCCATCTGCTTGTGCCGGAGGCCAGATTCGTGCGCGGACGGGGAAAGTTGCGCGTGGAGCGGACGTCCACGCCACCGAAACCCGTTCTGCGCAACCGTTTGCTCATAGCGCCACTGGCCAGAGCCGCGGTGGACGCGGCCCGGCACATGCGGACGGAGGATGAGATGCTCGCGATGTTCTCGGAGGTGGTGTTCAAGCACGGCGTCCGGCTCGACGAGCTCAACACGCAGCTGATCGTCGGCGGCTTCCGGGGAGTCACGCCGGTCAGACGAGCGCTGCACGACCTCGGCACGCGGATCCGCAACGAACTTGCGGCATCCGCGCGCTCACTGGTCCATCGAGCGGGACTGCCACCGCCGCGATGGAATGTCCCTGTTGACGATGCCAACGGCAATCCCCTCGGCAACGTCACCGGTACCTGGGACGACGTCGGCCTGGCGTGGGACGTGCACGCCTTCGACTTCGATCCCGCGCCCGCCAGTTATCCGATCGCACTGAAAAGAGGATCCCGCCTGGCCGCCAACGGAGTAGTCGTCCTGCACACACCCGCCACGTTCATCCGGACGAAGCCCGATGCCGTCATCGCCGAACTGCGTGCCGCCCACGCGCATTCGCGGCCTGCCGAATGCGTTTCCCATGCCTAGGGGGTGTTTGTCGGTGAAACCCACCTTGGCCGAGTGGGCATCGTTCCAGCGGCACCGACAGAATGTTTGTCCTTTGGCCTTGCGCTGAGGCACCTGCCTCAGGCTCCGGCCCACGTCGCCGAGAACGTGATTCGGACCGTGTCCGACCTGCCGCGGCAGCCGGTCGTCCACCCGGATGTCCCATGCGGTCGGTCGACATCCACGTCGGGTTGCTGACAACACCAGACGTGCCCGTGCCAGCCGCGTTCGTGTTCGACACTCGCCGGATTCATGCCGACCCGGCGAATGTCGATCACAGGATGCCCTTGGGCCGCCTCGGGCTCCCGGCACTGTTCAGGCGATCGCGACGCACGATCTCGGTGCCGGACGCCCTTCGGCGGGTTTCAGCAGCCGGGCAGCTGCCCGGCGAGGTAGGCCTCGAGCTTGTCGATGGAGATCCGCTCCTGGGTCATCGTGTCCCGCTCGCGCACGGTGACCGCCTGGTCGCTGAGCGAGTCGAAGTCGACGGTCACACAGAAAGGAGTACCGATCTCGTCCTGCCGGCGGTAGCGGCGGCCGATGGCCCCCGCGTCGTCGAAGTCCGTGTTCCAGTTGCGGCGCAGCTTCGCGGCGACATCGCGCGCCTTCGGAGACAGCTCCGCGTTCCGCGAAAGGGGAAGCACAGCGATCTTGATCGGTGCGAGCCTGCGGTCCAGGCGCAGCACCACCCGCTTGTCCACACCGCCCTTGGCGTTCGGCGCCTCGTCCTCGTGGTAGGCGTCGAGCATGAACGCCATCATCGACCGGCCCACGCCGGCAGCCGGCTCGATGACATAGGGGCGGTACCGGGAGTCCGTGGTCTGGTCGAAGTACGAGAGGTCCACGCCCGAGTGGTTGGAGTGGGTGGTCAGGTCGAAGTCGGTGCGGTTGGCGATGCCTTCCAGCTCGCCCCACTCACCGCTGGCCAGGCCGTAGCGGTACTCGATGTCCACGGTCCGCTTGGAGTAGTGCGACAGCTTCTCCTGCGGGTGCTCGAACAGACGGAGGTTGTCCGGGTTGATGCCCAGATCGGTGTACCAGCTCAGCCGCTCGTCGATCCACTTCTGGTGCCACTCCTCGTCGGTGCCGGGCTCGACGAAGAACTCCATCTCCATCTGCTCGAACTCACGGGTCCGGAAGATGAAGTTGCCAGGGGTGATCTCGTTGCGGAACGACTTGCCGATCTGGCCGATGCCGAACGGCGGCTTGCGACGGGAGGTGGTCTGCACGTTCAGGTAGTTGATGAAGATGCCCTGCGCGGTCTCGGGCCGCAGGTAGTGCATGCCTTCGGCGCTCTCGACCGGGCCGAGGTAGGTCTTGAGCATCATGTTGAACGCGCGCGGCTCGGTGTACTGGCCGCGGGTGCCGCAGTTCGGGCATGGCACGTCGGACAGGTCGTTCTCGTCCGTGGGCTTGCCGGACCGCTCCTGGTACTCCTCGGCGAGCTGGTCGGCGCGGAAGCGCTTGTGGCAGCTCAGGCACTCCACGAGCGGGTCGGTGAAGACCTTCTCGTGGCCGGAGGCGACCCAGACCTCGCGCGGGAGGATGACCGACGAGTCGAGCCCGACGACGTCGTCTCGGCCCTGGACGACGGACTTCCACCACTGGCGCTTGATGTTGTCCTTCAGCTCCACACCGAGCGGCCCGTAGTCCCAAGCCGAACGTGTTCCGCCGTAGATCTCACCCGACGGGTAGACGAAGCCACGGCGCTTGCAAAGGCTGACTACGGTATCGATCCGATCGGCGGGCACGAACACTCCATACATCTACACGGGGAACAGCTCGGGGAGTTGTCAGCGTAGCCGCCTGTCACCGGCCACCACGAGGGGATTCCCCTATCACCCCATTGGCTTGATCGTCACGGATCCGAGTTGTGATGCGCGGATTCGCATTCGACCATTCAGCAGGAAGGATACCGCCGAAAGGACCACAACATGACGACAGTCGCGCACCGGCAGGCCGAGACCCACCGGCACACCCACGGGCCAAGCTGCGGGCACGACGCCGTCGTACACGCCGATCACGTCGACTACCTGCACGACGGTCACGTCCACCGCGAGCACGTCACCGAGGCCGGAGTGCACTACGACGAGTGCGACAGCTGTGTCTGCCCGCACTGCTCCGACTCGTGCGCGGTGTGCTCCTGCGTGGACTGCGCATGCCCGACCTGCAACCACGCTGCCTGCTCGTGTGCGTCGTGCGCGGACTCGTGCGCGAACTGCACCTGCGGCGACTGCACCTGCCCCACCTGCAACCACGCGGCGTGAGTCACCCGCGAGCACGCTGCCTGACTCACGCGCCTGAACTCTCTCGTGACAGGTTGCCAGGCTCAGCTGCGGCCACGGCTGCCGGTTGAGGTGCCAGCGTGCTATCGGTTGAGGTGCGAGCACGCTGTCCGACTCGCCTGCTCCGGCTCGCGCCAAACTCGGCTGCGCTGATCGTGCTTGACCTCACCCGACCCAGCGCCACACCCGGCCGGACTGATCCGATGTGACCTCACGCCCCAACGTCAAACTTGGGCGGAGTGATCCGATGTGCCCCCACCCGACGCGCGCCTGACGCGATGGGGGCCGCTCGGCTTGACCTCACCCGCCCAGGGCCTGACTCGGCGAGGACCGCGGGTTCGGCTAAGCCTCACCCGACCCAGCGGCAGATTCGGCTGGGCAGGACCGGCTTGATCTCACTTGAGCCCGTCTGAGTCTGGCCGAACCCTGCGGCAGCCTCAGGCGATCCGGGGGCCGGAGGTTACGGCCGGGGTGTGGCGGGGCCGCTGGCCTCACCGGGCCGGACTGTGGCGGCGTCCTCGGCGACGAGGCTGGTGTGGTGGGTGAGGTGGCCGTCGGCCGACTCGGTGACGATCTCGTAAGCGGAGGCGTCGCCGCGGGACAGGAACGGGATGACGTGTTCGCGCACGTCGAAGGGCGACATGGCGCGGCGGTAGGCGACCACGGAGGCGAACTGGACGGTCAGGGTCCAGCGGGTGGGCTCGTCGGCGGAGTGGCCGAGGATGGCGTGCCGGCAGCCGGGCTGGGCGGTCAGCAGGGCGATCGCCCGGTTGGCGAGCGTCGTGAACTCGGGCGTGTCGGTGCCGGGCACCGTGAAACTGCAGACCAAAAGCACGGCGTCGCGCCCCTTTCCTAGGATCGGCGTCACGGTATCGCCGAGCCGAGGAGGCCCACCGTGCCAGGCAGAAGGAACATGCGGGTGAAGCTGCTCCCGGGCGACGGCCCGCTGGCCAGGGTGCGGCCCATCCTGGTGTTCATCGTGGTCATCGGGCTGTTCGCGGCCGGGGTTGGCATCAGCGGGCCGCTCGGCGCGCTGATGCTGGGCGTGCTGGCGCTCGGGGTGGGTGTGCTGCTCGCGGTGACCTGGAAGGCGCTCGGCCCCACCGATCGGGTGATGCGCATCGGTGTCTTCGTCCTGCTGGTGGCGATCGCGATCCTTCAGCTGCGTTGAACACGACTACGGAAATCATTAGCGACTAGACTTGGGTGAACAGGGGCGCATCGAGGAGTAAGGCGGCGGCCAATGCTGGACAGGGCGGCAGCGAACAGCAGTGTGAGCACAGAGGCTGCGCAACAGGAGCACTCACCGGAGCGGCCGTCCGTCGAGCCGGTGCCGGTCCGGGCGCCATCGACACTGACCGCGGCCGGCGATCTGCTCAGGGCGCTGGCCGCGCCGGTGCGGATCTCGATCGTGCTGCAGCTGCGCGAGTCGGACCGGTGCGTCCACGAACTGGTCGACGTGCTGGGTGTGGCCCAGCCGCTGATCAGCCAGCACCTGCGCGTGCTGAAGTCGGCTGGCGTGGTCGAGGGCGAGCGGCACGGCCGCGAAGTCGTGTACCGCCTGGTCGATGAGCACTTGTCGCATATCGTGGTGGACGCGGTGGCGCATGTGGAGGAGGCTCGGGGCTGATGTCCATCCCGAATCGCACCCAGGCCACCACCGCCCGTCGGTCGACCAAGCAGCGTGCCGCCGTGGCCGGACTGCTGGACGATCTCGACGAGTTCCGCTCGGCCCAGGACCTCCACGAGGAGCTGCGCAAACGCGGCGAGGGCATCGGACTGACCACCGTCTACCGCACATTGCAGTCCCTGGCGGACGCCGGCGAGGTGGACGTCCTGCGCACCGACACCGGCGAGGCGATCTACCGCCGCTGCTCCCAGCACCACCACCATCACCTCGTGTGCCGCGTCTGCGGCCGCACCGTCGAAGTCGAAGGCCCAGCCGTCGAGAAGTGGGCCGACCGCGTCGCCGAGGAGAACGGCTTCTCCGAGATCAGCCACACGGTCGAGATCTTCGGCACCTGCGCCGCCTGCACCAAACCCTGAACAACCCACACACCTGCACACCTGCACACACCGGTCCCGGACGGCTTCGGCTACCCGGGGCCGGTTGCTGTCGCAGCGCACGGCAGCAACGGACCGCGGTCGCCACCACCCGAGCCGGATCCAAAGCCGTGCCGGATCCAAAGCCAAGCCCCGTCTAACGCCAAGCCCGATCCAACGCCGAGCCCGTCTAACGCCGAGCCCATCCAAAAGCGGAGCCCACCCAAAGCCAAGCCCGATCCAACGCCAAGCCGGTCTAACGCCGAGCCCCGTCTAACGCCAAGCCCCCTCCAACGCCGAGCCCATCCAAAAGCGGAGCCCATCCAACGCCGAGCCCGATCTAAGGCCGAGCCCGATCTAAGGCCGAGTCTCATCCAAAAGCGGCCCATCCAACGCCGAGCCCGGTCCAAAGCCGAATCCGATGCGGCCACCCACGAGCACGACGACCCGGAGCGAGCGATGGCCGAGATCGGCGGTCAGTGCCGGTCGACTGGCGGCGTGGAGCGTCGCCAAGAGCACCAGACCGAGGACGGGACGGAGTTGGGATGCCTTGGCCGCCACCAGACCCTGCGGCGTTTCGCAACCTCGCGAGTTGAGGGTTGGTGGTTGAGGGTGGGTCAGTACTCGTAGGGGTCTTCGGGTTCGGCGGTGGGTTTGAGGTCTTTCACCGTCACTGTGGGGGTGTAGCGGGATTCCTTTGTGGAGGTGCCGGGTTGGTAGGTCACTGTGGCTTGGACCCAGGAGTCGCTCGGGAGGGTTTCGACCGTGGGGCCGTCCAGTTTGACTTTCACCGGGTAGGCGTCCGCGGCACAGCAGCCGATGGTGAGACGGGCGAGGTAGGTGTCCGCGTCTTTGTGGACTACGAAACCGGTGAGGCGGACGGGGCGGTTGTTCAGCGAGCCGGACTTGTCCCAGGCCGCGCGTTCGACGAAGTCGCGCATGCTCTGGTCGATGACGTCGCCGGCGGGAAGCGCTGGGAAGCCGAACTCCTCGCTCGAGGTGGGTGGTGGGGTCCGGTTGTCGGCGCGGTTGACCGAGTCCTCGCCGAGCGCGGGTGGGGCGATCAGGAAGACGGCGAGCACCGGCAGGAGCAGCAGCCACGTGCTGTACGAGCCGTGGTGGTGCCCGTGGCCAGGTCCGTGTTCGTCGGTTTCGAGTGGGCGGCGCGCGGCGATGATGTCGCGACCGATCGACACGAACGCCACCACGACCATGATCACCCCCGCGGCGATCAACCACGGCAACTGCGCGGGCTTCACGTAGCGCAGGTAGGTGCCGTTCAAGGAGATCTTCAGCAGCGCCCCGCCCAGCAGCACCAGCAGGATGTTCTGCGTTTCGCGCCTCATCCCACGCCTCCGAAGACAAGCAGGCCAGTGACCACAGCGCAGGCGATGGCTACGACGAAGGTGATTGGGGCGAACCTGAACGCGAACGACTTGCCGAACGTGCCGACCTGCAACGCGATCAGCTTCACGTCAACGACCGGCCCGACTACGAGGAAGACCAGGCGCGGCAACAACGGAAGCATCGACAGCGACGCCGCCACGAAAGCGTCGGCCTCACTGCAGATCGCCAGGATCACGGCGAGGAACGCCATCACGATGACGCCCAGCGCGATGTTGCCCCCGATCGCGTCCAGCCACTCGGGCTTGGCGTAGACGTTCAACGCCGCCGCGGTCACGCCACCGATCACGAGGAACCCACCCGACTCGACCAGGTCATGCCGGATCGCCTCGACGAAGGTCTTCCAGCGCGAGCCGCCAGTGTGCTCGGGAAGGCGCTCGAGGGCGCGGGCGGCGATCCACTCCAGCTTGCCGAACCGCGCCCACAACCACCCCATGACGATGGCGGTGGCGAGGGAACCGATGAAGCGCGCGAGCACGAGCTCGGGCTTGCCGGGGAACGCCACCGCCGTGGCGACCAGGACGATCGGGTTCACAGCCGGTGCCGCGAGCAGGAACGCCAACGCCACGGACGACGGAACGCCCTGCTGGATCAGCCGCCGCGACACCGGAACCGAGGCGCACTCACACCCCGGCAGCGCCACCCCCGCGACGCCGGCCACCGGCACGGCCAGGACTTCCTTGCGCGGCAACGCCTTCCGCAACACACTGGCCGGCACGAACGCCGCGATCGCGCCGCTGATCACCACGCCCAGCACCAGGAACGGCAACGCCTGCACGCACACCGCCACGAACACAGTGGACGCGGTGCGCAGCTTCGGAATGTCCAAAATGCTCGCCAACGAGTCCTGGAACACCACCGCGAGCACCAGCAGGACACACAGGATCTCCAGCGACGTGATCCCGATCCCCCGCCGCGGGCGCTGATCGCCCGCCTTCTCCTCGACAGCCGCCGTCACCCCATCACCGCCGACCTGTCAGCACCGAACTCGACCACCACGCGGACACCTTCCCATGGACCTGATCCACACCAAGCATCACCATCACGGAAGCCGAACGCCAGCGGCGAAAGTGCTGCCTGTGGATAACTCCCACCCCACTGACACAAAAGTGCCGTAGCGACGAGGGCACGACATGACCGGACGCAGCGCCGCCTGCACGGAGACCGCCGGCCGGGCGCAGACGGACTCCTGGGGATGCGACTCCGGGCCGTGGCCAGAGCCCACAACGAGTGGGGCGCGGGTTGATTGGTAAGGATGCCTACCAGGCACGGGCCCATTGCTGGCGCAACTCCGGGGCGCGATAGTGGCACCGCCGATGCGGCTCGCGAGGCGCTATAGGACTCACAGCAAGTGCTGCGCGGACGCAGGTTGGCGCGCTAGGCACGGGAGGCCACTGCAGCGGGGCTCCCGAGCACAGACCCCCCACGGCGGGTGTGGGATCGGGGACTGCGGCAAGCAGTGCGGAGCACGGTAGAGGCAGCCCATGTGGCCCTCGGGCACTGTGCCGCTGTCGGTGCGTTTCTCGGCGGGGCCAGACCCCCAGCCAGCACAGCTCCCACCGCTGCTCGGTTGGCTAGGGACATGTGCGCCGCCGACGCATCGGGCCGCGTCGGCGGCGGGGGTGTCATGGGTGGGTGTTGGGGAGGAGGTCGGCGCGGAGTTGGGAGGCGCCGGAGACGACGAGCATGAGGAGGGTGCCGAGGGCGGAGGGGTCGAGGCCTTCGGCGGGGAAGGTGTAGCGGAGGGTGACGTCCAGGCCCTGGTCGGTGTGGACGATGCCGATGGTGCCGAACAGGGCCTGGCCGCCCCGCTCGGCGGCCGAGGCCACGACGATGGGCTCGTCGGGCAGGTCCCAGGCCACCACGCAGGTCAGGCTCAGCACGTTGAGGCCCTCGGCCAGCTCCATCGCCTGCACCGCGCACGGGACGTCGGCGTGCCGGAACGTCAGAGCGCCGTCGTCGTCCACGAACACCTCGTGGTACAGCTCCAGCGCCTCCCTGGCCCTGGTCAGCAGGGCACCGGTGCGGGCCGCTTCGCTGTTCATCAGGTGCCCTCCGTCGCGGGGGTTGGGGTCGCCGCCGCGTCGATCGCGCCGCCGAAGCGGCGGTCGCGGTTGGCGAACTGCTCGCACGCCCGCCACAGGTCCCGGCGGTCGAAGTCGGGCCACAGGATGTCCTGGAACACCATCTCCGCGTAGGCGGCCTGCCAGAGCATGAAGTTCGAGGTCCGCTGCTCCCCGGACGGCCGGATGAACAGGTCCACGTCCGGCATCTCCGGCTGGTACAGGTACTTGGCGATGGTCCGCTCGTCGATCCGGTCCGGGTTGAGCTTCCCGGCCGCGACCAGCTTGGCGATCTCCTTGGTGGCGTCGGCCACCTCGGCCCGGCCGCCGTAGTTCACGCACATGGTCAGGTTCAGCACGTCGTTGTCCTTGGTGCGCTCGTCGGCGATCTTGAGCTCGTTGACGACGCTGCGCCACAGCTTCGGCAGCCGGCCGGCCCACCGCACGTGCACGCCAAGGGCGTCCAGCTCGTGCACGCGCCGGTGGATGACGTCCCGGTTGAAGTTCATCAGGAACTTCACCTCGTCGGGGCTGCGCTTCCAGTTCTCGGTCGAGAACGCGTAGACCGACAGCCACTTCACGCCGATCTCGATACAGCCTTTGACCACGTCCAGCACGACCTCCTCGCCGCGCTTGTGGCCCTCGGTGCGCGGCAGGCCGCGCTGGTTGGCCCAGCGGCCGTTGCCGTCCATGACGATGGCGACGTGGGTGGGCACCTGGTCGAGCACGGGCGGCCGGGCGCCGGACGGGTGCGGGTCCGGCGGGCGGAACTCGGGTCGCTCGCGATCGCGGCGTCGGCGAAGCAACGCAACTCCTTCTACCAAAGCTGAGGGACTGGCACCCCACAAAGTACTCAGTCGGCCGGAGCCCAAGAACGCACCGGGTTGCCCAGCCGCCGCGACCGCCCCGGCAACCGCTCTCCGCGCATGACCAACGACACAGGCCCCACGGTGGTCAACGCACCCACAGCCGAACCCGGCAAAGCGATGGTGTGCGGCTCGAGCGTGGCGCCGCGGCCCACCCGCACCGAGCCCAGCCGCATCAACCGGTCGACACACATCCACGGTTGACCGAGGATCAGCAGCCGTACGCCTTCCGGCGAACGGCCACATAGCCGCCAGCGTCGGTGCTGTGGACACGACGGTGATGCCGTGCGAGACGATCTACTCGCCGAAGTCCGCGCCGGACCGGACACGCGACCAGGGCGCGGCGACCAGACAGGCACCATGCCGCCAGGCCAGCCACATCTCCTCGCAGGACGCATCGAACGCCACAGACAACGCCGCCAGCACGCGATCCGCAGGTCCGAGCGAGAACAGTTTGGCCTCGCCGTCGACGAAGGCCGCCGCGGACCGGTGGGTGATGGCGACGCCCGTCGGCGTGCCGGTCGAGCCGGACGTGAAGATGATCCAGGCGTGGTCATCCGGTCCTGGCGGCCGGTCCGCACTGCTTCCGCGCCCGGTAATACCGTCCGAAATGACGACGCCGACCCCGGCTTCGGCCCACCCGCTGCCCGAAGCACCCCGGCCAGCTCTACCACTGAGGCTGCTGGCTGCGCACTACATCATCAGCGCGAAGTCACTGCGAACGCCGCTCGACCAATGGCAGCGAGCGGAGCTGGCGTTCCAGGTGCCATTGCAGGTGCGCCGCGACCAGTCCGCTGGCCTCACGGCGGGCGCCCGGCGAGGACACGTCCGCCCGTTCCCAGACGCCGTGCATCAAGGCGTCCATGAGGGCGAAGGTTTCCCGCGATGGGGTGGCCGAACCTGGCGGGCGGCAGCCTTCGCACACAGCACCACCGGCAGGCACGTTAAACGCGTTGTGCGGCCCCGGCTTGCCACAGCGCGCGCACTCGAACACAGCGGGCGCCCATCCGGCGAACGCCATGGCACGCATCAGGAACGCGTCCAGCAGCAGCGACGGGTCGCGTTCTCCGGCCGATAGTGCCCGCAACGCCCCCGCCACGAGCATGTACAGCCGCATCACCGGCTCGCCCTCTTCGGCGGACAGCCGTTCCGCGGTCTCCAGCACCGCGCACCCGGCGGTGTAGCGCTGGTAGTCGTCGACCAGCCGGGGGGCGAACGCGTCGATCGTCTCGACCTGGGTGATCACGTCGAGCGTGCGGCCGGTGTAGCACTGCACGTCGACGTGGCAGAACGGTTCGAGCCGCGCACCGAAGCGGGAGGACGTGCGCCGCACGCCCTTGGCCACCGCGCGAAGCTTGCCGTTGCGCCGGGTGATCAGGGTGATGATCCGGTCGGCCTCACCGAGCTTCTGCACGCGCAGCACAACACCGGTGTCGCGGTACAGGGTCACCGCGACATTCTCCCACGTTCGCTCACCTGATCGGAGGAGGCGCGTACCTCGTCACCGTGTTGAACACCGCGATCCACAGGATGATCATCAGCACGAACAGCACCGCGCCGATGACGGTGGCGACCAGGCACAGGGTCCTGGTGGTGGCCGACGCCTGCTGCGACTCGCCATAGCGGCCTTCCGACCAGAGCCGGTCCACCTTGTTCGACGTGATGATCGCGGCGATGGCGATCGGCCAGAACAGGAAGATCGAGCCGATCGCCCAGCCGAGGTAGTTCGACGGGCGGAGCATGCCGGGCGGCGGGGGCGGCGGGAAGTAGGCGTAGTACCCGGGCGCGGGCGGGTAGGGATACGGGTACGGCTGCTGCTGGCCCGGGATCGGGTCCTGCGGGCGGTACGGGTCGGTCATGCGTCATTCCCCCTTCAACCGGCGATGACAACCGTCCCTGAGACGCGGTCATGCAGCCCGCGGTGCCGCCTCTCGTCGAAGAACGCCACCACCGCGCTGATGACCCAGCCGGACAGGGCCATGATCACCGCTCTGAGCAGGGCCATTCCCCAGCCGGGCGGAGCGCCGGTCCGGATGCGGACGATCTTGATCCGCACCAGCCGCTTGCCCGGTGACGTGCCGGTCCTCGCGGTCGTTATCGCTTCGTAGAGCGCGATCGTGACAAGCAGGATCAGCGCGTGGGTGAGCGTGCCCTCGACGAACACCCGGATCGGGAAGTAGCTGGGCACGAACACGATCAGCAGGTCGATCAGCCGGGCGCCCAACCGGCCGCCCATGGTGGCGAGCAGAACCCCGGGGCGGTCCCCGACCTGGGCGAACTCCAGGTCGGGACGGTGCAGGCCGGTCATCAGAAGCCGAGCCGGCGCAGCTGCTTGGGGTCGCGCTGCCAGTCCTTGGCCACCTTCACGTGCAGGTCCAGGTACACCTTGGCACCCAGCAGCGCCTCGATCTGGGTGCGGGCCGCCGAGCCGACCTTCTTGAGCCGCTCGCCCTTGTGCCCCAGGATGATCCCCTTCTGGCTGGGGCGTTCCACGAACAGCTCGGCGTACACGTCGATCAGGTCGTCGCGGCCCTCGCGGAAGGCCATCTCCTCGACCACGACCGCGATCGAGTGCGGCAGCTCGTCCCGGACACCCTCCAGCGCGGCCTCCCGCACCAGCTCGGCGACCAGGGTGACCTCGGGCTCGTCGGTGAGCTCACCCTCCGGGTAGAGCGGCGGGCCGGGCGGCAGCTGGGCGACCAGCAGGTCGCTCAAGGTGGCGACCTGGAAGCCGTCCACAGCGGACACCGGGACGATGTCGGCGAAGTCCATCAGCGACTGCATCGCGACCAGCTGCTCGGCCACCCGCGCCTGGGTCGCCAGGTCGGTCTTGGTGACGATCCCGAGCACCGGCGTGCGTTTGGAGACCTTGCCCAGCTGCTGGGCGATGAACTTGTCGCCGGGGCCGACGCGCTGGTCGGCGGGCACGCAGAAGCCGATGACGTCCACTTCGGACCAGGTCGACATCACCAGGTCGTTGAGCCGCTGGCCGAGCAGGGTGCGCGGGCGGTGCAGGCCGGGGGTGTCCACGATGACCAGCTGGGCGTCCTCGCGGTGCACGATGCCGCGGATCGCGTGCCGCGTGGTCTGCGGCTTGCTCGAGGTGATGGCGACCTTGGTGCCGACCAGCGCGTTGGTCAGGGTGGACTTGCCCGCGTTGGGGCGCCCCACGAAACACGCGAAGCCGGACTTGTGGTCGTCGGGGATGTTCACCGGGACATTCTGACAGGCCAGCGCCATGACACCGGGGTGCGCACGCTGATAAGATTCTTAGTATCCAAACTTCTTCGATGGGGGAATAATGCAGGGGCTAACGATTGGCCTGGTCACGGCCGTTCTCGCGACCGCGCTGACGACTCCCGCGACGGCAGCACCCCGGGCGACCGAACCGGACTGGGTGAACTGCGGCGTCGACGCACAGTGCGCGAAGGTCAGCGTCCCGCTCGAGTGGGATCGGCCGTCCGGGGCGAAGATCACCCTGGCGGTGGACCGGCACAAGACCGATCCGGCCACGCGTAAGGGAGTGCTGTTCCTGGCGCCGGGCGTCGGGTTCGACATGGTGATCGCCGGGATCCGGCAGGGCCTGCTCGCGCAGATGCCGGAAGTGCTGCGGGACTTCGACATCGTCGGGGTCGACCCGAGAGGCGGCGGCCTGCACCCCTTCAACGGCAGGCTGCCCGCGCCGTTCCGGTCGGACTCGATCGAGTGCACCGAGCGGGTGCACGATCCCGCGGTGAACTCGTTCCCGCGCAACGAGACCGAGTACGCGGAGCTGGTGCGGCACAACCGCGCCTACGCGGCGAGCTGCGCGAACCCGTTGCTGGACCACATGGACACGACGAACATCGCGCGTGACCTGGACGCGGTGCGGGCGGCACTCGGCGAGTCCACAGTGAGCATGTTCCTGTACGGCTACGGCGGCCCGCTCACGCAGACGTACGCAAGCCTTTTCCCGCAACGGATCCGCGCGATCGCGGTGGACAGCCCGCCCGATCACACCGTTCCCAGCGCGGCCCGGGTGGCCGGCTATGCGCTCACTGTGGAGCGTGAGTTCACCAAGTTCGCCGAGTGGTGTGACCGTTCGCCTTGGCAGCCAACGAATCCGGCGTTCCCCGGGTGCCAGCTGCACGGCCAGGACGTGGGCGCGGTGTACGACTCGGTCCTACGCCAGGGCGACACGCGGCCGGTGCGGCTGGACCTGCCGCCGGAGCCGGGGCGGCCCGGTCCGGCCGAGACGGTCCTGGTGCGCGGCAACGACTTGGCGTTCCTCACCGAGCAGCTGCTGGAGATCGGCGACATGCCCGCGCCGTACGGGCTGGGCTGGTCGAACCTGTCCATCGCGATCTCACAGGCAGCGCAGGGCGTCAGCCCGACGTTCGCCTCGGTGTACCGGTACTCGTGGGGGTACCGCGACCTGTGGAACCCGATACGGGCGGGCGGCTGCCAGGACTTTCCCGCGCAGGTCAAGGACTTCGCGGACCTCAAGGCCCGCGAGCGGCTCGTGGCCGCGCTCGCCCCGCACACCCGCGGCGCGTCGCAGGCGTGGGACATGATGACGGGGTGCATTGGCTGGCCCGCGGCCGGGACGAACCCGCCCAAGCCGTCCCCCGCGCCGGACGCTCCCCCGATCCTGATCGTCGGCGCCCGTGGAAACCCTTGGGCGCCTTACGAAGGACTGCTCGCGACGGCAGCGCAGATCCGGCGCAGCGTCGTGCTCACCTACGAAGGCGACGCGCACATCGCCTTCCTGTCCTCGCCGTGCGTGGTCCGGAACATCGAGCAGTACCTGGTGACGGCAGTCGCCCCGCCGGCGGGCAGCAGCTGCCCGGCTATCCCGACCTGACCGGCTGGTTGGTGTCGTAGGTGGCCAGGCCGAGCATCCGCCAGGCGTGCAGCAGCTTCTTGTCGCCGGTGGCGGCCACGGTGTCGACGTCCTCGATCTGGTCGGCGGCGGCGCAGTGCACGGCGTCGTAGCCGCGCAGCTCGAAGCGGCCGGCGTAGTCCGCGGCGGTGCGCACGACCGGCTCGTCCACCTCGACCACCGACACCTCCTGCCACAGCTCCTCGAACAGCGCGCGGGCGGCGGCGAGCTGCGGGTCGGTGAGCCTGCGCATCCGGTGGGCCTGCGCCAGGGCGGCATACGCCTCGACGTAGGCCAGCCGGGAGGCCACGACGGTGTCGGCGGCGTCCCAGAACTCACGGCACGCGTCGGTGGTCGGTTCGGCGACGACCAGGGGGACCAGGGCGGACGTGTCGAAATAACCGATCATCGACGCTGGTCGGCGATCAGGTCGCTGACCTCACCGTCGCCGGCGACCGGTTCACGGGAGCGCTTCTTGCGGCGCGCGGCCGGGCGCACCCGCCCCTCGGCGATCAGCTGCTCCAGCCGGGTGGGCTGATCGGCGGGCACGATCCGCGCGATCACCCGGCCGTGCTCGGTGACGGTCACTGTCCTCCCCTGGCGCACTTCGGCGAGATGACGGCTGAGGCCGTTGCGTAACTCACGGATCCCTATCTCCACCAGCCCACCTCCTTGTCGCCACTTTTCAGGTTCTCATTGTAGCCACTTTACTCCGTTCAGGCCACTTCTCCCGCCGGGTTCGCCCGGAACACCTGCGCCTGCGGGCCGAGGTCGCGAACGGCCGCCAGCGAGTCCTGGTCCACCTCACCCGCCTCGGTGACCACGGCAGCCGCCTCCAGCCCGTCGGCGCCACTCGCCACCGCGGCGGCCACGGCGGCCTGCAGGGCGGTGAGCTTCAGCGAGGGCAACGCGACTGTGCAGGCCGAGTACGTGCGGCCGATGGTGTCGCGCACGGCCGCCCCCTCGGCGGCGCCGACCCGCGCCCTGGCCGCACGAGCCAACGTGATGATCTTGCTGTCCTCCGGGTCGAGCTCAGCCACGCTCGGCACTCCTTTCCTTGACGGCAGCCGCGTTGCACACGACGACCGTGGTGATCCGCATCCGGCCGCGGCTGTCCTTGCCGCCCTCCGCACGCAGCAGCAGATCGCCGATGGTGGCCTCGGCGCCGGGCAGCGGGACCCGGCCGAGGCGCTGCGCCATCAGGCCGCCGACGGTCTCCACGTCCGTGTCGTCGAAGTCGGTGCCGAACAGCTCGCCCAGGTCCTCGACCGGCAGCCGGGAGCTGACCCGCACCGAGCCGTCGTCCAGGTGCTCGACCGGCGGCCGGTCGTCGGTGTCCGACTCGTCGGTGATCTCGCCGACGATCTCCTCGATGATGTCCTCGATGGTCAGCAGGCCCGCGGTGCCGCCGTACTCGTCCACCGCGATGGCCATGTGGTTGCGGGACAGCTGCATCTCCTTGAGCAGGTCGTCCAGCCGCTTGGTGTCCGGCACGAACTCGGCGGGCCGCATCAGCTCGTCCATCCGGCGCGCCGACCCGCCCTCCTCCAGCGAGGCGGCCACCAGGTCCTTGAGGTTCACCACGCCGACGATGTCGTCCACGCTCTCGCCGATCACCGGCAGCCGGGTGAACCCCGTGCGCAGCGACAGCGCGAGCGCCTGGCGCACCGACTTGGCCAGCTCGATCCAGATGATCTCGGTGCGCGGCACCATCACCTCGCGGGCGATGGTCGCGCGCAGCTCGAACACCGAGTGGATCATCTCCCGCTCGTCCTCGTCCACCACACCGCGTTCCTGCGCCAGGTCGACGAGCTCGCGAAGCTCCACTTCGGACGAGAACGGGCCTTCCCGGAAGCCGCGGCCGGGCGTGATCGCGTTACCGATGACGATCAGCAGCCGGCTCAACGGCCCGAGTACATACCCGAGGACGCGCACCGGTCCCGCAGCGGCGAGTCCAACGCTGTACGGGTGCTGACGGCCCAGGGTCCTCGGCCCGACACCGACCAGCACGTAGGACACGACGACCATGCCCACACCCGCGATCAGCACGGCCAGCCCGTCCGGCTGGATCAGGTTCAGGCAGGCCACAGTGAACAGCACTGTCGCCACCAGCTCGCAGGTCAACCGCAGCAGCAGCAACAGGTTCACGTGCCGCGGCCGGTCGATCACCACCGCGAGCAGCTGGCGCGCGCCGGCCCGCCCCGCCCGCGCCAGGCCTTCGACCCGGGCCCGGGACACCGCGCTCAACGCGGCGTCCGCGGCGGCGAACAGACCGGCGATGAGCACCAGCAGCACCGCCACCACAAGCAATGTCGCGGAGTCCGTCACCGCTGCTCCCACTCAGTCCTGGGGGCGTTTCTCCCGCGGGGGCGTGTCGTCCAGGCCCACCGCGCCGAGCACCTTGTCGTCCGCGCTGCGCTGCGCGGCCGGCCGCTTGGCCTCGGCCCGCGCGGTCCGGAAGTCCGCGAGGATCCGGTTCTGCAGCGTGAACATCTCGCGTTCCTCGGCCGGCTCGGCGTGGTCGTAGCCGAGCAGGTGCAGCACCCCGTGCACGGTCAGCAGGTGCAGCTCGTCCAGCAGGCTGTGCCCGGCCTTGCGGGCCTGGTCCTTGGCGAACGCGGGGCACAGCACGATGTCGCCGAGCAGCGCCGGGCCCGCCTCGGAGGCGTCCGGGCGGCGGGCCGAGTCGAGCTCGTCCATCGGGAACGCCATCACGTCGGTCGGGCCGGGCAGGTCCATCCAGTGCTCGTGCAGGTCGGCCATCACGTCCAGCTCGACCAGCAGCACCGACAGCTCGGCGAGCTTGCTGACCTGCATGCGGTCCAGGGCGAACCGGGCGGCCGCGACGATCGACGACTCGTCGACGGCCACACCGGACTCGTTGGCTATCTCGATGCTCACTGTGGTCTACCGGCCCCGGCGGTCGCTGCCGGTGCGCTGCCTGCGGACGTCCCGCTGGTCACCCGCGTCCTCGGTCGCCTGCCACTTCTCGTAGGCGTCCACGATGTCCGCGACCAGCTTGTGCCGCACCACATCCGCGCTGGTGAGCGTGGAGAAGTGCACGTCATCGACGCCGTCGAGGATCTCCCGCACCACCTTCAGGCCGCTGCGCTGCCCGCCGGGCAGGTCGACCTGGGTGATGTCACCGGTGACCACGATCTTGGACGAGAACCCCAGCCGGGTCAGGAACATCTTCATCTGCTCGGGCGTGGTGTTCTGCGCCTCGTCCAGGATGATGAACGCGTCGTTGAGCGTCCGGCCGCGCATGTAGGCCAGCGGGGCGACCTCGATCGTGCCCGCCTGGGTCAGCCGCGGGATCGACTCCGGGTCGACCATGTCGTGCAGCGCGTCGTACAGCGGGCGCAGGTAGGGGTCGATCTTCTCGTACAGCGTGCCGGGCAGGTAGCCCAGCCGCTCCCCCGCCTCCACCGCCGGCCGGGTCAGGATGATCCGGTTGACCTGCTTGGCCTGCAACGCCTGCACGGCCTTGGCCATCGCCAGGTAGGTCTTGCCGGTACCGGCCGGGCCGATGCCGAACACCACGGTGTGCTTGTCGATCGCGTCGACGTAGTGCTTCTGGTTCAGCGTCTTCGGCCGGATCGTACGGCCCCGGCGGGAGAGGATGTCCAGGCTGAGCACCTCGGCGGGCGACTCCGCCGTGCCCGCGGACAGCATCGCCACCGTCCGGCGCACCGCGTCGGCCCCCAGCTGCTGGCCGCGGCCGGCCAGGGTGGCCAGCTCGGCGAAGACCCGTTCGCCGAACGCCACGTCGGCCGGGTTGCCGGAGAGGGTGATCTCGTTCCCGCGGACGTGCACGTCCGCGGCGAGGAGCTCCTCGACCACGCGGAGGTTTTCGTCCCGCGAGCCCAGCAACGTCAGCAGGGCCGCGTCCGGTACGGAGAACCTGGACTGAGCGGTGGACTCCGAGGGTTCCACCTGAGACGAGCCGTTCTTCCCGGTGAGGGGAGTCTCGGATGGGTGGGCTGCGCCACCTGGTGCGGTACCGGCCACGAGGCCTCTGGCCTGCTTTCTGCGCTGGTGCGCTCGGTCACGAAGATCTGTCTTTGCCCATCGATGCTAGCCGGATCCGCCGGCAGCTCGCAGCGAATACCCGGCTAGGGACGCCCGAAGTGACCCAACTGTTCACCACCGAGCAGGTGCAGGTGGGTGTGGAAGACGGTCTGGCCCGCGTCCGCGCCGGTGTTGAACACCAGGCGGTAGCCCGACTCGGCGATGCCCTCCTGCCCGGCGATCTCACCAGCGGCCAGCGTGATGTCGTCGAGCAGCGCCGGTGCGTTCTTGGCGAGGTCCACGGCGTCGGTGTAGTGCGCTCTGGGCACGATCAGCACGTGGGTCGCGGCCTGTGGGTGCAGATCGCGGAAAGCGAACGTGGTGTCCGTCTCGTGCACGACAGTCGACGGGATCTCGCCCGCGATGATCTTGCAGAACAGGCAGTCGCTCTGGGTCATGCACAAACCCTAATCAGAGGTCTTCGAGGCCGATCAGGCCGTCCTGGATGGCACGGGCCACCAGCGAAGCCTTGGTGGGGGCGGGGCGGCCGGCGTTGGCGTAGCGGATCCGGGCGCGGTCGATGTAGCTGTTCACGGTCCGCACCGACAGGCCCAGCTTGCGGCTGACCATCTCCTTGGACTCACAGGCGAACCAGTTCACCAGCACGTCCACCTCGCGCGGGGTGAGCTTGGGGCGGTCCGCGCGGGTGTCGGTGCCGAAGGCGCGGGCCATCACCGGCGGGGTGTACGGCAGGTGGCGGCCGGCGGCCTGGATGGCGGGCACCAGGTGGGCCGGGCCCTCGGTCTTGCTCAGGTAGGCGAACGCGCCGATGTCCAGGCAGGTCAGCACCGCGTCCCGGTCGTCCCGCATGGTGTAGACCACGACCTGGCGGCCGGCCTCGACCAGCTGGCGCAGCTCGCGGTAGGCCGGGATCTGGCCGGACAGCTGCAGGTCGAACACGATCACGTCGGCGTCCGCGCCGTCACCGGTCCACGCGACCGCCGGGGTGACACCGGACTCGATCACCCGCACCCGCGGGTCGGTCGCCTGGGAACACCACATCTCGATACCCGCGGCGATCGCCGGGTGGTCGTCGATCACGGCCACCGTGATCAGGTCCGCCACGTCGCCTCCACCCACACCCGGTCCCCTTCTGACAGGTTGGTCACTGTCACAGACGAGTCTCCGGTCGTAGTTGTTCCAGGCGAGTCGGACACGACACTAACGGTGACCAGTCCCGGCTCACCGATCAAGGTGACCCGCGCCATGGACCGCGCCCCGGCCAAGGTCTGTACCACGGGCTCGGTCAGCGCCCGGCGGACGGCCAGCGGCGGCACCGGCCGCTCGCCCCACGTGTCCAGCTGGACCGTGATTCCCTTGCGCTCAGCCAGATCCAGGCACGCCTGCAGCTCGTGCAGCAGCGGGTCGGGCACGTCGTCGCTCTCCGCGAAAAGCCTCCTCATCCGGGCGGCCTCGACCGCATATCTGGTGCGGACCTGATCATCGCCGAGGTCCGCGGAACCGTCGGCCAACCCGGACAGCAGCGGCACCGTCGTCCCGGCGAGGGCGGCGTACCGGGCCTTGCGGTCCTCCTGGATGTGCGCGGCCACGTCCTCCGCGGTGCGCAGCACGGCTTCGCGCCGGGCCAGTTCGGCCGCGTTCGCCGCGAACCGGCGCAGCACGATCGCGGTGGCGATCACCGGCACCTGGAAGGCCAGCACCAGCAACGCGCCGATGCCGAACCGCAGCACGTCCTGGCCGGTGGCGACCATCTGGCCGACGTTGATCCCGTTGAGCACCACCAGGAACACCAGCGACGCGGCCCAGCTGCGGTCGATCAGCAGGAGCAGCACCATCCAGCCGGTGACCCCCAGCGACCACTCGGCCTCGCCCACGGACAGGTCCTCGGGACGGACGCCGGTGACCGCGAGGACGGCGGCCGCGACGATCGTGGCCAGAAGTAGCCACCGCAGCCACTCGAAGATCCGCCGTCGCCGGATGTCGAACGCGGACAACGCGGTGACCGCGACGAGCATGACGAAGGCCGCGACTTCCTGGCCGTAGTACCGGTAGACCTCGCTGTTGGCCAGCAGTGTCGGCAGGGCGAGCCCGAACAAGGTGATGACGACGATGAACAGGATGGCTACGCGCAGCCCGTACTCGAGGCGTGCGACGGTGCTGTTCTCGACAGCGCTTCCGGGTTCAGCCACGAGGCCACGCCAGCTGGACGGTGGTCCCGGTGCCGGGCCGCGACTCGATCGTCGCCAGGCCGCCCACCCGGTCCATGCGTTCCACAATGGACATCGTGATGCCCCTGCGGTGCGGGGAGACCAGCGCGGGATCGAAACCCTGGCCGTGGTCGGTGATCCGGACGCGGACCGCCTCGGCCTCCGAGTCCAACCGCAGCGCGGCCGCGGCGACCCCCGCGTGCCGGGCCACGTTCGCCAGCGCCTCCTGCACGGACTGGCTGATCGCCATCGCGACCTCCGCGGGCAGGCTGGCCGCCGCCGGACCGGTCAGCTCCACCTCGAGCTGACTGCGTTCGACCACGTCCGCGAGCACCTTCGCCAGATCCAGCTGCCCGCCGCGTTGTTGCTCGGACAGCACCCGCACGTCCCGCCTGGCCTGTTCGGCGAGCCAGGTCTCGCTGCCGTCCACCATGCCCAGGCCCACGGCGAGCATCGTGGACGCGGCGGTGTCGTGCAGGGCGGCCAGGTACTCGCGTTCGTCCGCGCGTCTCGCCGCGGCGACCGCGACCTCTCGTTGGGCCCGCTCGTGCTGGGCGGTACTCCGGTCCGAGGACCGAGCGGCCGCCCTGATCAGCACGAACAGGCCCCGGGACATCCCGGTCTCGGCATAGGTCCACAGCGCGATCGGCACGGCGTCGACCCACTCCGGCATGGCGAAGGACACGCCCGCGACGTACGCGATCACCATCGCCGTCGTCGTGCTGAAGGCGACCTTCGCGCTCGTGTACCACTGGTGCGCGACAGCGGCGCTCGACACCGCCGCCAGCACCCAGTTCGCGCTGTTGTCCAGGTCCGGGCCCAGCACGATCCACTGCTGCGCCAGGCAAAGCCCGACCACCAGCGCGGTGTCCACCAGCACGATCCAGGTGCCCTTGCCCCACACGAAGACCGCGCTCCACACCAGCACCGCCGCCAGGATCGCGAGCAGCGCCGGAACCTGCCCCGGCGCCGCCCGCACCAGCGCGATCAGCGTCACCCCGACCAGCACCGTCGACCGCAGCAGACCCGCTAGCCGACGGGCCACCCGGAGAAGCTCGGCTTCGACCACGCCAGGATCATCCCACTGTCAGCTGAACGGGCTCGCGTCGATTCCGCAGGTCTTGCCCGGCGCCGGCAGCGTGCCCGAGATCAAGTACTCGCGCTTGACCTGCTCGGTGCACGTGCTGGGCACGTACATCGACGAGTGGCCATAGCCCTCGGTGACGAACACCCTGGCCCGGGCCAGTTCCGCGGCGCCGTCCTGCGCGCCGTGCAACGGGGTGGACGGGTCGTAGCGGTTGTTCAGCACCAGGATCGGCGCGGAGGTCCACCGGTTCCACGGGCCGGTGTACCGGTCGTCGTCCTTCGCCCGCCAGAACGCGCAGCTCATCATGTCCAGCACGGCGATCCGGCCGAAGTCGGGCACGCGGGCGTCCTCCGACTCGGCATAGCGGGCATAGACCTCCGGGTCGGTCGGCACGTCGCTGTCACTGCACTGGATGGCGTTGAACGCCTCGGTGCGGTTGCTGGTGTACTGCTCACCCTGCTTGGCGGCAACGCGCGCGACGGTGTTCCTGGCGTCGTACAGGCTCTGCAGCAGCACGGCGATGTCCGGCCAGCCACGGGAGTCCGACAGGTCCGCAGCGGTGTTCACGATGGCCGAATAGGTCCACGCCTGACCATCGACCGTGATAGGCCCCTGCTTGGCGCGCGCGGTGATCGCGGCCCACTTCGCCTTCGGGTCACCCGACGAGAACGCGCACTTCGGCCCGGCCTCGGTGCACAGCCGCAGGAACTGCTCGAAGGTCTGCGCGATACCGGTGGCCACATCCTGGCGGGTGTCCAACGGCACCTTGCGACCGTCGTCACCGTGACCGGTGGCGTTGCCCACGAAGTCCATGGTCCCGTCGAACGCCATCGCCCGGATCTTGTCCGGGAACAGGTTGGCGTAAGTAGCGCCGAGATGCGTGCCATACGAGATGCCGTGATAGGTCAGCTTGGCGTCGCCGACCGCCCGCCGCAGCAGATCCAGATCCCGGGCGGTGTTCGCGGTGGACACGTGCTCGAGGATGTCCCCGGCCTTGGTCTCACACTGGTAAGCCAGCTCCTTCGACTTCTCGAAGAAAGCGGGCATACCACTTGGATCGGTCGGCATCTCCGGGAACGACCCGAAGAACGCCTGCTGCTCCTCGACCGAATCGAAGCACCGCACCGCAGTGCTGTTGGCGATCCCCCGCGGATCCCACGACACCACATCGAACCGGGCCCGAAGCTGCTCGGAGAACAACCACGACCACTTCCCGCGCTCCCGCAGCCGCTGCAGGCCCGAAGCCCCCGGCCCGCCGAAGTTCACGAACAAAGTCCCGATCCGTTTGGCCTGGTCAGTAGCGGGAAGCTTGATCAACGCGAGGCTGATCTTCTTCCCGGCCGGCCGGTCATAGTCCAACGGCACCTCGGCCGACGAACACTGAAACCCATCCTGACAATCAGACCAGCTCAGCCGCGGCACAGCCGCCCCAGAACCCGCACCGGCCACCCCAGCCCCAGAACACAACGACACAACGGCCGTCAGTGCCGCGACCGCGACACGTCCCCCACGAAAACGAACCACAAGAAAATCCTTCACATCAGTAGGAATCGAGACGAACATCAACAACGTCCGACGCCGGTAGACTAGAGGTCGTTACCGGCCATCGGGAAAGATCAATTTTCCCGACCTGGTGGCGCACCTGACGATGGACGGTCTACGCTCTGCCTCGAAGACCGAGGTCATGGCGCCCCGCGCGACACACCGCGACGGGCGCCACAAGAGCCGCCGGACACCTCCCCCCTCGGTCCGGCGGAGCTCCGCTGCGGCTCACGCCGCAGCGGAGCGTCCTAACCTTGTTCGGCGGGCACGCCTCCCGTTCACGCTCCGCTGGATTATTTTGGGGGGCCGAGCCCCCCATACCCCCCACGTGCCGCCTTCGGCGGCCTTGCTTTCCAGCTGGGTTGTCGCTGCGCTTTGCGCTGCGCGGGTGGGGATTGGCTGTTGCTTTTGCTTGTTCCTTGGGGTGGGGAGCGGGGGTCCGGTTTTTGGCGTTGCAGTGGCTTTGTTGGGGGTTTTGGGTGTGGGGCGTGGGGGTTGCGGGTTATGGTGGCGGCTGGTTGGTCGTGGGTTGGGTTTGGTTTCGGTTCTCCGTGTCTGGTTTGTGGGTCGAATGACCGGCAGCCACTTTCACTTGTCCCGTTAGCGTCTTGGGCTGAGGGGTTCTTCTGCCAACGGTGGGCGCTGGAACGCGGGCGTCGTGGGGGTCGTCCGCGCTCGTCTCTATGGCTACCACCGGGGGGAGAGAGCGCCGATGGCCCCGAGGGCCACAGCTGCAGCGGTGGAGGCACGCAGGACACTTGGCCCTAGCCGGACGGCCTGCGCGCCCGCCGCCGACAGCGCGGTGATCTCTTCACCGCTGATCCCGCCCTCGGGGCCGACGACCAGGACAATGTCCCCGTCGGCAGGCAACGACACCTCGGCCAGCCGCCGCCCCGCCGAACCCTCCAGCAGCAGACCCAGCGACGAATCCATCAGGGCCGCGAGGCCCTTGGTAGTCACCGGTTCCAGCACCGTCGGCACCCATGGGCGGCGGGCTTGTTTGGCCGCCTCCCGGACCGTGTTGCGCCAGCGGGCCAACGCCTTCTCCCCGCGCGGCCCGTCCTCCCACTTCACCACGCAGCGCGCGGCCTTCCACGGCACGATCACGTCCGCCCCGGCCTCGGTCGCCAGCTCCACCGCCAGCTCGCCGCGGTCACCCTTCACCAGAGCCTGCGCCACGATCACGCGCGGCCGGGGCGCGGGCACGAACGTGCGCGAGACGACCGTGAGGCGCAGGGCGTCCTTGCCTTCAGGCGCGTCGACGACGCACGAGGCCACGTTGCCCTCGCCGTCGGACACGGTCAGCTCTTCCCCCGGCCGGAGCCGGCGCACGGTCGCCGCGTGCCGGCCTTCCGGGCCGTCCAGGACCATGCTCGGTCCCGGCGGCAGGCTCTCGACGAGGAACAGGGGCGGCGTGCTCACCGGCCGCGGTGCGAGCGCAGCCTGGAGAACAGGCCGCCGCCCTTACCGTTGGTGACGGCCAGGCCGCCCTCGTCTTCCCCCCGCAGGTTCGCCAGCTCCCTGAGCAGCTCGGTCTGCCGGGCGTCCAGCCGGGTCGGGACCTCCACGTCGACGTGGACATGCAGGTCACCCCGGCCGTCCACACGGCCGGACTGGCGCAGCTTCGGCATCCCGCGGCCGCCCATCACCAGCTCGGTGCCGTGCTGGGTGCCCGGCTCCAGCTCCAGTTCCTCAACGCCGTCGAGGGTCTCCAACGGCAGCACCGCGCCCAGCGCGGCGGTCGTCATCGGGACCCGCAACGTGCAGTGCAGGTCCGCACCCGCCCGCTCGAACGTGCTGTGCGGCAGCTCCTCGACCTCGACGTAGAGGTCACCAGCGGGCCCGCCGCCGGGGCCGACCTCGCCCTGGCCGGACAGCCGCACCCGCATCCCGTCGGCCACACCCGGCGGGACCTTCGCCACGATCGTCCGGCGCGAACGCACCCGGCCGTCACCGGCGCACTGGCGGCACGGGTCGGGAATGACCTCGCCGAGGCCGCGGCACACCGGGCACGGCCGCGCGGTCACGACCTGACCCAGGAACGACCGCTGCACGGCCTGGATCTCGCCGCGCCCGCCACAGGTCTCGCAGACCTCCGGCGACGTGCCGTCGGCACACCCGGAGCCACGGCACAGCTCACACAGGATCGCCGTGTCGACGGTCAGCTCACGGCTGACCCCGGACAGGCACTCCTCCAGCGTCAGCCGCAACCGGATCAGCGCGTCCGAACCGGGCTGCACCCGGCTGCGGGGACCGCGCGTGCCACCACCGGCTGCGGCGCCGAAGAACGCGTCCATGATGTCGCCCAGCCCGAAGCCCGCGAACGGGTCGCGCATGCCACCACCGGCGGCCGCGTTCTCCAGCGGGTCGCCGCCCATGTCGACGATCTTGCGCTTCTGCGGGTCCGACAGCACCTCGTAGGCGGCCGTCACCTCTTTGAACTTGTGCTGCGCCGCCTCGTCCGGGTTGACATCCGGATGCAGCTCGCGGGCGAGCTTGCGGTAGGCGCGCTTGATCTCGGCCGCGTCGGCGTCCCGGCGCACACCGAGGATCCCGTAGTAGTCCCTGGCCACCTTCGTCATGTCCTCCTGCCGCAGTGCGGTCCGCGGTCCGCGACCGCACCCGGCTCTGCCCCGTTGGTTGTCCTGCTGTCGTGCCTGAGCTTCATCGCGCGGTCAGGATCTCCCCCACATAGTTGGCAACCGCGCGGACGGCCGCGATGGTTCCCGGGTAGTCCATCCGGGTGGGACCCACCACACCCATCCCGCCCAGAAGCTCCGAGCCACCGCCATACCCGATCGATACCACTGAGGTACTGCGCATTTCCTCAGCCTCGTTCTCACCGCCGATGTGGACCGTGACCGTCCCGGCGTCCCGCGCGCCGGCCAGCAGCCGCAGGATGACGACCTGCTCCTCCAACGCCTCCAGCACGGTGCGCAGCGAGCCAGGGAAGTCCGCGACGTTGCGGGTCAGGTTGGCCGTGCCGCCGAGGACCAGCCGCTCCTCGGGGTGCTCGACCAGCGACTCGACCAGCACCGAACCCACCCGGATCGCTGTGTCCCGCAGGTCGGCCGGGGCCTGTTCGACCAGCTCGGCGACGCTCGCCGCGGCATCCACCAGCCTGCGCCCCGACAACCCGGAGTTGATCATCGTGCGCAGCCGGGACAGCGCCTCCTCGGTGCATACGTCACCCAGGTCGACCATGCGCTGGTCGACCCGGCCGGTGTCGGTGATCATCACCAGCATCATCCGCGCGGGCGTGATCAGCACCAGCTCGATGTGCTTGACCGTGGAGCGGGTCAGCGTCGGGTACTGCACCACGGCGACCTGCCTGGTCAGCTGAGCCAGCAGGCGGACGCTGCGGCGCAGCACGTCGTCCAGGTCGATGGCGCCGTCCAGGAACTTGCCGATCGCCCGGCGCTCCGCCCCGGACAGCGGCTTGACCTCGTGCAGCCGGTCCACGAACAGCCGGTAGCCCTTGTCGGTGGGGATCCGGCCCGCGCTGGTGTGCGGCTGCGTGATGTAGCCGTCCTCCTCCAGCGACGCCATGTCGTTGCGCACGGTCGCGCTGGACACGCCGAGGTTGTGCCGCTCGACGATCGCCTTGGACGCCACCGGCTCGTGATTGGACACGTAGTCGGCGACGATCGCGCGCAGCACTTCGAACCGACGCTCGTCGGCACTCACCACGGCTCCCTCCCCGGCCACAAAGTATCGGCACTTGCCCTCAAGTTTACGGAGCCGCCCGGCCGGTTGGCTCCGCCACTTGGCAACAGCGCATTTCATCTGGGACTCTTTGTACCAAGCACTTGATACAAGGGGGTCCGCCATGCCGCAGCTGCTTGCGTACAGCCTGGTTTATGGCCTGATCGGGGTCGCCCTGGTCTTCGTGCTGTGGCCGACCACCGATACGGGGAAACGGCTGCTGGAGCGGTGGGGTGTGCGCGGGCCCACCGAACAGCAAAGCCGCCAGGCCGCCCACCATCTGCGCGATCAGCGGCTGCTCGCCGTGCCGCTGTTGGCCCTGGGGCCGGTGGTGTCGTTCTATGACACGGGTTTCGCGCGGTTCATCGTGCCGCTGGCGATCGCGCTGCTGGCGGCGGAGCTCATGACCGCGATCCGGCCCGTTCGCGGGCCACGGACCGCCACGCTGACGCGCAGGCACTGGTACGACCTGGTGCCCAGGTGGTCGATAGCGGTTCTCGCCAGCCTGGCTACTCTCGCCGTGCTACTGGCCGTGACCGCGTTGCTGGTCCGGCCCTGGGCGAACCGGGCGGTCGCCGAGGTGCCGGCGACCGGGACCTGGCGGTCGGCCGACGGGACGGTGATCACCGTTTCGGAGGACTTCCGCCGGCAGGTCGCCTCGCCGGTGGCCTGGGCGGTCATAGGCGGCGCGCTGGTCGCCATGGTCGCCGTGCTCGCCGTCGTGTGGCTGACGGTGCGGCGTGCGTCGGTGGCCGATGTACAGGTGGATGCCGTGCTGCGGACACGGAATGCCCGAGGCGCCGTCGGGCTCGGCATGGTTTGGATGGCAACGCTCGTGCTGTTGGCCGGGAACCGGCTGAGTTTCCTGCGCAGCATCCACCTCCCGGCGGACGCACCTACGCGGCCTGGCTGGCTCGACGCCACCGTCGCGGCCGATTTCATCGGCCTTCCCGCGCTGCTCGGTGCGGTCGCGGCCTGGATCTGGACCGCGCAGCCATCCCGGCGGATGCCCTATGTCCAGGCCACCACGTGACCCGGATCCTCGTCGACCCCGGCAGCGGGGTCGCGCCCTGGCGGCAGGTACGGGACCAGCTCGTGCACCTGATCCGCACCGGTGAGCTGCCGGTCGGGGCGCAGCTGCCGTCGATCCGGCAGCTCGCGAACGACCTCGGCCTGTCGAATGGCACCGTGGCAAGGGTCTACCGCGAACTGGAGACCGCTGGGCTGCTGCACACCGCGCGCCGCAACGGGACCGTGGTCGCGGCGGTCCCCCGGCCCGACCCCGGCGCCGCCACCGCGTTGGCGGAGGCGGCGGCCGAGTTCGTCCGGGTCGCCCAGGATCTCGGCGTGCAGCAGCAGGACGCGGTGCAGGCGGTGCTGCGGGCCTATCAGGACGGACGGGTCCGCGTGTCCGGGACGTAGGCCGTGTTCAGCCAGATCGTGGAGGAGTAGGTCGCGGGGCGATCGCGGGCCGGTCTGCCGGTCGCTGGTCATTCCCTCGACCTCGATCCCGGGTTTCGCGGACAGCGCCCGCAGATACGCCGAGACGGCCTTCGGGTGGCCGAGGATCCCGCGCCAGTCGTCGGCTTTGGTGAACCATTGCGCGGTGGTGAGATCGCCCGGTGGGAAAGTCGATCCGGGCCAGCCGGTCGACCGCTTCGGTCACTTTCCGCTTCATCGCTCCCCATTTCCCCGGCCGAGGGCCACCGCGTCCGGCTGGGCCTGTCGCTCCCGGGCTTCGGCCGCCGCCGCGAATCTGTTCCGGGCCCGATGCGGACGCACCGAGAACGCGATCGCCGTACACCCGGCGACTTTCGCCGCGTCACGCGCACTCAGGCCGTCCAGACGGTCAGCATCAGGGCCTCGCGCTCTTTGCCGGTCAATTCCGCCAGTGCCGACAGCAACGTCAGGCGCTCCACGACTTCGGCATCCGCGGCGTGCCCGCTGAGCTGGTCGATCTCGTCGGTGAGCACCTCCCGGCCATGCCGCCGGGACTGGTTGGCCAGCACGTTGCGGGCCGTCACCAGCCCCCGCTCCGTCCGGGTGCCGTCAGCGGAAATGTTCCGGGGGCTGGGGATCCTTACATGCCAACCGATCTTTGCTTTCGCAATTGTCACGCCGTAGTGGTCTGGACCTTCCGCTGTGTGACGAGAGCTGTTAGCGTCTTCCCAACTACTGGTCCAGTGTTCCAATCACCGGTACACGGAGGTCGTCGTGGACGTTCGGTACTCGACCAACCCGGCGGAGGCACGCGGGTACGACACCGCGCAGCTGCGCCGGCACTACCTGGTCGAGGACGTGTTCGTCAGCGGAGAGCTCCGCCTGACCTACAGCCACGAGGACCGGGTCGTGCTGGGTGGCGCCATGCCGGGCGCCGAGCCGTTACGCCTGGAGCCGGACGACGCCCTGCGCACGGACCACTTCTGCGAGCGTCGCGAGCTGGCGGCTTTCTGCGTCGGCGGACGCGGAGCGGTGACCGTCGACGGTACCGGTTTCAAGCTCTCCAGGGGAGACCTCGTCTACGTCGGCCGCGGCGCCCGTGACGTGGTGTTCACCAGCGAGGACGACCGCGACCCGGCCCGCTTCTACCTGGCCTCCGCGCCCGCCCACCGCGACCTGCCGACCGTCCTCGTGCGGGGTGAGGACGTGCAGCCGATCGCGCTGGGGGCGCCCGAGTCGGCCAACGAACGCGTGCTGCGCCGGTACATCGACGGCACCCTCGTGCAGAGCTGCCAGCTGATGATGGGCTGGACCGAGCTGGCGCCGGGCAGCGTCTGGAACACCATGCCCGCGCACACCCACGTGCGCCGCACCGAGTGCTACTTCTACTTCGACCTCGACGAGGACGCCCGGCTGGTGCACCTGCTCGGCGAGCCGGGCGAGACCCGGCACCTGATCGTGCGCAACGAGCAGGCGGTGATCTCGCCGAGCTGGTCGGTCCACTCCGGCGCGGCCACCGGCAGCTACTCGTTCCTCTGGTTCATGGCCGGGGAGAACTACCGGTTCGACGACATGGACCACATCGCCATGGCGGACCTGCGATGACCTACCTGGCGAAGCTGTTCTCCCTGGAGGGCCGCACGGCCCTGGTCACCGGCGCGCGCACCGGCCTGGGCCGGGCGGTCGCCGCCGCGCTGGCCGGCGCCGGGGCAGACGTCGTGCTGGTCGGCCACGGCGGGGACTTCTCCCAGGTCACCGAGGAGGTACAGGCGCATGGCCGCAGCGCGTACGTCGCCGAGATCGACCTCGCCGAGCCGGGGCAGGTCGCCGGGAAAGCGGCGGAGATCCTGGCCGGGCACCAGATCGACGTGCTGGTCAACAACGCCGGGATCATCCGCCGGGCGGACGCGGTGGACCACTCCCTCGAGGACTGGCGGGCGGTCCTGTCGGTCAACCTCGACTCGGTCTTCGAGCTCACCCGGACGGTCGGCGCATCGATGGTGCGCCGCGGCTCCGGCAAGATCATCACGATCGCGTCCCTGCTGAGCTTCCAGGGCGGGATCAGGGTGGCCGCGTACACCGCGAGCAAGCACGCGGTGGCGGGGCTGACCAAGACGCTGGCCAACGAATGGGCGGCGTCGAACGTTCAGGTCAACGCGATAGCCCCGGGCTATTTCGCGACCGACAACACCGCGGCGCTGCGCGACGACGCGCGACGCAGCCAAGAGATACTGGGTCGCATTCCTTCGGGCCGGTGGGGATCTCCGGACGATCTCGCCGGCGCCGCGGTGTTCCTGGCCAGTTCGGCCTCTGACTACGTAACCGGACATGTTTTGGCGGTGGATGGTGGCTGGCTCGCTCGCTGACTACCGGGACAGTTTCCCGGTCAACGGAACATCGATGCCTTCGGCCGTGAAGGAGGGACACGTGGAGACCAACGGCAAGAAGGCGCATCAGACCGGGACGCTGGAACGCGGCCTGGCAGTGCTGGAGCACGTGGGGATGCGCCAGGAGATCTCCACCAACGCCATCGCGACCCAGCTGGGCCTGTCCCGCAGCGCGGTGTACCGGATCGTGCACACCCTCAAGGAACTGGAGTACCTGGAGGCCGACCACGTGACCGGCCGCGTCCGGCTGGGCGCGCGGCTGGTCGAGCTCGGCGTGCAGGCGATGGCGTCGACCGACCTGCACAAGGCCGCGCCGCAGTTCCTGTCCGGGCTGGCCACCCGCAGCGGCGAGACGATCTTCCTCGCCGTGCCGGACGGCGACGCGATGGTCTACGTGGCCAAGGACCGCGGCGCGAACGCGGTGACACTGCACTGCCAGCTCGGCACCCGCCGCCCGCAGCACGCGTCCTCGCTCGGCAAGGCGTGGCTGTCCGCGCTGACCGCGGCCGAACGCGCCGACCGGGTGTCCCGGATGCGGCTGGACCGCTTGACCCCCAACACGATCGTCGACCGGCCGCTGCTGCTGGACGAGCTCGAGCGCACGGCCAAGCGCGGCTGGGCGATCGACAACATCGAGAACGAGCCCGACGTGGGCTGCGTGGCCGCGCCGATCCGGGACCGCACCGGGCAGCCGGTCGCCGCGATGAGCATCGCCGGCCCGGCCGGGCGGGTGCTGCTGCGGATGGACGAACTGGGACCGATGGTGGCCGACGCCGCCACGACGCTGTCCCGCCGGCTGGGCCACCTGCCGTAACCACCCAGAGATCAACCCTTCCCTCGACAAGCCGCCGCCAGCGACGCCGCCGGGCCGGGGATCACCGGCCTGAGAACCAACCTTCACTGACGAAGGGGCTTTGCCGTGATCCAGGATTATCAGCCCGCCGGTCCGTTATGGCTCTCGGCGATCATCGCCGCACTGCCGGTGATCGTGCTGCTCGTGACGCTCGGAGTGCTGCGCCGCTCGGCGCACCTGTCCGCGGCGTTGGCGTTGGTGGTCGCCCTCGTGGTGGCGCTCGTGGTCTACCGGATGCCGGCCGGGCTGGCGTTCGACTCGGCCGCGATGGGGATCGCGTTCGGCATCTGGAACGTCATCTGGATCGCCTTCCACGCCGTGTACTTCCACAACGTGACTGTCGCGACCGGACGGTTCGAGACGGTCAAGTCGGTGCTGGCCGGGTTCAGCCCGGACCGCAGGCTGCAGGCGCTGCTGATCGCGTTCGCGTTCGGCGCGCTGCTGGAGGGCATCGCGGGCGGCGGCGCGCCGGTCGCGATCACCGGCGCGATGCTTGCCGCGCTTGGGTTCCCGCCGGTGAAGGCGGTCGTGCTGGCACTGCTGGCGAACACCGCGCCGGTCGCGTTCGGCGGGCTGGGCAACCCGCTGATCATCCTGGGCCGGCTGACCGGCCCGATCCTGAACATCAAGCCGGACGACGCCACCGCGCTGTACTCGGCGATGGTCGGCCGCCAGCTTCCGTTGCTGTCGCTGATCATCCCGGCGTTCCTGGTCGTGGTGCTGGCCGGCTGGCGCAGGATGACCGAGGTCTGGCCCGCCGTGCTGACCGCGGGCCTGTCGTTCGCGGTGATCCAGTTCCTGGTGTCGAACTACGTCAGCCCGAGCCTGGTGGACGTGCTCGCCGCGTTGGGCGCGATGCTGGCGCTGTGGCTGCTGTCGCGGGTCTGGCAGCCGCGGTCGGTGTGGGGCTTCGAAGGTGAGCAGCCGGCCGAGGCGAAGGCGGAAGGCGTTGGTACGACAGCACGTCCGCGCGGCGCGCTGTACGGGTGGGCGCCGTACGTGATTTTGATTCTGGTGATCCTGCTGTCCCGGATCGGCACCATCTTCAAGAACCTGCCCGCCTGGCTGGATCTGACCAAGCTGCTGCAGAAGCCGAGCATCGTGTTCACCTGGCCGGGCCTGCACAACCAGGTCATCCAGACACCGCCGATCACCGCGAAGAACACCCCGTACGCGGCCTCGTTCACGGTGGACTGGCTGTACTCGGCCGGCAGCATGGCGTTGATCTCCGCGGTGATCGCCGGGCTGACCATGGGCGCGGGCATCCGCAAACTGGCCCGGATCTACGTGCAGACCATCGTGCAGATGCGGTGGGCGCTGGCGACGATCATGATGATCCTCGGCATCGCGTTCGTGATGAACTACTCCGGCGCGACCCAGACCCTCGGCCTCGCGCTGGCCACCACCGGCGTGCTGTTCCCGTTGTTCTCCGCGTACATCGGCTGGCTGGGCGTGTTCCTCACCGGCTCGGACGCCTCGACGAACAGCTTGTTCGGCCCGATGCAGGTCATCTCCGCGCACCAGCTCGGCGTCGACCCGACGCTGGCGGGCGCGACCAACACCTCCGGTGGCGTGATGGGCAAGATGATCTCGCCGCAGAACCTGTCCATCGGCGCGACGGCGATCAACAAGACCGGCGAGGAGTCGACGCTGCTGCGCCAGACATTCCTCTGGAGCATTGTGCTCACCGCGGTCGTCGGTGTCATCTCGCTGCTCCAGGCCGAGATCCTGACCGTGATGATCCCCACGAAGTGAGTTCGCGGCCGGCCGGATTCGTTCCGGCCGGCCGTGGTGTGTCATCGTCGGGGAGTGCAGCGAAGCCTGTTATGGGTCGCCACGGTCGCGGTCATGCTCGCGGCCGTGGTCACGGTTGTGCTCATGTCACAGCCGTCCGAACCGGTCGCCGAGCGCTGCTCGGAGATCGAGGTGGGCTTCCCCACCGACGCCGAGATGACCGCGGGCGCCGAGCAGCTGAAGTCGGATCCGCACGTGGTGGACCCCATCGGCGAGACCAAGCAGCAGAGCTACGAACGGTTCCGCAAGAAGTTCGCCGACGCCCCGGACGTCCTGCGCGTCGCCGACCCGGACACCTACCCGGCCATCGTCCGGGTCAAGCCCGCCGCGGGCATCGACCGTGACCGGTTGAAGACCGACCTCAAGCAGGCCTACCCCAAGGCGATGATCTCCGATCCCTGCAATATCCCCACAATCCCGCCCGCGCACTAGCCGCGCGCGAGGCCCGCGATGAAGGTCGTGAGAGCGAAGTGCAGGCGGTCGGTGGCGGTTTCGGCTGAGAACAACGGGCCGACGGCGAGCATGTTGGGGAATGCGTTGGGCGGCAAGGAGTTCATGTAGTCGGTCATTTGCCTGGCCCGTTCGGCCATGGCGGCGTGGTCCAGGTCGGGTGACCGCCAGATGCTCGCCTCGGCCGCGTAGGCCTTGCAGTACAAGCCAAGCGCGTCGAATGCGAAGGCAGCGTCCCGTTCGGACAGTCCGCCCGCGCGTAGCACGGCCAGCATCCCCTCGCCCTGCCGCATCGCGTTGGGGCCGATGGGGATCATCGCGTTGATCACCGCCTGGGCGAGGCCAGGGTAGGCCAGCATCGCCTGGATCTGGGCCAGGCAAAGGGCTTTCAGCTGTTCGCGCCAGCGCTCCGGGTCCGGTTCGGGGATCTCCAGGGTGCCCAGGACGCGGTCGAACATCAGCTCCAGCAGCTCGTCGCGGTTGCGGACGTGGGCGTACAGCGACGCCGGGCCCGTGTCGAGCGCCTGGGCGACCCGGCGCATGGAGAGGGCGTCGAGGCCTTCTTTCTCCAGCAGCCGCAAGGCGGTGTCGACGATCAGGTCTCGGCTCAGTGGCCGGCGCGCGGGTTTGCGCTGGCCGGAACGCCAGGGCGGGTCGGGAAGCGGCTGCACGGGGAACACTGTACTTGACACGAACAGCGTTCGTAAATAGAACAGTGTTCGTATCGGCGAATGGTGTTCGTTCCACTGGGAGGTTGTCATGTTGGTCGTCGGCGCCGGCTTGGCCGGGTTGTCCACCGCGATGTTCTTGGGGCTGCACGGGGTGAAGACGGTGGTGGTCGAGCGGCACGCGGGGATGTCGATGCACCCCAAGGCGCGTGGGCAGTTCCCGCACACCATGGAGGCGTTGCGGCTGGCCGGGGTCGACCGGAAGATGGTCGACGCGTCACCGCCGGACCCGAGCTTCAAGATCATCGTCGCGAGGTCGGCCGCCGGGCCGGTGCTGCACGAGGTGATGGTGGACGCGCAGGGGCCGGATCTGTCCGCGGTCTCCTCGGCCGGGTGGGCCAACTGCAGCCAGGAGCGGGCCGAGCCGATCCTGGCCGGGCGGGCCCGGGAGCTCGGCGCGGAGATCCGGTTCTCGACCGAGCTGGTGCGTTTAGAGCAGGACGACGACGGGGTCACCGCGGTGCTCCGGGACCTGGCCACCGGCGAGGAGAGCACCTTCCGCACGCCCTACCTGGTCGCCGCGGACGGTCATCGCAGCCCGATCCGGACCGCCCTGGGCATCACGCAGCACGGCCGCGGCGTGCTGGGCGCCGGCGTCAGCGCGATCTTCGAAGCCGACCTCGGCGACCTGCTGCCCCGCAATGCGTTGGTGTACCTGCAAAACCCGGACCTGCCCGGCGGCAGCGGCGTGCTGGTGAGCACCGACGAGCCCGGCCGGTACGCAGTGGCCACCGCCGATGGTGACCACGACTGGGTCGAGACAGCGCGGATCGCCGCGGGGAACCCGGATCTCGACGTGCGGATCGTGCACACCGGCGACCGGTCGGACACCAAACACCTTGTCGCCGACCGGTTCAGCGAAGGCCGTGTGCACCTGGTCGGCGACGCCGCGCGGGTGATGCCGCCGACCGGGGCGTTCGGCGGGAACTCCGCGATCATGGACGGCTTCCACCTGGCCTGGAAACTGGCGATGGTCGTGCGCGGCGAGGCAGGCCCGGGCCTGCTGGACAGTCACGACGCCGAACGGCGGCCGTTCTCCGACTTCATCGCCGACCAGCAGTACCGGGAGTTCATCCACCGGATGCGCCCAGACCTCGCCGATGACACCCTCGCGCCGCCGGTCGACCCGGTGTCCAAGCTGTTCTTCGGGTACCGCAACCTCAGCGACGCCGTCCTGCTGGAACCCGGCGATCGGCGGGAGCTGCTGGAGAACCCCGAGGAGCCCACCGGCCGGCCGGGTTCACGAGCCCCGCACGTTCCGCTGGAGACCGGGTCGACCATCGAGCTGTTCGGCCGCGGCTTCGTGGTGCTCACCGGATCCCAGCGGTGGATCGACGAGGCCTCGGCACTGGGTCTGACCGCGCACCTCGTCGGCGAGGACGTGACCAAGGTGTACGGCATCACTCCGGAGGGCGCGGTGCTCGTGCGTCCCGACTTCGTCATCGCCTGGCGGACTCAGGGACACGGCGACCTCGCTCAAGCACTCGACCGGATCCTCAGCCGAGTGTGAGCTAGTTCATTGAGTCGACTGCGCTCAACTTTGGGAACAAAGCTCGGCTCAACCCCGTTGGACTGGGCAGATCGGCCAGCAGGGGCCGAGAGTCTCAGGAGGTTGAGAAACATGGCGCTTGCCGTTCGTTCGCTGAACTCGCTGGGCCGGTGGGACCCGTTCCGGGAGTTCGACGACCTGTTCACCCAGATCAACCGCTCGACCGTGTGGGCGCCGCTCGCGGACGTCACCGAGACCGACGCGGAGTACGTGTTCGAGCTCGAGGTCCCGGGCGTGCAGCGCGAGGACATCAGCATCGATCTGAACGGGGCCGACCTGGCCGTCACCGGTGAGGTCAAGGACCGGGAGCGCGAGGGCAAGCTGCACCGCAGCACCCGCCGCACCGGCAAGTTCGCCTACCGGGTGACGCTGCCGCGCAAGGTCGATGGCGAGAAGGTCGAGGCCAAGCTGGTCGATGGCGTGCTGACCGTGCGCGCGCCGAAGCTGGAGGCGGCCAAGCCGCGCCGCATCGAGATCTCGGCCTGATCGCTCGGGTAACAAACCCCGGAAGCCGTGCGTGCCTCCCCGCGCACGGCTTCCGGCCATGTTCAGCCCCCGGCCAATGAGTCCATTGTGGATTACAGCTTCATCCGGGAACCCGGCTGCGGCTGCCGGTGCCACAGCCGCACAAGTAAGACAACACCGAACACCGCGATGCAGCACGTGATGTAGTAGGCAAGGCAGAAAACCGCGATGGTGGCCGGTTCGTAGATGTCCGGCGGCAGGAACTGCTTGCCGTCCTTCCACAGCATGGACGCCGTGTCGAACAGAACCACCGCAGCGGTAGGGATCCCCCACAAAAGCGTGGGGGCGCTGATGATCGTCGCCCCGAAGAACACCACCCGGTCGTCCAGCTTGGTCTCGCCACCTCCAGCGAGGACCAGCATGCCGATCGCGAACAGGACGTAAATCAGGGAAACGGTGTCGAACGCCACCGGTCCGACCGGTGCCGCAACCCCGGCTGCCCGCAACGGGATGATCGGCGTGTCCCGCACTCCGAAGCCGAACGACAAGAGGTTGCCGATCAGGAACGCGACGTACACCCACGCGACCTCGATTACGGCTAGGGCAATCGTCGAACTCACCAGCAGAACGCGCTCCAGTCGTGGCCTCGCACGCAGTTCGACGTCCGCGCGCCGCACCGCGCGGGTGGCGAGACGCAGTGCGGTGTGCAGAAATCCGATCCACGCCATCACGAACAACACACCGGCGATGAGGAACGCGAGCAAGGCACTGCCGAGCTGGTTCTCCACCAGATGCACCAGCAGGTCATCCGGTTTGTCCGGGAAACCGTGTGGATCGGGCTGGACCATCGCGACCATCCTCTTCCGCGGAGAGTGTCTCCACTCTGGTCGTGCGTCGGCGCGATCCGGTTACAGATAACGATGAAGTCGCGGTAGCGGACTACGAGGCATGCGCGATAGCCGGGTGTCGAGACTAGGAGGTGCCCGGATGGTCTGTCCGCACTGCGGCAGCGTCGCGCACAAGGTCATCGCACCCGGTTTCCACGAATGCCTGGGATGGCGCACCGAAATGTTCCCCGATCCGGCGACTGGGCAAATGGTCGGCCGCACGATCATGTGCGGGCAGCGGTATCACGCGGGCGACGGTAAGGAACACAGGGGGATCTGCGCGTGTGGGACATTTGCCGTAGGTATATGTATGTCGTGCCGAATATTCGTATGCGGCGACCACTCCACAGGCGGTGAACGCCGTATCTGCCTCGCGTGCGCCGAAGCCGCGCAGGTCGCGGCAGAGCAAGAGAAACAACGGCAGATCGCCGAGGAAACCGCCCAGCGGGAGGCGGAACTGGCGCGGGTGCGAGCGGTCGCCGATCCGGTCGAGCGACTGCTGTGCGCGGCCCGGTTCCATTCGCCCCCGAGACAGCCGAGGCAGCACAACCCGTGGGGGCGAGCGTCCTCCGTGGACAGTTATGCAGACGGCCACCGCCGGTATCTCCAGGAGATTCTGGTGGCGGTTTGCCCGGAGTTGTGGCCCAACGGCCATGATGGCGATCCACCTTGGCATACCCCGCGGCTGGGCTCTTGGTTCGTCCGACGGGCTTCCGCCGCGGGCATGACGCCACCGCTCGACCTGGTTCCGTTGGTACGCCGAGGCTTGTTCACGCGCCGCGACGACCTGGTGCGTGGAAAACCGCAGCCCGCCTGGCATTTGCCCGAAGGCTCCACCACGCCCCTGAGTCACGTCGTGAGTCAGGAATCAATGCGGTATCAGGATGAAGACTGGGCGGACGCCTACATCCTGCCGAGCGGCCGCGCCGTGCTGCACCCGTACCCGCGATACGGGACCGACCTCCACACGACGTTCCTGAGTGTGCAGGGTCTTGCGGCGATGGCCGGCCTTCTTGGGCTGACTTGGTGATCTCGTCGCTTACTCGCTGCACGAGTGTGTCACTGTGTGCGCGTGAGAACACGGTGGACGCTCGCTGGGCTGGGTGTCGTTGTTGTCGCGTTCGTGGGGGTCTTGGTCGCGTTCGACGATCAGAAGCCCAAGGAGCCGGAGGCTTCGTGCCCGAACGCGTTGTTCATGTACTTCCGTGACGACGACGGTATGCGGGCGGCCGCCGAGTCGCTCCGGATCGATCCCCGGGTCGTGCACCTGACGCTGCGGACCAAACAGCAGATGATCGACGGCTACCGCACGGTGGTGACCACCATGCCCGGTCTGCGCGGGTTCCACGCGAGCAACATGCCCGCCGGGCTCGCCTTCGACGTCCCGCCTGACTACAACCGGTCGGACGTCAAGGCACAGATGAAGCTGAGCTACACCGGCTCGCTCGGCGTGGTCGACTGCGTCGACATCGCGAGCATCCCCACCGACCAGCCCGCGTAGCGGGATGTCCACAGGCGACACCCGATAATGGCGCCTGTGGACATCCTCCGACCGGGTCAGCCTGCGCTGACCTGGTCGCCCATGGCGCTCGGCAGGATCATCGACTGGGCGTCGATCCTGGTCTTGAGCAGCCCGTATGCCGACATCAGGTCGGGCACCCGCTGCAACCGCCGGGGGTCCATCCGGGTCGGGTAGCCCACGAGCGTGCACAGCGCCGCGGTCTGCTCGTCCACGCCGGCGAACTTGTGGATGACCTGCTCGACCCGGCCTCGGTCGGTGCCCGCGATCTCCGCGCCACGGCTCAAGGCCTGCTGGAACGCCGCGATCGTGTTGGGGTTGGCCGAGGCGAACTTCTCGGTCGTGGAGTAGCCGGAGATCGGCATGTCCGCGGTCGGCCCGGAGGCCGCGTCGAACAGCGGGATCGCGCCGGTCTTCTTGGCCACGTCGGTGATGTACGGCTCGGACAGCAGCGCCGCGTCCACCGTGTGGTTGGTCAGCGCGGTACCCATGTCCGTGTAGGACATCTCGGAGAAGCTCAGCGGCTGGATCTGGCTGCCGGTGGTGCTGAGCACGGCTTTGATGGTGAGGTCCGCGAGGCTGCTCGTCGTGGTCACGGCGACCCGCTTGCCGGACAGGTCGGCCGGCTTGTGCAGCTTGGAGTCCTTGGGCACCAGGACCATCCAGGTGCGCGGCTGGGCGAAGTAACCGTCGGCGACGAACTTGATCGACGTGGTGCCCTTGGCCTGCGTGGTGAAGAACGAGACGTAGTTGCCGAAGACCATGTCCAGGTCGCCCTTGGCGAGCGAGTCCATCGCCGCGCCCGCGCCCTGGATGGTGACGAACTCGACCTGCAGGCCCGCGTCGCGGAAGAAGTTCGACTCCTGCGCGAGGAACGCGGGAGCGGCGCCGAGCACCGGCAGGATCCCCAGCTTGAGGTGCGGCTTCTCGGGTGTGCGGGCGGGCGCGGCACCGTCCGGGCCGGACGAACACGCGACCGCCAGAAGTACTGCCAGCAGCGCCACAAGAGGACGAAGAATCCGACCTCCACGGTGAAGCCAGTCCATGAACTACCGCCTGTCGACTGTCCTGATTTGGGTAGCGAAAATCCCCCGTGACGATTGCCGGTGCCCAGACACCCGGCCGGCCACGGAAAGTCCATGGGCACGGTGGGTGTTTGGCGGCAAGGATCACCTGCCCGTGTCCGTTCCCGATTTGTGGCTGCCGATGCTACTGACTGATCTACCCGTTGACCACGGCATACCCACGATTTTTTCCCTTTGGGGGCGACTTTTTTTCTGCCGTGAACAGTATGAACACTATGCACGGTCTAATCGTCTGTGGTGCTACGGGAATTGCCGGATTCAGCGCTTGTGCTGGATTATGGCAGGAGCCGCCGGACGATCCCATCCGCCAACAGGCGGCCTTCGTCAGTAAGTACCGCCCGGCCCGCGTCGAAGGCGTACTGGCTCAGCAGGCCGTCGCCCACCGCCGCTTTCGCTTCCGCCACACCGGGTTCGTCGAGAATGTCGAGCGGAACGCCTTCGGCCAGGCGCAGCTCCAGCAGGACCCGTTCCACCCTGATGTCTTCTTCGGACAGGATCTCGCGGGCGACTGCCGGTGATTTTCCGTCGGCCAGAACGGCCGTGTACTTAGCGGGATGTTTGATGTTCCACCAGCGCACACCACCGACGTGACTATGTGCGCCCGGTCCGGCACCCCACCAGTCGTCGCCGCGCCAGTAGCCGAGGTTGTGCCGGCAGCGGGCGGCCGCCGACGCCGCCCAGTTGGACACCTCGTACCAGCGGAACCCGCTCGTCGAGAGCACCGAGTCGACCTGCTCGTACCGTTCGGCCAGCACGTCGTCGTCCGGCGCGGGCAGCTCGCCGCGGCGGATCCGGCGGGCCAGGGCGGTGCCCTCCTCGACGATCAGCGCGTAGGCCGACACGTGGTCGACCCCGGCGTCCAGCACCGCGTCCAGCGACGCCTGCAGGTCCTCCGGCCGCTCCCCCGGCGTGCCGTAGATCAGGTCGAGGTTCAGATGCTCGAACCCGGCCGCCCGCGCCTCGGTGGCGGCGGCGACCGGACGGCCCGGGGTGTGCTTGCGGTCCAGGATCGACAGCACATGCGGCGCCACCGACTGCGCGCCGAGTGAGACGCGGTTGTACCCCGCCCGGAGGATGCCCGCGAAGAACTCCGGTGAGGTCGACTCCGGGTTGGCCTCGGTGGTCACCTCCGCGGCCGACGAGAGCCCGAACGACCCGCGGACCGCGTCGAGGACCGCGGTGAGACCTTCGGCACCAAGCAGTGACGGGGTGCCCCCGCCGACGAAGACGGTGTCCGCCACCGGCGGGCTGCCCAGAACGTGGGCGGCCAGGTCCAGCTCGCGGCGCAGCCCTTCGAGCCAGGACTCGGGCGACGCCGACGTGCCGAGCTCGCCCGCGGTGTAGGTGTTGAAGTCGCAGTAGCCGCAGCGTGTGGCGCAGAACGGCACGTGGACGTAGACACCGAACGGACGGCTGCCCAGCCCGGTCAGCGCCTCCGGCGGCAGCGAGCCGTCGGCGGGCGCGGGATCACCAGGGGGAAGCGTGGAAGGCACACGTCAAGTCTGACATCCCAGCAGCCGCCGCCCGCCGGACCTGGCACAACTGGCGGCGTCAAGTCCCGTGACGTCCGTCCCAGCATTCGGATGGGTGTGGACCACTGGATGGACGCGTGGCACGCTGAAGCCATGTCTGCTGTCGTGGAGCTGCTCCTCGTGGCCCGCCGCCACGTGGACTTCCTGCGCGTCAACAGCGACTTGTGCCGGCGTTGACCTTACGCCGGACACTTGTTTCTTCCGCCGGCGTCGGGTGCGCCGGCTTTTTCTCGCCCTGAGGGGCTGGCGCGCGCGACTGCCCAGATCCCGAAGGACGCCATCTGATGGCACCGCCAACCACCACCCCTAAGCGGACCAAGCAGCGCCGGGGCGAGGGACAGTGGGCACTCGGCTACCGCGAACCGCTCAACCCCAACGAGCGCAGCAAGAAGGACGACAACCCGCTGAACGTCCGTGCGCGGATCGAGACGATCTACGCGCACGGCGGGTTCGACTCGATCGACCCGGCCGACCTGCGTGGCCGGTTCCGCTGGTACGGCCTGTACACCCAGCGCAAGCCCGGGATCGACGGCGGCCGCACGGCCACCCTCGAGCCCGAGGAGCTCGACGACGAGTACTTCATGCTCCGCGTCCGCATCGACGGCGGCGCGGTCACGACCGAGCAGCTGGCGGTGATCGGGGAGATCTCGCAGACCTACGCGCGCGACACCGCGGACATCACCGACCGGCAGAACATCCAGTACCACTGGATCCGCATCGAGGACATGCCGGTCATCTGGGAGAAGCTGGAGAACGCGGGGATGACCACGATGGAGGCGTGCGGTGACAGCCCGCGCGTCATCCTCGGCTCGCCGGTGGCCGGGATCGCCCTGGACGAGGTCATCGACGGCACCCCGGCGATCGACAAGATCAAAGAGACCTACATCGGCGACAAGGCCTTCTCGAACCTGCCGCGGAAGTTCAAGACCGCCATCTCGGGGCTGCCGGACGTCGCGCACGAGATCCACGACGTGGCGTTCGTCGGGGTGGTCCACCCCGAGCACGGGCCCGGGTTCGACGTGTGGGTCGGCGGCGGGCTGTCCACCAACCCGATGATCGGCCAGCGGCTGGGGGCGTGGGTGCCGCTGGACGAGGTGCCGGACGTGTGGGCCGCCGTGATCAGCGTGTTCCGTGACTACGGCTACCGGCGGCTGCGGCACCGCGCGCGGATCAAGTTCCTGGTCGCCGACTGGGGAGCCGAGAAGTTCCGCGAGGTCATGGAGGAGAAGTACCTCGGCCGCAAGCTGATCGACGGCCCGGCGCCCGAGGTGCCGGCGAACCCCGTCGACCACGTCGGCGTGTACCCGCAGAAAGACGGCAAGTTCTACGTCGGCGGCGCCCCGATCGCCGGGCGGGTCTCGGGGTCCACGCTCGTGGAGGTCGCCAAGGCGGCCGAACGGGCCGGTTCGCAGCGGATCCGGTTCACGCCCCAGCAGAAGCTGGTCGTGCTGGACGTGCCCGAGCCGGAAGTGCCCGCGCTCAAGGCGGAGCTGGCCAAGCTGGGCCTGCAGGTCGACCCGTCGCCGTGGCGGCGCGGGGTGATGGCGTGCACCGGCATCGAGTTCTGCAAGCTCGCGATCGTCGAGACCAAGGCCCGCGCGGCCGAGCTGGTCGCGGCGCTGGAGGAGCGCCTGGCCGACGTCCAGGACGGCATCGAGAACCCGGTCACCGTGCACATCAACGGCTGCCCCAACTCGTGTGCCCGCATCCAGACCGCGGACATCGGGCTCAAGGGCCAGATCGTGACCGACGCGGACGGCAACCAGGTCGAGGGCTTCCAGGTTCACCTCGGTGGCGGCCTTGGCCTGGACGCCGGGTTCGGCCGGAAACTGCGTGGCCACAAGGTGACCGCGACGGAGCTGTCCGACTACGTCGAACGCGTGGTGCGCAACTACGTCAAGGACCGCGACGAGGGCGAGCGGTTCGCTCAGTGGGTCGCGCGGGCCGGGGAGGACGACCTCAAGTGAGCGAGCGCGCTACTCCCTTCTATTGCCCGTATTGCGGCGACGAGGACCTCCGGCCGGAGGAGGAGCCGCACGCCGCCTGGCTGTGCACCGGCTGCCGACGGGTGTTCACCGTGAAGTTCGTGGGGATCTCAGTGGGGCAGGTACAGAAATGACCACCGCAACCCAGCTGAAGGACTTGGCTGAGGCCGCATCCGGACAGCTCGCCAACGCCACCGCGGCCGAGGCGCTGGAGTGGACCGCGCGGACGTTCGGGGACAACTGGATCCTCGCGTCCAACATGCAGGACGCGGTCCTGATCGATCTCGCTGTCAAAGCGAAGCCCGACTTCGACGTGTTGTTCCTGGAGACCGGTTACCACTTCCCGGAGACCATCGGCCTGCGGGACGCGGTGGCCGCCACCTACTCCGGCATCAACATCATCAACGCCGCACCGGACAAGACCGTCGCCGAGCAGGACGCCGAATCCGGCCCGCGGCTCTACGAGCGTGAACCGGACCGCTGCTGCGCGATGCGCAAGGTCGTGCCGCTGCGCCGGACCCTGGCGAACTACGACGCCTGGGTCACCGGTGTGCGCCGCGTGGACGCGCCGACCCGGGCGAACACCCCGATCGTGCAGTGGGACGAGCGCAACAACCTGGTCAAGGTCAACCCGATCGCGCCGTGGACCGACGAGGAGTTCCGCCGGTACATCGACGAGAACGGGATCCTGGAGAACCTGTTGGTGGCCGAGGGATACCTGTCCATCGGCTGCGCGCCCTGCACCGCGAAGGTGGCCCCGGGCGCCGACGCGCGCAGCGGGCGCTGGGCGGGCAAGAACAAGATCGAGTGCGGACTCCACGGTTAAGGGGGAGGAAGTGACCACAGCCCTGCGTACGGACAACCTCAGCGCGCTGGAGTCCGAGGCCGTCCACATCTTCCGCGAGGTGGCGGGCGAGTTCGACCGGCCGGTGATCCTGTTCTCCGGCGGCAAGGACTCGACCCTGCTGCTGCACCTGGCGATCAAGGCCTTCTGGCCGGCGCCGGTGCCGTTCCCGTTGCTGCACGTGGACACCGGGCACAACTTCCGTGAGGTCATCGAGTTCCGGGACAAGGTCGTCGACCGGTACGGGCTGCGCCTGATCGTGGCCAACGTGCAGGACTGGATCGACGACGGCCGGCTGACCGAGCGCCCGGACGGCACCCGCAACCCGCTGCAGACCGTGCCGTTGCTGGACTCCATCACCGAGCACAAGTTCGACGCGGTGTTCGGCGGCGGCCGCCGGGACGAGGAGCGGGCCCGCGCCAAGGAGCGGATCTTCAGCCTGCGCAACGCCTTTGGCCAGTGGGAGCCGCGCCGCCAGCGCCCGGAGCTGTGGAACCTGTACAACGGCAGGCACCGCCCGGGCGAGCACGTGCGGGTGTTCCCGTTGTCCAACTGGACCGAGCTGGACGTGTGGAACTACATCGCACGCGAGAACATCGAGCTGCCGTCCATCTACTACGCGCACGAGCGTGAGGTGTACCTGCGCGACGGGATGTGGCTCGCGGAAGGCCCATGGGGCGGCCCGCGGCCCGGCGAGACGCTGCTGAGCAAGATCGTCCGCTACCGCACGGTCGGCGACGGCTCCTGCACCGGCGCGGTCGAGTCGGACGCCTCGGACATCGAATCGGTGATCGCCGAGGTGGCCGCGTCCCGGCTGACCGAACGCGGCGCCACCCGCGCCGACGACCGCTTGTCCGAGGCAGCCATGGAGGACCGCAAGCGAGAGGGCTACTTCTAACCGATGAGCGACCTGCTGAGGCTGGCGACCGCGGGCAGCGTGGACGACGGGAAGTCCACGCTGGTCGGGCGTCTGCTGTACGACACCAAGTCGGTCCTGGCCGACCAGCTGGACGCGGTGCACCGCGCGAGCGCCGACCGGGGACTGTCCACTCCCGATCTCTCGTTGCTGGTGGACGGTCTGCGCTCGGAGCGCGAACAGGGCATCACGATCGACGTGGCCTACCGGTACTTCGCCACGCCCAAGCGGTCGTTCGTACTCGCCGACACCCCTGGACACGTCCAGTACACGCGAAACACCGTCACCGGCGCCTCCACGGCGCAGCTGGCGATCCTGTTGGTGGACGCGCGAAAGGGCGTCATCGAGCAGACCCGGCGGCACGCGGCGGTGCTCGCGCTGCTGGGTGTGCCGCGGCTGGTGCTGGCGGTCAACAAGATCGACCTCGTGGACTACGAAGAGTCGAACTTCGTTTTGACCGCCAAGGAGTTCGCCACGCACGCCGCCGCGCTGGGCTACGGCGAGGGCGATGTGCTGAGCATCCCGGTCTCCGCGCTCGTCGGTGACAACGTTGTGGAGAAGTCGGCCAACACCCCTTGGTACACCGGCCCGACGTTGCTGGAGCACCTGGAGACGGTGCCAGTCGAGCCGGACCCGCACCACGTGCCGTTCCGGTTCCCCGTCCAGTATGTGATCAGGCCTCGCACGCCGGAGTTCCCCGACTACCGCGGGTACGCGGGTCAGGTCGCGGCGGGCACGATCACCCCAGGCACGGAGATCGTCGTTCTGCCATCGGGGAAACGCAGCATCGTCGAACGCATTGATACGCCGGACGGCGAACTTCCCGAGGCGACCGCGGGCGATTCGGTCACGCTGATCCTCTCCCACGATCTGGACATTTCCCGGGGTGACTTGATTTCCGCCGCGGACACTCCCCCGGTGCTGGCCGACGAGTTCGAGTCGACGCTGTGTTGGTTGTCGGACAAGGCTTTGCGGGCGAACGCGCGAGTTCTGGTCAAGCACGGCACGAAGACCACCCAGGCGTTCGTGACCGATTTGATCTCGCGGTTCGACGAGCAAAAGCTGTCCAGTGTGGAGTTGCCCGAATCGTTGCAGTTGAATGAGATCGGCCAAGTTAGGCTCCGTACCGCCGAACCGCTGCCGATCGACGACTACACGGTGAGCCGCCGCACCGGAGCGTTCCTCGTCATCGACGCCGCTGACGGGACCACGCTCGCAGCGGGCCTGGTCGGCGCGCCGCTCCCGGTCCGGGACGCGGTCTCCCCTGGTCCCTGACCTTTCCATGCCCCTCCGGAAGGAACCCGATCGTGAGCTCCACAAGAACGCTTCGCCTCCTCGCCGCGGCCACCGCGGCACTGGCCCTGGCAACAGGGTGCTCGCGGGCGGACAGCGGCACCGCCCCGGCCACCCAGGCGGCCCAGGCGCAGGGCCCGGCCGAGGTCCGGATCGGCTACTTCCCGAACGTCACGCACGCGCCGGCCATCATCGGCGTGAAGAAGGACTTCTACACCAAGGAGCTGGGCTCGACCAAGCTGAGCACGACCAACTTCAACGCGGGCCCCGAAGAGGTCAACGCGCTGCTGGGCGGCTCGCTGGACATCGGGTTCATCGGCTCCGGCCCGGCGATCAACGCGTTCACCAAGTCCAAGGGCACCATCCAGCTGATCTCCGGCGCGGTCTCCGGTGGCGCGCAGCTGGTCACCAAGCCCGAGATCACCTCGGTGGACCAGTTGAAGGGCAAGAACATCGCCACCCCGTCGCTGGGCAACACCCAGGACGTGGCGCTCAAGAAGCTGATCGCGGAGAAGAACCTGACCGACGTCAAGGTCACCAACCTGGACAACCCGAAGACGCTGGACGCCTACAAGTCCGGCCAGCTGGACGGTGCCTGGCTGCCCGAGCCGTGGTCCTCGCGGCTGGTGCTGGACGCCGGGGCGAAGGTCCTGCTCGACGAGAAGACGTTGTGGGCAGGCGGGAAGTTCCCGACGACGGTGATCATCGTGCGCAGCGAGTTCCTGCAGAAATACCCGCAGACCGTGCAGGCCATCCTGCGCGGGCACATCAAGGCCATCGACTGGGCCAAGGACAACGAGGCCGAGGCCAAGACGACCGTCAACGCCGCGCTCAAGGAGCTGGCCGGCAGCACGCTCAGCCAGCCGGTGCTCGACAGCGCGTTCAAGTCGATCGAGCTGACCACCGACCCGATCGCGTCGGACTTCCCGCAGCTGGCCAAGGACTCGGTGACCGCCAAGATCGTCAAGGACGTGGTGGACCTCAAGGGGTTCGCCGACTTCTCCGCGCTGAACGAGGCACTCAAGGCGACCGGCAAGCCCGCGGTGGACACCGCGGGCCTGGAAAAGTAGGGGACACCGGATGACCGCGACACTCAGCTCCCAAGAACACGTGCAGTCCGACATCGCCGTGTCGCTCACCGGCGTGGGCAAGGTCTTCGGCCGCGGCCAGGACGCGGTGGCGGCGCTGGACGGGGTGAACCTGAGTGTCGCGCCCGGCGAGTTCGTGTGCCTGCTCGGGGCGTCCGGCTGCGGCAAGTCCACCCTGCTCAACCTGGTGGCCGGGCTGGACGCGCCGACCAGCGGCGCGATCACGCTGAACACCTCGCGCCCGGCGGTGATGTTCCAGGAGGCCGCGCTGATGCCGTGGCTGACCGCGTTCCGCAACATCGAGCTGCCGTTGCGGCTGGCCGGGTTCGGCCGCGCGGACCGGCAGGCCAAGGTGGCCGAGCTGCTGGACCTTGTGCGGCTGGGCGGTTCGGGGGACAAGCGGCCGCACGAGCTGTCCGGCGGCATGCGCCAGCGTGTGGCCCTGGCCCGGTCGCTCGCCGCGACCCAGCGCGTGCAGGGGTCGGACGCGCCGGCGTTGCTGCTGATGGACGAGCCGTTCGCCGCTCTGGACGCGATCACCCGGGATGTGTTGCAGGGTGAGCTTTTGCGCGTCTACGAGCGGACGTCGACCGCCGTCCTGTTCGTCACGCACGACGTCCGCGAGGCCGTCCGGCTGGGGCAGCGAGTGGTGCTGCTGTCCTCGCGGCCTGGCCGTGTCGTGCGCGAATGGTCCACTGAGGACAGTGAGTCCGAGGCGCTGACCGAGGAGATCACGGCACACTTGCGAAAGGTGATCAGCACCCATGCCGGAAGCTGAGGTCCAGGATCTCTCGCGCGTCGAGGCCGGCCTCGACGCCCTGGACACCCCGGTCGGCCGGTCGGCAGGCCCGCGGTGGCGCCGGATCCTGCGCGCCGCGGCGCCGCCGATAGTGGCGCTGGTCGTGCTCGTCGGGATCTGGCAGGCATTGTGGGCGGCGGCGTTCTGGCCGGAGTTCAAGCTGCCCGCGCCGCTGGCGGTGTGGTCGACGTTCGAGGAACTGATCCAGAGCGGGCAGATCTTCGAGGTGCTGTGGACCTCCATCCACCGTGCCGTGCTGGGGTTCTTCGCGGGTCTGGTGATCGCGACCCCGCTCGGGTTGCTGATCGCCAAGGTCCGGGTGGTGCGCTCGGCGATCGGCCCGCTGGTCAGCGGGTTGCAGTCGCTGCCGTCGGTGGCCTGGGTGCCCGCGGCGATCCTGTGGTTCGGCACCAACGACGGCGCGATCTACTTCGTGGTGCTGCTGGGGTCGGTGCCGTCGATCGCGAACGGCCTGGTCGCCGGGATCGACCAGATCCCGCCGATCCTGCCCCGGGTCGGCAAGACCCTGGGAGCCGGCCGGCTGGCTTCGGCGCGGCACATCCTGCTGCCCGCGGCGCTGCCCGGCTACCTGGCGGGGCTCAAGCAGGGCTGGGCGTTCTCCTGGCGGTCGCTGATGGCCGCCGAGCTGATCGCGCAGAGCCCGGACCTGGGGCTGGGCCTGGGCGCGTACCTCAACCAGGGGTCGAACTTCAACGACATGCCGACGGTGCTGGCCGCGATCTTCCTGATCCTGTTGGTGGGCATCGGGATCGAGCTGCTGGTGTTCCGTCCGATCGAACGGGCCGTGCTGCGGGCCCGTGGCCTGACCGGAGCCTTCACGTGAGCATTCCCTTGGTGGCTGTCGCCCACGGCAGCCGCGATCCCCGTTCCGCCGCGCAGATCGCCGAGCTGGTCGACGTGGTCCGTGCGCTGCGGCCCGGCCTGGACGCGCGGGTGTCCTTTTTGGACCTCTCCGCCCCCTCGCTCGGTGACGTGCTGGGCGGGCTGAACGGACCGGTCGTCGTGGTGCCGCTGCTGCTGGGCCGGGCGTACCACGCCAAAGTGGACGTTCCCGCGCTGATCCACGAGGCACACCAACGCAACCCGCGGCTCTCGGTGACCGTGTCGGACGTGCTCGGGCCGGATCCCCGGCTGGAGTCGGCCGCGCTGCGCCGGTTGACCTCCGCGGGCGTGGACTTCGGCGATCCTTCGCTGGGCGTGATCCTGGGTGGCGCCGGGTCTTCCGACGCGCGAGCCAACGCCTCAGTCAACACCATCGCGCGGCGGTGGTGCCGCCAGACGGGGTGGGCGGGCGCGGTGGCCGCGTTCGCCGCCGCTGTGAAGCCGGACGTTCCGCAGGCCGTGGCTCAGCTGCGGGCTCGTGGGGCGACGCGGATCGCGGTGGCTTCGTGGTTCCTCGCTCCCGGTCTGCTCCCCGATCGGGTGTACGCGGCCGCTCGTGAGCTGGATCCGTCGGCCATCATCGCCGACCCGCTGGGTGCGGACCCCGACGTGGCCGAGCTGATCCTGCAGCGCTACGACGAGTCACTCCGGGAGGACTGGGCCCGCACGGGGTGATTCCTGCCAGCAGGTGACAGGAATCAGTGCGAAGGTGGTCGCATGAGCAATGCGGCCACCTATGACCAGAGCATGCACCGCATCACCACGCTGGCGGCCGGGCATGAGGACGTGCCGGTCGATGCCTGTCCCGGTTGGTCGGTGAAGGACCTGGTCGCGCACCTCGCCAGCGGCCTGCGCAACTTCCACGAGCACAAGTTCGGCGACAGCGACCAGCAGGTGCTCGACCGCCGGTCCGGCACCCTCGCGGACGCCGTCGCCGAGTGGACCGAGAACCGCGCGCTGGTCGAGCCGCTGTTCGACACACCCACCGGTTCGGTCCTGGTGACCGAGGTGGTGATGCACGAACACGACCTGCGCACGGCCGTCGGCGAACCCGGCGAGCGGGACAACGTGGCGGTCCGGTCGGCGCTCACCCGCCCGTTGCAGGAGCTGGACAAACGTATGCGCGAGAACGACATCCCGGCGTTGCGGATCGTCCTGGAGCACGGTGAGCGGGTCGTCGGCGCGGGCGAACCCGTTGGCACGCTTCGGGCTTCGTCGTTCGACGTGTTGCGGGCCATCGGGTGCCGGCGCAGCGAGGCGCAGATCCGGGCGATGGACTGGGACGGCGATCCGGGGATCTGGATCCCCGCGCTCGCGCTGTTCGGCTCACACCGGGACCACGATTTCGTCGAATGATCAGGTCCAGCGAACGGTGATCCAGGTGTTGCCGAACTGGTCGTCGTTCGGCGTCACCATGCTGAACACCCCGCTCGTGCGTTCACGCGGCTCCGGCATGGCGTCGACTACGGCGTCGGCCAGGTTGGTGCCGCGCAGGTCGAGCGTGGACAAGTCACAGCCCCGCAGGTCAACGCCGTCCAGCGGCGCCTCCCGGAACGAAGTGCCCTCCAGGGTCGCGCCAGTGAACACCGCCCCTTCCAGCTCCGCGCCCCAGTTCGTCCGCCGGCCCAGCGGCGACAACGCCAGCGTCGAGTCGATCAGATCCGGCGGCCCGAACAACGCACCGGTCAGATCGGCCGCCACGAACTGCGCGTTCTTCAGGTAAGCGCCGCTGAGCACCGCGTTGCGCAACGAAGTGTGCGAGAAGTCGGTGCCCACCAGGTTCGCCCCGGACAGGAACACCTCCTCCAGGTCCAACCCGGACAGATCCGCACCGGACAGGTCGATCACAGCGTCCTCGTGCTTGACCCGCCAGTCGTTGAAGATCTGCCCGCCTTGCCTCAGCAGGCCCAGCAACTCGCTACGGCTGACGTCGATCATCCTGTCCTCCAGTGTTAGGGCGGCGCGGCCACGGTAACCGCCGCGCCTACACCGCCCGTGCACACTTTCCCTTGCCACAGCGCCCAACTGTGAACTTCGACGCGGGCGGCGGGGCTGCGTACCGTCCCCCACATGCGCACTTTCGTCGACATCTCCGTGCCGTTGCGGACCGGGATCGCGTCCGACGTGCCCGGTCTGCTGCCCGAGATCAGCTATCTCGGCCACTCTGAGACCGTGGGCGACCTCCTGTCGATCTTCCCCGGCGCCACCAAGGAGGACCTGCCGAACGGCGAGGGCTGGGCGTTCGAGTGGGTAAAAATGACCACACACGCGGGAACCCACGTCGACGCGCCATGGCACTACGCGTCCACAATGGACAATGGCGAGCGCGCGATCACCATCGACGAGGTCCCGCTGGAGTGGTTCCTCCAGCCGGGCGTGAAACTGGACTTCCGCCAACTGCCGGACGGCCACGTCGTCACACCTGCGGACATCGACGCGGAGCTGGCCCGGATCGGGCACACGCTGAGCCCGTTGGAGATCGTCGTGGTGAACACGGCCGCGGGCACTCGCTATGGCGAGGACGACTATGTTTCGCGGGGTTGCGGGGTCGGCCGGGAGGGCACGTTGCACCTGCTCGACCAGGGTGTACGGGTGGTCGGGACGGACGCGTGGAGCTGGGATGCCCCGTTCGTGCACACCGCCAAGCGGTACGCCGAACATGGCGACCCGTCGGTGATCTGGGAGGGGCACAAGGCCGGACGCGAACGGTGTTACTGCCAGGTCGAGAAGCTGCACAACCTGGAAGCCTTGCCGCCCACCGGCTTCCAGGTCGCGTGCTTCCCGGCCAAGGTGCACGCCGCGTCCGGCAGCTGGACCCGCGCGGTCGCGATCTTCGACAGTTAGGCGGTGCCCATCGGGTTGTCGATCACGTAGCGCCACCTTCCGTCGGGACCGCGACGCACGACGTCGGAAGCGGTTCCGGCCAGGTCGGTGTCCGGAATGGACCAGTCGACCACCAGCAACGCGATGTCACCGGCGACATAGCACTGGCGCAGTTCGGCGCGCATCGGTTTGCCCAGCCGCATCATGTACCCGACGGCCGCGGACCGGTCCCGCCCGGTGACCGGCATGCCTTGGCGCGGAACCAGAACAGCGTCAACCTCGTACAACGGCTCGAGGGCGGCGGCGTCACCGGAGTTGAACGCGGCGAGGAACTCGTCGATCACGCGCGCGGGAGAGTCATGAGAAGTCGTCATGACTCACACAGCATACCGCTACTCCGGAATCCACGACGGCTGGCGCTTCTGCGCGAACGCGGCGATGCCTTCCTGGCCTTCCTCACTGGCGAAGAACTCGGCGGACAGCTTGAGCATGCTCGCGAAGTCACCCGCCGGTTCGCGCAGCAGGGCCTTGGTCGCGGCCAGCGCCACCGGGCCGCCCTTGATCAGCATCCCGGCGTACCGCTCGACCTCCTCGTCGAGCTGGTCCGCGGGCACGGCGGAGTTGATCAGGCCGATGGCCGCGGCGCGGGTCGCGCCGAACGTCTCGCCGGTGAGGAACAGCTCGTGGGCGGCACGCGGCAACAGGCGCGGCAGCACGGTCACCGAAATGACCGCGGGCACGACACCGATCCGGACCTCGGTGAACGCGAAGGTGGCCGTCTCCGAGGCGACCGCGATGTCCGCGGCGGCCACGATGCCGACGCCCCCGGCGCGGGCGGGCCCGGCGAGCTTGGCGACGACCGGCTTGGGGCTGGTCCGGATCAGGTCCAGGATCTCCGGGAACTCGTTCACGCCCTGGTCGCCCGAGGACGCGCCACCGGCCTCCTTGAGGTCCATGCCCGCGCAGAACACCGGGCCGGTGTGGTCCAGCACGATCACCCGCACGGCGTCGTCGTCGATCGCGTCGGTCAGGTGGTTGCGCAGCTCGCCACGCAGCTGCCGGGACAGCGCGTTGCGGTTGTGCGGCGAGTCGAGCGTGATCGTCGCGATGCCACGCGCCACGACGATGTGGACGAGTTCGTCAGCCATGGGGTCATCATGCCCTGAGGGCCACCCACGGATGGGTGGCCCTGTACACATTTCCGGGCAACAAACCGTCAGCCGATGGTGGTGCTGGTCAGCACCGGGCTGGGGTCGGGGTACGCCTTCGCCGGAGCGGTGATCGGGAAGATCACCACGACCACGGCGTTGAAGGTCAGCCCGGGGGCGTCGTAGCTGGTGCCGCCGAGCTTGGTCTGGATGGTGCCCGACGAGCCCGCGGTCAGGTTGACCGTCACCGTGGGCAGTTCGAACGCCGCACCGCCCTTGAGCGGGCCCTTGACGCTGAGCACGACGTCGTTGCCGACCTTGGAGACGGTCGGCGGCGTCGAACCCAGGCCCGATCCGCCGGACAGCGACGCCGACACGAACGTCGAGTTGGCGGGCACGGGCAGTTTCAGCGCGACCGTGTTGATCTCACGGATGGTGTAGCCACCACCGGTCGCGGGCACCGTGTTCGGCGCCGGGTCGATGACCACCTTCAACGCCCCGCCCGGGGCGACGGTGGCCGGGGCGGACGCGTCGACACCCTGGTCGAGCGTGAGGTCGGCGGTCTGCCCCAACGCGGTGGCGCGGACCTTGTAGGTGATCGTCTGGTTTGCAGCAGCCGCAGTCGTCCCAAAGGCAAGGACAGGGACAAGCGCTAGCGCTGCTGCTTTCGCGAAACGGGAAGTCAGCATCACTGGTGCCTCCTTGTGAGACGGCTCTCACCCACTTTCGTACCCGAGAGTAATTCGCGTTTCAACGTTCACCAATTCCCAGAGTGTTCACAGAATTACTCACAGTACGAGTGTTCGGCCAGAAAGTTGCCAGGATGCCGCCGGTCGTTGCCCGGCTTGCGGACCTGAACGGATTCACCGCGGGCTTTGATAAGCACGCTACGATCGAGCGGTTCCCTTGGTAGAGCGGGGATCCACACCACACCGGCCCGCGGGGAGCCAGACGGGGCAGGGGGCAGGACGAATGGGTGAGCAAGGCCCTGAGTTAGGCGACAAGTGGCCGCTGGTCGGCCGCGAGCGGCAACTGTCCGCACTGGTCTCCGCCGTGACGGGCACCGGCGTGGTACTTGTAGGACCAGCCGGTGTGGGAAAGACCAGGCTCGCGCGGGAAGCGTTGGCACAGCTGGCATCCGAGGGGCACGGCACCGAGTGGGTCGCCGCGACCCGGTCCACCGCGGTGATCCCGTTCGGCGCGGTGTCGCACCTGATGCCCGCCGACGCCGGGCCGAGCCGGTTGAGTGCCCTGCACAGCGTCGCCGGTCACTTCGCGACCCGGCACCAGGGCCGTCCGGTGCTCGTCGTGGACGACGCGCATTTGCTGGATGACGCATCGGCCGCGGTGGTCCACCATCTGGCCGCGCGCGAGCTCGCACACCTGATCGTCACCGTCCGGGCCGGCGAGCCGTGCCCGGATGCCGTTGGGGCGCTGTGGAAAGACGGACTCGCCACTCGCGTCGGACTGGCCGAGTTGTCCTCGGACGCGGTGGATGCGTTGCTGGATCACGCTTTCGGCGACCGGCTGGCGCCGGTCAGCCGCCGCCGGTTACACCGGGTCGCCGCCGGGAACCCGTTGCTGCTCAGGGAGATCCTGTTGGCGGGTTTGGACACCGGCGAGGTGAAGTACCGGCAGGGGGCGTGGCGGTGGACCGGCGAGGTACGGCCGACCACACGATTGGCTGAAGTCGTGGCCACCCGGCTGGGTGCGGTCGAGGATCCCGTGTACGCGGCGCTGGAAGTGATCGCGGGCGGTGAACCCGTTCCGGTGACATTGCTCGAACAGCTCGTCGGCGGGGACGCGGTGGCCGCCGCGGAACGCAAAGGCCTTGTCAGCACAGAGGATTCCGGCCGGCGGTTAGTTGCCCGGTTGGCCCATCCCCTGTACGGCGAGGTGATCCGGTCGACCATGGCGAGCTCGCGGGCAAGGACGGTCGCCGGTCAGCTGGCCGACGCGTTGACCGCGACTCCCATGCGCCGCAGGGACGACGCGCTGCGCGCGGGCATGCTCCAGTTGCAGTCCGGGCGATCCGGCGACCCGGGACTGTTGCTGGACGCGGCAAAACAGGCGAAAGACCGGTTCGACCACGACCTCGCCGAACGCCTGGTCCGCTCGGCGCAGAGCTCGGGTGGCGGCTGGGCCGCGGAACAGCTGCTGGCCGAGGTCCTCGCCGACCGCGGCCGCTACGAGGAACTGTCCACAACGCTGCCGGAGACGCCCACCGACGAGGGCGACCGGGTCCGGTGGGCGATCACCCGGGCCGACGCCTTGTATTGGGGACAAGGCAAAGTCGCCGAGGCCGAGCAGGTGCTGACCGAGATCGACACGGCCACCGCCGAAGGCAGCCGGTGCTGGATCCTGCTGTTCGACAGCCGGTGCGCGGAAGCGCTTGCGTTGGCGGAAAAGCTGTTACGGATGCCGGACGCGCCCGCGCAGGCGTTGGTGTGGGCGATCTCCGCCGGGATTCCGGCCGCCGGGTTCCTCGGGTACCACGACCGCGCGGAGGCGATGTACGCCGAAGGCGTGCGGATCGCGGCCGAGAACGCCATCGACGTGCCGTGGGGACCGGCGCAGGTCGGGTATGGACGGTGTTTGTCGTTACTGGTCAGCGGCCGGTTGACCGAGGCGTGGGACCTCGCCGACCAGAGCTACCAGGCCGCCGCTGCCGCCGAGGCGATCGCCCCGTTGGGTGGCTGGGCCGGTTTCCGTGGCGCGGTTGCGAAAGCTCGCGGCCAGCTGAAGCTCGCGGCCGGTTCCCTGCACGAAGTGCTGGTGCTGCTGCCGAACTACGACACGTTCCGGCTCGCCGCGACCTGCCTGGCCGAACTGGCCGGGGCGCGGGCGTTGCAGGGCGACTACCGGCAGTCCGCGCGGTTGCTCAACCGCGCCGACTTCCCCGGCCGGCACACCAACCGCCTGTTCCAGCCGTGGCTGGAGCTGAACCGCGCCTGGGTCATCGCGGCCGGCGGCGACACCGCCCGCGCCGCCGCGCACGCCCGCCGCACGGCGTCCCAGGCCCGTGAGATCGGTCAGCCGATGACCGAGGCTTGGGCGTTGTACGACGTGGCCCGCCTCGGTGAGCCGAAGTCGGTCCACATCAGACTGTCCGAGGTGGCGAACGAGGTGCCGTGCGAACTGTCCACCGCGTTGGCCGCGGCCGCGGGAGCGCTGGCGGGCAGCGAGTTCGAACGGCTCGCGCACGCCGCCGATGTGTTCGACCGGCACGGACTCTGGCTGCACGCCGCCGAAGCCGCTGTCTCGGCGGCGCGGTTCGCGCACGAAGCCGGTCTGCACAGCCGGGCAGCGGCGTGCACGGAACGCGCGAACGTCCTGTTGCGACGGATCCCCGGCGCGCGAACGCCGATGCTGGCGACCACCGGTCTCCCGGCGATGCTCACCAACCGGGAGCGCGAGGTCGCGACCCTGGCGGCGGCCGGGCTGTCCAGCCGGGTGATCGCGGCCCGCCTGCAACTGTCGGTCCGGACCGTGGACAACTACCTGGGCCGCGCCTACGTGAAGCTCGGCGTGGCCAGCCGGGCCGAGCTCGGACCGCTGCTCAACGGCTGAGTTTGAGGGTGAGCCGGTCGGCGTGGCCGAGGATGTCCACGATCTGCTCGTAGACCTCCGGGTCGGCGTGCTGGAGCGTCTGCGGCGACCGCCAGACCAGGGTGTGCTCGCCCGGCGGCAGGTCGTTCACCAGGTCGTTGAGCGCGTCGAGGTTGCGGCCGAAGTAGGCCGGGAAGTCCATCGCCTCGGCCAGGGCGTCCAGCATCGCGGCCTTGGTGCGGATGTCCCGTCCGTCGACGACGTGCCTCATCGCGTCACTTCCCGGTGTCGACCAGGACGAACGAGGCGTAGTGGTCGTCGGTGTAGTAGAGCTCTTTGGACTCGCCGGTGATGAGCCTGCGCGCGCCACGGTCGTCCGCGCCCGGCGTCGGCACGGTGTACTCGTGGTAGTAGCTCGCGGACTTGGCGGGCAGCAGCTTCTCCCGGTTCTCGAACACGATGCCGTCCCGGCTGGACTTGAACGGCCCGCCCTTCTGGATGGTCCGCCAGGTCACCACCGCCTCGGGCGGCAGCTTGGACAGCGGCTTGACCTGCATGCCGTTCTGCGGCTTGACCTGCTGGGACTGCTGCTGCGGTGCCGGTGCTGGGTCGTCCTTGACCGCGTCGCGGACGAACCAGCCGACCACGACCAGAACGACCAGTCCGATCAAGGCGAATGTGATGCGGCGGCGCGACCCCATGGGACGGACCCTAATCGCAGTCCCCGGGGTCCGGCTCGGCGGACCGGTTGACCTTGTTGCCGACCAGGTCGACCGCCCGGTCGATGAGCCAGGCGCCGCCGGCGCACACCGGCAGCAGCACCGCGATCACCACGGCGAACTGGGCGGGGAACGGCAGCTGGGCGATCCACAGCTCAACCGCGTTCCACCAATCGGACAGCCATGACACGCCTACGACAGTACGCCGTGGCCGATCCCACAGGCGGCGGAATGGCAGGATCGGTAGGTTGCAGTCATGTTCGCCGTGTACGCAGCCTCACCTCAGCCGGACAACCCGCTCGCTGCCCTCACCGTGGGTGAGCGGCCCACGCCGGAAGCGCCGGAGGGGTGGGTGAGCGTGTCGGTCCGGGCGGCGAGCCTGAACATGCACGACCTGTGGACACTGCGCGGGGTTGGGATCAAGCCCGAGCAGTTCCCGATGATCCTGGGCTGTGACGGCGCCGGGGTGCTCGAGGACGGCAGCGAGGTCGTGCTGCACTCGGTCATCGGCGACCCGGCGTGGAGCGGCGACGAGACCCTGGACCCTCGCCGGACCCTGTTGACGGAGTTGCACCAGGGCACGTTCGCGGACACCGTCATCGTCCCCAAGCGCAACATCCTGCCGAAGCCTTCGTCGCTGTCGTTCGCCGAGGCAGCGTGCATGGGCACGGCGTGGCTGACCGCGTACCGGATGCTGTTCGTGAAGTCGGGCCTGCGGCCGGGGCAGACCATGCTGGTGCAGGGGGCGTCCGGGGGCGTTTCCACCGCGCTGATCCAGCTCGGCCGGGCCGCTGGGTATCGGGTGTGGGTGACTGGGCGGTCTGAGGAGAAGCGCGCACTGGCGTCCTCGCTGGGCGCTCATGACGTGTTCGAGTCGGGGGCGCGGCTGCCTGAGCGGGTCGATGCGGTGTTCGAGACCGTGGGCAAGGCGACCTGGTCGCACTCGATGAAGGCGCTCAAGCCGGGCGGGATCATCGTGATCTCCGGGTCTACGAGCGGGCCGGACGCGAACGCTGAGCTGCAGCGGTTGTTCTTCTTGCAGCTGCGGGTCGTGGGCTCGACCATGGGCACTCGTGACGAGCTGGCGGATTTGCTGAAGTTCTGTGCGCTCAAGGACATCCGCCCGCAGATCGGCCTCACCCTCCCGCTGGCCGACGCCGTCAAGGGCTTCGAGGCCATGCAGGCGGGCGAGACCGCAGGCAAGATCGTCTTCACCCACGCCTGACCTGCGGAACCACCGGCACGGACTTACCGTTTGTGAATGGCTGACACACAACACGGTCTGGGTGGTGGGTCGGGGGTCTTCAGGCGGAAGCCGATCGAGCGCATCGACGATGACGTGCAGTCGGGGGACGGGCTGCGCAAGTCGCTGGGGCTCTGGCAGCTGACCGCCATCGGGGTGGGCGGGATCATCGGGGCGGGGATCTTCTCGCTCGCCGGGAGCGTGGCGCACGGGGATCCGGCCAACGGGGTCGCCGGGGTCGGGCCCGCGGTGCTGATCTCGTTCCTCATCGCGGGGATCGCCAGCGCGGCGGCGGCCTTCTCCTACGCGGAGTTCGCCGGGCTGATCCCGAAAGCGGGCTCTGCCTACACGTATGGCTACGCGGTGCTCGGCGAGATCGTCGGCTGGTTCATCGGGTGGGACCTGCTGCTGGAGTACACGGCGATCGTCGCGGTGGTGGCCATCGGCATCTCCGGCTACTTCAACTTCCTGCTCGACCAGGTCGGGCTCAAGCTGCCCGGGTGGATGCTCGGCGCGCCAGGTACCGAACCGGCGGGGGTCGCGTCGGGCACCTACAAGGTGAACCTGATCGCGGTGATCCTGTGCCTGTTCATCGCGTTCCTGCTCACCCGCGGCATCCGGGCGGCGGCCCGGTTCGAGACCGCAGTGGTGGCGTTGAAGGTCGCGGTGGTGCTGGTCGTGATCGTGGTCGGGTTCTTCTACATCAAGAGCGGCAACCTCACCCCGTTCGCGCCCGCGGGGTTCGGCGGCGCGATGAGCGGGGCGGCGCTGGTGTTCTTCGCGGTGTTCGGCTACGACGCCATGTCGACCGCGGCCGAGGAGTCCAAGGACGCGCAACGGCACATGCCCAAGGCCATCGTGTACTCCCTGGTGATCTCGATGATCCTGTACGTGCTGGCTTGCATCGTGCTGACTGGCATGCAGGACTACACCCAGATCGACCCGGCGAGCGGGTTCTCCACCGCGTTCCAGTCGGTCGGGCTGTCCGGGCTCGGCTCGGTGATCGCGGCCGGTGCGGTGATCGGCATCCTCACCGTCATGTTCACGTTCATGCTCGGCGTGACAAGGGTCTGGTACGCGATGAGCCGTGATGGCCTGCTGCCGCACTGGTTCGCCAAGACCGATCCGAAGCGCAAGGTGCCCACCCGGGTCACCTGGATCGCGGGCGTGATCTCGGCGGTGCTGGCCGGACTGCTGCCGATCATCGACGTGGCCGAGCTGACGAACATCGGCATCCTGCTGGCGTTCGTCGTGGTGTGCGTGGCCGTGATCGTGTTGCGTTACCGCCGCCCGGACCTGCCGCGCACGTTCCGAACGCCGGGAATGCCCGTGGTCCCGGCGATCGGCGTCGTCTTCTCGATCTGGCTGATCACGTTCCTGCAGCCGGAGACCTGGATCCGGTTCGCGGTCTGGTTCGTGATCGGGATGGCGGTCTACTTCCTCTACAGCCGCCGCAACTCACTGCTGAACCGAACCGGCCCAGGCGGCGACGACCTCGTCTAGCACCGCCATCGGCAGCGGCCCGTTGCCGAGCACGACATCGTGGAACGCCTTCAGGTCGAAGGCCGAGCCCAGGTCCTGCTCGCAACGGGCTCGCAGCCGCTGGATCTCCAGCCGCCCCACCATGTACGCGAGGGCCTGCCCGGGGTCCTCGATGTACCGGTCGGTCTCGGACTGAACCTCCACTTCGGACATCACGGTGTTCGCCCGCAGGTACTCGACGACCTGTTCCCGCGTCCAGCCCATCGCGTGCAACCCGGTGTCCACAACCAACCGGGCGGCCCGCATCGAGTCCTCGGCGAGCATCCCCAGCCGCGCCAGGTCACCGGAGAACAGGCCCATCTCGTCGGCCAGCCGTTCGGCGTACAGACCCCAGCCTTCCGCGTACGCGGTCACGGATGCCAAGCGCCGCAAAAGATGCAGGTCGGTCAGCTCGAGCGCCAGGGCGATCTGGAAGTGGTGCCCGGGCACGGCCTCATGGAAGGCAACGGATTCCGCGCTCACCCGGTCCCGTTCGGTGGCCTTGTACGTGTTCGCCCAATAGGTTCCTTCACGCGAACCGTCCAACGCGGGTGCTGTGTAGTACGCGCCGGCGGCGTTGGGAGCCTCGGCGTCCGGCACCGGCGCCACCACGCACCGCTTCACCGGCAGCCGCGCGAACCATTGCGGCGCAGCGGCTTCCGCCCGCGCGATGGTCGCCCGGGCGTGCGTGATGATCTCGTCCGCACTCCCCCACTTCAGCGACGGATCGCTGCGCAGCCGCTGCTGCACCTCCTCGGCCGTGCGCAGGCCGAACACCCGCGACCCGATCTCGGCGTACTCCTCGGCGAGCGCCTCGATCAGCTCCAGCCCGGTCCGGTGCAGCTGCTCCGGCGTGCGGGAAGTGGTGGTGTGCAACCGGACCAGCGCGTCGTACGCCCGGTCGCCGTCCGGCAGCCAGCACAGGCCCGGCTCGGTGTCGGGGCGCCCGCGCGGAGCCAGCTCGGTGGCCAGCACCTCGCGGTACCTGGCGAACGCGGGTCGGACCACCTCGGCCAGCAGGCGATCCCGTTCGCCGACGCGGCCACCGGTCATCGGCGCCTGGGCGAACGTGTCCTTGTCCTCGTCGAGGTACCGGTCGATGTGGTCGACCGCAGCCCGGACCATCCGCGCGACCGGCAACCGCCCCGCGACCAGACCGATCTGGTTGCGTCCAGCGACCGCGTCCAGGTACGCGGGAATCCGGGAAAGCCGTTCCAGGTAGGCACGTTCGGACTCGTCGCTGGTCGGGACCACCCGCGGGATGTAGGTGGCCAGCCGGATCGCCGGGGCGGAAAGAAAGTCCGCCATCTGGTGCTCGACCTGGCGCGAGTTGATCTTGTCAACCATGGCGGCGGTCTGCTGCAGGACCACGCTGCGGGTGACGCTCGGCTCCTGCAGTTCCGCCGCCGCCGCGATGGCGAACGCGCGGTCCTTGAACCGTGTGTCGGCGTCCTCGCTCAGATCGCGCAACTCGTGATCATGGCCGGGCAGGCCGACCAGGCTCGCCTCGAGCGGGTCCTCGGCGCCGATCAGCTCCAGCAGGTCGTCGGCGATGTCGTCGATGGTCATCGGGCGGTCCACCTCGCGACCACCTCGTCGAGCACGGCCATCGGCAGCGGGCCACTGCCCAGCACGAGATCGTGGAAAGCCTTGATGTCGAACGCGTTCCCCAGCTCGGCACGGGCGCGTTCGCGCAACCGCACGATCTCCAGCCGGCCGACCATGTACGACAGCGCCTGCGCGGGCATCTCGATGTACCGGTCGGTCTCGCTCTGGATCTCCACCTCGGACATCACGGTGTTGGTCCGCAGGTAGTTCACCGTCCTGGCCCGCGACCACCCGAACGAGTGCAGGCCGGTGTCCACGACCAGCCGCGCGGCCCGCATCGAGTCGCACGCGAGCATGCCCAGCCGGGCCAGGTCGTCGGAGTACAGGCCCATCTCGTCGGCCAGCCGCTCGCTGTAGAGGCCCCAGCCCTCGATGTACGAGTTGATCAACGCGGCCCCGCGCAGCTGCGGCACGTCCTTGAGCTCCTGCGCGATGGTCATCTGGAAGTGGTGCCCGGGCACCGCCTCGTGGAACGCGATCGCCTCGGAGACGAACCGGTCCCGCTCGGTCGCTTTGTAGGTGTTGGCGTAGAAGATGCCGGGCCGGCTGCCGTCCAGCGCGGCCGGGTAGTAGTACGCGCCGGCCTCGTTCTCCTCGTCGGCCTTGGGCGTCGGCTGCAGCTGGCAGCGCTGCGAGGGCAGGATGCCGAACCAGTCCGGCGCGGCGGCCTCGGCCCGCTCCATCGCCGAGCGGGCGCCCGCGAGCAGCTCCTCGGCGCTGGTCCAGCGCATCGCCGGGTCGGTCTTGAGCCGTTCGTGCACCTCGGCGACCGTGCGCACGCCGAACACCCGCGAGCCGATCTCGACGTACTCCTCGGCGAGCCGCTCGATCAGGTCGAGCCCGGTCTGGTGCAGCTCCTCGGGCGTCCGGTCGGTGGTCGTGTGCATGCGTGCCAGCGCGGCGTAGGTCTCGTCGCCGTCGGTGATCCAGCACAGACCCGGCTTGTCGTTGCTCCGGCCGCGCGGCGCGATCTCCTGCCCGAGCACCTGGCGGTACTCGGCGAACGCGGGCCGGACCAGGTCGTCCAGCAGCCGGTCGCGTTCGGCGGTGTCCTTGACGGGAACGTTGCGCAGCGGGTCCTCGGCCGGGGTGGCCAGGTAGTGGTCGAGGTGCGAGATCGCGAACTCGGCGCGGGTCCGGACCGGCGTGCGGCCCGTGGCGAGCCCGGCGCGGTGCCGGGCGATGGACTTGGCCAGGTAGCCGGGGATGTTCGACAGCCGGGTGAAGAAGTTCCGCTCCTGCTCGGCGGTGGCCGGGCGGACCAGCGGCAGCAACGACAGCAGCCGGGTGATCGGCGAGATCAGCAGGTCGGCGACCGCGTGCTCGATCAGCTTGGAGTCCATCCTGGTGGCGATCCCCTGCGCCTGGTCGACCGCGACCGCCTGGGTGACCCAGTCGTCGGTGTCCAGGTCACGGGCGGTCTGCGCCAGCTGCAGCGCCCGGGCCTTGAGATCTGCCTGGGCCTCCTCGGACACGTCGCTGAGCCGCGCGTCCGCCCCCGGGTAGCCCTGCACGGTCTCGCCCAGCGGATCCTCCTCGACCAGCAGCTCGAGCACCTCGTCCGCGATGGCCCTGATGTCGGTCACGCATCCCCCATTCGGTTCGGCCGGTGCCACCACCACATCATGGAACCGTCGGATCTCGACGACCGCCCCGGCGTGTCCGCCCATTCTCCCTGTTCAGGTAGACAGAAGGCATGCGAATTCGACCCGGGGGCGCCGCCGACCTGCCCGCGATCACGGCCATCGGCGACGAGATCATGGAATGGTTCGTCTCGATCGGGAACACCGGGCAGTGGGGCACCGAGCCATGGTCCCGCAACCCGCAACGCCAGGAGCGGATCCAGGCGCAGCTGGACGAGGGCGCAGAGCTGTGGATCGCCGAGGTGGACGGCTCCCCGGCGGGCGTGCTGGCCACCCACTCGGTGCCGCACGAGTACATCGAGCCCGCTGCCGAGCCCGAGCTGTTCATCCGGCTGCTGCTGTCCTCGCCGCGGTACGCGGGCCAGAAGATCGGGTCCGAGCTGCTGGCGTTCGCGCGGGCGCGGGCCGAGGACAAAGGCGTGCGGCTGTTGCGTGTGGACTGTTACGCGGGCGGGACCGGTGACCTGGTGCGGTACTACGAGCGCAACGGGTTCACGCGGACCGAGACGTTCACTGTGGGTCCGCAGAACTGGCCCGGTCAAGTGCTTGAGCAGCGGTGGTGAGCGCGTCCCGCAGCTCCCTGTCCAGCTGCGCGATCACGTCCGCGACCGGCCCGCGGGGCGCGACCGGGTACGTCTGACCGGCCCACAACGACATCGCCTCGGCGTCACCCTGCTGGGCGGCGGCCGCGCGGATCGGCTTGGTCATGTTGTTCACCTGCGGGTAGGCGGCCGGGCCTTCGTGCTCGCTGAGGAACCGGTTGACCTGGCCACGAGCGGGACGGCCGCTGAACGCGCGGGTGAACGTGGTGTCCCGCGCGGTCTTGAGCGCTTCCCGTTGCGGCGCTTTGGTTCCCGCTTCAGGGCTGGCCAGGAAGGCCGTCCCGAGCTGGGCCGCCACCGCGCCCGCCACCAGGACCGCAGCGATGTCGGCGCCGTGCACCAAGCCGCCGGTCGCGATCAACGGCAGGTCGGTCTCGTGCTGGACCAACCGCAGCAACGCCAGCAATCCAAATGTGGGACCACCGGCGGGCGAACCGTCGTCAGTGAAGATCCCGCGGTGCGCACCAGCCTCGAAACCCTGAACGCACAAGGCATCCGCGCCCCGCTCGGCGGCTTGGCGGGCCTCGTCGGGGTTCGTCACCGTGATCACGATCTTGCTGCCGACCGCCTTCAGACGCTCGACATCTTCTGGAGAAGGCAGGCCGAACGTGAACGACACCACCGACACCGGGCTCTCCACCAGGAGATCCACCTTGGCCGGGTAGTTGTCGTCGGTCCAGTCCGGTTCACCCGGCTCGACCCCGTATCTCGCGGCCTCGTCCTCGAGCAGCTCGCGATAGGCCTGAATGTCCACGGTGGACTTCTCGTTCGGCACGAAGAGGTTGACCCCGAACGGTTGTTGCGTGAGTTCCCTGGTCCGGGCGAGCTCGCCGGCCAGCGCCCCGGCGGTCAGGTAGCCGCCCGCGGCAAAGCCGAAGGCGCCCGCGTTCGCCGCGCCCGCGACCAGTTCCGGGGTGGACAACCCACCGGCCATCGGGGCGACGATCACGGGCACCTTGGCGAACATTCTTCAGACAATAGTCCGGGGAGTGGCTCTCGCCCGTGGGCGGAGACGAGAGCCACTCCGGGGGCACCTCAAGGCAGGGTGTCGAGGTGCGGTGCGACAGTGTTCGCGAACTGGTAGCCGTTGGAGGCGTCCCAGTTGATCGACCAGGTCATCGCGCCACGGATGGCCGGCCAGGTGGTACTGGGCTTGAAGCTGCCGCAGTTGGTGCCCCTGGCGAGACAGTCGAGCGCGTTGTTGACGTTGCCCGGTGACTGGTAGCCGCCGCCCGCGCCGCTTGGCGACGCCGGCAGCCCCAGTCCGACCTGGTCCGGCCGCAGACCGCCCTGCAGCTGGATGCAGGCCAGCGCGGTGAGGAAGTTGACCGTGCCCTGGCCGTAGACACCCTGGTCACAGCCGAGCATGGTGCCGGAGTTGTAGTACTGCATGTTGACGACGGTCAGGATGTCCTTGATGTTCAGCGCCAGCTGGAAGTACCCGCCGCTGGTGTTCTGCATGTCGATGGTCTGCGGCGCCAGCGTGATGATCGAGCCGCCGCCGGCCGCGATGCTGCGCAGCGCGGTGCCCATCGGCCCGGCGCTGATGCCGTTCTCCAGGTCGATGTCGACGCCGTTGAAGCCGTAGTTGTTGATCAGCGACTTCACGTCGTTGGCGAAGTTGGTGGCAGAGGTGCTGTCGCTGACCGAGATCGTGCCGTTCTGGCCGCCGACCGAGATGATCACCTTCTGGCCGCGGGCCTTCACGGTCGCGATGTCCGCCTTGAACTGTGCGTCGGTGTACCCACCCAGCTGTGAGGACAGACCCGAGTCCAGGGTGAACGAGATGCCGCCGGGCCGTCCCGGCACCGCGTCGGCGAACGCCACCGCGATGATGTCGTACGTCGTCGGCACGTCGGACAGGCGCAGCGCACGGGCGCCGTTGAAGAAGTTCTGCCAGTACCCGGTCAGCACGTGCTTCGGCAGGCTGCCACCCGGGTTGCCGTTCTGCGGCGTTGTCACCGACACCGCCCCGGATCGTGCGGACTCACCCGCGGAGTTCACAGCACTGACCGTGTAGCTGTAGGTGGTCTGAGCGGTCAGCCCGGAGTCGCTGAACGACGGGCTCGTCGGCGACCCGACGCGGGTGCCGTTGCGGTAGACGTTGTAGCTGGTCGCGTTGGAGACCGCAGTCCAGTTCAGGTTCGCCGTCGTCGGGCCGGTCGCGCTGCCGCTGAGGCCGCTCGGCGTGGCCGGGACGACCGGCGGGTTCGGGTCCCCGCCACCCGGGCCGTCGAGGCTGAAGTCGTCGGCGTAGTACGTGGGCTGGCCGTACCAGCCGTGCACGTAGATCGTCACGCTCCGGGTCGAGGCCCCGGTGGTGAAGTCGAGGGAGAGCTGCGTCCACGATCCGGCGACCGGGGTCCACGTGTTCTTGTCGCCCGTTCCGGTACCGGTGACACCCAAGTAGGTGTAACTGCCGTTGACCCAGGCCGACAGTTTGTACGCGGTGTTGGGCACCACGACGATCGATTGGGTGCACTGAGCGAAGTCCTGCCCGGCGGGGGTGCCGGATAACGCGCGCGACCCGGAGTGCACGGGACTGGCGACCACCGAGGTGCCGGTACACGTCCAGCTGCTCGTGGATCCGGTCTCGAACCCGGGGTTCGCGACGATGTTGGCCGCCACGGCCGGTCCGGCCGGTATCAGCGCGAGGGCGGCGATCGCTGAGACGACGGCTGCGAACAGCCGCCTGGTCCTGCTGGCCATCTTCTTTTCTCCACACCCGCGCCCGGTTTGTGGTCTACACCACTAATAAAGTGGACTAGACCAATACGTCCTGTCAACCCCCAACCATCCCGCTCCCCGCCCATCTCCCCGACCAGACCACCCTGACCAGGCACAATCACGCTCATGACGTTCACGGTCGACGACGCGGTGCGGATCGCGGCGGAAGCGCACAAGGGCCAGATCGACAAGTCGGGCCGCCCCTACATCGGCCACCCGATGCGCGTGATGGCCAGAGTCGAGGGTGAGCACGCGAAAATGGCCGCGGTGCTGCACGACGTCATCGAGGACACACACCTAACGGCAGACGATCTGCGCGCGGCGGGATGCCCGGAAAACGTTGTCGCGTCGGTGATCGCGTTGAGCAAGGTGAAGGGCGAGCCGATGCCCGACTACCTCAACCGGGTCGCTGCGGACCCAGTCGCGGTGACGGTCAAGCACGCGGACATCGCCGACAACTGCGACCCGATCCGGATGGCGAGGCTCGACCCGGAACTCCAGGAACGGCTCAAAGCCAAGTACTCCGAAGCGCTGCGCATCCTCGCAGAACTGACCTAACCCGTCGCCCACACAACGCCCCGCACACCCCACGGCAACGGGCGGGTAGCCCCGGAGGCTCGGCCAGCGGCCACACCCCTCAGACAGCGGGCAGCCTGAATGCCCACAACCTCAGCCACCAGCCCCACAGCGCCCCAGCCACCGGCCCCAGGCACCACCACCGGCCCCGCAACCACGGCCTCCGGCCCCGCTACCACCCACCTCAGCCACCGGCGGCGCGACACCACCCCAGCCAGCGGGCCCGGAGGCCCGCCGACCCGTGGCGTCCTACTTCTTGCCCTTGGGCTTGTCGCCCGCCTCGTCGGTGGACAGCGCGGCGACGAAGGCCTCCTGCGGCACCTCGACCCGGCCGACCATCTTCATCCGCTTCTTGCCTTCTTTCTGCTTCTCCAGCAGCTTGCGCTTCCGGGTGATGTCACCGCCGTAGCACTTGGCGAGGACGTCCTTGCGCATGGCGCGGATGGTCTCGCGGGCGATCACCCGCGAGCCGATGGCCGCCTGGATGGGCACCTCGAACTGCTGGCGCGGGATGAGCTCGCGCAGCTTGGTGGCCATCCGGGTGCCGTAGTTGTAGGCGGCGTCGCGGTGCACGATCGCGCTGAACGCGTCCACCGGTTCGCCCTGCAGCAGGATGTCGACCTTCACGAGGTTCGCGGTCTGCTCGCCCGCCTCCTCGTAGTCCAGCGAGGCGTAGCCGCGGGTGCGCGATTTCAGTGAGTCGAAGAAGTCGAAGATGATCTCCGCCAGCGGCATGGTGTAGCGCAGCTCGACGCGGTCCTCGGACAGGTAGTCCATGCCGCCGAGCTGGCCGCGCCGCGACTGGCACAGCTCCATGACGGTGCCGATGAACTCGCTCGGGCAGATCACCGTCGTCTTCACGATCGGCTCGTAGACCTCCATGATCTTGCCGTCCACCCAGTCGGACGGGTTGGTCACGGTGGTCTCGGTGCCGTCGTCGGTCACCACGCGGTAGACCACGTTCGGCGCGGTCGAGATCAGCTCGAGGCCGAACTCGCGCTCCAGCCGGTCGCGGGTGATCTCCAGGTGCAGCAGGCCGAGGAAGCCGCAGCGAAAGCCGAACCCCAGCGCCGCCGAGGTCTCCGGCTCGTAGGTCAGCGCGGCGTCGTTGAGCTGCAGCTTGTCCAGCGCCTCGCGCAGGTCCGGGTAGTCCGAGCCGTCCAGCGGATACAGTCCCGAGTAGACCATCGGCCGCGGTTCCCGGTACCCCGCAAGGGGTTCGGTCGCGCCTTTGCGCTCGGAGGTGACGGTGTCACCGACCTTGGACTGGCGGACGTCCTTCACACCGGTGATCAGGTAGCCGACCTCGCCGACCCCGAGTCCCTTGCTGGGCTTGGGCTCCGGCGAGATGATGCCGACCTCGAGCAGCTCGTGCACGGCGCCGGTGGACATCATCCGGATCCGCTCACGTGGAGTGATCTTCCCGTCCACCACCCGGATGTAGGTGACGACGCCGCGGTAGGTGTCGTAGACCGAGTCGAAGATCATCGCCCGGGCCGGGGCGTCCGCCTGACCCACGGGCGGCGGCACCGCCCGTACGACGGCGTCGAGCAGGTCGCTGACGCCCTCACCAGTCTTCGCCGAGACCCGCAGGACCTCCTCCGGCTCACACCCGATGATGTGCGCGAGCTCACGTGAGTACTTCTCCGGATCGGCGGCCGGCAGGTCGATCTTGTTCAGCACCGGGACGATCGCCAGGTTGTTCTCCAGCGCCAGGTACAGGTTGGCCAGCGTCTGCGCCTCGATCCCCTGCGCGGCGTCGACCAGCAGGATCGCGCCCTCGCACGCCTCGAGCGCCCGGGAGACCTCATAGGTGAAGTCGACGTGCCCCGGCGTGTCGATCATGTGCAGCACGATCTCCTCGCCGTCGACCACCCAGGGCAGCCGGACGTTCTGCGCCTTGATCGTGATGCCGCGTTCCCGCTCGATGTCCATCCGGTCGAGGTACTGGGCCCGCATGGCGCGTTCCTCGACCACACCCGTGAGCTGCAGCATCCGGTCGGCCAGGGTGGACTTGCCGTGGTCGATGTGCGCGATGATGCAGAAGTTCCGGATGCGCTCCGGCGGCGTGAACGTCGTATCGGCGAACGTGGCCACTGATTCCCTCGCTGTTTTCCCTGCCTGACCGCCCCATGGTCCCATGGGCAGTACGCTCACCGCGTGCGTGATCCCGGCGAAGACCCCAAGCCCGCCTACGGCGCCGTCAAGCAGGTGTACGTCGTTGAGGACGGCGCCTCTCTAGACTACAGCCCCGACCTGGACGGACTGGCCGATCCCGGGGAGATCATCTGGGCCTGGGTGCCGTACGAGGAGGACCCGGACCGGGGCAAGGACCGTCCGCTGCTGGTGATCGGCCGGGCCGGATCGCGGCTGCTGGCGATGATGCTGTCGAGCAAGGACCACCACGGCGAGGGAGGCTGGCTGAACCTCGGCAGCGGCGCCTGGGACCACGACGGCCGCGAGTCGTTCGTCCGGCTGGACCGGATGTACGAGCTGGACGAGGACGACCTGCGCCGGGAGGGGTCCATCCTTCCGCCGGACCGCTTTGAGCTGGTTGCCAAGGCCATCAACGCCCGTCTCGGCTAACCGTCTGGACACGCACAGTCACCGAGGTGCAGAATTCCCCGCCAGGTCGGGGGGCCTGTCAAACCAAGGGGTGGACTGTGGGGGTCAAACTGCGCGCCGGATTGGGCGTGCTGCTTCTGGTCGGGTTCTTCGTGCTGGTGCTGGGGCTCATCGGCGGGATGCTGTTCGTCGCGGTCCTCGGGCTCACGACGGGGCACGCGGGCGGCGGGCTGAGGGTCGGCGCCATCGCGGTGTTCGCGTCGATCGCCATCGGCACCGCGCTGTGGAAAGTGCTGAAGATCAAGCAGGAGCCGTACGGCGCCCGGGTCGAGCGCGCCGAGCAGCCCGAACTCTGGGCGATGATCGACGAGCTCGCCGTGGCGGCGAACACCCGCGGCCCGGACGACGTCCGGATCGTGCCCAAGGTGAACGCGGCGGTGTGGGAGGAAAGTCACCTGCTCGGCCTGCGTTCGGGCAAGCGGCACATGATGATCGGCCTGCCGCTGCTGGCCGGGCTCTCGGTGTCCGAGCTGCGGTCCGTGCTGGGGCATGAACTTGGTCACTACAGCCACGGGCACACCAAGCTGTCCGCAGTGACCTACCGCGCGACAGCCACCATGCAGCGGACGCTCGCCGCGGCCGACGGCTGGCTGCGAGTGCTGCTGACGCCGTACGTGAAGCTGTACCTGGTGGTGGCCCGGTCGGCCAACCGCGCCCAGGAGCTGCAGGCCGACGCCGTCGCAGTGCGCGCGGCGGGCAAGGAGGCCGCAAAGTCGGCGCTTGGCAAGATCAACGCGTTGGACGCGGCCTGGTCGCACTACGGCGACTCGTACGTCCGGCTGGCGCCGGAAGCGGGTCGCACGCCCGAGCTGCTGATGGGGTTCCACGCGTTCCTGTGCAACGACGTCCGGCACGCCCAGCTGCTCGAGGCCCAGGAGTCGCTGCTCGACTCCGAACCGTCGTCCCGCTACGACAGCCACCCGACGATGCGGGTGCGGATCGCGGCCATCGACAAGCTGACCGGCGACGGCCCGGCCACCGACGACCGGCCCGCCTGGTCCGTGCTGCGCGACCCGGCGCGGACGGTGCCCGAGCTGGAGAGCGAGCTGATCGTCGACGGTCTCGGCCCGCGCGCCTCCTGGACGGAGGTCGTGCAGCTGGGCACCACCAACATCGCGCGGAACAACGCGAAGGTGCTGACCGACTCGTCGGTCAAGCGCGGCATCGTGCCGACCGGCAGCGTCGACGAGATCCTCGGCGTGGTCGAGCGCGGCAAGACCGAGCAGCTGATGGCTCTGGTCGACGGCGCCGCGACGCACGCACAACGCCGTGAGGTCGTCGCGCGGCTGATCGCCGACCTGATCGCGGTCAGCCTGATCGACGCGGGCAAGGCGAGCTTCGAACTGGACTGGTCGGACACCTGGGTGCTGCGCCTGGCCGGCGGTGCGCAGATCAACCTCACGCCGATGGTCGACGCGGCGATCCGGCACCCGACCAAGGTGACGCCGCTGCTGGACTGGCTACGCGAGGCGCGTGATGTCGACGGTCACCTCCAGAGCGGTGGCGTCACCTCCTGAGTAGATGCCCTTGAGCGGGGCCACATCCGCGTAGTCCCGCCCGAGGGCGACCCAGATGTGCCTGGGGCCCACCGGGATCGCGTTGGTCGGGTCGTAGCCCCACCAGCCCCCGGTCCACGCCTCGATCCACGCGTGGCTCTCGCCGCGCACCGTCTCCTTGGGTTCCGCGTCCGGCTTGGTGTGCAGGTACCCGGACACGTACCTCGCGGGAATGCCCATGGCGCGCAACAAGGACAGCGTCACGTGCGCGAAGTCCTGGCACACGCCTTCGCCCGCGGCGTAGGCGTCGACCGCGGACGAGTGCACGCCTGTCGTGCCGGCCTGGTACTTGAGCTTGTCGTGAACCCATTGGGACGCTTCGAGAACCGCCTCCGCCGGGGTCCTGCCCTTGCGCAGGTCCCTTGCCACTGCGGCAAGTTCACGCGCTTTGGGGACGTATGCGGTGGGTTCGAGCAGCTCGGTGTAGCGGTCAACGAGGTTTTCCTCACGCAGGTCCGCCCACGTGCCCGTGCGGACCGGCTCGACCTCACTGCTTGTCTCCACCACCGACGCGCCAACGACTTTCAGCTGGGTGTGCGGTGCGTGCAGGTCGAAGCTCGTGACGAGCGTGCCCCAGTAGTCGGTGTAGCGGTACTGACGTGTGGCCGGTGTCGTCTCGACCCTGCTCACCACGACGTTCTGCCTGCGGTCGGAGCGTGGTGTTAGGCGTACTTCGTTGTACGACTGGGTGACGACCGACCGATACCTGTACCCGGTTGAGTGAATGACACGTACCCGCCAGCTCACGAGGACACCTCCGCGTTGGTCCACGCGACCCACGGCGCGGTGTGGAAGTACTGCTGTGACACTGCTTCACCCACGTCCCGGACGGTCGCCTGCAGTGCCCGCAGCCGTCTTGGCAAGTCTTCCAGCAGGTCCGCGGGCTTCAGGAACTCGAGATCGCTGCGAGCCCGGCCGAGCAACCGCAACGCCTCCGCCCTCGCACCGACCCGCACATCCGGCTGGTGATCGAGCTGCTCGAGACACGCTTCCGCCTGGCGTAGCGAATAGAACACCGATCGTGGGAACAACCTGTCCAACAGCATGAACTGCACGACCCGCGCGGCATCCAGAGCGCCACGGTAAGTCCTGAGATACGTGTCGTGCGCGCCCGCCGAGCGCAACACGGTCACCCACCCGGGCGAAGATGCTTTGTCGCCCACGCGGGACAACAACAGCCGCACGATCATGTCCACGCGTTCCACGGACCGGCCGAGGACGAGGAACCGCCAGCCGTCGTCGCGGCTCATCGTGGAGTCCGCGAGGCCGGCGAACATCGCGGCGCGTTCCTCGACGAACGCGAAGAACGCGTGCGGCCCCATCATCCGCGCGTAGGTCTGCCGTTCGGGCACGGCGTTCCACATGGCGTTGAGGCATTCCCACATCTCGGTGGAGACCACCTCACGCGCGCCCCTCGTGTTCTCCCGCGCGCTGTTGACCGACGCGACGATCGATCCGGCGTGGTCCTTGGAGTACGCGACGAGCTCGGTCAGTGACCACACGTCCAGCTCGGTGCCCTCGGGCGGTTCGATCCCGAGGACGGCCAGCAGCTGACGGCTGGTGGCGTCCGGGTTGACCGTGGCGTCCTCGAGCAATTGGTGCACCGAGACGTCCAGGATCCGCGCGGTGTCGTCGGCGCGTTCGACGTAGCGGCCGATCCAGTACAGCGACTCGGCATTGCGTGCCAGCATCGTGCCTCCTCGCTATGACTGTTGTTGCTGCTGTTGCTGGTGTTGCTGTGAACTGGTCAGCTCCGGGCCCTGGTCGGCCGCGGGCGAGTCCACCGTGGCCAGCTCGGCCAGGCCGGGCTCGGCGAGTTCACGCTCCACAGTGGACGATCGCGCCGCCAGCACCCAGGTGTCCTTGGACCCGCCGCCCTGCGAGGAGTTGACCACCAGGCTGCCTTCGTTGAGCGCGACCCGGGTCAGCCCGCCGGGCAGCACGAACACGAAGTTGCCGTCGTTCACCGCGAACGGCCGCAGGTCCACGTGCCGGGGCGCGAGCCGGTCGCCGATCTTCGTGGGCACGGTCGACAGCTGGACCACGGGCTGCGCGATCCAGCCGCGCGGGTTGCCGCGGATCTTGCGCCGCACCCGGGCGAGCTCCGGCGCGGTGGCCTCGGCGCCGAACACGATCCCGTACCCACCAGAGCCTTCAACGGGCTTGATCACCAGCTCGTTCAGGTGGTCGAGAACATACGCGCGTTCCTCGGGCAGCCAGCACCGGTAGGTGTCCACATTGGGCAGCAGCAGCTTCTCGCCGAGGTAGTACTGAACGATCTCGGGCACGTAGGTGTAGACGAGCTTGTCGTCGGCGACGCCATTGCCTACAGCGTTCGCGATCACGACGTTGCCCGCGCGGGCGGCGTTCACCAGCCCAGCGACGCCGAGCACCGAGTCGGGGTAGAACTGCACGGGGTCAAGGAAGTCGTCGTCGATGCGCCGGTAGATCACATCGACCCGGCGTTCGCCTTCGGTCGTGCGGATGTAGACGGTGTTGTCCCGGCAGAACAAGTCGCGGCCCTCGACGAGCTCCACACCCATCTGGCGGGCCAGCAGCGAATGCTCGAAGTACGCGGAGTTGTGCACACCCGGCGTGAGCACAACGACATTGGGGTCGGCCACGTTCGCCGCGGCAGAAGCACGCAACGCACGCAGCAGGTGTCCCGCGTAGTCGCCGACCGCGCGGACCCGGTGGCGGGCGAACAGGTCGGGGAACACCCTCGCCATGGTCCGGCGGTTCTCCATCACGTACGACACCCCGGACGGGCAGCGCAGGTTGTCCTCCAGCACCCGGAACACCCCCGCCTCGTCCCGGATGAGGTCGATCCCGGCGACGTGGATGCGGACCCCGTTGGGCGGCGAGATCCCGGCGGCCTCCCGGTGGAAATGAGCACAGGAGGTGATCAACCGCCGCGGCAGCACACCGTCGCGGACAATCTGCGCGTCGCCATAAATGTCGGCGAGGAACATCTCCAGGGCGCGGACGCGTTGCACGATCCCGCGTTCCAACTTGGACCACTCGGTGGCGGTGATCACCCGGGGGATGAGGTCGAGCGGGAAGGGCCGTTCCTGCCCGGAGAGGGAGAAGGTGATGCCCTGGTCGACGAAGGCGCGGTCCAGCGCCTCGGAGCGGGCGGCGAGATCAGCGGCCTGCGACGGCACCAGCGAGTCGTACAGCGTCCGGTACGCCGACCTCACGCTCGACGCCTCCGCGAACATCTCGTCGTACGCGCCGGCATGCGGCCGCGCCGGATCCAGATAGCCGTCGAACAACGCACCAGGTACGTGCCCATTGCCCGAAGGGGACACCTTGGCCCGAGATGGAACTGTTCGCCGGCTCATGGTCGACATCTTGACTCAGCGAAACGCCTGGGCGCACTACTCTGACCGGCCAATCTCCCGCCCGTTACACCCCAGCAACACACCCCCACCCTCACCACTGGCCCGATGTGCAGCTCAGGCCGCGGCGATGGCGGCCACTCCGGCGAGCACGATCGCGGCGCCGGTGAGCCGCCGCAGCGGGTCTGGTTCGCCGAGCAGCCGCCACGCGAGCACGCTGCCCACCACGATCGACAGTTCCCGGGCGGGCGCCACCATGCTGACCGGCGCCATGGTCATCGCGTACAGCACCAGCAGGTACCCGATGGGTGACAGCACGGCGATGACCAGCACGTCCTTCCAGTGTTTCCGCCACAGACCGGCGACCTGCCGCCGCTGGGTCCACGCGTACGGCGCCAGGATCACGCTCTGCAGCACCGACCCGGAGAAGAAGTAGATCAACGGCGGGACCGCGAGGCCGTTCACGGAGTGCGCGTCCCAGAGGGTGTACGCGGCGATCGTCAGGCCCGTGAGGCCGCCGTAGAGCAGGCTGGGCCCGATCCGCTGGTGTGTGCCGCCGCCGAACCCGATCACGAACACCCCGGCGACCACCAGAGCCGCGCCGATCGCGCCCAGCACTCCCGGGCGCTCGTGGAGGAGCAGCACCGCGAGGATGACCGAAAGTAACGGCCCACTTCCCCGAGCCACGGGATAGACAACGGACATGTCGCCGACCCCGTAGCCGCGCTGGAGGGTCAGCGCGTACACGACATGCAGCACCGCGGTCACCACGATCGCGAGCAGCCATCCCCAGTTCGGCCGGGCATCAGTGATCATCAGTGCGACCACCACGACCGGCAGGCCGAGCACGGCCGAGGTGGTCAGGTAGAGCCAGACGAGGGTGCTCCCGGCGCCGCCCGCGCGCTTGGCGGAGAAGTTCCACGCGGCGTGCGCGAGCGCCGCGACCAGGACGAGGCCGACCGCAACCGGGTTCACCCCTCCCACCCTGCCTCAGGCAAGATCGGGGAGGGTACCGCTTTACCGCAGGCCAAGCCCCGATTCTTCGACGAAGGTGACCGCCTGTTACAGTGGGCGAGTCGTGCCGTGTGGCGTTCCGACCTGGAGGAAGCCCGCGTTCGCGGGGCCTAAGTACTCCGCGGTACGGCAATCCGGAGAGCGAAACCTGAGGAGATACCGCGTGGCCAACATCAAGTCACAGATCAAGCGCATCAAGACCAACGAAGCCCGCCGGCAGCGCAACAAGTCGGTGAAGTCCTCGGTGAAGACCGCCATCCGGAAGTTCCGCGAGGCGGCCGAGGCCGGCGAGAAGGACAAGGCCGTCGAGCTGCTCAAGGCCGCCAGCCGCAAGCTGGACAAGGCCGCCAGCAAGGGCGTCATGCACCCCAACCAGGCCGCCAACAAGAAGTCGGCCATGGCCAAGGTCGCCAACGGCCTCTGATCCAGACCTGAAGAAAGGGCCTCACCACTCTCACGGTGAGGCCCTTTTCTCATGCCCACACCCACACACCAGCCGCAAGCACAGCCCTTTCCCGAAGCACTGCACGCCGCAAAACACCGCCCAATCCCAAGCACCGCCCAATCCCAAGTGCCTCTTCCGAGGTGCCGCGATTCGGTCAGGCGCGTTTGTGGGCGCGGTTGATTTTGATGATCGCCAGTTCGAGGGCGTAACCGGCGTCGGCGGCGGCGCCCTTCACGTCGGCGTTGAGGGCGGCGACGATCTGCATGGCGTCGGCAAGGCCCGCTGGGTGCCAGCCGCGGGTCTGGGACATCGCTTTGCGGATCTTCCAGGGCGGCATGCCCAGCTCACCGGCCATTTTGAACGGGTCGATCCGGCCCAGCGGCGCGACCCGGGCGACAGTGCGGACGGCGTCAGCGAGGGCGTCGGCCACGAGGACGTGCGGGACACCGAGCTGCATGGCCCAGCGCAACGCCTCCAACGCTCCAGGCAGGTCGCCCACGACGGCCTTCTCGGCCACCGCGAAGCCGTTCACCTCGGCCCGGCCGCTGTGGTAGCGGCGGACCGCCTGCTCGTCGACCTTGCCATCGGTGTCCGCGACCAGCTGGGCGGCGGCGGACGCCAGCTCGCGGAGATCCGAACCGATCGTCTCGATCAATGCCGCGACCGCCGGGGCGTCGGTCCGGCCGCCCGCGCGGCGGATCTCGTTGCGGACGAAGTCCTCGCGTTCGGCGGCCTTGGTCATCTTCGGGCACTCGGTGACGTAGGCACCGGCCTTCTTCAACGCCGCAGGCAATGCCTTGCCGACCTTCGTGCGCCCGCCTCCGGTGTGGACCACGACGAGCACGACGCCTTCGGCCGGGTTCTTGCTGTAGGCGATCACCGCGTCGGAGATCTCCTGGGTGATCTCTTGCGCGGCCTCCAGCACCACCACCCGGGCCTCGGCGAACAGCGACGGGCTGACCAGCTCGTTGAGCTGCGGAACTGTGAGTTCAGCCACCCGGACTCTGGTCAGGTCGGCGGTCGGGTCGGCGAGCCGGGCGCTGTCCAGCGCGGTCCGGACGGCGCGCTCTACCAGTAGCTCTTCCTCGCCCACCACCAGTTGCAGCGGCTCGGGCGTCACGGCCGGCGCGTTCACACCCGCATCCTGCCATGCCCCGCGCTCCCGGATAGTGGGCGGCGCGGGTGGCACGGAGTTCGGCTTGTGCCGTAACGTGTCTCTCGGCTCACGAGTGAGCCGACAACTGAATACCGCTCATCCAGAGGGGCAGAGGGATCGGCCCGAAGAAGCCCCGGCAACCGGCGCTCACCGTTTCAGGTGGCGAACACGGTGCCAATTCCGACCCGTGAGAACGGGAAAGATGAGGAGATACCTCGCGATGACGACAACAGTCGGTGCACCTACGACCTTCGACCTCGGCCCCGCCCGGGCATTGTCGTGCCGAGAATGCGGTCACGAGATCCCGTTGGCCCCGGAATTCGCCTGTGCGGAGTGTTTCGGCCCGCTCGAGGTCGCCTACTCGTTCGGCACCATCCGGCGAGCCGACATCGAAGCGGGTCCGAAGTCCATCTGGCGCTACCGTGACCTGCTGCCGGTGCCGTCCGATGTGGACAGTCACCCGAACACCCAGCCGGGCCTGACCCGTCTGGTCCGTGCCGACCGCCTGGCCGCCGCCCTTGGCGTGAAGTCCTTGTGGGTCAAGGACGACACAGGCAACCCCACGCACTCATTCAAGGACCGCGTGGTCGCCGTGGCGCTCGCCGCCGCGCGCCAGCTCGGTTTCCGCGTTCTCGCCTGCCCCTCCACCGGCAACCTGGCCAACGCAACAGCGGCCGCGGCCGCCCGCGCCGGCTGGGAGTCGGTGGTGCTGATCCCGAAGTCGTTGGAGAAAGCCAAGATCCTCACCACGGCGGTGTACGACGGCGCGCTCATCGCCGTCGACGGCAACTACGACGACGTGAACCGCCTGGCGACCGAGCTCGCCGCTGAGCACGAGGACTGGGCGTTCGTGAACGTCAACGTCCGGCCCTACTACGCCGAGGGTTCGAAGACGCTCGCCTACGAGGTCGCCGAGCAGCTCGGCTGGCGGCTGCCCGAGCAGGTCGTCGTGCCGATCGCCTCCGGCGCCCAGCTGACCAAAGTGGACAAGGGCTTCCGCGAGCTCGGTGAGCTCGGCCTGGTCGACCCGACGCCGTACCGCGTGTTCGGCGCGCAGGCCACCGGCTGCTCCCCCGTCTCGGCCGCGTACAAGGCCGGCCACGACGTGGTCCAGCCGGTCCGCCCGGACACCATCGCCCGCTCCCTGGCCATCGGTGCCCCCGCCGACGGCCCGTACGTCCTGGACGTCGTCCGGCGCACCAACGGCGCCATCGAGGACGTGACGGACGAGGAGGTCGTCGAGGGTATCCGCCTGCTGGCCCGTACCGAGGGCATCTTCACCGAGACCGCTGGCGGTGTCACCGTCGCCACGGCGAAGAAGCTCATCGAGACCGGCAAGCTGGACCCCGAGGCCGACACCGTGCTGCTGATCACCGGCGACGGCCTCAAGACCCTCGACGCCGTCGAGAACCACATCGGCCCGCGCGCCACCGTCGCACCGTCCGCGGCGGCGGTGCACGAGGCCCTCGGCCTCTGATGTCATCCCGCAGTACTAACCTGCGCGCGTGGAGCACGACGGGTTAGTCGCGGCGGCCGAACAGGTCGTCCACTTCGGAGATATGAAGTTGTTCGGCCAGCACCCGGCCCGGGGCTTGTCGGTGCTGTGGCACGAGCGCGAGCGTGCTTGGCTGGTCGCCCTGCCGGGTTACACCGGCGGGGTGACCAGGGCCGAGACGTTGCGCAAGTTCGCCGAGAGCGCGCTCGCCGCCCTTCGGGGCAACGATGACGAGAGCGACTCGATGGTGTTCACCGGCGAGCACACCAGCATCCAGGTCCTCATCGGAGCCGATGAGGACGGTCCGTACATGACGGTCTGGGCCTGGTTCGACGCCCGGCACGACTTCGTCGGTGTCGGCGCGTCCGGCGAACCGCTGTACCACAACGCCGTGGGCGCCTCGTGCGTCGAGTTCCACCTCGACCCACTGGATGTGAACCGGCTGACGGCATCCCTCCAAACCTTGTTGCACCGATTGGACACGGCGGGCCCGGCCCACTTCGAGCCGCCGAAGTCCGCCAACGTGATCACCACATTCGCCAAGCGCGTCAACGACCCGTCCAAGGCCCGCCTGGACATCGCCCGCCGCCCTGGCACCGGCCAGTGGCTGATCACCCTTCAGCCCTACTTGTCGCGCCCCACGACCGACGAGGCCATCCGGGCCTTCGCCGACGCCACCCAGCACGTCCTCGACACCCGCTCGGGCGAGCGCTCCACCACGTTGCTCGCCGAACACGGCTACCGGATGGACGTCGTGGTCGGCGCCACCGGCCCCGACGCCTTCACCGTCACGGCCACGGTGAAGTCACCCGGCCCCGGCGGATCCGAACACCTCCTCGATCTCGACGCCCGCTTCACCCCCATCGGCGAAGCCCAGCTCCGCGAAATGCTCAAAGGCCTGCGCTGACCGGCAGGGCCGATCGCAGGGCACAAGCGATCGGCCCACCAGCTACCACTCCCGACGAGCCCTACGCCACCAGCTGCCACGTCCGACGGGCCTACGCCACCAGCTGCTACTCCCGACGGGCCCTACGGCCAGCCAGACACCGGTCTCGCCGGATCGACCGCCGCCGGACGCAGCAGAGCAGGAACCGCAGGGTCGACTCGATGCCGTCCTCGGCGCCGGGGGCGACGTAGACGAGCTGGGCCGTGGCACCGCGCTTGAGCTCCTTGCCCACTGACCCGGGTGAACCAGACGCGCGCCGTTGGCAGGTCTTGCCATGGCCGCGACCACTTGGCGACACCCATCACTTGGCAAGGCCGACAAGCGCGACAGCGGCGCCCTCGCGACCGGAGGCAGTCGCCACACCTCCGCAACGCGGACATGGCGGCCCGTTCCGCGCGAAGCGTGCCAAGGCAGACCATCGGCCGTCGAGGAACCGCCTCACCCGGCGCTCATGCCAGCACGGATACGTGGTGTGTCGTAGTCGCACGGCCATCCCTACGACCGCAGGTGCTCCTCGACTCGTCGTAGAGCCCCTCAGGGAATACGCCACCGAGCGGGTCTCCGGTGATCATCGCCCAGGCAGCAGCAGTCACCGCCACCGCCCACCGGGAGGACCAGTTTGTGCTCAGCGTGGGCCTCGGCCAGGCGCTCAACGAGCACACCCTCGGCGACGGCTGGCGGCTGTGCGGCAACAGCATGTCAGCCTTGCCGAGGAACAGCAGGCGGTATGCCACTGTCCGTCTGGCGACGCTGGACCCCGTTGAGGTGATCCGCCCCGACCGCAGGCCAGGCCAAGCAACCCCATGGCGACGCGGGCCCAGCAACCCGGTGGCGACGTACGCCGAGCTGCCCCGTGGCGACGCGGCCAAGCAATCCGATGACGACGCGGGTCGAGCAGCCGACGGCGACGTACGTCGAGTTGCCCGGTGACGACATGGGCCGAGCAGCCCGATCGGTGACGCAGCCGCGGCTCCCCAAGACAGCAGGCACCCGAGACGCTCCTGGATCGCGACCACCAAGGACATCGCAGTCGAACGCGGATGACCTGCCGCAGACGTCCAGATGATCTCTCTGCCGCTGCCCCACGGTGAATGCGGGACCGCAAGTGTGAAGCTCCAGCGAACCGGTGGACACCGGGTGATGAGTGCCGCGTCCGAGCGCCCGAGGTGAGCGTCACAGGCCAGCCAGTACCTCCTTGTGCTTGTCAACGGCGCCAAGGCCATTGGATGGTTGGTTGAACTCCCCGAACGACACGCCGCCAATCCCCGGCGGATCTCACCAGTCCCCGGCGGGTCTGGATCAGCTCTGGTGCGGCTCGGATCAGTGGTCGGGTGGAGCGCGGGGGTCGCCGCGACGGACGACTGACAGGTCGGTGCTGGTGCCGAGTACGGCGGAGTCGCCGTCCTGGTCGGTGCGGAGAACCATTGCTCCTTTCAGGGTCAGTTGGGTGATCGTGCCCGGGCTTGGATGTCCATAGCGATTGCCCGCGCCAACGCTGATCAGGGCCACACGCGGGTGGACGGCGGTCAGGAACTCCGGGGCGATATAGCGACTTCCGTGGTGCGGGACTTTGAGGATGTCGGCAGTCAGGTCGATGTGTTCATCGAGCAGGTCTGCCTGGGCCGCGAGCTCGACGTCGCCGGTGAGGAGCAGCCGGCCACTGCGAGTTGTTGCCCGCAGGACAAGTGAGCCGTTGTTGATCTCTGTTCCAGTCGCTTCTCCGTCCTCCCGGGTGTCCACCACACGTGGGCCAAGTACCTCGATCGTCAGGCCCGGCCATTCCAGCCGCTGCCCCGCCGACAGCCACACCAGTGGCACCTCAGCGCGCTCGGCCTCGGAACGCACCTGCCGCCACGCCCATCCCGGCAACCGCCCGGAACCGACCGCCACCGCGCCGACCGTGTGCTCACCGAGAACGGCCGACAGCCCGCCGACGTGGTCGGCATGCAGGTGGCTCAAGACCACCAACGGGATCGTGGAAACCCCGAGGCGGCTGAGGCAGCCCGCGACCGCACCCGGATCCGGTCCCGTGTCGACCACGACCGCACGCCCTGGCTCGTCGGTCGCGAGCACGATCGAATCGCCTTGCCCCACATCGCAGGCCACAGCCGACCATCCGGACGGCGGCCAGCCCGGCTGGAACACCCGCACCGGCACGAGCACGACCAGCGCACCCACTACGACCGCGATCACCAGTACCCGCAACCGTTTCCGACGCATGACCAGCACCAGGCCGACGAGGAACACCGCCAGCAGCACACCGCCCAACCAGCCCGCCGGCCAGCCGACGACGCCACCAGGCACGGCGGCCGCATGCCGCGCGACCTCGATCATCCAGTGCAGCTCCGGACCGGCGAACCGGACCAGAACCTCACCCAGCCAAGGCAGCCACCCGGTCACCAGCGCGGCGAGCAACCCGAGCACCGTGGCCGGTGCGACCACAGGCGCTGCGAGCAGGTTCGCCACGACAGCGACCAAGCTCACCTGGCCGTTCAGCGCCGCGATGACCGGCGCCGTCGCGAGATGCGCAGCCGCGGGTACCGCCACCGCTTCGGCAATGATCCTTGGGATCCCCTTTCCTGCCAACGATCTGGTCCACTTGGACGCAACCACTACGAGAGCCCCGGTGGCGAGGACCGACAGGATGAACCCGACGTTCGTCGCCATGGCGGGATCGTCCAGGACCAACCCGATAATCGATGCGGCCAGCGCGGGCAATGCCGCTTGCTGACGCCCCACGACGAGCGCGAGCAAACCGACCCCGCCCATCACCGCGGCACGCAGCACGCTGGGCTCCGGCCCCGCCAGCACAACGAACCCGAGCAACACGAGCCCCGCTCCCGCAGCGCAGCATTTCGGCCCAAACTTCAACGCGCGCAACAGGAGCAATGCCGCCACGCCGACGATCGCCAAGTTCGCCCCACTGACGGCCAGCAGATGCGACATCCCGGCGGCCTGGAACTCCTCGACCACCCGATGCGGCAGAGCACTGGTGTCGCCGACGACCAACCCGGGCAGCAGTCCCGCCGGTTCGTCTGCCAGCACTCCGGAAGCCGACCGCAGACCGGCCCGCAGCGACTCCGCCGCCCGTTGCACGGCAGACGCGGGCGTCATGCCTTCCGGCGGACCCCGCACCCGCACCATCGCGACCGCGCGATCATTCGGCGCCAGATCGCCATCCACCTGAACCTCCTGACCGGGCAACAGCTTCGACCACCCTTCAACCGGAACGAGCAGGACGACCGTGCCGTGTGAAGACATTTCGCGCCCACCGACCCGCGCGTGCAGGACTTTCGCAGTGACGAGCGCGGAATGCGCACCGGCCTGCTGACCGCCGAATCCGGTCGAGAAGATCTGCTTCGGCCGGTCGGACAGTTCGACGGCCAGCCGCGCCGCCTCACCCCGCTCCGCGGCGACACGCATCGGATCGAGCTCGGACGACCGCATCCGCAACGAAGTCGGCACCATCGCCAGCGCTCCGCACACGACCAGAGACCAGCCGACGCCGCGGCGAAGCCAACGTTCCCGTTGCTCCAGGACATCGACTCGGATGATGCGGCGAGTCGGTCCACGCAGCCGGATGAGCCGTCCTCTCAGCGCCCAGACACCGGCCGCACACGCCAACGCGCCAACAACGAATGTCAGCCACCAAGTCAGCAAAAGTCCCAGCAGCACGGCGAGCCATACCGCCACCGCGGCGGGAACCAGCCGCCAATCCTTGGCATTCAGTGGATCTGTGGGACGGATGATCATGTATGCACTCCAAGATGGTGTCGTTCCGAGCGCGCGAGGCAGCGCGAGTAACGGAGCGGCAAGGGAATCGGTGGCCGGGATGCAAGCGATCAGTACCGGGTGGTCATCGAAAGCTCCTCAAGGGACAGAGCGGCCGGGGCCAGGACACGAACGGAAGCTGTTGCGCGCGAAGTCAGTGCACTGTCACCAGATCCTTCAGCCGCGCGAACCGGCTTTCCCCGATGCCGTCGACCTGACGCAGCTGCTCGACCGCGGTGAACCGGCCGTGCTGCCCGCGCCATTCGATGATCCGCTGGGCCGTGACCGCACCGACGCCGGGCAGGTTGTCCAGCTGGGACGCGTCCGCCGAGTTCAAGTCGATCTTGCCTGGCTTGGCCGCGGGCGCCGCGGGCTCGGGTGGCGCGGGCACGCCGACATAGACCTGTTCGCCATCTGCCAGACGGCGGGCCATGTTCAGCGCGATCAAGTCCTCAGTGGACGCTCCCCCGGCCGCGTGCACGGCATCGGCCACCCGGGCGCCGTCCGGTAACGTGAACAGCCCCGGCGACGGCACCCGGCCGACCACACTCACCACGATCGTCTGTGTAGCAGTGGGTTTGTGGTCCTGGACGACCGCCGCGGGCAGCGGCGGCGGCGATTCCTTCATCGGACGCGACAACAACAATCCGACCACCGCGCAGATCGCGGCGAACACGGCCGCGCCCAGCACGATCGGCAGCCGCCGGGCCGGTATCCGGCCCAGAACCGTTGCAATGCGAGGCTTTGCTAGCGGCGACGGGGGCGTCTCATCTATCCACTCCTTGGTCTCGTCGGTGCTCTTCGGTGGCGGCGGCGCGGCCGCCACGAGCTCCTGCAACCGGTCGCTTGCCGTCCGGTCTTGGGCTTGGTGGCGTCGCAGCGAATCGAACACGTCTTCGACGCTATTCGGTTTGGGTTTCGGTGTCCTTGTCGTGGCGGCTCGGCTGTGGATAACCGTTCGCTGTGGACAACTCCGCCCTTTTTCTCTTTTCTCTGGCGGGTTTGTCGGTGGTTTGTGCTACCGGGTCGCGGAGGGCAGGATGACGACTCCCAGCACCCCTGGTCCCGTGTGCGCACCGATCACGGCGCCCAGCTCGGACACCACACAGCCGGCCGAACCCGGCAACCGCTCCTCCAGCCGTGTCGCCAGTTCGGCGGCCCGGTCGGGCGCGGCGAGATGATGCACGGCGAGTTCGACGCGCCCGGAACCGGCCGCATCCGCGGCCAGATCGACCAGCCGGGCCAACGCGCGACTGGTGGTCCGCACCTTCTCCAACGGAACGATGCGTCCCTCGGACACGTGCAGCACCGGTTTGACCGCCAAAGCCGTCCCGACAAGTGCGGCAGCGGCACCGATCCGCCCGCCCCGGCGCAAGTACTCCAGCGTCTCGACCATGAAGAACGTCTTGGTCAACGCGGCCGCATCGACCGCAGCGTCCTCGACCTCCTGCGGCGACGCCCCCGATGCGGCAGCGGCAGCGGCACGGAGCGCGGCGAACCCCAGACCCATCCCCGTCGTCCGCGAGTCCACCACGCGGACCTTCCCGGCCCCGATCTCCTCAGCCGCCAGGCGCGCCGAGTCCCACGTCCCCGACAGGTGCCGCGAAAGGTGCACGGACACGATCGCGGACGCGCCCGCGTCCAGCTCGTCCTGGTACACCTTGGCGAACTCGTGCGGCGACGGCCGCGAAGTGGTCACCACCCGGCGCTGTGACAAGGCGGTCGCGAGCTGGACCGGTCCGATGTCGATGCCGTCCAGCCCGACCTCGTCGTCCATGACGACATGCAAGGGCACCACGCGCACCGCGTGCCGGACGGCGAACCCTTCCGGCAGGTGTGCCGTGGAGTCGGTGACGACGACCACCCGCATGATCGCCGAGCCTACGTCTGTTTCGCGCGAATGGTCTGCTCAACCAGCGCGGCGAGGGCGTGTCCGACAATCTTGTGTCCGTCCCAGCCCCAGTGCATCCCGTCAATGTTGCCGTGCCCGCCGAGAACGTGATCACCGACCAGGTCGGCGAGGTCCAGCAACGGCACCCCAGCCTGCTCGCCCCAAGCCCGGATCGCGGCAGCCCCAGGCACTCGCCCGGTGTGCACACCCGCGTACGAGGGCGCTCGGTGCACGGGCGGAAGTACAGCTACCGCAGGCAGGTCGGGACGCAGCGCCCGGATCGACGTCAGAACGAGGTCGAGATACCGGACGGTCAACGCAGGCGGCAGGGCAACAGGCCGACCACCCATCACACGCGACAGCCACGGCTGGGCGGCCTTGTACTGGTCACGCGCCCACCTACGCAACCCGTCCGGCCGCAAGTACCGCAGTCCCTGCCGTAGGTATGTAGGCAGTGGCGACGGCAGCGTGTCCATGCTGCCCACACCCAGTACGAGCACGTCGGCCTTGGGCAACAACGTCCACACCCGCGGGTCACCGACGAGGGACCAGTAAGCGTCGCGAGCGGTCCACCCGAACCCAGCGACCAGCTCGGTATGGCCATCGAGCAAGGAAGCCGCCACGTTCGGCCAAAGCCGGGAGTCGTCGGCGGGCATCGGCCCGTCCGGACCATGGAAACTCAGCGAGTCGCCGAAGAACAGCAGCGTGGTCATCCGGTGATGCCGGCGTTGTAAGCGATCAGCCGCCAGGCCAGCCCGGTGGTGGACCGACGGGCCAGCACCGTCCAGTGGCAGTTGCCGATCCCGCCGAGCAGCGGCCAGTTCGCCACCGGCAACCCCAGTAGTTTGGCCGTCAGCGCGGTGATCAGGCCGCCGTGTGTGCCGAGGATGACCGTCTCCTCGGTGCCCTCGTCCAGCGCTGCCACGACCTCGGCGGCCCGCTGGGCGACCTCGACCCTGGACTCGCCACCCGGCGGCGCCCAGGTCGCGTCCTGCTGCCACTCGGCGCGCGCACCCGGCGACCGCTCGTCCACCTCGGCGCCGGTCAGCCCCTGCCAGGTGCCCAGGTTCGTCTCGCGCAAGCGTTTGTCGATGCGCATCGGCACGCCGGTGGCCTGCACGAACACGTTCGCGGTGTCCATCGCCCGGCGCAGGTCGGACGCGACCACCAGATCCGGGGAGAACCGGGCCAACGCGGGCACGGCGAACCGGGCCTGGTTCCAGCCGACCTCGGTGAGGGCCGAGTCGAGATGGCCCTGCATCCGGCTGGACGCGTTGTAGTCGGTCTCCCCGTGCCGCCACAGCACGAGGCGGCTGAGGGTCACGTCGCCGCCTCCGGGTCGAACTCGATCCGCGGGCAGTCCTTCCAGAGCCGCTCGAGCGAGTAGAACGAGCGCTCCTCGGTGTGCTGGACGTGCACCACGACGTCGACGAAGTCGAGCAGCACCCAGCGGCCCTCACGGGCGCCCTCGCGCCGGACCGGCTTGGTGCCCGCCTCGCGCATCTTCTCCTCGACGTTGTCGACGATGGCCCCGACCTGGCGTTCGTTGGGTGCCGAGGCGATCACGAAGCAGTCGGTGATGACCAACTGCTGGGACACGTCCAGCACGATGATGTCGCTCGCCAGCTTGTCGGCAGCCGCGTTGGCCGCCACCAGCGCCAACCTGCGTGCGTCGGGCGATGCAGCCACGTCTCTCCCTTGGTACGGCCGTCATGGTGGAAGGTACTGAGGGTACCTGGGCCTGGCCAGCAGGGCGCGCGCCTATTCCGCGACGCCGGCGATGGTCCGTTCGGCGTACAGGTCACGCTTCTGGATGTATTGCACGACCCCGTCGGGCACGAGGTACCAGATCGGTTCGCCCAGCGCCACGCGGTCGCGGCAGGCCGTGGAGGAGATCGCCATGGCGGGCACCTCGACCAGGCTGACCGAGCCGTCCGGCAGGTGGTGGTCGTCCAACGTGTAACCGGGACGGGTGACGCCGATGAAGTGCGCCAGGCCGAACAGCTTCTCCGCGTCCCGCCACGACAGGATCTGGGCCAGCGCGTCGGCCCCGGTGATGAAGAAGATCTCCGCCTCCGGGCGGGACGCGCGCAGGTCCTGCAGCGTGTCGACGGTGTAGGTCGGGCCCTTGCGGTCGATGTCCACCCGGCTGACGGAGAACCTCGGGTTGGACGCGGTGGCGATGACCGTCATCAGGTAGCGGTCCTCGGCCGGGCTGACCTCGCGGGCGCCCTTCTGCCAGGGCTGGCCGGTCGGCACGAAGATGACCTCGTCCAGGTCGAACCTGGCCTGCACCTCGCTGGCCGCGACCAGGTGCCCGTGGTGCACCGGGTCGAACGTGCCACCCATGATCCCAATGCGACGGTGCGCCGACATAGCACCGGAGCGTACGCGGGATCACCCGGACACATTGGCCACAAACCGTCGTCTTCACGTCCGGCGGGTACGAACCCCCAGGTGTGGACGGCAAGATCGGGTCATGAGGACTTGGACGCCCATGCATGGCCAGCCGTACAGCCCCACGCCGTACCGGCCACGCCGGATCCCCCCGGACGCCTCCCTGCGCATCGCCGCTGACCTGCGCGAACGCATGGACCAGCGGCGGACGGTGCGGACCTTCTCGGCCGATCCCGTGCCCGAGCAGGTGGTTCTCGACGCCATCGCGGTCGCCGCCAGCGCGCCGTCCAGCGCCCACCAGCAGCCGTGGACCTACGTCATGGTGTCGGATCCCGAGGTCAAAGCCCAGATCCGGGCCGCTGCCGAGGAAGTGGAGCGGCGCACCTACGCCGAGGGGATCGGCGAGGAGTGGCAGGCCGCCGTGCAACCGATGGGCACGAACGAGCAGAAGCCACACCTCACCGACGCGCCCTACCTGATCGTGGTGTTCGAGCAGCGCTACTCCGTCGACGCCGACGGGCAGAAGCACGAGCACTACTTCGTCGACGAGTCGGTCGGCATCTCGGTGGGCATGCTGCTGACCGCCCTGCACCTGTCCGGGCTCGCGGCGCTGGTGCACACGTTGAGCCCGATGAGGTTCCTGGCCGACGTGCTCGACCGGCCGTGCAACGAGCGGGCGTTCGCGGTGATCCCGGTGGGATATCCCGCGAAGGACACCGTTGTCCCCGACCTGGTCCGCAAATCACTCGATCAGGTCGTCGTCCGCTTCGCTCCGCGGCCCTAGGTTCAGTCGACTGGGGAGACCAGCTCGCCCGATGCGGCGTTGAACACCTTGATGGCCTCGACCGGGCATGACTCAGCGGCGTCGATCACCGCTTCGTTCTGGTCGACCACGTCCGCCAGCGGATGGGAGCCGTCGCCTTCCAGCTCGAAGTGGTCCGGCGCGATGCCCGAGCACATCCCGGACGAGATGCAGGTGTGCCGGTCGACTTCCAGCCGCCACTGGGTGTCGCTCACACTCGTACCTCCGACCACGTCACTGGAAAAGTCTCGAGACCGCGGATGAAGCGGCCGCGCTTCCAGGATATTTGGGCCTCCGCCACGGCGAACGAGAGGTCGGGGAACCGCCGCAGCACGGTCGAGAGGGCCAGTCGCAGTTCCATGCGCGCCAGCTGCGCGCCCAGGCAGTGGTGCGCCCCGTGGCCGAACCCGATGTGCGGGTTGCTCTCACGGGTGATGTCCAGCTCCTCGGGCCGGTCGAACACCCGCGGATCACGGTTGGCCGCCGTGATGTCCACGAACACAGCCTCGCCTTCCCGTACGAGGACGCCGCCGAGCTCGAGATCCTCGGTCGCGAACCGGGGGAACCCGGACGAGGCGCCGCCGAGCGGCGTGTACCGCATCATCTCCTCGACCGCCGCGTCGACCAGGCCGGGGTCGGCACGCAACGCGGCCAGCTGGTCCGGGTGGGTCAGCAGCGTGTACATGAAGTTGCCGAACTGGTTCGCCGTGGTCTCGTGGCCGGCGATCAGCAGGCCGACCGCGAACTGCACCATCTCCTGCTCGGACAGGCGGTCTTCCTCGTCGCGTGCCTTGACCAGCCCGGTCAGCAGGTCGTCGGCGGGCTCGCGGCGGCGTTCGGCGATCAGCCCGGCCATGTACTCGCGCAGGCTCTGCCGCGCGTCCATGATCTCTTCGAGCGTGTACGCGGTGATCGAGAGGGACGCGTCGGTCCACGCCCGGAACTTCGCGCGGTCCTCGACCGGAACTCCCAACAGCTCGCAGATCACCGTGATCGGCAGCGGCCAGGACACCGAGTCCATCAGGTCGGCCGGTGGGCCGGCCGCGGTCATCTTGTCCAGCAGCCCGTCGATGATCTCCTGGGTGCGCGGTTTGAGCAGCTCGACGCGGCGCGCGGTGAACGCCTTGGCGGCGAGGCGGCGCAGCCGGGTGTGGTCCGGCGGGTCCATGTCGAGTATGCCCGGCTGGTCGCTGATGTAGGACGTCGCCCTGGGCACGTCCTTGCCGAACGCGACGGCCCGGCTGAACCGGGGATCGGCCAGCACGACCTTGACGTCCTCGTAGCGCCTGGCCAGCCAGCCTTCGCCGCCGTAGGGCAGCCGGACGCGGACCAATGGCTCGCCGTCGCCGGTGCCGATCGTCTGCGGGCTGGGGTTGAGCCGGTCGTAGTCAGGGGTGAACGGGAAGTTCACCGGCTCGTGCGTGGTGGTCATCGAATTGGCCCCCTTCGATGTTTGTAAGCAACTGCTTACATCCGATGACCATACAGAGGGTGACACATGCGGTCAACGCGGTTGCACAGAGTGTCTTATTCGGGCGAGATGTCCTTGATGCGTTCGAGCAGTGTCCGGACCGCAGGCAGCACGCAGGCGACGACCTGCTCGGGATTCGCGCTGGCCAGAGGGCTCAGGCCGCCGTCGGCACGCATCAGGTCGATGCCGACGATCCAGGCGAGCACGAGATGCGCCCGCAGGTCGGCCTCGGGCGCGTCGGTCAGGACGGAGAGTGCCCGGATGTAGTCCTGTCCCAGCTCCTGACCGATGGCCTTGACGGAGACGTCCTCGGCGCTGGACCGGAGCATGATCTGCGACGAGTGGTCCTGGCCGGCCTGGCGGTCCAGGATCCCGCGCAGCAATTGCGCGAACAGCTCGTTCGGCGGGACTTCGGCGAGCTTGTCGCGCCCGGCGCGCGCGACGACGGCGGCGTAAAGGGCTTCCTTGCTGCCGAAGTACCGGAACAGCAGCGCCTGGTTCACGCCTGCGCGGCCGGCGATGTCTCGGACAGTGGTGCGGTCGTAGCCGCGCTCAGCGAACAGTTCGGCGGCGGCGTCCAGCAGCGCGGCGCGGCTGGCACTCGAGTCCCGCCGGCGAACCTGCTGGTGATCGTCCACTTCCGCTCCCAATCCGTGCGAACGGTCCGTTCGCACGGACAAGTTACTGTGCCAGAGGTTGCCATGGGGTAGACGTAGAAACGTGACAGAAGAACTGCGCGAGCAAGCCGAGCGCCACCTGAGGGCGCTCGCCGGTGACCGAGCACGGCTACGGGACGACCAGTGGACGGCGATCGAGGCGCTGGTGGCGGGCCGTAGACGTGCGCTTGTCGTGCAGCGCACGGGCTGGGGCAAGTCGGCTGTCTACTTTGTCGCCACCGCCTTGCTGCGGGCGCGCGGCGAGGGCCCGACTGTTATCGTTTCGCCGCTGCTGGCGTTGATGCGCAACCAGGTCGAGGCGGCCGCGCGGGCAGGGGTGCACGCGGCCACCATCAACTCCGCCAATCCCGAGCAGTGGCAGGAGATCCAGGCCTCGGTCAACGCCGGTGAGGTTGACGTCCTGCTGGTCAGCCCGGAACGGCTGAACAACCCCGACTTCCGGGACAACGTGCTGCCTTCGCTGACGGCATCGGCGGGCATGCTCGTCGTCGACGAGGCGCACTGCATCTCGGACTGGGGTCACGACTTCCGGCCGGACTACCGGCGGCTGCGCACGTTGCTGACCGAACTGCCCGCGGGAGTTCCGGTTCTGGCGACCACTGCGACCGCCAACGACCGGGTGGTGCGGGACGTCGCCCAGCAGCTGGGGCTGGGACCGTCCACAACGGACGCTCTGGTGCTGCGCGGCGCGCTGGACCGGGAAAGCCTGCACCTGTCCGTGGTCCGGCTGCCGAACGCCCCGGCCCGGATCGCATGGCTGGCCGAGCGGCTGCCGGAGCTGCCCGGCTCCGGGATCATCTACACGCTGACCGTGGCCGCTGCCGAGGAGGTCGCCTCTTTCTTGCGGGAGAAGGGGTTCGAGGTCAGCGCGTACACCGGCAAGACCGAGCAGGGCGAGCGGCTGCAGGCAGAGGAGGACCTGCAGCAGAACCGGGTGAAGGCATTGGTGGCCACATCCGCGCTCGGGATGGGGTTCGACAAGCCGGATCTGGGATTCGTGGTGCACCTGGGCGCGCCGCAGTCCCCCATCGCCTACTACCAGCAGATCGGCCGGGCAGGCCGTGGCGTGCGGAAGGCCGAGGTGCTGCTGCTCCCGGGCCAGGAGGACCGGGACATCTGGGCCTATTTCGCGTCGCTGGCCTTCCCGCCGGAGCCGGTGGTCCGGCAGGTGCTCGACGCCCTGGCGGGGGCGAACGGGCCGATGTCGTTGCCGGCGCTCGAACCGCGCGTGGAGCTGTCCCGCTCGCGGCTCGAGGTGGTGCTCAAAGTGCTCGATGTGGACGGTGCCGTGCGGCGGGAGCGCGGTGGCTGGGTGAGCATGGGCGAGCAGTGGTCCTACGACTCCGAGCGGTACGGCCATGTCGCGGAGGCGCGAGTGGTCGAGCAGCAGGCAATGCTCGACTACCAGAGCACGGACGGCTGCCGGATGGAGTTCCTGCTGCGGCAGCTGGACGATCCGCACGCGGTCCCTTGTGGACGGTGCGACAACTGCACCGGCCGGACGTGGGACACCGCCGTATCGGACGCGGCCTCGGCGCAGGCCAGGGACCGGCTTCGGCGGCCTGGCGTCGATGTCGGCGAACGCAAGCAGTGGCCGCCCGGGATGCGCGAGCTCGGGGTGCCGCTGTCCGGGAAGATCCCGGCGGACGAGCGTGCCGAGCCCGGGCGGGCGCTCGGCCGGCTGACCGATATCGGCTGGGGCAACCGGTTGCGGACGATGTTGAGCGTGGCGGCGCCCGACGAGCCTGTACCGGACGACGTGTTCGACGCGTGCGTGAAGGTGCTCGCGTCGTGGAAGTGGGAGCAACGGCCGGTCGCGGTGGTGACCATCTCCTCACACCGCAGGCCGAAGCTCATTCGCAGCCTGGGCGAACGACTCGCCGGCATCGGGCGCCTGGAATACCTCGGTGAGTTGGAAGTAGGTGGTGGTAGCGAACGGAAATCCAACAGCGCGCAGCGTCTTGCCGGTCTCTGGCAGGCGATGCGCATCCCGGTGGATCTCGCGGAGAGCCTCCGGACGGTGACCGGCCCGGTCCTGGTGGTCGACGACCAGATCGACACGGGCTGGACCATGGCCATGGCGAGCAGGCTGCTGCGCACCGCGGGCGCACCGGCCGTCCTGCCGTTCGCCCTGGCCAGCACGACGTAGCCGCTCAGCCGGCCCGAACCTTGACAAGGCACGCGACTGCCTCATAGTGGATTGACCCTGCGCCGCAAGGGATCGCGCACGTTTCGGCCGCCACCGAAACCTCGCGGGCCTACCGTGTCCGCATGGCTGATGACCTCCATGCCCAAGTCCAGGCCAAGTTCGTCGACGTCAACGGCGTCCACCCGATGACCGCCGCCGACGACGCCTACGTCGACGAGTACTACGTGCCACTGGAGCAGATCGCCGCGGACAGCGACTGGCTCCGGACGGAGATGCTGGCCGGACGGCTTCCCCTGCCCAGCTATGTCCGGTCGGACGGAGTTCAGATGGTCCCGGCCGACCTGCTCGCCTTGGCCGAGCGAGCGGGCGGCACGGGCCGGCTTCGCGCGTGGTTTCTCGGGCAGTGGCCCGATCCCGAGTCCGGTGCCGAGGAGTGGCAGTCGTACCTGAGTGGGCAGTACGTCTGTCTCCGGTCGGTCACGCCCGAGACCATCCAACGCAAGGCGGAGCTCATCATGGACATCGGCAAAGCGATCGCGAGCGCCCAGCCCGAGTCGGTGGCGTGGCTGACCGGGCTGCACGCGCTCGTCGACGAACTGGACGCCCTCGAACCGCCGTTCACCGGGTATGACCGGCTGCGCTTCGGGGGCCCGGTGTCCCGGGACTCCTACATCGACAAGGTGCGCACGAACTACCCGCTCGGTTAGGGATCTACTACTCGCTCTTGCATTGTGGTTAAGTCCATACATGTCAGAGCAGGTGACCGAGCCGGTCGTGCACCGGCTGCCGATCCGCAAGCTGGTCGCCGCGAGCATCGGCAACGCCATCGAGTGGTACGACTGGACCGTCTACGCGACGTTCAGCACGTACATCGCGAACGCACTGTTCGCACCGGACAGCAAGTCGCTGATCGCCACGTTCGCCACCTACGCTCTGGCGTTCTTCTTCCGCCCGCTCGGCGGCCTGCTCCTGGGCCGGTTCGCCGACGTGCAAGGGCGAAAACCCGCGATGATCCTGACGATCCTGCTGATGGCAGGCGGTTCGCTGGCGATCGGGCTGCTGCCGACCTTCGCCGCGGTGGGCTGGCTCGCCCCGGTCCTGCTGCTGATCGCCCGGATCGCCCAGGGCATCTCGCTCGGCGGCGAGGTGTCGAACGCGTCCGCCTACCTTGGCGAGATCGCGCCGAACTCCCGGCGGGGCCGGTACTCGGCGTTCTTCTACATCTCCACCGGTACGGCCGTCCTGATCGCGTCCCTGCTCGGCTACTTCCTGGTCCGCATCCTCGACAAGGCCGAGATGGCCGGTTACGGCTGGCGCATCCCGTTCCTGCTCGGCGGTGTGCTCGGCCTGGTCGGCCTCTGGCTGCGACGGACCATTGACGAGACAACACATTTCGAGCAGAGCAAGGACAAGGCGCGGGAGACCCGCAACCCGCTGTGGGTGACCTTGCGCGATCACCCGAAGGCCGTCGGGCAGCTCGTCGGCTACACGATGTTGTCGACGCTCTGCTACTACACGTTCTTCAGCGCCTTGACGCCGTTCGCGATCAACTCCCGGAAGGCCACCGCGGACGATGTCTTCCTGGCGTTGTCCATCGGGACGGCGTTGTTCGTGGTGCTGCAGTACCCGATGGGCGCTGCCGCGGACCGGTTCGGCCGGAAACCCCAGATGCTGGTGTGGTCCGCGGCGATCGCCCTGCTGATCGTGCCCTTGTCCACTTTGGTCCGGCCCGGCCTGGGCAACCTGCTGGTGGTGTTCTGTGTCGGGCTGGGGCTGTACACGATGATCACGTCGATCGCGCCGGCGATCATGAGTGAAATGTTCCCGACCGAGCTGCGCGGCCTGGGCATCGGCGCCTGGTACAACCTGACGGTGGCGCTTTTCGGTGGCACAGCGCCACTTCTGATCACGTGGCTGGCCGATCTCGGCGCCTCGACTGCGTTCTTCTGGTACGTCGCGGGCGGGGCCGTGATCGCGTTCCTGGTGATCCTCACACTGCCCGAGACGAAGGGGATGGAGCTGAAGTGACTACTTGCCGGTGCCCTGCCCGCTGAACATCTTGCGTTTCAAGGCAGGCACGGCAGAGCACACCCGCAGCACAGTCTTGAACACGACTCGACCGGCCCGGGACTCCGAGACGGCTTGCGTGGCGTTGCGCATGGACGAGCGGACGGCAGCGAACCCGTAGTCGATCATCTGTCGTTCGTAGTCGCCGATGGCGTCGAGCAGGTCGCGCTCACCGTTGGCCACCTCGATGAGGTTGTGCGCCAGCAGCCGCGCGTCGCGCAGCGCGGTGTTGGCACCGATGCCGCCGAACGGGGTCATGCTGTGGATCGCGTCGCCGGCCAGGGTGATGTTCGTTGTCTCCCACTGTTTCACCGGGACCGAGGTGCGGATCGGCAGCAGCGACACGGCTTCGCCCGGCGACGCGGCCACCATGGTGCGGAATCCCGGGTGCCAGTCGGCGATCATCCGGCCGACCAGGTCCCGCAGACCATCACCGTCCAGTTCGGACAGACCGGCGGGGAACCTGGCACTGTTCGCCGCGTAGGCCCACATGATGTAGCTGGTGGTGTTGTCGAACAGGACCTTGTCGTGCTCGAAGGTCTCGTCGTTGCGACCGTCGGCCAGGTCGTGCGGGGCGCAGAACATGAGGCAGCCCTTGGGCGGCAGTACGCTGTTGGGCCCGTCCAGCAGCCGTTCCGGCAGCAGCTTGCGGCTTTCGTCGTCGAGCAGGAACTTCCCGGCGATCGCGGTGATGCCGGTGTCCACCCGGTCCGCGTGCGGGAGGTACTGCTGGCGCACGCGGGAGCCGCCGCCGTCGGCAGCCACCACGACGTCGCCGGTCGCGGTTGTGCCGTCGGCGAAGTAGCAGGTCACGGTCCCGTCGGCGTTCCGCTCGTATCGCTCGAACTCCTTGTCGTAGTGCAGGATTCCGTCGAGCCCGGCCGACAGCACCTGGTGGAGGGTGATGCGGCTGGCCGAGTGGTGCGATGAAGCGGCGTCGGCGCCCGAGGTCAGGTCGTTCTCGATCCGGATGAGCTCGTCCATCTGCTCGGTGAGGAACGCGTAGGTGCCGGAGACACCACACGAGTCCACGAACCGTTGCCACAGATCCGGCGGTAAGCAGTCGTGCAGGGCTTGCGAGCCGTGCGGGTTGATGTGGACGCGGTAGCCCTGCAACCGCTCGGTGCGGGTACGGCTGCGCTCGTAGACGGCAACGCTGACTCCGGCCTTGTGCAGGGCCTGGGCCAGGCAGAGCCCGCTGGTGCCGCCGCCGATCACGACGACATGGAACTGGCGCTTCATCTCGGCTCCTCGGGTGGTGGGGGTGACTGCGATGCATCAATAATCATCCGATCGGTTGATTGTGTCAACTCTAGATTTGACTAAGTCATACCTGCCGATGATCGGCTACCCTGTGCGGGTGCCAGAGACCAGCCGGAACCCCAGGCGCGCACCGGTCGAGAAGCAGCGCGACCCGGAGCGCACCAAGCGGAAGATCCTCGACGCCGCCAAGATCGAGTTCGGTGCCAAGGGGTACGCGGCCGCCCGCGTCAGCGACATCGCCGGCCGCGCGGGGGTGAACAAGCAGCTGATCTCCTACTACTTCGGCGGCAAGGAAGGGCTGTTCCAGGAGCTGGCCGGTCAGTGGCACGAGACCGGCGGCGAGATCTCCACAGTGGACCAGCCGCTGCCCGAGGTGGCCCGGCAGTTCGTCATGACGACCCTGCACGACCGCGACTGGGGCCGCATGATGATGTGGGCGAACATGTCCGGCGAGGACGATCCCGGCGGAGACCCGGAAGCCCGCTTCATGCAGGTCCAGGTCGAGCAGATCCGCACCAGGCAGCAACAGGGCGAGATCCCGGACGACCTCGACCCGGCCTATCTGCTGCTGGCCCTGGTGGCAGCGGCCAGCGCCAGCCTTGCCCTGCCACGGGCGGTCCGCAACATCACCGGCGAGGACGCCGCCTCACCGGATTTCATCACGAAATACGCCGACCAGCTGGCTTTGCTGGTCGGTCACCTCACCAAAAAGCCCTGACCGCTACTGCTGGCGGCGGAGTGGGACAAGGTCGTCGGCGTGGACGACTTCGCGGCGTTGTTCGGCGGGCAGGTCGTGGGTGGACCGGCCGATGAGAGCCGGAAGTTCGGCGGCGTCGAACGCAACCACGCCACGGGCGACGACGTGCCCTGTGACATCGACGAGTTCGACGACATCGCCCGCGTCGAACTCACCATCCACGGCCGTGATGCCCGCACCTAGGAGTGAGCGGCGGCGGTTGACCACAGCGGCCACAGCACCGTCGTCAAGCCAGAGGCGGCCGGTGGCTCCGGCGGCGTGGCCGAGCCAGAACCGGCGGGCGGAGAGGCGGGCGCCGGTGGCGGCGAAGGCGGTGCCAACGTCGGCGGAGGTCAGCGCTTGCGGCGCCTGGGCCGCGGCGGCGAGGAGAACGGGGATGCCTGCCGAGGCGGCGAGGCGGGCGGCGGACAGCTTGGAGGCCATGCCGCCGGTGCCGAGGCCGGACGCGCCTTGGGTACCGGCCTTGACACCGTCCACATCGGAGTCACCGATGACCTCCTCGATGCGGCGTGCACCCTTGCCTGCGCGCGGGTCTCCGTCGTAGAGGCCGTCCACATCGGACAGCAGGAACAGCGCGTCGGCACCGACGAGATGGGCGACGAGGGCGGCGAGCCGGTCGTTGTCACCGAACCGGATCTCTTCGGTGGCAACGGTGTCGTTCTCGTTGACCACGGGGACTGTGTCCAGGGCAAGCAGTTTCGAGAACGTCCGCTGGGCGTTGCGGTAGTGCGAGCGGCGGACCACATCGTCGGCGGTGAGCAGGACCTGGCCGACAGTCAGCGAGTAGCGCGCGAACGACGAGGCGTACGCATGCGCCAGGGCGAGCTGGCCGACGCTGGCGGCGGCCTGCTGGGTCGCGAGATCCCGGGGACGGCGAGCGATCCCGAGTGGGGCCAGACCGGCCGCGATGGCACCCGATGAGACCAGGACGACCTGGGTGCCGTCGGCTCGGCGGGTGGCGAGCGCGTCGACAAGGGCGTCCAGCCGGGCGGGGTCCAGGCCACCGGCGGCGGTGGTCAGCGAGGACGATCCGACCTTGACGACGATCCGGTTGGCTTCGGCGATGGCCTTACGGGTCGGGGACGTCACAGCTCGCTCCCGGATGCTGTACGGAGGGGTGCGGTGTGACGGGGCGCGATCAGCGGGGATTTCACCCGATTGTCCTCATTCGGTGTGCCCGGCCATGGCGTTCGACGGCTCCTGCTGGTGCCGTGGGCCATGGCCGGTGGGTCACTCGTCTTCTTCGTCGGTGGCCAGGCCGCGGCGGACCCGGCGGGCCAGCTTGCGGTCGGCGGCGCTGATCCGGCTGTTCGGTTCCAGCCGGACGTCGGTGCCCCGGCCGGTGAGCACGCTGGCGATCCCGGCCGGGGTGGACGGCTCCCAGCTGAAGGTCCACGCGCCGATGGTCACCGGGCAGCCTGGTTGTGCACCCATGGCCGCCAGTGCGTCCTCGACACCGAGCCGGTTGAGCCGGTCGCCGAGGTAGCCCACCGCTTCGTCGTTGTCGAAGTTGGTCTGCCGGACCCAGCGCTCCACCCGGTCGCCGGTGACGATGAAGCCCTCCTCGTCGTCCGGGTCGTGGTTGACCTCGAAGCCCTTGTCGTCCACGGCGGTCGGCCGCAGCACGACCCGGGTCGACTCGACCACGGGCTGGGCGGCGCGGTACTCCTCGACGACTTCGGCCAGCGCATAGCTCAGCTCGCGCAGGCCTTCGCGGGTCGCGGTGGAGATCTCGAAGACCGGCCAGCCGCGGGCCTCGAGGTCCGGGCGGACGATCTCGGCGAGGTCGCGGGCCTCGGGGATGTCCACCTTGTTCAGCACGACCACCCTGGGGCGCTCGGCGAGGTCGCCGCCCAGCGCGGGGGTGTACCGGGCGAGCTCCTCCTCCAGCGCGTCCACATCGGACAACGGGTCACGGTTGGGCTCGTAGGTGGCGCAGTCGACGACGTGCACCAGCACGGCGCAGCGCTCGATGTGCCGGAGGAAGTCCAGGCCGAGGCCCTTGCCCTCGCTCGCACCGGGGATCAGGCCGGGCACGTCCGCCATGGTGAACACGTGGTCCCCGGCGGTGATCACGCCCAGGTTCGGCACGAGCGTGGTGAACGGGTAGTCGGCGATCTTCGGGCGGGCCGCAGACATCACCGCGATCAGCGACGACTTGCCCGCCGACGGGAAGCCGACCAGGCCGACATCCGCGACCGAGCGGACCTCAAGGACCAGGTCGAGCCGCTCCCCCGGCTCGCCGAGCAGGGCGAACCCGGGCGCCCTGCGCGCCTTGGACGCGAGTGCGGCGTTGCCCAGCCCACCGCGGCCACCGGCGGCCGCGATGAAGCGGGTGCCGGCCCCGACCAGGTCGGCGATGATCTCGCCGTCCTCGGACATGACCACGGTGCCGTCGGGCACCTTCAGCTCAAGGTCCGTGCCGTTGGCGCCGTCACGGTTGGCGCCTTGGCCCTGCTTGCCGTTGCCACCCGCGGCATTCGGGCGGAAGTGGAAGTCGAGCAGGGTGTGCACGTTGGGGTCGACGACGAGGACGACATCGCCCCCATTGCCGCCATTGCCACCATCCGGGCCACCCAGCGGCTTGTACTTCTCACGATGGACGGAGGCACAACCGTTGCCGCCGTCACCGGCGGCGACATGGATCACCACACGGTCGACGAAACGGGACACGGCGGCTTCCTCTCTTCGACAGACGCGACTACTGCAGTTCAAAGGGTAACGGGCCCCAGCTCACGCAGCCCGGCCCCACGGACCCGACCCACCGACCAGGCCCAACACCACCCACCCATCCGCAACCCCAAACCCACACTCCCCATTCCTCCACATCCACACTCGCGATCAAGCCAACACCTCACCCAGCCCGCCGCACCCACAACCGCTGGGTACGCCGCCAGCTCCCTGCCAGCCCACCTGCCCATCAACCGGCTGCCCAACAACGGGCCGAGTCCGGTCCGTGTCGGCCACAGCGCCTTGCGCACTCGACACAGGCGATATGGCGGCAATCGCCACCAGGGCGGTGGCTGTGGTTTGCACCACGTCAGACCGCATGCTCTACCCCGCCGCCGTGCTGCATGCTGAGGACTGCGAGGGCATGGCGATGGCATTGTCGCTTGGGCTACTGCCAACCGTCCGGCGATAGCAGTCCAGCATTGCTGCACCACGGCTGCTCACAGCGCGGCCCACCATCTCGTGCCCGCACCAACCTACCGGCCTAGGTCTTGATCGCGGCTGCCAGCCATGATCAACAGCCAAGTCGTGCCACCGCCAACCCACCGGTTGAGTCATGACCTGCTCACAGCGCTGTGGGGCGGTCGCGGACTCGGTGATCAGCCGCCAAGAGGATCTCGGCTCCAGCATGACCGTGACCGACAGCCAAGTCGTCTCACTGCCAACCCGCGATTGAGTCGCCACGTGCCGCCAACCCGCCGGTGACCACCAGCCAAGGCCTCTCGCCACCGACCCACCGGTCGAGTCGCCACCTGCCGCCAACCTACCGATGACCACCAGCCAAGCCGTCCCACCGCCAACCCACCGGTCGAGTCGCCACCTGCCGCCAACCCACCGATGACCACCAGCCAAGCCCTCTCGCCGCCAACCCACCGGTCGAGTCGCCACCTGCCGCCAACCTACCGATGACCACCAGCCAAGCCCTCTCGCCGCCAACCCACCGGTCGAGTCGCCACCTGCCGCCAACCCACCGATGACCACCAGCCAAGCCCTCTCGCCGCCAACCCACCGGTCGAGTCGCCAC
>NZ_JBFAPA010000018.1:0-124961 GCF_040675465.1 Actinocrispum sp. NPDC049592 | reverse complement strand
CTGCCGCTAGCCCGACCGCGGCCGATAGCCAGGCCGTCTCGCCGCCGACCCACCGATTGAGCCGCGACCCTCTGCTGGCCCACCTGCGCCCGACAGCCAGCTCGTCTCGACGCCAAACCCTGAGCCGTAACTTGCGGCTGTCCGACCGCCGTCGACAGCTAGGTCCTGTCCGAGCGAGCCCACCGGTTGCGTTGTGGCTTGTGCCTGGTCCGGCCGTGATCGACAGCCGGTCGTGTCGGCGCTGCTTCCGCGAATTGGTCCTGACCTGAGGCCCACCTGGGTGTGGTCGACGGCCGGATCGGTCAGGTCGGGCGGCGGCTCGGCTCGACGCGGCCCGGTTGTGGACTGTGGTTGGTCTGACCGTGGTCGACGGTCGGAGTACCTGCCCGGTTGTCGGCTGAGGTCCGTCGTGGCCGGGGTTCGCCCGGTCGCGGTTGACGGCTTGGGTGGGACCTGGGGTCGCGGTGGGTGCGCGAGGGTCGGGCCCACGGGGGCCTCTGGTGGGGGTGGACAGACTGAGGGGCGGGCCGGTGTGGTGATCGGCCCGCCCCTCAGGAGGTGTGTGTCAGGCAGAGGCCTCGGCGGGGGCCTCAACCGGGACGATGTTGACGGTCTTGCGGCCGCGCTTGGCACCGAACTGGACCGCGCCCGGGGCGAGGGCGAACAGGGTGTCGTCCTTGCCGCGGCCGACGTTCACGCCCGGGTGGAACTTGGTGCCGCGCTGGCGGATCAGGATCTCACCGGCCTTCACCACCTGGCCGCCGAACCGCTTGACTCCGAGGTACTGCGGGTTGGAGTCACGGCCGTTGCGGGAGCTCGATGCGCCCTTTTTGTGTGCCATGGCTGGTCAGGTCCTTACTTGGTGATGCCGGTGACCTCGACGCGGGTCAGCTTCTGACGGTGACCCTGCCGCTTGTGGTAGCCGGTCTTGTTCTTGAACTTGTGGATGCGGATCTTGGGGCCCTTGGTCTGGGCGACGACCTTGCCGGTCACCGAGACCTTGCCCAGCGCGTCGGCGTCGGTGATGACGTCGCCGCCATCGACAAAGAGCACTGCGGGGAAGCTGAGCTCTGTGCCCGGCTCGCCCTCGAGCTTCTCGACCTCGACGACGTCGCCCACGGCGACCTTGTACTGCTTGCCGCCGGTCTTGACGATCGCGTACGCGGACACGGAAGTCTCCTGCATTACTCGTTGGTGATGGGGGGCCACGCGCGCCCTGGCCTGCCTTTTCCACACAGTGCCGGGCTGCACACGACGTGACCCGCTGGAAGGCGGGCCACGTACTAGGTTACCTCAGGGCTGCCGCTACCCGTACAACGGGGTGTACGGGGTCGCTGTCAGCCCTCCTGACCTGCGTTGACCGGCGGACCGGCCGGACGGGACGCGGACCTGCGGCGCTGGCGGCGCGGCGGGGTGTACGCGACCTCGTCGTCCACCCCGGGCGGGATCTCCGCCGCTCCGGCGTGGCCGTTCAACGGGGTCTGCGGCGCCGATGCGGAACCGTCAAAGCCCGCCGAGGTGATCTCGGACTCACCCACGGCCTGCTCGCCTTCGGCCGACGAGACATCCGCCGTGCCTGGGGATACCCCAGCCGGGGCGTCCGAAGACTCCGACGGAGCAGCCACCGCGCCTGCCTCGGCAGCCTGGGCCGGGGTGGCCGAGGTTCCGGCTGCGGGCTCGCCTGCGGCAGAAGCGGCCTCAGCGGTCCCCTCCACGCCAGCCTCGGCAGGCTGCGCCGAGGTGGCGGAACCCTCCTTGGCCTGCTTTCCGGTGGTTGAGACGGCTGCAGGCTCGTCACCCGACGCCGAGGGCGCTTCGGTCTCGGTGGACGCAGGGTCCACAGCCGGGGCGGGAGCTTCCGCAGCCCTGCCTGAGGCACTCCCCGCCTGGGTCGGTGCACCGGTGGCGGTCTGGTCAGGCCCGGCCGGGGAACCGGCCGCAGCGGACGCGGCCCAGGCACCGGCCTCATCGGTGGTGTCCGACGAGGTGGACGTGGCCGAGGTTCCGGCGGCTTCGGCCGGGGCCGAAGCGTCCGCGGCGGTCACGTCCGGAGTGGTGTCCGCGTGGGGCGCGGCCGGGGTGTCCGTGGCGGTCACGGGGTGGGTGCCGGGCTCGTCGTGGGACGGGCGGGGCTGCTCGGCGTCGTACTCGTGGGTGACCTCGATCTCGGGGTGCGCGGTGTGCACGATGTCGAGGCTGCCGACCTGTTCGGGGGCGGCCAGGATCGACTCGGCGGTCACCGGCTCGGCGAGTGTGGGGTCGGTCACGTCGGCGACGCCCGCAGCGGTGGTGGAGTCGGCGCTGGCGGACTCAGCGGTCGCGGCGGCTGCGGCCTCGGCTGCCTCCGCCGCCTCGGCACGGGCCCGCTCGGCCTTCGCCCGGCGTTCGGCCCGGGTGGGCCGCTCGCGGGTGCGCCCGGTGGGCTGCGCGTCCTTGTCCTTCTCCTCCGCCTTGGCGACGGCCGGCTTGGGCGGGGCGGCCTGGTGGCCGTGCTGGTGGCCGTTGCCGTTGCCGCCGTTCGTGCCGTTACCGCGCACGATCGGCTCGGTGGAGACGATCACGCCCCGGCCCCGGCAGTGCTCACAGGTGGCGCTGAACGCCTCCAGCAGCCCCGTGCCGACCCGCTTGCGGGTCATCTGCACCAGGCCCAGCGAGGTGACCTCGGCGACCTGGTGGCGGGTGCGGTCCCGGCCAAGGCACTCGGTCAGCCGGCGCAGCACCAGGTCCCGGTTGGACTCCAGCACCATGTCGATGAAGTCGATCACGATGATGCCGCCGATGTCGCGCAGCCGCAGTTGGCGGACGATCTCCTCGGCCGACTCCAGGTTGTTGCGGGTGACGGTCTCCTCGAGGTTGCCGCCGGACCCGGTGAACTTGCCGGTGTTCACGTCGATCACGGTCATCGCCTCGGTGCGGTCGATGACCAGGTAGCCGCCGGAGGGCAGCCAGACCTTGCGGTCCAGCGCCTTCATCAGCTGCTCGTCGATGCGGAACTCGGTGAACACGTCGGTGGCGCCGACATGCCGGGACAGCCGCTCCTGCAGGTCCGGCGCGACGTGCCGGACGTAGGCGTCGATGGTGTCCCAGGCGTCGTCGCCCTGTACGACCAGCGCGGAGAAGTCCTCGGTGAACAGGTCGCGGACGACCTTCACCAGCAGGTCCGGCTCCTCGTAGAGCAGGGTCGGCGCGGTGGCCTTCTTGACCTCGTTGGTGCCCTCGGCCTTGTCCTTGATGACCTGCCACTGGGCCTGCAGCCGCCGCACGTCGCGGGCCAGCTCGTCCTCGCTGATGCCCTCGGAGGCGGTGCGGATGATCACGCCCGCGTCCTCGGGCACGATCCGCTTGAGGATGTCCTTGAGCCTGCGCCGCTCGTTCTCCGGCAGCTTGCGGCTGATGCCGGTGGCGCCGCCGCCCGGCACGTAGACCAGGAACCGTCCGGGCAGGCTGATCTGCGTGGTCAGCCGGGCGCCCTTGTGCCCGACCGGGTCCTTGGTGACCTGCACGAGCACGCTGTCGCCGGTCGACAGCGCCTGCTCGATCCGGCGGGCCTTGCCCTCCAGGCCGGCGGCGTCCCAGTCGACCTCACCGGCGTAGAGCACGGCGTTGCGGCCGCGGCCGATGTCCACGAACGCGGCTTCCATGCTGGGCAGCACGTTCTGCACGCGGCCCAGGTAGACGTTGCCGACCAGCGAGCCGGTGCCCGACGAGGTGACGAAGTGCTCGACCAGCACGCCGTCCTCGAGCACGCCGATCTGGGTGCGGTCGGCGCGCTCGCGGACGACCATCGTGCGGTCGACCGACTCGCGCCGGGTCAGGAACTCGGCCTCGGACAGGATCGGGGCACGGCGGCGGCCGGCCTCGCGGCCGTCCCGGCGGCGCTGGCGCTTGGCCTCCAGCCGGGTCGAGCCGCGCACGCTGCGGACCTCGTCGCGGTCCTGGGCGGGCGCCTTCTCGGCCTTGGCGGTCTTCTCGTCGCGGGCCTCGCGGACGTGCACGACGGTGTTCGGCGGGTCGTCGTCACCAGGGCCGGACTCGTCGGAGTCCGAGCCCTTGCGGCGACGGCGGCGACGCCGGCGGCGGTTCACACCGTCGTCGGCCGCGTCCTCGCCCTCGTCGGTCTCGGCGGCATCCTGGGCCTCCGGCTCCTCGGCGGCGGCCTCGGGCTCGTCCTGGTCGTCGGCGCCGTCGTCGGCCTGGCCACCGCGTCCACGGCCCCGGCCACGACGGCCGCGGCGGCGACGGCGGCGGGAGCCGGCATCGTCATCGGTGCCGTCGTCCTCGACGGCCTCATCGGCGTCGGTGTCCTCCTCCTCGGCCGTCTCCTCGACGACCTCGGGCTGCGGCGGCGCCGGGCGCGTCCGGGCCTCCGGCGGCAGGAACACCGGCGAGGCCGAGGCGAACAGCGGCTGCTGGGGACGGCGGCCGGACTGCTGCGGCTCGGGCTCCTCGGCGGCTGTCTCAGCCGTCTCGGACGTCCCGGCCTCCGGTTCGGCCGGGGCGGGCTCGGCGGGCGTCTCCTCGTCGTCCTGCGGGGCGAGCGCGTCGACGACGCGCTGGGCCACCTCGCGGCTCACGCTGGACTGCGCGCTGCGCACTTCCTCGTTCAGGTCCGCCAGTGCGCCCATCACCTCGCGGCTGCTCGCGCCGAGCAGCTTGGCGAGGGCGTGCACCCTGATCTTCGGCGGCAAATCGATCAGGTCCCGCTCGGTGCTGTCACCGGCGGGCGTGGTCGTGTCCGACATGTAGCTCCTCCGCCCCCGGGCGCGTCCATACTCGGACGCGGCCGCACGGGGGCCTCTCTGTTCGGTTCCGCCGCGTTTCGGCGGCGGACGTTTGTCTTCCGCGGTCCTCGTCGCCTTCCCCTGACGATGGACCGTTGCAAAGCAGTCCTGCCTGGTCCGCCGCGAAGCCGGGGGGCTCCGGCGGCGGGAAACCTCGCCTCACGTCACCCGTCGGGGTGACACAGGTCAGCTGTGGACGTCGTCCCGAGGCGACTCTGGCACCCGGTCCGGGGCCAGCGGGTCGGCAATACCGCCGCCATCGTCGAGCCGTCCCTGGGCCATCCGGGTCGCCTTCGCGGGCACCGGCGGTTCCAGGCCGGCGACGACACGGAGCGCGCTCAGCACGTCGTCCGGCCGTACAGCAGGTGTTGTCTGCCGTACAACTACCTCAAGTATCCCACACGGTTCGCCGGCCGCCGACACTTCACGGGTCCGGGCGCGTACAACCGCAGGTCGGACATTGATTGTGCGCATGCCGCCCTTGGTCAGCCGCTCCACTTCGGCCACCTCGGCCGCCAGCAGGGCCTCGACCGCGGCGGTCAGCGTGGCCGGGGCAACGCCGGGCACTTCGATCTCCCAGCGGGAGCCGTCGACCCGGTCGGCCAGCGAGCCGGGACCCGCCTCCACCGCCTCGAGCACGTCCAGGCCGGGGGGCATGGCCTTGTCCAGCTCGGTGGCGAGGGTCGCCGGGTCTCTCTTCTCAACCAGCTGGATCTCGACGTATTCCGCCTCGCTGGCCGCGCCGGTGGGCGCGGCGCCGATCCAGGAGATCTTGGGGTGCGGGTTGAAGCCCTGGGAGAACGCCATCGGCACGCCGGCCCGGCGCAGCGCGCGCTCGAAGGCCCTGGCGATGTCCCGGTGTGATGTGAAACGCAGCCGGCCGCGTTTGGCGTAGCGCAACCGGAGCTTCTGCACCCCTGGTGGCGACGGGTTGGGCTGATCTTGACGGCTCAGCGTTACTCCTTCTGGTGGACTGGGGCGGCTCCGCTGGTGCACACCGGTACTCGGCTGGCACCGTACCCGCAGGCGCAATTGTCCCGATGAACTTGTCTGACCGACCGGGCGTGGCTACCGTCCCGCAAGGTGGACAGCCGGTAACCCCGAGCCGGCGACCCTGCGATGGAGGTTTTTCGTCGTGCTCCGCCGGCTGAGGGTGGCAGCGGTGCTGACGGCAGTGCTCGCGGCGACGTGCACACTGCCGGCTGTTGCCGACCCCGCTAATGCCGCATGCGTCGAGGCAGGCCAGCAGCTGCGGTACGTCGTGTTGTTCGACCGAGGCACCAGCCAGACCCAGGCGCAGACCGAGATCACCGCATCGTGTGGCACGACCAGCGTGTACTACCCGCAGATCGCGGTGGCCGTGGCGAACGGCGACCCGGACTTCGGCGACCGGTTCGGCTCCGATCGGGCGTTCAGCGCCCAGGCGGCCGGCAAGCAGGCCGGAGCCAAGAAGGCCGACGAGACGACCAGGGCGCCCCGCCGGGCGTCCGTGCCGAGCACGGACCGCACCGACGAGCAGTGGGACATGGCGATGATCAACGCCGACGCGGCCCACGAGATCACCGAGGGCAGCCGCAACGTGGTGGTCGGCGTGCTGGACTCCGGGATCGACGCGACCCACCCCGACCTGCGCGCCGCGGTGGACCCGAACCTCTCAGCCGGCTGCGCGACCGGCAAAGCGGACACATCGCCGGCCGCGTGGGCGCCGGGTAAGTCCGCGCACGGTACGCACGTAGCCGGGACGATCGCGGCGGCCGACGACGGCAAGGGCATCACTGGTGTGGCTCCTGGGGTTCGACTGGCGTCCGTGAAGGTCGTCGACGACACCGGGCACATCTACCCGGAGTACGCCATCTGCGGCTTCATGTGGGCCGCGGAGGAGCGCATGACGATCACCAACAGCAGCTACTTCGTCGACCCGTGGCTGTTCACCTGCTCGCGGTCCGGTCAGCGGGTGGTGCGGGACGCGTTGAGCCGCGCGGTCACCTACGCGTCCGGCCGGGGCGTGCTGAACGTCGCCGCGGCCACCAACGAGAACGTCGACATGGCCAACCCGCCTGACCCCAGCTGCCGCGTGCTACCCGCAGGCCTACGGGGTGTGCTAGCTGTCTCGTCGGTGGGACAGGACAAGTTGAAGGCTGGCTACAGCGCTTACGGACTGGGCGTGATCGACGTGACCGCGCCCGGTGGCGAGCAGCGCCGTGGGCACAGTGACCCTGACAGTGGTTGCATCCTGTCGACGGTGCCTGGTGGGTACGCGCGCTACTGCGGTACTTCCATGGCTGCGCCGCATGTTTCGGGCGTGCTGGCGTTGCTCGCGTCCACGCACCCGGGTGCTTCGCCGACGTCGCTCACGCGCATGTTGAACAACCAGGCCGAAAGCGTGCCCTGCCCGGCCGACTACGACCTCAACGGCACCGGAACGCAGGACGCGTACTGCTCGGGGTACGCGCCCTACAACGGCTTCTACGGCCACGGCCTCGTGAACGCCCTGGCCGCCGTCACCGACTAGACCGGGGTCAGTGGCAGGAGTTTCTTGCCGGTGGGGCCGACTTCGATGGCCGTGCCCATGGTCGGGCAGACGCCGCAGTCGAAGCACGGGGTCCAGCGGCAGTCGTCGAGTTCCTGCTCGTCCAACGCGTCCTGCCAGTCGTCCCACAGCCACTGCTTGTCCAGCCCGGAGTCCAGGTGGTCCCAGGGCAGGACCTCGTCCTCGGTGCGTTCGCGGGTGGTGAACCAGTCCAGGCTCACGCCCTGCGGCTCCAGTTCGGTGGCCGCCGCGGAAATCCAGCGCTCGAAGGAGAAGTGCTCGCTCCAGCCGTCGAACCGGCCACCCTCGCGCCAGACCCGCTCGACGACCCGGCCGACGCGGCGGTCACCGCGGGACAGCAGGCCTTCGATCAGGCTCGGTTTGCCGTCGTGGTAACGCATTCCGATGTTGCGGCCGAGGCTGCGGTCGGAGTTCACCGCGGCACGCAGCTTGCGCAGCCGCTCGTCCACGGTGTCCGGGTCGCACTGGGCGGCCCACTGGAACGGGGTGTGCGGCTTGGGCACGAACCCGCCGATCGAGATGGTGCAGCGGATGTCGTTGCGCCCCGAGGCTTTCCGGCCCGCGCGGATGACTTCCTGGGCCATGGCCGCGATCTGCAGGACGTCCTCGTCGGTTTCCGTTGGCAGGCCGCACATGAAGTACAGCTTCACCTGGCGCCAGCCGTTCGCGAAGGCCGCGCTGACCGTGCGGATGAGGTCCTCCTCGGACACCATCTTGTTGATCACACGGCGGATCCGCTCGCTGCCGCCCTCCGGCGCGAACGTCAGGCCCGAGCGCCTTCCGTTGCGGGACAACTCGTTCGCCAGGTCCACGTTGAACGCGTCGACGCGCGTGCTGGGCAGCGACAGGCCAGTGTTGGTGCCCTCGTAGCGGTCCGCGAGGCCCTTGGTGATCTGCGCGATCTCCGAGTGGTCCGCGCTGGACAGCGACAGCAGGCCGACCTCCTCGAACCCGCTGGCGTCCAGGCCGGTGCGGACCATTTCGCCGATGCCCTCGATGGACCGCTCGCGCACCGGGCGGGTGATCATCCCGGCCTGGCAGAACCGGCAGCCGCGGGTGCAGCCGCGGAAGATCTCCACGCTCATCCGCTCGTGCACGCTCTCGGCCAGGGGGACCAGCGGCTGCTTCGGGTACGGCCACGCGTCCAGGTCCATCGTGGTGCGCTTGGCGATGCGCTCCGGCACCCGCGGACGGTTCGGCGTGATCGAGGCGATCCCGCCTTCGGGCAGGTAGGTCACGTCGTAGAAGCGCGGGATGTAGACGCTGCCGGTCTCGGCGAGCCGGGTGAGCAGCTCGTCGCGGCCGCCGGGGCTGCCCTCGGCCTTCCACGCGCGAACGATGTTCGTGATGTCCAGGACGGCTTCCTCGCCGTCGCCGAGCACCGCGGCGTCGATGAAGTCGGCCATCGGCTCGGGGTTGAACGCGGAGTGGCCGCCCGCGACCACCACCGGGTGCTCCTCGGTGCGGTCTGCGGCGTGAATCGGCACCCCCGCCAGGTCCAGCGCGGTGAGCAGGTTCGTGTAGCCCAGCTCGGTGGCGAAGCTCACACCGAGCAGGTCGAACGCGCCGACCGGGCGATGCCCGTCGACGGTGAACTGCGGCACGCCGTGCTCACGCATCAGCTTCTCGAGGTCCGGCCAGACCGCGTAGGTGCGCTCGGCCAGCACGTCGGGCTGCTCGTTGAGGATCTCATACAAGATCATCACGCCCTGGTTGGGCAGGCCGACCTCATAGGCATCCGGGTACATCAGCGCCCAACGGACGGTGGCGGCATCCCAGTCCTTCACCGTCGCGTTGAGCTCGCCGCCGACGTACTGCACCGGCTTGGCCACCTTGGGCAGCAGCGACTCCAGCTCCGGGAAAACGGACTCAACACTCACAGCGAACCAGACTAGCTGAGCAGGAGTCTGCCGAGGCGGCGACCGGCGACGGTCAGGCCGATGACGGCCATGACCACGAAGTACGCCACGTTGCCCAGCATCGACCAGTGCAGGACGCCCGCGGTCAGCCCGCGCATCAGCTCCACCGCCTGGTAGAGCGGCGAAACCTGGATGACCACGCGCAGCCCGGACGGGTAGACGTCCAGCGGGTAGAACGTCGCCGAGAACAGGAACAGCGGCATCAGCACCAGCTGCACCAGGTCGAAGTCCTGCCAGGACCGCATGAACGTCGTGCACGCCATCCCCACCGCGCCGAACCCCAGCGCCACCAGCAGCGCCGCGGGTAAGGCGAGGATCGCCCACGGCGACGCGACCAGCCCGAACGCGGCCGTGACGGTGAGGAACCCGGCCGCGTACAGGCCGCCCCGGATCAGTGCCCAGGAGATCTCGCCGATGGCCACGTCGAACGGGCCGAGCGGGGTGGCCAGCATGCCGTCGTAGAGCCGGGCGTACTTGAACTTGAAGAAGATGTTGAAGGTGGAGTCGTAGACCGCGCCGTTCATCGCCGAGGCGGCCAGCAGGGCCGGCGCGACGAACGCCGCGTAGCTGATTGGCTGCCCATCCGGGCCGGTGACCTGGGTGACCAGGCTGCCGAACCCGATGCCCATGGCGAACAGGTAGAAGATCGACTCGAAGAACCCGGAGAACACGCCCATCCAGGCGCGCCGGTTGACCAGCCAGGAGCGTTCCACCAGGGTGTGCGCCCGGCGCGCGTACGTGCCGGGCGGGACCACCCGCAGGACCAGACCGACGCTCACGTCATACCCCCAGCCTGCGGCGGAAGTTGCGGGCGGCGAACCAGGTGCCCACCGCGAACAGCGCCAGCAAGTACGCGAGATGCCCGATCGCGGGCAGGAAGTCGATGGTGCCGAACGCCACGCCCCGGCTCAGCTCGGTGCCGTGCCACAGCGGCGTGACCCACGCGATCGGGTGCACCCACACCGGGAGCTGGCTGAGCGGGAAGAACGTGCCCGCGACCAGCGTCATCGGCAGCACGATGAACCGGAAGACCATGTTGAACTGCTGGCCCTCGCTGTCGATCGTGGCCGAGTACGCGACCAGCGGCGCGGCGAAAGCCATCCCGGCGATCACCGAGAAGACCAGGGAGAACACCACGGCCGGGCCGGTGATCGCGCCGAACGCGGTGGCGATGAGCAGGAACGCGAGGCCGGAGAAGACCAGCCGGCAGGCGATCCACAGCAGCTGGCCGGCGGCGATCTGCCCGGCCGTGATCGGCGACGCGGCCATCCCCCAGTACACGCGGCTCCACCGGAACCCGGACAGCACCGGGAAGGTGGCCTCTCCGGCCGCGTTCTGCACAACCGAGCTGGCTAGCAGTGCGGGCGCGAGGTAGGCGGCGTAGTCGAGGCCGTCGGTGACTGTGGACGGTGGGATGCGGGAGCCGAGCCCGAACCCAAGCGCCACCAGGAAGAACACCGGGGCGAGCACGGTGGAGACCACTGTGGACCGCCAGTTGCGGCGGTACCAGATCCAGCAGGACTCGACGACCAGCGCGGCGGCTTGCCAGTTGGTCGGGGCGCGGCCGGTGCTGCGGGACGCGAGATCCATCAGCTCGCCACCTCCACCCTGATCGCGGACGCGCCGCCGATCACCCGCCCCCAGGTCGAAGCCCGGGCCTGGCCAGGCGGGAGCGCCACTCCTGGTGAGAGCGCTTCCATCGCACACGCCTTCACCCTCATCGGCGATTGGGGGAACCCCGGATTCCAGGCTAGTGGGGGTGGTGGAGGCGCGGCCAGATCTGTGGATCGCGCCTGTGGACAACTGGTGCCGCGAGTGGCGTTCATCAGTCCACCAGCGTTCGGCCGGTGAGGCGGAGGAAGACGTCCTCCAGGGTGGAGCGGCGGACGAGGCTCGAGAGGGGTTGTACGCCTCGGGTGTGCGCCGCTGTGAGGGACGCTTCTCCGTCGGTTGTGTACAGGAGGATGCGGTCCGGGAGGATTTCGATGCGGTCGGCGAGGTCTTCGACGAGGGGCGGTACGCCGTCCTGGAGGCCGGGGGCGAACCGCAGCTCCAGGACCTCCTTGGTGGAGTACCGGTCGATCAGCTCGCCGGGGCTGCCCTCGGCCACGATCTTGCCGCCGTCCATCACCACGAGGCGGTCGCACAGCTGCTCGGCCTCGTCCATGTAGTGGGTGGTGACGATCAGCGTCACGCCCTGCTGTTTGAGGCGGAACAGCCTGTCCCACAACAGGTGCCGGGCCTGCGGGTCGAGTCCTGTTGTCGGTTCGTCGAGCAGCAGGAGGTCCGGGTCGTTCACCAGTGACCGGGCGATCGTCAACCTGCGCTTCATGCCGCCGGACAACGGGTCCACCTCGTCGTCCGCGCGGTCGGTGAGCTGCGCGAAGTCCAGCAGCTCGGTGGCCTTCTCGCGCAGGTGCGCGCGGGACAGGCCGAAGTAGCGGCCGTAGACCTGGAGGTTCTGCCGGACGGTCAGCTCGTTGTCGAGGTTGTCCTGCTGCGGCACCACGCCCAGCCGCGCCCGGATCTTCGGGCCGTCGACCTCGGGGTCCATCCCCAGCACGCTCAGCTTGCCGCCGGTCCGCGGCGAGACGCACCCGATCATGCGCATCGTGGACGACTTGCCGGCCCCGTTCGGCCCGAGGAACCCGAACGACTCACCCCGGCGCACGTCCAGATCGATGCCGCCGACCGCCTCGAAGTCCCCGAACCTTTTGACGAGCCCCACAGCCCGGACGAGAGAATCTTCATCCACCCGGGCACCATAGCCAGGCGCCCCGACAAAACCGCAAATCTTTTAGCCGTGGGCGGACTCGCGCCCGCCCACGGCCGTCACAGCCGGCTCAGAGGTTGGGGAACCAGAGGTCGATCTCGCGCTTGGCCGAGTCGGCCGAGTCCGAGCCGTGCACGAGGTTGTACTGCACCTCGGTGCCGAAGTCGCCACGGATGCTGCCCGGCACCGCCTTCTCCACCGGGTCGGTGCCGCCGGCCAGCTGGCGGAACGCGGCGATCGCGCGCACACCCTCCACGACGATGGCCACGACCGGGCCGCCGGTGATGAACTCGACCAGCGAGCCGAAGAACGGCCGCTCGGCGTGCTCGGCGTAGTGCTGCTCGGCCAGCTCCTTGCTGACGTGCTTCAGCTCCAGCGCGACCAGGGACAGGCCCTTGCGCTCGATCCGGGAGATGACCTCGCCGACCAGTCCGCGGCTGACACCGTCGGGCTTGACCAGGACCAGGGTGCGCTCGCTCACTGGGTCCAGACTCCTTCGTGGAATATGTGCGGTTCGGCCGAAGCCTAACGGGCGCCTTCGGGCCGCAACTTCTTGGACCACAACGAGGCGCCGCGCCCGTCGCGCAGCCACACGGTCAGCTCTCCGCTGCGGCCGTCGATCGCGACCTCGCCGAAGTGCTGGTAGCCCACCAACGGTGAGGTGTTGGCGACCGGTGGGGCGTGCACGAACTCCGCGCTCGGCCCGAAGGTCGGGTCGAGCGTGTTCGGGCCGAACGCGCCCGCGTGCAGCGGCCCGGACACGAACTCCCAGAACGGGTCGAAGTCCTGGAACGCGGCCCGGTCCGGCGAGTAGTGGTGCGCGGCCGTGTAGTGCACGTCCGCGGTCAGCCACACGACGTTGCGAACGCGGCGCCGCTGCAACTCGCTCAGCACCCAAGCCAGCTCGTGCTCACGGCCACCAGGCGCACCCGGTAGGCCGTTCGCGACCGCCTCGATGTCCGTGCCGTCTGGCACCAACAGCCCCAGCGGCAGGTCCGCGGCGACGATCTTCCAGGTGGCGCGGCTCCTCGAGAGGCTGTCGACCAGCCACTTCGCCTGCTTGTCGCCGAGGATGTGGCCGATCCCATCCTTCGGCGCGGTGTTGGCGTCCTTGTACGTACGCATGTCCAGCACGAACAGGTCCAGCCGGCGGCCGAACGAGAAGCTCCGGTACACCCGGCCGTCCACCGCCCGCGCCGGATCGACCGGCTGGTACTCGTGGAACGCCTGGAACGCGCGCTTGGCCAGCACGTCGACGCGCTTCTCGGTGTACTGCGGCAGGTCCAGGATCTCGCCCGGGTACCAGTTGTTCAAGACTTCATGATCATCCCATTGGACGATGCTGGGCACCGACGCGAACAGCTGCCGGACGTTGGAGTCCATCAGGTTGTAGGCGAACTGGCCGCGGTACTCGTCCAGCGACTCGGCGACCTTGGACTTGGCCGCGGTCACGATGTTGTGCCACACCTGGCCGTCGGGCAGGGTCACGCTCTCGCTCAGCGGGCCGTCGGAGTACACCGTGTCGCCGCTGTGCAGGAAGAAGTCGGGCTTGCGGGCGGCCACCGCGGCGAACCCGACCATGCCGCCGATGTCCGGGTTGATCCCCCAGCCCTGGCCCGCGACGTCACCCGACCAGGCGAACCGGATGTCCTCGTTGCCGACCGGCGCGGTGCGGAAGTGCCCGGTCAGCGGCTCGCTCCTGGTCCGGCCGTCGAGGTCCTCGGCCTGCACGCGGTAGTAGACGTCCCGGCCGGGTGGCAGGCCGCGGACGCGCAGCTTGCCGGTGCCGTCGGTGGCCGGCGTGAGCACCGGGCCGGTGACGCAGCGCGAGTGCCGGAACGACGGGTCGGCCGAGACCTCGACGAGCATGCGCGAAGGCCGGTCGGCCTTGGTCCAGATCAGCGCGCCGTCGGTGGTCACGTCACCGGACTGGATGCCGTGGGTGAGCACCGGCCGGTCCCGCTTGAGCACGTCGGCGCCGGCCGGCAGGGCACCCGCGACGAGCAGGCCCGTCCCCAGCGCGCCGGCTCGCAGCAGAGTCCGTCTGTCCATGTGTGGTGGGGTCATGCGGGGTTCCTATCTCCGCAGAACGCACACCACAACAACGTCAGTGAACCAACGGATGAACGCTATTGCCGCTGGCTGGGCAGGCGTCCCTCGGCCAGCCGCTTCGCCACGTCGTGGCGCAGGTAGAGCAGGTACGCCCAGACCAGGCCGAAGATGATCCCCACCACACCCAGCTCGGTGATGGCGAAGATGCTCGCGATCAGCACCACCTGGATGGCGATCACCAGCCACGTGCTCCAGCTGTGCCTGAGCAGGCCGCAGGTGACGATCAGGGCCAGGATGACGCCGCCGGCCAGCAGGCCCTTCCAGGTGCCCAGGCCGCCCGCCGTGCGGTGCACGACCAGCAGGGACAGCCCGACGACGATCGCTTCCAGGATCAACGCCCCGGCCGCCACCCCGCGGAACCCCTTCATCGGGTCCGGTGCGGAGGCCGCTGGGGTCGCTTCGGTGTCGGGCGCGGTCACTTGGGCACGTTCCTCGTCGGGCTCGGGGGCGTTGTCTTCGGCGCGCTCGGTCATGCCGGGATCTTCCCGAACAGGGTCCGTGCCTCACCCGCGGTGACGACCGAGCCGGTGACCACCACTCCCCCGCCGGCCAGCGGCTCGGTCGGGTCGCCGACCTCCTCGGCGAGCCGCACGGCGGTCTCGATCGCGCTGTCCAGCCGCGGCTCGACGACCATCCGCTCGTCGCCGTAGATGTCCCGCGCGACGCTGGCCAGCTCGTCCACGTCCATCGCGCGCGGCGAGGTGTTGCGGGTCAGCACGATCTCGCCTGCCACCGGTTCGAGTGCCTCCAGGATGCCCTTGGCGTCCTTGTCCGCCATCATCCCGACCACCGCGATCAGCTTGCGGAACGCGAACTCCTCGCCCAGCGCGGCGGCGAGCGCGTTCGCCCCATGGGGGTTGTGCGCGGCGTCGATGAAAACGCTTGGCGCGGAACGCATCCGCTCCAGCCGTCCGGGTACGATCGCGGCCGAGAAGCCCTGCCGGACCGCCTCGACGTCCAGCTGCCGTTCCGCGCCCGCGCCGAAGAACGCCTCGACCGCGACCAAGGCGCGGACGGCGTTGTCGGCCTGGTGCTTTCCGTGCAGCGGCAGGAAAATGTCGTCGTAGACACCGCCGAGGCCCTGCAGCTTCAGCAGCTGCCCGCCGACGGCGACCTCACGTTCCAGCACGCCGAACTCCTGGCCCTGGCGGGCGACCGTGGCGTCCACTTCGGCCACTCGCTCCAGCAGGACCTGCATCACCTCGGGGCGTTGCTCACCGAGGATCGCGATCGAGTCCGGCTTGATGATCCCGGCCTTCTCCCGGGCGATCCCGGTCACATCCGGGCCCAGGTAGTCGGTGTGGTCGATGTCGACCGGCCCGATCACCGCGACTTCCGCGTCGACCACGTTCGTCGCGTCCCAGCCGCCGCCGAGACCGACCTCAACGACCGCGGCCTCCACCGGCGCTTCAGCGAACGCCGCGTACGCCATCCCGGCGAGTACCTCGAACTTGGTCATCCGCACGTCGCTGGCGGCGTCCACCATGGACACATACGGCTCGATGTCCCGGTAGGTCTGTACGTAGACCTCGGGGCTGATCGGGGCGCCGTCGAGTGCGATGCGCTCGGTCACCAGCTGCAGGTGCGGGCTGGTGAACCGGCCCACCCGCAGCCCGATCCGGGTCAGCAGCGCGTCGATCAGCCGCGTCGTGGAGGTCTTGCCGTTCGTGCCGGTCACGTGCAGCACCGGGTACGACCGGTGCGGGTTGCCCAGCACGTCCATCAGCGTGGTGATCCGGTCGAGCGACGGCCCGATCTTGGTCTCCGGCCACCGGGTGTCCAGCTCGGCCTCGACCTCGCGGAGAACCTGCAGCGCATCGGGGTCAGTCACGTCAACCGAGTCTAGTGTCCCGCCGTCAGGCCGGCCGCCGGGCGGGGGAACAGGGCGCGGGGCTGGGGGAGGTCGCCGGACAGGCCGAAGCACTGGTCGGCGATGCGCTGGGCGGCGGTGGGCATGAACGGGGTGAGCTGGTTGGCCAGCGAACGGCAGGTGGCGAGCAGTGCGGTCAGCACGGTGTCGAGGCCGTGGGTGGCGCTGGAGTTGCCGGACTGCTCGGCCTGGGCGAGGTCCCAGGGGCGGGAGTGGACGAGGTAGAGGTTCGCGGCCGTGACGATGTTCCAGACGGCGGTGGTCGCGCGGCGGAAGTCGGCGGCGGCGAGGGCGTCGTCAATGCGGGCGGCGGCGGACTCGCGGTCGGCGCGGAGGTCGTCGGTCTGAATGGCGGTCGGCGGACGACCGTGGCGGTAGCGGTGGACCATCACCGTGACGCGTTCGACGAGGGTGCCGAGGCCCTTGGTCAGTTCCTTGTGTGCTTGGGAGGGCGTGTATTTGGGACCGTTGGAGCGCAGCAGCCACCAACGGACCGCGTCGTCGCCGTACTGGTCGACAAGGTCACGCGGATCGGCAGTGCCCGGGTGCGGTGAGTGCACGTAGATGTGCGTCGGCACGGGCATTCCGGCGGACATCAGCATCGCGGGCCAGTGCACAGCGTGCTGGCGCAACGACTCCGCGCCGATGACGTGCACACGGTTCTCGTTGTTCGCCCACCAGCGTTGGTAGTGCGCGTCGCCGAGGCTCGTGAGGTAACCGACCGGGACCGAAGGCACCGGGATGTCGGCCATCTCCATGGCCAGGACCTCGTCGCGGTAACGGGCAGGCTCGATGCGGAGCCTGCCGCTGGTCACCAGCTCGCGGACCGCGCAGGCGTGCCGGGAGAGCAGGAACCGGCCGTCCGAGACGTCCGCGACCCGCAACGACGGCTCCGCCGGGCCCATGGACTCGTTGGAGGACAAGGCAAGCGTGCCCCGCAGCTCGGGCGCGGCCAGGAACCGGACCCGGGCGCCGCGCAGGCGTTGCTGCCGCGCGAGCACGTCGGCCTGCACCAGCTCAAGCGCATGGGTCAGCCCCGGTGCGTGGACGGTCGTGGTCACGTAGAACCGGGACATCTCCCGACCGTAGCAAGGAAACCGTGTGGTCAGTGCGTGTTTTTCACCTGATGACAGGGAGTTCAGGTGACCGGAACACGCGGTAGTCGCTGTCCACCGCGTAGACCTGGCAGCCCGGTTGCGCCGCCGCCCACGCCGGGCCTTCGGCGCCCATGGCGAACGCGGCGGTCGCGGTCGCATCGGCCGTGGTCAGGTCGGCGGCGTGGATCGTGATGCTGAGCAGGCCGTACGCGGGCAAGCCGGTGCGGCCGTCGATGATGTGCTGACCACGTTCGTACGCGGCCGAAGTAGCGACGGCACCATCGCGGACGGCCAGGACCGCGCTGATTTCATTGGCGTTGCCGGGATGCCGGAGGCCGATCCGCCAAGGCTGGCCGTCGGTCGGTTCGCCTGCGGTCACCACGTCACCGCCCGCGTTGAGGCAGAACCGCGAAAGCCCGCTGTCCCGCAACATCGCGGCCGCGCGCTGCACCGACCAGCCCTTCACCACCGCGCACGGGTCGAACGGGCGCCCGGGCAGGCGCGCCCGGAACGCGCCGCCGGAGTCCCGCTCGTACCGCGAACACAGGTCGAGCACCTCCCGGAGGTCGTCGCTGACCTCCGGGAGCTCGCCGCGGTCGTACCGGCAGACCTCGCTGGTCAGCCGGAACGGGCTGAACCGCAGGTCCACCTCGTGCAACCAGGCGAAGACACGGTCGGCGTCCTCTGGTTCGCCGTCGCGCAGGTCGACCGAGACCGGGAAACCCATGACCTGCTCGACGCGGGTGACGGCCATCAGGCGCCCTTCGCGTCGATCGCGGCCTGCAGCGACTTGACGTACGAGTCGCTGGTCTGGGTCGCGCCGGAGACGGTGTCCACCTGGGCGCTCTGCTCCCGCAGGGTCTCCTGGACCAGCAACGGCCCGGCCATCCGGGACGGCCCGGTGTCCGGCAGCCGCAGGAACCGCACACCGGTGATCTTGTCGCCGGTGAACGTCACCTGGACCTGGACTGTGCCGTGCGGGTTGCGCTCGGCGGAGCCCTGCACGGTCTTCGTCGTCTCAACCGGCGTGCTGGTCGTCCCGGATGAAGACGAGGACGACGTCGTTGGCGCGGGCGTCGAGGGGATCACGGTGGGCGGCGGCTGGGCGACGACATCGTCGGCGGCGCCCGGTTCGTACTGCCAGACGAAGTAGAACCCGATGGCACTCAACACAATGGCGGGGATGACCCGTCGCATGACTTGCTGTTCCTCTCAACTCGCCAGGCTGAAACGCTCGGCGTGGATCTGGTCCTTGGGCACGCCCAGTTCGCGCAGCCCCTTGAGCACGACGTTGGTCATCGGCGGCGGGCCGCAGACGAACACGTCGCGGTCCCACACGTCCCGGACCATCCCGGCCAGGCTCTTCGCGCCGAGCAGCGGCCCGTACTCGTCGTGGGCCGTGGGCGGCCCGGTGAGCAGGTGCAGCATCGCGCCGCGGGTGCGGGCGATGTCCGCGAGTTCTTGCAGCAGAACGGCATCGTCCCGCTTGTTCACCCGGTAGAGCACGACGACGTGCCCGCGGATGTCCTCCAGCAGCGCCCGGATCGGCGTCACGCCAACGCCTCCCGCGATCAGCAACGCGTTCGGCTTGGTCTGGTGCAAAGTGGTGAACGCGCCATACGGCCCCTCGGCGAACACCCGCGTGCCGGGCTTCAGCGACCGCAGGCTGGCGCTGCCGTCGCCGACAGCCTTTGCCGTGAGCCGCAACGTTTTCCCATCGGGCGCGGCCGACAGGGAGTAGGGGTTCGCCTGCCACCAGCGCCCCTTGGTCAGGAACCGCCAGAGGAAGAACTGCCCGGCCTTGGCGCCCAACCGGTCCAGGTCACGGCCGGTCATGTACACCGAGACCACGTTGTCCGACTCGGGCACGACCGCAGTCACCCGCAGCTGGTGCCGGAAGTTCCGCCACAGCGGCAAAACCACACGGCCCACAAGCACCGTACCCAGCGCGGCGCCCCACATCGCCCACCAGTAGACGCGGCCGAACGCACTGCTCACAAAGGACTGACCGGTCGCGATCTGATGGGTGAACGCCAAAACCACGGCGATGTACGTGTACAGGTGGATGAAATGCCAAGTCTCATAAGCCATCCGACGGCGGGCGTACTTCGCTGACACACCGCCAATGACCAGGATCAGCGCGAAGGCGACCAACGCACGCAGGATGCCGTCAGTGGTCTCTGCCAGGCTGACAACTTCCGTCACCGGATCTGTGTCAGACAAATTCGCGTAGCCGAAAGCGATGAACACCAAGTGCCCCACCAACAGCCACAGCAGGCCGAACCCGGTCCACCGGTGCAGGCTGGTCAGCCGGTCCATGCCGAGCCTGCGGTCCAGCCACGGCAGCCGTGCGACCAGCAGCAGCTGGAACGCCATCAGCAGGGCCGCGTACAGCCCGAACAGCCGGCCGATGGTGATCAACGGGTCCGCCGACGGGCCCGCGGCGGCGAACAACGCCGTCACGATGCCCAGGTTGGCTCCCATGAGGACATACAGGCCGGCCCGGGCCAGCGCCCTGGGGCGCGTCAGGTGCAGGGTCGTCATGCCGTCAAGACTCGCCGGAGTTCCTGTGCGGATCCTGTTCCCAACCTGTCGACTTGCTATGAGTGACCCGGTCACCTCGCCACGCGCGCGAGGGTGCCGCACCATGGAGGTGTGAACAAGAAGAGCCCGGTGCGCCTGCTCGTCGTCGACGACGAGCCGCACATCGCCGACCTGGTCGCGACGGTCGCCCGCTACGAGGGCTGGCACGCGGTCACCGCGGGGACCGGCGAGGACGCGCTCAAGGAGGCGGCCAGCTTCAGCCCGGACATCGTGGTGCTCGACCTGATGCTGCCGGACGTCGACGGGTTCACCGTGCTCGACGGGTTGCGGGCCAGCGGCGCGATGGTGCCGGTGGTGTTCCTCACCGCGAAGGACGGCACCGCGGACCGGATCGCCGGGCTCACCCGGGGCGGTGACGACTACCTGGTCAAGCCGTTCTCGGTGGAGGAGCTGATGGCGCGGCTGCGGGCGGTCCTGCGGCGCAGCACCGGCCCGTCGTGGAAGCGGTCGGTGCTGGAGGTCGCCGACCTGACCATGGACGAGGACACCCGCGAGGTGCGCCGCGGCGAGCAGCAGATCAACCTCACGCCGACCGAGTTCGAGCTGCTGCGCTACCTGATGCGCCGATCGCCGGCGGTGCTGACCAAGGCGCAGATCCTGGACCACGTGTGGGAGTACGACTTCGGCGGCCGGTCCAATGTGGTCGAACTGGTCGTGTCGCACCTGCGCCGGAAGATCGACGACGGTCACGAGCCACTGATCCACACCGTCCGCGGCGTTGGGTACGTCGTGCGGCGGGTCGCGGGGTGAAGCGCTGGCGGCAGACCAGGCTCGGCACCCGCCTGGCGCTCGCGCTGGGCGCGGTGTCGCTGGTGGTGTTCGGGATCGTGGGCACCGTGCTGGTGGTGAGCACACGGGGTTATCTGGAGCGGCAGTTCGACTCGCAGATCGCCAAGGTCGAGACCGACCAGGTGAACTACCTGAACAAGCCGAAGACCCCGGTCGCCTGGTACGCGGCGATCTTCACGCTCGAGGGCGGGCGTGCCACCAGCCGCCCGGACAGCCCCGCACCGCCTGGCGACCTGCGCCAGCTGGCCAGGGTCGCGGAGAACTCCGGCGGCAGGGACAACTACTTCGAGACCGTGTTCCTGCACGGCGACGGCCTCTACCGGGCGCGGGCGTGCGCGATCCCCGCCCGGCCCAACCAGGTGATGGTGACCGCCGCGCCGCTCGAGGACCTCAACGACACCGTTCGCTGGCTGGTGATCATCCTTGCCAGTACCTTCGGCGCCGCGTTGGTGGTGCTGGTGGTGGCCGGGCGACTGGTGCTGCGCAAAGGTCTGCGCCCGCTGAGTGACATGGCCACGACCGCGCATGACATCACCGCGCACGACCTGACCGACTCGTCGCGCCTGCCCGTCCGGGCCAAGGGCGCGGGCGGCGGGCCGGAGGTCGAGGAACTGCGGACCTCGTTCAACGTGATGCTCGACCACATCGACCAGTCGCTAGCCGCGCGGACCGCCGCCGAGCAACGGCTGCGCCGGTTCATCGCGGACGCGTCACACGAGCTGCGGACCCCGTTGACCTCGATCCGCGGCTATTCGGAGCTGTTCCGGTACGCGGCGGCCAACGAGCCCCAGGAGCGCGAGGCGCACCTGGCCAAGATCCGCGAGGAGACCGAGCGGATGAGCGTGCTGGTCGACGACCTGCTGCTGCTGGCCCGGCTGGACTCGGAGACCCCGCTGCGGCTGGAGCAGACCAACCTGGTCGAGGTCGCCTCGGCCGCCGCGCAGGCCTTCATCGCCGCGCATCCCGCGTACCCGCTGGAGTTCACCGGCCCGAGCCGGGTCATTGTGCAGGCCGACCCGATGCGCCTGCGCCAGGTGCTGGACAACCTGCTGACGAACATCGCCCGGCACACCCCGTCCGGCACGTCGGTGACCGTGACGGTGTCACCTGACGCGGTGATCACCGTGACGGACTCCGGTCCGGGTATCCCACCGGAACACCAGGCGCGGATCTTCGACCGGTTCTACCGCATCGACGACTCCCGCAGCCGGCACATCGGCGGCACCGGCCTCGGACTGTCCATTGTGCACTCGATCATCAGCGCGCACGGCGGCACGGTGAACCTGTCCAGCCAGCCCGGCCGCACGTCGTTCATCCTTACGCTGCCCCAGACAGCCACGCTCAGCGAGAACGGCCACCAGGAAACCCGTTCCACCGCAACCCGTAAGCACGACTAGAAGGCGCCCTTCCGGCCGCCGGGCGAACGTGGGACACGCACCGCGCGAACGTGGGACACGGGGGCGGCGACTGTGGGACACGCCGGGGTTCGGCGTGTCCCACAGCCGGGTCAGGCCGCTGGGAGGGCGGCTATGCGGGTGTTGATCCGGTCGATGTCGGCGAGGGCGACCTCGCGCCGGACCTTGATCTTGTCCACGACGTCGGCCGGGGCCTTCTCGGTGAACTTGGGGTTGTTCAGCTTGGCCTCGCACTGCGCCAGTTCCTTCTGCGCGTCGGCGAGGTCCTTGGTCAGGCGCTTGCGTTCCGCCTCGATGTCGATCGCGCCGGACAGGTCCAGCTCCACGATCACCGCCGAGCCGGGCAGCGACACCTCGAGGGCGGCGCTGGCGGCGAACCCGTCCTGCGGGGAGGTGAGCCGGGCCAGCGTGGCGACGGCGCCCTGGTGGGCGGCCAGGCCCGCGGTGTCCATTCCGGACAGCCGCGCGCTGACCTTCTGCCCCGGCTTGAGGCCCTGCTCGGAGCGGAACCGGCGGATCTCGGTGACCAGCTTCTGCAGGCCCTCGATCCGCTGCGCCGCACCGGCGTCCGCCGACGCGCCCGAGACGGCGGGCCACGCGGCGATCATGACCGACTCACCGCCGGTCACCGCGGTCCACAGCTCCTCGGTGACGAACGGGATCAGCGGGTGCAGCAGCCGCAGCAGGACGTCGAGCACGTGCCCGAGGACCGCCTGGGTCTCGGTGACCCTGCCCTCGGCGATCTGGACCTTGGCCAGCTCCAGGTACCAGTCGCAGAACTCGTCCCACGTGAAGTGGTACAGCGCGTCCGACAGCTTGGCGAACTGGAAGTCCTCGAACAGGGCGTCCACTTCGGACACCGTCTGGTCGAGCCGGTCCAGGATCCACTTGTCGGCGTCGGTCAGCGACTCCCGCGACGGCACCGGGATCGCCGTCGAGGCGCCGTTGGACAACGCGAACCGGGTGGCGTTCCACAGCTTGGTGCAGAAGTTCCGCGCGCCCTGCGCCCACTCCTCCGCCAGCGCCTGGTCGCTGCCCGGGTTGGCGCCGCGGGCCAGGGTGAACCGCAGCGCGTCGGCGCCGTAGCGCTCCATCCACTCCAGCGGGTCGATGACGTTGCCCTTGGACTTGGACATCTTCTTGCCCGAGGCGTCCCGGACCAGCCCGTGCAGGTACAGGTCGTCGAACGGCTGGACGCCGTCCATCGCGTACAGCCCGAACATCATCATCCGGGCGACCCAGAAGAACAGGATGTCGTAGCCGGTGCACAGCACGCTGGTCGGATAGAACTTCGCCAGGTCCGCGGTCCGCTCCGGCCAGCCCAGGGTCGAGATCGGCCACAGGCCCGAGGAGAACCAGGTGTCCAGGACGTCCGGGTCGCGGGTCCAGCCCTCGCCCGGCTCCGGGTCGTCCGGCCCGAGGCAGACGACCTCGCCGTCCGGCCCGTACCAGACCGGGATCCGGTGTCCCCACCACAACTGGCGCGAGATCGTCCAGTCGTGCATGTTGTCGACCCAGTCGAAGTAGCGCTTCTCCAGCTCCGGCGGGTGGATCTTGGTGCGGCCGTCGCGGACCGCGTCGCCCGCCGCCTTGGCCAGCGGCTCGACCTTGACCCACCACTGCAGCGACAGCCGCGGCTCGACGACCGTGTCGCACCGCGAGCAGTGCCCGACGGAGTGCTTGTACGGGCGGATCTCCTTGACGATCCGGCCCTGCTCGCGCAGCGCGGCCACCACCGCGGGCCGGGCCTCGAACCGGTCCAGCCCCTCGAACGGGCCCTTGGCGGTGATCACCGCGCGCTCGTTCATGATCGTGATGTTCGGCAGGCCGTGCCGCTGGCCGATCTCGAAGTCGTTCGGGTCGTGGGCGGGCGTGACCTTGACCGCGCCGGTGCCGAACTCGGGGTCGACGTGCGCGTCGGCCACGATCGGGATCCGCCGCCCGGTCAGCGGCAGCTCGATCTCCGTACCGACCAGGTGCCGGTAGCGCTCGTCGTCCGGGTGGACCGCGACGGCGGTGTCACCGAGCATCGTCTCGGCGCGCGTGGTCGCGACGACGATCGAGTTCTCCCCGTCGCCGTAACGGATGGAGACCAGCTCACCGTCGTCCTCGGAGTGGTCCACCTCGATGTCCGACAGCGCGGTGAGGCACCGCGGGCACCAGTTGATAATCCGCTCGGCGCGGTAGATCAGCCCGTCGTCGAACATCCGCTTGAAGACCGTCTGGACCGCACGGGACAGGCCGTCGTCCATGGTGAAGCGCTCACGGCTCCAGTCGACGCTGTCGCCGAGGCGCTTCATCTGGTCGAGGATCCGGCCGCCGTAGTCCTCCTTCCACTCCCAGACGCGCTCGACGAAACCCTCGCGGCCCAGGTCGTGGCGGGACAGCCCCTCCTTCTCGGCCAGCATCCGCTCGACCACGTTCTGGGTGGCGATGCCGGCGTGGTCCATGCCGGGCAGCCACAGCGCCTCGTAGCCCTGCATCCGCCGGCGGCGGATCATGGCGTCCATCAGCGTGTGGTCCAGGGCGTGGCCCATGTGCAGGCTGCCGGTGACGTTCGGCGGCGGCAGCACGATGGTGAACGGGGGCTTGTCCGAGGTGACGTCCGCGGTGAAGTAGCCCGCGTCTACCCAGCGCCGGTACAGCCGCCCCTCGACCTGCTCCGGCTGCCAGGCGGCCGGAAGTTCACTGGCGGGCGTGGGAATGGCTGTGTCTGTCACGACTGAAGAGTTTACGAACTTCGCCACGGCGACTTCACCCGCATTACCTGTCATGCGAACGGGTGACATACCCGGCCGGACCAACGCAGGGACCACGCATTGTGACTCAGCGCACTCGTGACACTACGCGTGACCACTGGTTTTACGGACCGTGGCCAGGATAGGCTCTGCCGGTCCGGTGTGGACTACGACACCACGGGGCTGCCGGGCACCCTGTACTCGCCGACCAGCGCGAGGGAGACATGCCCGGAGAAAACGACAGTGGTTCTGCCCCCGGCCCCTACATCAAGCGACACTTCGCGAAAGTCGCCATCATCGGTGCAGCCGTCGCGGTAGTCGCCGGCGTGGGCACCTTTGCCGCGCTCAGAGGGACCGCGGACCAGAGAACTGTCGAGGTCACCCAAGCCGCACCCGCCCAGGTGCACATCGACACCGCGCACCCGTTCGCCGGGACGCCCGCCGAGGGCTGGGCCGACGGCGAGTCCGGTGTCATCGCCCCCGCGGCCGCCGCGATCGGCAAGTTCACCAAGCAGCAGGTCACCGACGCGTACACGAAGGTGCGCCAGGCGGTGATCACCTCGCGGCTGGACCGCACGGTGCTGGAGAAGCACGACGTCGAGAAGTATCTGAAGCTGCTGGCCCGCGACTCGCAGAAGAACATGCGCCCGGTGTTCGGCAACGACCCGCACGAGGCCCATGCCTACGCCACCCGGCTGGCCACCGGTTACACGCTGTTGCCGGCGGCGCCGAAGGTGAGCGGGAAGATGTGGGCCGAGGTCGGCACCCGCCCGGGCGAGCTGGTCGTGCACACGAACTACGTGTTCGCGTATGCGTTCAACAGCGACAAGGCCGAGCAGCTGACCGACGTGATGGACATCGTCGCCGTCGACCGCTGGGACACCGACTACTCCGTACTGACCGGTCAGTACGCCGCGAGCAGCCTTGGCATCTGGCCGGTGCGCTCGCAGGGGTTCACGTACTCGATGGGCTGTGAGGCGTTACGCGAGGGCTACCTGGCGCCCGCGTTCAGCGAGCAGCACGCCAAGGCCGCCACCGAGTCCACCACCCGCGACCGGACCAGGTACTTCGACCCGGCGAGCACCCTGCCCGCGAACAGCACCTGTGACAGCTGAGTCATCCTCCAGGCGGATACCCGGGCGGTAGCTGGCGCTTGAGGTTGACGGCTCGAATCTGACTGCGGGCCGACGATTCTCCCACCGGTTTGCGGAACCGTTGCGGGCATGAACGAACCAGCAGTCGAAGCCGCCGGACTGTCCAAAGTATACGGATCCGGCGACGCGCGGGTGGTCGCGCTCGACGAGGTGACCGTCGAGTTCCCAAGGGGCCAGTTCACCGCGATCATGGGCCCGTCCGGCTCCGGCAAGTCGACCTTGATGCACTGCCTGGCCGGGCTGGACCGGCCGACCTCGGGCCAGGTCAGGCTGGGCGGCACGGAGCTCACCGGACTGGCGGACGCGAAGCTCACCGAGCTGCGCCGCGACCGGGCCGGGTTCGTGTTCCAGGCGTTCAACCTGCTGCCGACCCTCACCGCCTGGGAGAACATCGTGCTCCCCCTGGAGCTGGCCGGCCGACGCCCGGACCAGCGGTTCGCCGACGCGGTCATCGACGGGATCGGCCTGCGGCACCGCCTTGGCCACCGCCCCAGCCAGCTCTCCGGCGGCCAGCAGCAGCGAGTCGCGTGCGCCCGCGCGCTGATCACCAGGCCGGACGTGGTGTTCGCCGACGAACCCACCGGCGCGCTGGACTCCCAGTCCGCGGCGGACCTGCTCGGCTTCCTGCGCCGGAGTGTGGACGAGTTCGGCCAGACCGTGGTGATGGTGACGCACGAGCCGACCGCGGCCGCGTACGCCGACCGGGTGCTGCACTTCGCCGACGGCCGGATCGTGGAGCAGGTGATGGCCTGATGCTCCGCGCGATGCTGCGAGACCTGCGCGCCCACAAGGGCCGGATCGTGATGACCTTGGTCGCGATCGTGCTCGGGGTGACGTTCGTCGTCGCCACCTGGGTCGTCTCCGACTCCACGGCCGCGACCATCTCGGGCGCCGACGCCCGCACCGATGTCGGCGTCTGCGTCCAGACCAAGGACCGTGCACCCGCGCTGACCAGCCAGGATCGTGACTGGCTGGCCGCGATCCCGGGCGTCGGCCACGCGGCCGCCGTCACGTTCGGCAGCGCGGGACTGATCGGCGCCGACGGCAAACTCGTCAGCGGGCGCCCGGACACCGCTGGTACGAACTGGGACCCGACCGAGCGATTCGCCCTGGTCAGCGGCCATGCTCCCGCACCGGGCGAAGTGGCGTTGAGCGAACGTCAGACGTCGTTGAAGGCCGGTGACACCGCGCGGATCATCCTCGCCGACGGCAGGACGGACAACGCCGTCGTCGCAGGGATCTTCGCGTACCGGTCGCTGGGCGAACCCGAGCCCACGGTCGCGTTCGGCACGTCTGACTTCGAGATCGCCCGGGTCGATCTGATGGCGGAACCGGGCGCGGACCTCAATGCCATCGCGGCCACCGCCCGTGGCCACTTCGACAGCAACCTGCGCGAGGTCACGACCGGGCCGGAACTGGTCTCGCGGGTTCGGGCGCACGCGGAGGACGCCGCTCAGGACACACGGGAGACGTTGCTGGCGTTCGCGGCCGTGGCGTTGCTGGTCGGGATGTTCGTCATTGCCAACACGTTCGCCATGCTCGTCACCCAACGCACGCGTCAGCTGGCCCTGCTGCGGGCAGTTGGGGCGAGCAAGCGGCAGGTGCGGCGGGCGGTGCTCGTCGAGGCCGGGGTGCTGGGCGGGATCGGCGCCACCCTCGGTGTCGGCCTGGGCATCGGGCTCGGCCTGCTCGGGATGGAGGCCGCGCGACCGGAGGGCGTGTCCGTGCAGTATTCCGTTTCCCTCACGGCGATTCTCGTCGGCTACGGGGTCGGTGTGCTGGTCACGGTGATCGCCGCCTACGCCTCCGCCCGTCGCGCTGCGAAGGTTCCACCGATGGCCGCTCTCCGGACAAATACTGAAATCTCAAAACAGTCATTGGTCATCCGTTCGGTGTCGGGTGGTATCGCGTTGGTGATCGCGGTCATCGCGACGATCTCGACCTTGTCCAATGACCTGACGACCTCCGAACGCGTTGTGGGCCTGGGTGGCAGCTTCGTAGGCTGGCTGGGCGTGCTCCTGTTGGCTCCGCTGCTGACCGGTATCGCACTGAAACCGTTGGCACGCTTGCTGAGCAGGCGTGGTGGCCCGGCGACACGGCTGGGTATGCGCAACGCCATCCGTGATCCACGGCGGACCGCGGCGACCACGTCCGCGCTCATGGTCGGCCTGGCGTTGGTGTGCGCGTTCGCGACGCTCGGCGAGACCATGGTGTCCCTGTACAGCTCGTCGATCCGCGCGACCGTGCCTGAGAACGCGGTGATCCTCAAGTCCCCCACCAAGAACAGCCCGCTGGCGACCGACGTCCTCGGCAAAGTCCGTGCCATTCCCGGGGTGAAGGCGTCCGCGGACCGCTATGGGTTCGTGAAGGTCAACGGCCACAACACGACCATGTCCGCGATCGAACCCGACAGCGTGATCTCCCCGGATGTCCGCAATGGTGCGGTGGTCGGCGCGAACGAGGCGGCGTCGTTCGGGATCAAGGTCGGCGATGTGGTGAGCATCGAGATCGACCCGGTCACCACGATCCAGGTCCCCGTCGCGAGCCTGTACGAGGGAACCGAGGTCCAGCCGTTGTTCTACGTCGACTTCACGCTGATCCCGGAGAGGTACCGCGAGACCCGGGTGACCACGATCTACGCGCTCGGCTCGCGGAGCGCGATCGAGGAGGCCTTCGCCGACCGGCCGGACGTGCTGGTCACCGACCGGGAAGGGCTGATCGAGGACGCGACCAGCAGCCTGCGCCTGCTGCTGGCGGTGATGTACGCGCTGTTCGGGGCGGCCATCGTGATCGCGGCCTTCGGGGTGGTCAACACGCTGGCGTTGTCGGTCATCGAACGCACCCGCGAGATCGGCGTGCTGCGGGCGATCGGCGCGAGCCAGCGGCTGGTTCGCCGGTCGGTCCGCCTGGAGAGCGTCGTGATCTGCGGTTATGGCGGGCTGCTCGGGATCGTCGTCGGCATCGCGGTCGGCGCTGCGATGCAGCACGCGATGCTCGGCCAGGACCTGTGGCGGATCTCGGTGCCGTACCTGGTGATCGCGGTGTCGCTGGCCGGGATGGTGCTGGTCGGCGTGCTCGCGGCGATGTGGCCGGCCCGCCGGGCGGCCCGCACCGACGTGCTCGCGGCGATCGCCGCTTGACAAGCCGGAGTCGCGCAGTAAACATTTACTGCATGGACACCCGGGAGCGTCTGCTCCAGGCCGCGGCGCAGGAGTTCGCCCTGCACGGGCCGAAGGGCACCCGGATCCGGGAGATCGTGGCCCGCTCCGGGGTGAACGAGCGGATGATCTACCACCACTTCGGCAGCAAAGAGGGCCTCTACAAAGCGGTTCTGGAGCACGAGTTCACCGGTTCGACCGATGTCTGGGCGCAGACGCTCAAGCAGGCCGCCGGACTCGAGCCGTACGAGGGGCTGCAGCTGGCGTTCCGGGCCATGTTCGACCTGCTGCACGCGCGTCCGCTGCTGGTCGCGCTGGCCTCGCAGGAGGCGGTCGGCGGGTTCGGCGTCCGCCCGAAGGTGCCGACCGACGGCATCTCGGCCGAGCTGCGCGGGCTGCACGAACGCGGTGTGGCACAAGGGGTTTTCCGCGCGGACGTGGACTTCGTGGTGTTCTACGCGACCATGGTCAGCTCGCTGGTGGCGGTGCCGGGGATGGGGCGGCACTTCACCGGCCTGGCGGACCGGGACATGACACAGGTGCGCGACCAGGTGGTCGCGCTGGTGCTCGATGGGCTCACTGGGGAGAGATGATGGACGTTCTGATCGTCGGCGCCGGTCCGACCGGCTTGGCGCTCGCTGTCGACCTGGCCCGCCGGGGCGTGCCCGTGCGGATCGTGGACCGGGAGATCTTCGCCGGGTCCCGCGGGAAAGGCCTGCAGCTGCGCACTTTGGAGATCCTGGACGACCTCGGCGTGCTGGACGCGATCAACGCCGCGGGCCGGTCCACGGGTGGCCGCATCTACATGGGCGGCAAGGTCGTCCGGGAGACCCCGGCGGGCGCCAGCCTGATCATTCCACAGTGGAGCGTGAACGAGGCGCTGACGGATCGGTTGTCCTCGTTGGGAATCACCGTGGAGACCGCCGAGGTGACCTCGTTCGAGCAGGACGCCGGGGGCGTGACCGCACACACCGCGAGCGGCGAGGCCATCCGGGCCAAGTTCATGATCGGCTGCGACGGCGGGCGCAGCACGATCCGCAAGCAGCTGGGCGTGCCGTTCGACGGGGAGACCGAAGAGCAGCAGATGATGCATATCGGCGACTTCGAGGTCGAGGGCCTGACCAACGACGGCATGCACATGTGGATCGACCCGGACCGGGGGATGTTCGCGCTCACCCCGTTCAAGGCGACGAAAGTCTGGCAGTGCCAGGTGGCGCCCGTTCCAGGCGAACCGTCCCTGGAGACGTTCCAGCGCCTCTGCACGGAGTTCACCGGGCGCACCGACATCAAGCTGTCGAACCCGACGTGGATGTCGACTTATCGCGAGAACGTCCGGATGGTCAGCCGGTTCCGGGTCGGCCGCGTGTTCCTGGCCGGGGACGCCGCCCATGTGCATCCACCGGCCGGTGGACTCGGCATGAACACCGGCATCCAGGACGCCTACAACCTCGGCTGGAAGCTGGCCCGCACGCTCGACGGCACCGCGTCGCCCACCCTGCTGGACACCTACGAGCAGGAACGGCTGCCAGTGGCGGCATGGACGCTGCGGTCGAGCAGTCAGGCGATGACCGATATCAAGGACGCGATCACGAGCGGCACCGGCGCCATCGACAAGGGGATCAAGCCCGAACACCGGCAGCTCGGCATCGGCTACCCGGACAGCCCGCTGTCGAAGAACCTCGTCACCTGGGACGGCCCACAGGCGGGCGAACGGGCGCCGTGGCAGGACTTGGTCAAGGGCACGGGTTTCACGCTGCTCGCGTTCGGCTGCGCGGCACGGCCGATCCCCGGCGTGCAGACCCACGAGCTGCCGGGCGAGGAGAACGTCCTGGTGCTGGTCCGGCCGGACGGGTACATCGGGATGGTCGCCGCGCCGGACGACTGGAAGTCCGTCGTGGACTACGCCGGGCGCCCATAGAGTTGTTTCGTGATGGCCAAGAGCGAGCAGACCCGGACGCTGATCATGGAGACGGCGCTGCGGCTGTTCCAGGAGCAGGGCTACGACCGCACCACCATGCGGGCGGTCGCCAAGCAGGCAGGCGTCTCCACCGGCAACGCGTACTACTATTTCGAGTCCAAGGACCACTTGATCCAGGGGTTCTACGACCGGATCCAGGCCGCGCACCGAGACGCCTGCACCGAGATCCTGGCCAGTGAGCGGGACTTCGCGCCGCGGTTGCGCGGGGTCCTGCTCGCCTGGCTGGACGTGGCCGAGCCGTACCACGAGTTCGCCGGGCAGTTCTTCAAGAACGCCGCCGACCCGGCGAGCCCGCTGAGCCCGTTCTCCGACTCGTCCCAGCCGGCCCGCGCGGCCAGCATCGGGCTGTTCGAGGAGGTGCTCGCGGGGGTGAGGCTCGACCCGGGGCTGCGGGCCGAGCTGCCGCGGTTGTTGTGGCTCTACCTGATGGGGATCGTGCTGTTCTGGGTGCACGACCGGTCGGCGGGCCGGTCGCGCAGCCGGATGCTGGTCAACCGCACGGTTCCGTTGGTGGACCGGCTGATCCACATGTCCCGCCTTCCCGGCCTGCGCCCCATCACCCGCGAGATCGTGTCTTTGGCCGGGGACCTCAGCGCAGGTAGGACGCCCCGTTGAGGTCGAGGACGGCGCCAGAGGCCCACACGGCTTCCGGTGAGGCCAGGTAACGCACGGCGGCGGCGATCTCCTCGGGTTCGGCGACCCGGCCGAACGGGCTCTGCGCACGAACCTCGTCGGTGATCGCGTCGGCCACCCGTTCGGTCTCGACGAACCCGGGCGCCACCGAGGCGACCGCAATGCCGTGCGGCGCAAGGGAAATCGCCAGTGACTGGCCGAGCGAGTGCAGCGCGGCCTTGCTGGCCCCGTATGCGGGGTGGTCCGGCTCGCCCCGGAACGCACCGCGCGAACCGACGTTGATGATCCGCCCGGAGCCGCGCGAGATCATGTGCTGCGCCACGCAGAAGCTCATGTTCGCGGCGCCGAAGACGTTGACCGCCAACGTCCGCTGCCACACCTGCTGCCAGTCCTCGTAGGACGAAGTCACGGGACTCGCCAGGATCACGGCCGCGTTGTTGACCAGAACGTCAATCGCGCCAAGGGTTTCCACCGCCTCGCCGACGATCCGCGACACCTCCGCCGGATCGCTGAGGTCACCGTCGGCCGACGACAACGCGACGACCTTGTCACCCTCCGCCCGGAAGGTGCCGGCGATCGCCAGGCCGATACCGCGCGCTCCCCCGGTGACCAGAACCCCGCGGCTCACTTGGCGAACACCTGCGTCTCGTCCTTGAACGCCTTGAACTCCAACGCGTTTCCGGCCGGGTCGCGGAAGAACATGGTCCACTGCTCCCCCGGCTCGCCCGCGAACCGCAGGTACGGCTCGATCACGAACTCGGTGCCCGCGGCCTTGAGCCGGTCGGCGACCGCGTGGAACTCGGGGATGGGCAGGATCAGCCCGAAGTGCGGCACCGGCACGTCGTGCCCGTCGACCGGGTTGTTCCCGGAGTCGCCATGGGCGCCGGGCACGACATGGGTCACCACCTGGTGGCCGTAGAAGTTCCAGTCCACCCACTTGTCCGCGGACCGGCCCTCCGCCAGGCCCAGCACGCCGCCGTAGAACGAACGGGCTTTGGGCAGGTCATCGACGGGAATGGCCAAGTGGAACCCGGGTCGCGTCATGATCTCACCTTGACCGGCGATTGTCCGGATGTCAACATTCGGACATGCTTCAGAAGGTCGACCGCAAGGGCCTGGCCAGCGACGCCGCCGACCGGATCCGTGAGGCGGTCTTCCGCGGCGACTTCCCGCCCGGAGCGCCGCTCCGCGAGGTGGACCTGGCCGCCTGTCTGGACGTCAGCCGTGGGTCCGTGCGCGAAGGACTGGCGCTGCTGGAGCGGGAAGGCATCGTGCACAGCGCCTGGCACCGCGGCACGCGAGTGATCGATCTCACCGTGGAGGACGCCGAGCAGGTCTACGCGGTCCGGGCGGCGCTGGAAGGTCTCGCCGCGCGCACCGCGATCGGGCGTGCGGATCTGTCCGAACTGGACGATCTCGTCGACAAGATGGCAGCAAGGCTGGGCGCCCACGCCGACAGCGGCGAACTGCTCGCGCTGGACATGCGGTTCCACGACGCGATCTATCGCTCGACCGGCAACACGAGGCTGATCGACGCCTGGCACGCGTTGCGGTCGCAGGTGTACCTGTTCCAGCTCAACCGGATCCGGCAGGAGAGCTACCGGGCGATCGTGGTCGACGAGCACCGCGAGATCGTCCGGCTGCTCCGCGCGGGAGACGCGGGGACGATCTCACGGTACGCCGAAGAGCACGTGCACTCGGCGAAGCGCGCGCTGGTGGCCGCGCTCACCCCTTGAAGATCTGGGTGACCTTCACGATCAGCTCGTAGACCCCGTAGGCGAACGGGATCCCGACCCACGCCCACGCGAGGATCATCAGCGGCTTGCGGTTCATGACGCCACCTCCTCGGCGGTCTTCTCGTGGAACTTCGCGTTGACCGGCCGGACCAGCTCGTTGGCGATGAACCCGAGGATGAGCAGGCCGATCATGATGTAGATGGACGTGGTGTACAGCGCCGGACCGCTCTTGCCCGCCGACTTCTGCGCGTCCGCGATCGCGTTGACGATCAGCGGGCCGAGCACGCCGGCCACCGACCACGCGGTGAGCAGCCGGCCGTGGATGGCGCCGACCTGGTAGGTGCCGAACAGGTCCTTCAGGTAGGCCGGGACGGTCGCGAACCCGGCGCCGTAGAAGGACAGGATCAGCATCGCGCACAGGATGAAGACCAGTTTGGACTCGTTGGTCACCAGCGCGATGGTCAGGTAGAGCAGGGCGCCGATGCCGAGGTAGCCGCGGTAGATGTTCTTGCGGCCGATCAGGTCCGATGTGGACGACCAGACGAACCGGCCGGCCATGTTGGCCAGCGACAGCAGCGCCACGAAGCCCGCGGCGGCGGTCGCGGTGACCGGGATGGGCGTGCTCCTGAAGAAGTCCGTGATCATCGGGGAGGCCTTCTCCAGGATCCCGATGCCCGCGGTCACGTTGAAGCAGAGCACTATCCACAAACACCAGAACTGCGGGGTCTTGATCGCGTTGCGCGCCGACACGTTGGCCGTGGTGATCAGCGCGTGCTGCTTGTCGTTCGCCGGGTCGTAGCCCTTCGGGCGCCAGCCCTCGGCGGGAACCCGCACGAGCAGCACACCCATCGACATGAACACCGCGTACGCCAGGCCGTGCACCAGGAAGGCCAGCGCGATCCCGCTGGAGTCGTGGCTGAAGCCGTCGATCATCGCGGCCGACCACGGCGAGGCGATCAGCGCGCCGCCGCCGAAGCCCATGATCGCGATACCGGTGGCCAGGCCAGGGCGGTCCGGGAACCACTTGATCAATGTGGACACCGGCGAGATGTAGCCGATCCCGAGGCCGATGCCGCCCAGCCCGCCGTAGCCCAGCACGACCAGCCAGTACTGCTCGGTGGCGGCGCCCAGCGCGGAGATCAGGAAGCCGCCGCAGAAGCAGCACAGCGACACGAACATCGCCCATCTCGGGCCGTTGCTCTCCACCCGGGTGCCGAACAGCGCGGCGGACAGGCCGAGCATCACGATGCCCAACTGGAAAGGAAGGGCGCTCTGCGTGCCGCTCAATGAGAGATACTTCTCTAGCGGCGGCTTGAACACGCTCCAGGCATAGGCCTGCCCGATCGCCAGGTGAACGGACAGGGCGGCGGGCGGGATGAGCCAGCGGCTCCAGCCGTCCGGCGCGACGATACGGGAGCGGTCCAGGAAACCGAGGGCCATCGTTGACCTCCGTACGCTGGTTGTTGAGTAGGCAAACTAATGGCCTGACGCGGGCCCAGCAAGGAGGGAACCCACATGGGACGGGTCACGGTTCGGCGCCCAATAGTGAAGCTGTCTCCGTCCGGACGGGTCCGCCGCCCGGACGCCCTCGCCGCCGAGGAGCCGCTGGAACTTCGCGTGGGCGGAAAAGCCCTGGCCGTGACCATGCGGACGCCCGGTCACGACGTCGAGCTGGCGCACGGATTCCTCCTGACGGAAGGCGTGATCGGCGACCGGGAGGACGTCGCCACCGCTCGTTACTGCGACAGCGTCGATGACAGTGGCAAGAACACGTACAACGTTCTCGACCTCGCGCTGGCCCCCGGAGTGCCCGAACCGGACACCGGCGTCGAACGCAACTTCTATACGACGTCCTCGTGCGGCGTGTGCGGGAAGGCCGCGCTGGACGCGGTGAAGCTGAAGACCCGCTTCTCCCCCGCGTCGGACCCGCTTCGGGTCGACCCCGCGGTTTTGTCCACATTGCCCGATGCGTTGCGGGAGGCGCAGCGGGTGTTCGAGTCGACCGGCGGGCTGCACGCGGCCGGGCTGTTCCGGGCGGACGGGACGGCGCTCGTGGTCCGGGAGGACGTCGGGCGGCACAACGCGGTGGACAAGGTGATGGGCTGGGCCCTGCTGCAGGGGCTCGTACCGCTGACCGGGACTGTGTTGTTGGTCTCTGGCCGGGCCTCGTTCGAGCTGGTGCAGAAGGCCGCGATGGCCGGGGTGCCGATGCTCGCGGCCGTGTCCGCGCCATCGTCGCTGGCGGTGGAGCTGGCCGCGGAAAGCGGCATGACGCTGGTCGGGTTCCTGCGCGGCGAGCAGATGAACGTCTACAGCGGGATCGAACGACTGGCCGACTACCCGGTTTCGGCTTAGATGGAAACGTCCGGACCACTTCCCCCGATGGTGGCAGTGGCAAGCAACGCAAGCTCCCCGGGAAACGTCTGAGTGGTAAAGAGCGTGTGTTGTGTCGGGGAAGGACCAAGTTGGACGAACAGGTGACCGAGCAGGAGGAGCGACGGCGCATGAGCCGCCGCTCGGTGCTCGTCGCCGGCGGGGCCGGTCTGGCCACGGCCGGCCTGGTGCTCGGCACCGCGACGGGGGCGATTCCGCTGACCAGGATGGTCGGCGACGTGCTTGGCGTGTCCAACCCCGCCCCGATCGACCCGAACGGCATCACCAAGGTGGAGCGGGTCTACTCCCAGCAGCGGCACAAAGAAGTCGACCTGGTCACCATCCTGCCGAGCAACGCCAAGCCCAAGCAGCTCCCGGTCTGCCTGCTGCTGCACGGCCTGCACGGCAACGCCCGCCGCAGCGCGCCGACCGGTCTGGCGGTGAAACTGGCCGCCGAGGTCGCGAATGGCACAATCCCGCCATTCGCCTTCGTCGCCCTCGACGGCGGCGACAACTACTGGCACGAGAACCAGCGCGGCGACAACTCCATGGGCATGCTCCTGGAGGAGGTGCCCAAGTGGCTGGCGGCGCGCGGCCTCGGAGACGCCAACGGGGTGCCGTTCGCGTGCGCGGGTATATCGATGGGCGGCTTCGGCGCGCTGCTGTACGGACGGCGCCGCCAGGAGGCCGGAAAGCCCGCCCAGGCGATCGCGGCCATCTCCCCCGGCCTGTTGACCTCGTGGCGTGAGATGAGCACCCGCAAGGCGTTCAAGGACACCGCCGAGTGGGCCTCGCTGGACCCGCTGCGCAACGTGGACAAGATGGGCAAGGTCCCGGTCGGTATCTGGTGCGGCACCGAGGACCACTTCATCGAGGGCGCCCGCAAGTTCATCAAGCTCGCCAAACCCGAGGTCGCCTACACCGGCCCCGGCACCCACGGCGACAGCTTCTACCGCGGCATAGTCCCCAGCGTCCTCTCCTTCCTCGGCAAACACACCCCCACCCCCAAGTCCTGAGCGGGTTTGACCTCGAGGATGGTTGAGGTTTTACCGTCGGGGTATGACAGCGACGGTGGTTGAGCGGGCGGGGACGTTTCGGGAGCTGGCCGGGCCCAAGTGGATCGCCACGTCGGTGGTCCTGGTGGGTGGCGTGGCGCTGCAGGCGGTCAACCTGTTCCTCACCACCAGCCTGATGCCCACCGCGATCGCGGATATCGGCGGGGAACGGCTGTACGCGTGGAGCACGACGGTGTTCATGATCGCGTCGGTGGCGTCGTCGATGCTGGTCAGCAGGGTGCTCGCCGGGCGCGGACCACGCGGGGCGTACTTGGCCGCGTTGGTGCCGTTCATCGTGGGCACAGCCGTCTCGGCGCTCAGCCCGACCATGGCCGTGATGCTCGTCGGCCGCGCCATTCAGGGTGTGGGCGGCGGGCTGCTGGCTGGGCTGGCGTACGCGGTCATCCAGACCGCGTACCCGGAACGGTTGTGGGCCAAGGCGACCGCGTTGGTGTCGGCGATGTGGGCGGTGGGGACGCTGGCGGGTCCGGCGATCGGGGGTGCGGTGGCGCAGTTCGGGGCGTGGCGCCTCGGGTTCGTACTGCTGGGCGGGCTGGCCACGGTCATCGCGATCATCGTGCCGCGCGCGCTGCCGCGGTCCACATCGGACACCGTCCCGGCGCCGGTCGCGTGGGCGGCGCTGACGATCCTGGCCGCCGCGGCCGGGCTGATCAGCGTCGCGAGCATCCTCACCGACACCGCGCAGATGGTCGCCGCGCTGGTCGTGGCGCTGCTGGTGATCGGCTGGTTCGTGCGGCGGGAGCGGCACAGCGCCGTGCGCGTGCTGCCGAAGACCACGTACTCCCGCCGGTCGCCGCTGAAGTGGATCTACCTGTCGATCATCGTGATGGCCATGGGCACGATCGCCGAGGCGTTCGCCCCGCTGTTCAGCCAGCGGCTGGCCGGGCTGCAGCCGCTGGTTGCCGGGTTCCTCGGCGCGGCGGTGTCGGTCGGGTGGTCGGTCGCGATGTTCTTCAGTGCCAACGCCTCCCGCCCGGAGACGGTCCGGCGGCTGCGGCACGCGGGCCCCGCGGTGCTGGCCGCTGGTCTGGTCGTGGCCGGTCTGCTTCAGCAGGACAACGCCGGTCCGTGGCTGGTCGCGGGCTGGTTCGCCGCGCTGGTCGTGGCCGGCGCCGGGATCGGGATCGCCTTTCCGCACCAGCTGGTCGCGGCGATGGGCAGCACTCCGGACCCGGTCGAGGCGGGCAAGGCGAGCGCGGGGATCAACACCGTGGAGACGATCGGCCTGACGTTCGGCTCGGCCTTCGGCGGCCTGATGGTGAACCTCGGCAGCCCGGACATGGTCCGCTCGGCCCAGTTCCTGCTGTTCGCCCTCGCCGCGGCCGCCCTGTTCGGCGCGGTCATCGCCCGCCGGACCGACGCATGAAAAAGGCCCCCGCGAGGGGGCCGTTTTTCATGCTGCGGATGTATGTCAGGCCGACTTCTCGCGGCGCTCGCGGCGGGTGGGCTGGCGGGCCACGATGGTGGGGTTCACGTTCTCGCGGACCGTCTGCTCGGTGATCACGACCTTGGCGACGTCGGTGCGGCTCGGGATGTCGTACATCACCGGCTGCAGCACCTCCTCCATGATCGCGCGCAGGCCACGGGCACCGGTGCCGCGCAGGATCGCCTGGTCGGCGACGGCCTCCAGGGCGGTCTCGGTGAACTCCAGCTCGACGCCGTCCATCTCGAACAGCTTCTGGTACTGCTTGACCAGCGCGTTGCGCGGCGTGGTCAGGATGGTCACCAGGGAGCGCTTGTCGAGGTTGGTCACCGAGGCCACGATCGGCAGCCGGCCGATGAACTCGGGGATCAGGCCGAACTTGATCAGGTCCTCCGGCATGGTGTCGGAGAAGACGTCGCTCTTGTCGATCTCGGCTGCGGTGCGGATCTCCGCGCCGAAACCGAGGCCGCGCTTGCCGACCCGGTCCTGGATGATCTTCTCCAGCCCGGCGAACGCGCCGGCCACGATGAACAGCACGTTCGTCGTGTCGATCTGGATGAACTCCTGGTGCGGGTGCTTGCGGCCGCCCTGCGGGGGCACCGACGCGGTCGTGCCCTCCAGGATCTTCAGCAGCGCCTGCTGCACGCCCTCACCGGAGACGTCACGGGTGATCGAGGGGTTCTCGCTCTTGCGAGCGATCTTGTCCACCTCGTCGATGTAGATGATGCCGGTCTCGGCGCGCTTGACGTCGTAGTCGGCCGCCTGGATCAGCTTGAGCAGGATGTTCTCGACGTCCTCGCCCACGTAGCCCGCCTCGGTCAGCGCCGTGGCGTCGGCGATGGCGAAGGGCACGTTCAGCAGCTTGGCCAGCGTCTGCGCCAGATAGGTCTTCCCGCAGCCGGTCGGCCCCAGCATCAGGATGTTGGACTTGGCCAGCTCGACGGTCTCCTCACGGGATTCTCGTCCTTCACGCACCCGGTCGCCCGACTGGATGCGCTTGTAGTGGTTGTACACCGCTACGGCGAGGCTGCGTTTCGCGTCGTCCTGCCCGATCACGTACTGGTCGAGGAAGTCGTGGATCTCGGCCGGCTTGGGCAGCTCGTCCAGCTTGACGTCGCCCGCCTCGGCCAGCTCCTCCTCGATGATCTCGTTGCACAGGTCGATGCACTCGTCGCAGATGTACACGCCGGGACCGGCGATGAGCTTCTTCACCTGCTTCTGGCTCTTTCCGCAGAAGGAGCACTTGAGCAGGTCTCCGCCGTCACCGATACGTGCCATGACCGCTGACCTCTGTCCCCTCCGGCGTACCGGGGGTACGCCTGGCTGTGTCTCGAGCGTTTCGCCCGTTCGGGTGTTGGAACTCAACACCAGTCGGGGTGTCCGGGCGGCGGGTGGTGGCCCGCGCACCCCCCGACTGTACGTGCCCAGAACCATAAAGCGGGAGAACCTGACCCGTACGTTGCCGAATACCGCCGATTACCTCCTGCGACCCACCGTAAGCCCTCCGGCTTGCGCGTGTCGTATGAAGCGTGACTTTCCGGCGACGCACGGGTGAGGCTCCCGTCGGTCACACCGCGGAGAGCTTGCGGTACGGCAGCACCTCGTCGATGATGCCGTAGCTCTTGGCGTCCTCCGCGGTGAGGATCTTGTCGCGCTCGATGTCGGACTTGATGTCATCGGGCGACTTCTTGGTGTGGTGCGCCAGCGTGATCTCCATCTGGCGGCGCAGCCGCTGGATCTCGTTGGCCTGGATCTCCAGGTCGGAGACCTGCCCGTAGACGCCCTCCAGCGACGGCTGGTGGATCAGGATCCGGGCGTTGGGCAGCGCCATCCGCTTGCCGGGGGTGCCGGCGGCCAGCAGCACGGCGGCGGCCGAGGCGGCCTGGCCCAGGCAGGTGGTGCGCACGTCCGGGCGCACGTACTGCATGGTGTCGTAGATCGCCATCAGCGAGGTGAACGAGCCGCCCGGCGAGTTGATGTACATCTCGATGTCGCGGTCGGGGTCGACCGACTCGAGGTACAGCAGCTGCGCCATCACGTCGTTGGCCGACGCGTCGTCGATCTGCACGCCGAGGAAGATGATCCGCTCTTCGAACAGCTTGTTGTACGGGTTGGACTCCTTGACCCCGTAACTCGTGCGCTCCACGAAGGAGGGCAGGATGTACCGGGACTGCGGGAGCTGGAAGTCGCTCACGTCTACTCCTGGGTTTTTCTCGAGTCGCCCGGTCAGCCGCGGCTCGAGCCGCGGTTGGCCACGTGGTCGACGAACCCGTAGTCGCGGGCCTCGTCAGCGGTGAACCACCGGTCGCGGTCGGCGTCCGCGGTGATCTTCTCGACGCTCTGCCCGGTCTGCTGGGCGGTGATCTCGGCCATCTCGCGCTTCCACCGGCCGAACACCTCGGCGCGGATCGCGATGTCCGACGCGGTGCCACCGACGCCGGCCGACGGCTGGTGCATCATGATCCGGGCGTGCGGCAGCGAGTAGCGCTTGCCGGGGGTGCCCGAGGACAGCAGGAACTGGCCCATGGACGCGGCCAGGCCCATCGCCCAGGTCTGCACGTCCGGCTCGATCAGCTGCATGGTGTCGTAGATCGCCATCCCGGCGGTCACCGAGCCACCGGGCGAGTTGATGTAGAAGACGATGTCGCGCTTGGGGTCCTCGGCCTCGAGCAGCAGCAGCTGCGCGGTGATCCGGTTGGCGATGTCGTCGTCGACCTCGGACCCGAGGAAGACGATCCGCTCGCGGAGCAGGCGCTCGAACACCGAGTCGTTCAGGGTGAGCCCTGCGGTGGACGACCGCATGTGGGGGAGGTGGTGTTGGGTCACGTCTGCCTGCCTTCTTCCCATGACTATCTCTCGCAGTCGACATTAACGAAGGCGGGCGGCGCCGACGTCCCGACACCGCCCACGTTCGCTCAGAGCGTCACTACTTGGCCTCGGCCGCCTCGGGCTCCGGCGCCGCGGCGGGCGCCTCGGCCTCCTCCGGGGCGGGCGGGGTGGCCGGGCCGAACAGGGCGTCGAAGTCGACCTCGTTGCCGCTGGCGTCGGTGACCTTGGCCTGGCGCACGATCGAGGCCAGCGCCTTGCCGCGGCGCACGTCGGCGAAGATGGCGCCGAGCTGGCCGGACTGCTGGGCCCGGTTGACGTACTCCTCCGGGGACACACCGAAGCGCTGGGCCTGGTAGATGATCCGCTCGGTGAGCTCCTGGTCGTTGACGCTCACGTTCTCCGCGTCGGCGACCGAGTCGAGCACGAGCTGGGTCTTCACGGCCTTCTCGGCCTCGGTCCGGACCTCGGCGTCGAACTCCTCGCGGGTGCGGCCCTGCGAGGAGAGGAACTCGTTGAACTTGGCGTCGTCGTGGTCGAAGGCGTGCACCGCGTCGTGGGCGCGCATCTCGATCTCGGCGTCGACCACGGTCTCGGGCAGCGGCACCTCGGTGGTCTCCAGCAGCGCGTCGAGGACCTTGTCCCGCGCTTGGACGCCCTGCTGCATGCGCTTGGTCAGCCCGACCTGCTCCCGCAGGTTGTCGCGCAGCTCGGCGATGGTGTCGAACTCGCTGGCCATCTGGGCGAACTCGTCGTCGGCCTCGGGCAGCTCGCGGACCTTCACCGACTGGACGGTGACGGAGATCTCCGCGTCGCGGCCGGCGAACTCGCCCGCGACCAGCTTGGAGGTGAAGGTCTTGGTCTCGCCCGCGGCCGAGCCGATGATGGCCTCGTCGATGCCGTCGATCAGCTCACCGGACCCGACCTGGTAGGACAGCCCGCTGGTGGCCGCGTCCGGGACCTCCTCGCCGTCCACGGTGCCGGACAGGTCGATCGACACGAAGTCACCGTCCTGGGCGGGGCGGTCGGCGCCGGTCAGCGTGCCGAACCGGGCGCGCAGCGTGTCCAGCCGCTCGTCGACCTCGGCGTCGGTCACCTCGACGTCGTCCACCGACACGGTCAGCTCACCGAACGCCGGGATGGTGATCTCCGGGCGGACGTCGACCTCGACGGTGAACGCCAGGTGGTCCCCGTCCTCGATCTTGGTGACCTCGATGTCCGGGCGGCCCAGGGTGCGGATCTCGTCCGCGTTGACCGCCTCCATGTACTTGGCCGGGATGGCTTCGTTGACGACCTCGTCCAGCACGACACCGCGACCGAGCCGGTTCTCCAGTACCCGGGCGGGCGCCTTGCCCGGCCGGAAACCTGGGATGCGCACCTGCTTGGCCAGCTTGCGGTAGGCGCGGTCGAAGTTCGGCTTGAGCTCGTCGAACGGCACCTCGACGTTGATCCGGACCCTCGTGGGGCTCAGGTGCTCGACGGTGCTCTTCAACGTGGGACTCCTCATGACAGGTAGGAACGCCCGGCGGACCTGGCGCCAGGGTTACCCACGGAGTCTATGTGAAGTCCCCCAGGTCGCGACCGGCCGGGGTTACCGTGCGGCGGGCCGCCATACAGCCCGGCTGTTGTCCTACTGGTCGCGGCCGGTCAGGCCCGCCCGGATGTAGTCCGGGATGGGCTTCTTGGTCATGGTGGCGGGGTCCACGCAGACGTGCCGGACCTCGCCCTCGGTGATGAGGGTGCCGCCGACCCGGAACTCGGGGTGGATCACCAGGCTGGTGGTGCCGACGTGGTGGACGTTCATGGCGATGTCGATCTCGTCGTCGAACCGGCCGGGGCGCAGGTAGCGCAGCCGCGACTCGGCGACCACCAGGTCGTCACCCTTCTCGGTCATCTCCTGGTAGGTGACGACCTGATCGCGCCACAGCTCGGTGAGGGCGACGTCGTAGTAGAAGAGGTAGTGGGCGTTGAACACCACGCCCTGCTGGTCGCATTCGCTGTAGCGGACCCTCAGCCGGTGTACGAACATGCGCCCATTCTCACGTGATCGCGTACGCGCGGGTGGTGAACGTGGACATTCCCTGTACGGCTGGGGGTGCGGCGAAGAACCGGAAGCCGTGGGGTGGCAGGCTGCCGAGGTTGGTCAGGTGCTCGGCGATCGGGATGCCGGCGTTGAGCAGGACGGTGTGTGCGGGGCGTTCGCCGTCCTTGGCGTCGTCGACGTTCATCGAGTCGATCCCCACCAGGGCCGCTCGTTGCTGGGCCAGGTACTCGGCGGCTGCCCTGGTGAGGTACGGGTGTTCGCCGTTGATGTAGGTGGGGGTGCCCCAGTGTTCGTCCCAGCCGGTCTGGACCAGGACGGCCTTGCCGGTGAGTTCGAGGGGCAGGAGGAGCTCCTTGCCGATGGCCCGGATCCCGGGGGCGCGCAGCACGATCCCTTCCAGGTCAACGAGTGTGTCCAGCGGCAGCCGGCTGAGGTCCTCGCGGCCTTCGAACCGGTGGCCCGGAGCGTCCACATAGGTGCCGGTGTTGGCGACCATCTGGATCTGCTGGATGGTGAAGGCGGTGCCCTCGGCGTACTTGCCGTGGGAGTCCTCGAAGGACATCCAGTCGGTGATCGTGGGCGCGGGCAGGCCGGTGTGCGTGACCATGCCGTTGTGCACTGTGTGGCTGAGATCGACGATGCTTCGTTTGACGGGTCCACTTTGGACGTTCCGGGAGCCCTTGTGCGGTTCCTCGATGAGGGTCTTGCCGGTGATGGTGACGGTGTCGACCATCAGCAACCCCAAGTGCCGCACGAAGAGCTCGCCCAGCGCGGCGTCGCCGATGTCCTCGCCGGGGATGTCGAGCCGGAACTCCCGCGCACTGAGGCCGCCGCCGTTCGCGAACGTGACCTCGGCATCGAACTGAACCCGCCACTCACTCATACCGAGACCCTAGGATCACGGAATGTCCCGAAGCTACTGGGATTCCCAGGCAGCGACGTTCGACACAGCCCCGGACCACGGCTTGACAACCCCGGAAGTCCGCCGCGCCTGGTCCGATCTCCTGCTGCCGCTGATCCCCGCGGCCTCCGTGATCGCCGACATCGCCTGCGGCACCGGCACCCTCACACAACTGTTGGCGAGCGCGGGCCACACCGTCCACGCCCTGGACTACGCCCCGAAGATGATCACCGTAGCCCGCACCAAATGCACGGACCTCCCCACGACGTTCGTCCTCGCCGACGCCACAACCCCGCCCTACAGAAGGAAAGCGTTCGACATCGTGCTGGCCCGCCACATCCTCTGGACCCTCCCCACCCCAGAGAGAGCGGTAGCCAACTGGACGGCCCTGCTGAAACCCACGGGAACCCTGATCCTCATCGAAGGCCACTGGCACACCGGAGCAGGCCTGACCCCGGAACAAGCCCAAACCCTCGTCCACACAACAAGAAAAGAAGCCACAATCCACCCCCTCACCAACCCAGCCCTCTGGGGCACCCCCACAACAGACACCCGCTACCTGCTCCACAGCCCCCACTAGCAACAGACAAAGGCTCCGCCCACACCGACAGGGTCATGGTCCACGCCTCGGGGTACAACCCACCGTGGGGTCCCGGGGGCTCGCCCCCGGGTGGGGGCGTGGGGGCTTCACCGCCACAAAACACAACGATCCGACCCGGCCCGCGCTCTCCGCGGGCACACCCCACCCAGAGGATCGTCGGGATGACAGGATTTGAACCTGCGACCCTCCGCTCCCAAAGACTCAGAACCGGTGTCCGAGGGGTCCATGGACGTCCATCGGCGCTGGTCAGAGCAACATGGGCGACCTCGGTCGACGGGTTGAACATCCCCGGACTGAGCCCCTTTCTGAGCCCCCCGGTTCGCCCGTGACCCCCCGTCGTGACAGTCCAACGAAGAAGCGATGAAGGGGGATGTGACAGTCGCCTGGAGGGGCGTAGAGATGACGGAGCGGCCACCAACCGTGGCATGCAAACCAGCCTTTAGCTGCTTGTATGTGTGCGAAACGGCCATCCCGGGAAGGCATTGGGAACGATCATCCCCCTTGGGGACGTGACAGCCCCCAGTGATGAGGTGGTCAGAAGGGACGTCACAGCCCCTCCTGAAGGTCTGGCCGCCGGTGTCATTAGCTAGCACGCCCTTATTTGAGGTGTCCTATGGTGATCTGCTCTTGCAGATCACCACCACAATCCGTGGCTCGTAGCGTCCGTGCGCACGTTTGTGACGACGGTGCGTGTGTCATGGGTCGCATTGGTGAGGTCCGCGCCGAAGAGGTTCGCTCTGCTGAGGCTCGCGTTGCTAATGACTGCGTTGGTGAGGTGCGCGCTGCTAAGGAACGCGTGGGTGAGGTTCGCGCTTTCGAGGTACGCGTCGGTGAGGTTCGCGTTGCCTAGGGCTGCATCGGTGAGGTTCGCGCGGGCGATGACTGCGCCGCTGAGGTTCGCGCTATTGAAGTCCGCGTTGATGAGGTCCGCGCCGCTGAGGGCCGCGTTGGTGAGGTGCGCGCCGAGGAGGACCGTGTTGGTGAGGACGGCGCCGCTAAGGCGCGCGTTGGTGAGGTCCGCGCCGAGGAAGTACGCGTTGGTCAGGTCTGTATTGTCAAGGTCTGCGTTGGCGAAGTTCGCGTCGAGGAGGTCCGCCCCGTTCAGGCAGGTCTCATTCACGTCGAGCCGGGTGTTGTTGTCGCGAGATGTATCGCGTCGACCAAGGATCGTGAGGGCCGCTTGTATGTCCGGGCTGATAGACAACTGGGGGCAGGCGTTGTTTGCTCCGTGAGAGGGAGCGGTAGTGCGGATAAATGCGGAGAGAACCTCAATAATCGTAGATGATCGCGTGGGGAGTCATGGCAAGACGCTCAAGTGCGTACAGGCCGCCGAGACGTACTTGTAGATGTTCTGGGCCCTGCTGGCCAATCTGTTCGACGGCCTTGCTGTAGCGGTCAGTGAATTGGCCTTGTTCGGTGATAGCGACCTGGTCGCGTGTGGCATTCAGGGACAGGCCGGTGAAGACGAGGGCGCCGACCGCGGTGATGGCAGTGACCAGCGAGGTGACTGCGGCCCAGTTCACCTTCCCCTGGCGTCGAGGCAACGGCTGAGCAGGGCGTAGCCGTGTTCGAGCATACGGTGTAGAGCTGCTGATCGCGGGTTTCGAGATGGTCGGAACCAGCCTGTGTCGACGCGAAGTCACATAACAGTATCGGCAGAGGTTGAATGATCGTCACAGGGACGACCGGGGGACGTGACAGCCGTCCTGTGCGCCGTTGCCGCATAAGGAGCGAGGATCTTACATAGGGACGTGGCAGGGGCTGACGCTGCGGAATCGGCATCGCCCGTATAAGGAGAACTATTTCGCAGTGGCTCTCTAGTGAGTCGAGGGCCGAACGAATGGCTCTCTGTCGGATTGTGAATCAAGCTATAGAAGGTGTCTGGCGAATCTTGCGCAAGTCGTTAAGATAGTCACGCGCCTCGGGTTCACCTTCGTACTGACCATGTAGGACATGCTCAAGGTCTTGCGAAACCATTGCGAGTGAAGGCAGCGACTTACGGTCACCGTTCAACGCGCGCCGGCCAAGTGCAATAGCCTCGTCCAGGTCGCCTTCTCGGGCCGCGACAACTCCAAGGGTGATGTTCGCTTCGGCTACCCTCATTGGAGGTCTCTGGCGGCCGTCAAAATCGACACTCTGTCTGATGACCTCTTCAGCGAGTCCGCTCGCAAGGCGGTCTTCTCCGATGTGTCTATAGCAGTCCATTGCGTAGAAGTCGAATTTCGCAGGGTCGACCACGACGTGCGGCAGTGTACTGCGCCGAGACACAAGAGGAAACCCTGCAAGCCGGGTTGCACGCGCCATAAGAACCCATGCCCTCCACCGTGTCCAGACGATTGCGTTGGTCACTCCTCTACCTGCCCGAAACGGCACGGTGGCGGTCTACGTGAAGTCGAGGTCAAGTCTCGCGCCGGCAAACGCACCGTAGGCATTCCAGGGCCACTGCTGGATGCCTTGCGCAAACACAAGTTGGCGCAAGACGAGGAGCGTCGACTAGTCGGTTCTGTTTGGCAGGAAGGCGATTGGGCCTTCTGCCGACCAACCGGAAGGCCCATCGACCCGCGTGCTGACCATGACGAATGGAAGAGTCTGCTAAGCGATGCCCGCGTTCGTGACGCGCGCCTGCACGACGCCCGGCACACGGCGGCCACCATGTTGCTGGTCCTGAAAGTGCCGCTGCCCGCCATCATGGAGGTGATGGGCTGGGGCGAGGCGTCCGTGGCCAAGCGGTATGTCCACGTGCCCACCGAGGTCGTTCTCGGCATCGCCAAGCAGATGGAGAGCTTGTTGTGGGCACAACCGCCTCGCGCCGGTTTAAACGAACCGCAGGAACTCCAACTCACCAGCGAGCAGCGGCAGGCACTGGTGGCCTTGCTCACGGCTATGGTCCCGGCAAACGAAGGGACGTGACACGCTGGCTTGCGGGTTGCCTGCGGGTTTGCTCTTGGTTCCGCACCCAGGCCAAGATCCCCCGGTGGGATGGAGCGAGTGGGACGCGCTGGGATCGGTCCTGGGCGGGGTGTTCAACGGGCTGGCCTTCGCAGCCACGCTGTTCGTGCTGGTCCGGGAGATACGGATCCGCAGGCGCACGGACCTGGACGAGCAGGCGCGGCAGGCGCGCCTCGTGGTGGCGACAGTCGAGTCAGAGTCGTATCCGATGGCGGCGGCGTTTCAGACGATGGACCTGACCGTCTCGGTCCGCAACTACAGCGAGCTGCCGGTGTTCAACCTCGTCGTCCGGCTTGAGGAGTTCGGCTCGGGGCAGGACGGCTTCGAGATTGTGCAGCCTGGCGAGCAGGTGACGGCCGAGCTGCGGCTGAACCGCAAGAAGGGTGTCCCGAGCACCTTCTCCAGCCGCCAGACCGGGCCCACGCTGCACTTCATGGACGCCAACGGCAGGCACTGGGTGCGCACGGGCTTCGGCGCCCCCAACCGCGTGCTGGCCAACGCGGTCTCGGCGACGCGGCCCATGATGCGGTTCCGCCCCGAGGACCACCGGCCGAAATGACATGCCGGCGGGCATATGCCCTCGCCCCCCGGTTACAGGGGGACGTGACATGGAGTTGGACCCTGAGGGGCAGTCAGGTCGGCACTGCGTATCAGCCGACGCGGGCCGAGCAACTGAGCCCCGAACTGAGCCCCGGATGAGACAGCCGAAACGACCTTTCTCATGAAGGTGCAGGTCAGCGACCTGCACAAGGGGTCGGGATGACAGGATTTGAACCTGCGACCCTCCGCTCCCAAAGCGGATGCGCTACCAAGCTGCGCTACATCCCGTGTCCCACCACCAACCGGGGTGGCACGTGCACAGAGCTTATCGCGACCCGCTACCCTTATTCCGCACCCACCCCCACGGTGGGTGCACGCGGGTGTAGCTCAATGGCAGAGCCCCAGCCTTCCAAGCTGGTCATGCGGGTTCGATTCCCGTCACCCGCTCCACCACGTTTCCGCTGGTAGAGCCCTGGTCGCGAGTCTCGGACGAGGGCTCTCGCCGCGTCTTGGACCTCTTCGTGCCCCTCGCGTGCCCCTTCTGGTTTTTCGTGCCCCTCTTCTGGGTGGTCTTGGCGGTCACCTTGGCGACCATCTGATCGATACCGGTAGCGATCTCTTTGCCCCGTTCCTCGCGAGCGTGGAGGTAGATCAACGCCGCTCGCGTGCTCCCGTGCCCCATCCGGTCCATCAGCTCCCGGAGGGTCGCGCCCGTCTCAGCCGCCAGCGTGTTGCCCGTGTGACGCAGATCATGCAGGTGCAGATCCGGGATGCCCGCAGCCCGACGAGCCTTGTCCCAGATGGTGTGAAAGTTGTTCCGCTTTGGTCGCGCGCCCTTCGGTCCGAGGAATACCCACGCCGTCGCCTCAGGCTTCACGTACGTGTCCAGATGCCTCTTCACCTCCGGAAGGAGGAACGCCGGAAGCGAGATCGGGCGCTTGCCCGCAGCCGACTTGGGGTCATCCTCGAACAGCCCACCTTTGTCCGGCTGTACCGTCTGCCGGTCCACCCTGACCTTCAGGTTCACCAAGTCGAGGTCCTGCCGCTGTAGTCCGACCATCTCGGCGAACCGCATGCTGGCGAACGCGGCCAGGAGCACCATGAGCCGATAGCGCGGTTGGATCTTGTCCGCCGCCATCAGCACCTGATCAATGGTTGCGATCGGCCGCTCGGGGCTCTCCTCCTTGCCCGCTTTCTTGATCGAGCAGGGATTGGACTTGATCAACTTGTCGTCAATCAGCGCGGTATTCAGAACGGCCTTGAGAAAGCGGTACGCCTTCGCGACCGTCACCGCGCCGACTTTCGCGTCAAGCAGCGTCTTGCGCCAGTTGCGGACCCTCGCTGCCGAAAGATCGGCGAGCATGACATCTCCGACGTACGGATCGATGTGATTCCGCAGCAGCCCTTCGTACAGTTCGACCGTCCGGACGCCGAGCCCAGGACGTTCAGCGATCCATGCCTTGACATAGGTACTTAGCGGGATCTTCCCCGCGTCCGGGTTCGTCCAGTCGCCCCGAATGATGTCCGTTTCGATGGTCCCGAGCCACCGGTCGGCATCCTTCTCCCGCTCGAACGTCTCCGGCGCGGCACGCATTGCCCCATCCGGGCCGGGATAGCGGGCCTGCCAACGCCCGGATGGGAGTTGGCGGACCCGCCCGAACCTGCGCCGCTTCTTGCCAGTCATGACGCCCTCCGAGCGCGCCGACGAGCGGCAGCCGGGTCAAAGGCTTCTACGCGGCCAGCGTCGATGAACGCATCAACATCGGCCTTCTTGAGTCGCACGTGACGGCCGAGCCGATGGAACGGGATCCGCCGCTCAGCGATCAGCCGCCGGACGAATCGCACCGTGGTGTTCATGTAGTCGGCCGCTTCCGGCACGGTGAAGTGCTGTTTCATGACGTCCCCCTCACGCCGCGTCCTCAGTTGCCGAAAGTTCGGGCGGCATCGAAGCCGCCAGCAATGCCCGGTCGTATTCCGCCCGCCATCGGGTCCGTTCGGCGATGGCGTGCATGAGCAGGTGTGCCCGAGGCGGCGCGTTCTGGTCGGACGGGTCGACCTTGCGCCAGATGAGCCGGGACGTGTCGGTGACCGGCTTGACGATCCCGACCGCCGCCAGCATCTCCGCGACGAACGCCTTGCGATCCGCTTTGTGGTCATCGAGCGTCTTGCCAGACCACTTCCGGGACACAAGGACCCGCCGGCCGGGCAGTCCGAGGGTGGACCGTTTGTGCGCCTTTCCCTTGCAGTGCCCGGGAATCAGTTTGCCGTGAGCACCCTTGGGGTTGACTCCATAGAGCAGCCACACGGCGCAGGTCGGAGAGCACGGCGTGACGGCCAGCTCCGCATGGAGCCGGTCGTGGTGGGCCGCCTGGCGCTCACTGGAGGACTCCACGACCTCACCGACCGACTTGGTGAGTTACTTGGTCAGGTAGCCGATGTGGCGCCCTGCCTCCTCCGTGCCACCGAGGATGCCCTTGGAATGCACCTGTTCGCCGAACCGTGCCACGTGTGCCGGTTCCTCCACAGCAGCCACCGCGTCATCCCACGCAGCCAAGGGAATCAGCGTGACCGGATCCACAAAGGACCGGGTGCGACTGTCCCAGACGGGCAGAGGCTCACCGTCCTGATAGGTCCGTTCCTCATGGCTCGGCCACCACACTTGGTGGTAAGTCGCCGCCGTGACGAGTTTCAGCAGCTCATGCGGGATTGAACCGCGGACTGCCGCATGCAGGTGCGGAGCCGCCCGCTTCTGAGGCTCAACCGTGGCGAAGTACTGGACGTCCCAGCCCACGACACGCCGCAGGTTCTGCCACCACCGGTCCATCAACGCGGCGAAGTGCACCGCATCCCGAGCCGCCCGCCGGTAGTCATAGGTGTTCGGGTTGACCGGCGTGCCGTCATCGTGCACCCGCCCGTAGGTGTCGAGCGTGAGCGTGACGAACATGGACGGCCGGTACTTGCCCGCATACTCCCGCCCCACGGTGGTCTTCGCGACCTTCCGCCGAGGCAGGTCCGGAGCATCCTGCCGCCGCTTCGTCGAGCGCTTCACAGCCCGCTTGGCAGGCACGTCCGGCGAAGGCAGCCGACCCCGCATACCGAGTTGCCGAAGTTCTTCGTCGGTCCGGGTAATCTCCTCCCGCAGTTCCTCCGCTTCGCCGAGTTCACCCTCAGCGACCGCCGTCTGATAGGCCGTGAACAAGTCCGCTCGCAGAGCCAGCAGCGCGGAGTGATCCTCGCTGGGCGGCTCCGGGGTGAAGTCGGGTTCGTCAGCCATGTGCCAGCCCTCGCGGCACTGAGTGATCCGCAGAGCCCGCGCCTTGTGCGCACACGGACGGCAGACCGATTCGACCGTCGAACCACAGGGCACGGCGACGTAGCGCAGTTCACCCGTGTCCGGGTCGCCAACCTCCATCGTGAACGGCCGGACACAGACCCCGTGCTCTTCGGCTGCAGCCTTGACGACGTCGGCCGCCAGGGGGACGCGCATCCGTTCAGCGCGGGTCTGGTTGACCACGTCCACCGGAACTGTGGAAGTCACCGCGGAATTGGGAGCCTCGCTCATGCGACCACCCCCTCAGCCAGCAGCGCCCAGGTCCGCAGCAACGACCAGGACAACTCGCCTCGCTCCCCGCCGGCCAAAAGAGGCAGGCGGGGACCATCGAGCAGGCCGCCGAACACCTTCACCGGTGTGTCGTCGGTCAGCCGTCCCCGCACCTCCAGGAACAGCTGGTCATCATCCGGTGCCACCGGCCGCCAGGCGGTTGCCGTGACGTTGTCCAACGTGTCTGCCCAAGCAAGCAATTCAGAAGCCAAGGCAGGCAAGGACCTTCCGGACAGCTGGACTGTCCCCATGGGACCCATCTCGCTAGGACGCACGGTGACCATGACCGGGTCTGCCAACTCGAACCCGGCAAGATGCTCAGCCATCGAGATCAGGAGTAGAGGTGTGCTCATGCCGCAGCACCACCCTCCGAACCCCGGAGCGGCACGACCTCAGCCGTCCACCCGTTGATGTACGCCCGCAGTTCAGTCAGGTTGTCGTCGGTGGCGTAGAACACCCGTGCACGAACGGGTTCACGCTTGCCGTCCTCTTTGGCCCACGCGACACCTGGTGTCAGTTCAGAGATTTCGTGTGCTTCGGCGCCGCGTTCGCGCACACCGTCTCCCAGGACCATGTCCACCTGTGACGCCTCATCGAGGCGCATCGCGACCCGCGTGGTGAACAGGTTCCGGAATGGCACGATTTCCTTGCGCGGGTCCTGGACCAGAGCGAGAGTGGCGAACCCAGGCGCACGCCCCTGCGACGTGATGGTCTGGATAGCCGCCTGGGCGCGTTCCCGCAGCCGTTTGTCAGCCTGGTATGCGATCACGTCAGCCAACTCGTCGACGACGAGCAGCGTGAATGGTTGGCCGCTATCAGGCGTCCACCGCCGCCTGATCCCCCGGTAGCTTCCCGCCCGCTCTCGAACCTCGTTGGCCAGCTCCTCCAACAGCTCCACCGCATCCGGTCCGTTGTCGAAGACCACCTTCTCGAAGATGTCCGGACACTGGCCCAGCTCCATGCCGCCCTTGGGATCGATCCCGAACAGCCGGACTACGCCGGTCTTGATAAGCGGGGCGAGTGCCCAGATGACCGACCACAGCACCGAGCCCTTACCTGCACCCTGGACACCGACGACGAGAATCTGATTGCCCAGCAACCGAATCCGCCACGGCTTGCCCGACTCGGTCCGGCCGATCACAACCCGGCGGAGGTCCACCGAGTCAGCGTCAATGTCCGGAAGCGGAACAGTCGAAGCAAGCGGGTCCGAGTGCACCAGGTCCAGTTCGATCCGGCCGGGACCCATCACCCGCACACGGCATGAGGTCGCGTGGAACGAGTGCGCCAAGCCCGAAGCCCGCTCCGCCCATTGCTCGGGCGCCTGTCCCTTGATCATGCGAACGCCGACCTTGTCCCGCCAGGCCTCGGCCCGGACCCGCTTCAACTTCGGCCGGTACTCGCGGCCGTTCGCCTTTCCGGTCAGGTTGGACAGTCGCATCACCGTGCGCCAGTCCCAGGCGTAGATGGTCACGCGGCGAATTTCGGTTCGCAGCCAGCGGCACCGCCGGCTATACGAGTCCCTGCGACGCCACCACCAGACGATCAGGCCTGTGATCACCACCGATGCGACCGCGCCGACGAGGTAGTGACCCGCCCACCAGTCCAGCAGCAACGCCAGGGCGAGCAAGCACACGGAGAGCGGGTAGTACCAGCACAGACGGACGATCTTCGTGACGAGCCAGATCGACAGCCAGGTCAAGGCAATGGGCGAAACCAAGAGCTTCACCCACCCCGGCAGCATGGTCCACCACGGCAGCCGGGGCCGGGCGACCTCCAACGGCGCCGGGTCGACCCAGCGCGATCCCTGAGCGCCCATCACCAACCACCCCGCTGTGCCGTGTCTGGCGTGGTGATGTCGCCGAACTCCAGAGCCAGCGCGCCGGAGCACGCCGCACATGTCGTGTCGCCAGGCAGCAACCGGGCGAACCTCTTGCACTTGCCACATCGCGTTCGGGTGACACCCCTTGCAGGCGTCCCCGAGGCAGGTTCTACGCTTTGCACTGTCTGCTCCAGGAGAGTGGACAAGCACAGAAGCGGATCAGGTTGGTAGCCGGGTGTCCGCTTCTGTGCCTACGGTTTCCATTGGGGCGCAACAAGACATGCGTCATCGCCGCACGGCTCGCCGCGCGTTTTGTCTACTGTGGATCTTCTAGTCGCTGGCCGTCTTGGATCTTCTGATGTTGTCGGCTATGAGGTCCGCCCGTTCCTGTTCCAACCCCGCGCAGGCCATCGCTTCCCAGTAGTGACGCGGATCGGTCTTTGCGACCTCCCGATACATGTCGGCACGCCCCTGGTAGAACTCCCTCTGTTCCTCCAAATCGGCCCCCGCAGGGGGCATCATCGGCGTCACAGCGTTCGCCTGCACAAGGGTGGTCACGGCCTCCCCTCTGCGTCGTGACCGCCGAGCACTCACGTCACACCTCCTTCCCGTTCCTCAATGCAGCACCAAATTCGGGGATGGTCTCGGCCAAGCCCGCCAGGGCCTCACAGACGGCAGCGAGCGCGATCAGTTCGCACCGCGTCTCTCGTGCCGAGACCATGACCGTTGGGTCGTGATCCATCAGGACTGCCAGCACCGACGCACGTTGCCGCGCCGCCGTGGCGTGTTCCCGTGGACGCGCATCCGGCCCCGGCAGCTCCCAGGTCACGAGACCCACTCCTGACCGGGATCGTGCGCAAGCAACTCGTCCAACCCCACGCCCAGAGCCGCCGCGATCAAGCCCAACAGCCGAAGGCTCGGGCGCCGCGATCCATGCTCCACTCTGGACAAGGTTGGCGCGGTGACGTTGATCCGTCGCGCGAATGCGGCCGCAGACATGCCACCGCGTTTCCGTTGGGCGACAACCCTTGCCGGAAGGTCGGACGGATAGGCGAGCGCCGTCGCATGCATCAACACGCCGCCCGAGAGCGCACCCGTGTCGAGACACACGCCCATGCGGTCAACGGCGCACCGCAGCAGATCAAAGCCATCACGGTCCAGCTCCAGGCGAACCGCGCTCCTGTCACCTGTACCCACCAGTTCGATCGCAGGCACAAGGGCAACGGACGACACGACCCGAGCAGCACTGTCCGCCCCGAGAGTGATCCCGTGCGCACCGCCGTCGAGGCACGGATTTCCCTTCAGCATCACGGCTTGTGTCCTCCGCCCGCGTCGCCCTCTTCGTCTCGCAGGAACAGCACGCGCGTTTCCAGCACCTCACTGGGCGGACCGGTCAACGGTTCGCCGTCCGGGTCCAACTCAGCCGCAACGTGGTTAGCCTTGCGCGCCAAGTCCCGCAGGAAATCGGCGTATTCCGGGTACTTCGTGGAGCTGATCGGACTCGCCAAGGTCAAGGTGTTGCCACCGCCGGTCAGCAAGAGGTGGGGCGGAGCCGACTTCGTGTGCTTGTGCACTGAAACGGTCGGCTCGTACCCGACCTCCCATGTCGCGTGAAACGCCATCGGTCAGCCCCTCTCAGGCCGCCGCCGGCTTAGACGCATCTCCGCTGGCAGAACCCGATTTCGAACCGCGGCTTGTTGCCGGAGCATCCACGGCACGCATCCCCGTCGCGCGGACGACCCAGGTCACCCACTTCGCCTGACCGGACGCCTCCGCACGTGGCTGGACGGTGAGGCCCTCCAGGCGGACGGGCACGAACGGCATGCCCGGGATGGACTGCGGCGGGACGGGCTGAACCTTCGCCGCGAACTCGATCGACAGGGACTTGTCCCGGTCCTTCTCCGCCGAGGGGTCGGCGAACATCCCCTTGAACAACGGGAAGCCAGTGGCCTCATCGATCCGGGGCCGAACCGGACGGTTGCGCGCCCGGTCCTCCTGCGACTGGTACTCCGTGAGCGGCTGAAGCTCCCCGATCAGGAACAGCCCGTGCGGGAACATCGTGTCGAAGTCGATTTCAAACCTGTGACCGTGTGGCACCGCCATGGTCTTGGTCTCCTCGGTAGTCCCTCCCCCACCGGCTGAGCCGGATCAGGGTAGACAGGTGGCCCTGTCCACTAGCCACTGTAGTGGCATATGCCACTTGCGGCAAGCGGCAAGCCGCCTACTCCGACACGGAGTACTCCTGCTCGAACGTCCACCGATGCGGCGGGTAGACGGCTTCGGCGAACTCCAGCGGCCGATCACCAGCGTCATAGACGGTGTGGCGGTAGACGAGCACTGCAGAATCCGGACCCGACAGACCCAGGTCTTGCGCCTCTTCTTCGGTCGCCAGCCGCGCGGCCACCTGATCACGCGCGTAGGCAGCAGTGCGCCCCGTCGACTCCTCTACATACCGGACGGTGCCGTTCTTGATCCGCTCTGTCTTTACCAGCAGCGGAGCGACCTCAACCAGACTCGCGTCCAACCAGGACACCGATGTCTCAACAGCACCGTGGACCGTGCTGAACGTGACCCGATGCCGCCGCACAACCCGCGCATTTCCCTTTAGCGCCAACGCTTCCAGCACGTGTTCTGGCGCGTCCACAACCTCTGCGGACTTGATCTCCGCGTAGTCGCCGGTCGCGTAGATCCGCCCGAACTTGCGCGCCCGCTGGTACCGCTCCCTCGCACGCGTCGCCGCCTGGGGATCCCTCACGTAGGTCCCCGAGCCCTGCCTTGACTCAACCAACCCCTGAATCCTCAGGGCGTTCAGCGCCTTGGCCGCCGTCGGCCGCGCAACGTTCCACTCAACCGCGAGCTGTCGTTCCGAGGGGATCTCCTCCCCCGGCTTCCGATCACCACGAACGATCTCGTCTTTGATGAAGTTGGCTATCTGCAAGTACTTCGGGACAGCTTCCTGAATCTCCGGCATCGCATCACCTCCACTCACCACTGGCCTATGCCAGTAGCCACCATACCGGCTGGGGACGTGACAAGTACACCCAGCGACTACCGTCACAGTCATGACCGGCGCTCTCTACGTGGCAGCAGGCGGAGGCGGGGACGCCATCGCAGCCGCCATCCTCGCCAACCGTGAAAACCCCGGCGAAACCGCCAACATCGCCACCTACGCATGGGACCGCCTGATCATCGATCCCCTCCCCGGCCCCCGCAGCGCCGCCGACTTCGACAACCTCACCGAACACGCCCCCAACGTCTGGCAAATAACCCCCGAAACCACACCCAAGCCACCCGCCGGGTCAACTCTTCCCAGGCTTTCCGGTGAACTCAATGCGCGCCTGTTTCTCCTAGACCCGCACGGCGGGGCAATCGGCATGGCCGAACAGCTCAATTCAATCACAAGATTTGTCGGCGTACCCAGATTGGTCCTGGTTGACGTCGGAGGCGACCTTATAGCCAGAGGAACTGAATCGGACTTACGCAGCCCTATTGCCGATGCGCTGGCTCTAGCTGCATGTGCGTTGACACTGCTACCTTGCGACATTGTAGTTGCAGGGCCTGGCGTAGACGGCGAGTTGCCAGAGTCTCAAGTCATTGAACTATCTAACGGGCTTGGTTGCGTTGCCCTGCATCCACTCGCAGCCGACGAGGCGAAGCCTTTTACAAAATTGTTCGAGTGGCATCCCTCTGAAGCAACTGGCCTGTGGACGGCAGCCGCCCTAGGCCATCGAGGCAAGGTCGAGATTCGCGATGCTGGCCTCCCAGTCATGCTCACCGACGCAACGCCTAGCGTGCAATCGACTGTCATCGGCAAAGCACTCTCGACTAACGTTTTCTTTGAGGCTCTTAAGAATAGCAGATCACTCAAAGAGGTTGAACACGTAGTCCGCAACGTCAGAGGAGGCAGTGAAATCGACTACGAGCGACGAAAATCCAACAGGCGTAAGAACAAATTCGAATACAAATCCACTGCGGAGATCAGCGTCAAGATAGCCGAGATATCCAGAGATGCGAGCCTACGAGCCGACTACATTACAATTCGCCGTCTTTCCGAACTCGCAGACTATCCATACCAGAGGATCTCGAAACTGCTCGAACTCCTACGAGCCCTGGACGCGGTGCGTCTAACACCGCCGCTCTGGCGCCTGAATTCTAGTCGTTCACCGATACCCCACACCAGAGGATAAGCGCGCATCGCCCCGAGGATCACTCGCTTTGGCCGCCCAAATCAAAGATCAGACTCAAACATCCCGATCTTGCTCCCGCTCACGCTCCATTGTTCCCTTTGGAACTCTGCGGTTAGTCGAGCCAATCTGGACATGCCCATGCGGCCAGGAGGTTCCCACAATCGGCGGACGCGCATACCTCTTACTTTTCGACTTAACTCTAAAGCGTCCGACGATCAGAAGTACGAATGCAATAAGCATGACGACTAGATACGATTTCCACGCTACTTGGTCAAGCCCACCTCCCAAACCCTGCAAGATGGAAGCCAGTTTCCCAGCCCAACCCTCGTTTGGTACCTTCTGAACGATTTCCAATGACTGCCTTACCGCAGGGAGACCCAGTAGAACTGCCGCTATCACCGCTGCCGCAGCAAACCTATTCGCGCGCTTCGAAGCCCGTACTGCCGTCCGCATAGCGATGAGTTGCTGAAGAACGTTAAGCCGAGAGTTAATGCTTTCATAGTATTCAGAGCCGCCGAGTCTACGAACGGTAAACGAGGATATTTCATTGGCACGCTCAAAACTGAACAACGGCTTTCGATACTCCGTCAAACCTGACGCTACTTCCAGCAACAGCTTTTCCATGTTCTTCAATGTAGGCTGCGTATTGCCGATTCGATCGTCGAGAGCGCGAAGTTGCCAGTACTTAATAAGAGCATTCTCTATGACCACCAACCGTTTCAAATAATACGCAAAATCATCTTTCGGTTCACTTTCAAAATTCCACATAAACTCCATCGCGCAGCCACCGGGAGACCAAAATGACGTATCCGGAAAGATTGAAAAATCCGGTTGAAGTAGTTCCTCTGCCGCCTCTTCAGTGAATGGCACACCCGGTTGCGAACGCGCTAGCAGCGAAACCAAGTCTCCGCGATGCTTTTGCATCCACCGTTTCTTACTTCCACAGCAAGATAGTCTCTCAACGAAGAACGTCGGATAACATAGCCAGCCACCATGGCGATACACCTTAGGCGAATATCGAAGTATAGCTTCTTGGTACAATTCGAAAATGGTCAGTAGGCCAATCTCGCGATCACCGTGCTCCTGCGATCGCCATCGAGTGCCTTCCTCAATATCCGAAAGCCAGGCTCCAGGCCAATCCTCTTCCTTATATCCGCTATATTCCGCCGCGGCTCGCAAGATAGGCTCAGAGACAGTGGTTTGATTTGCCATGAGCTCAACCGAGGTGAGCACAGAGGACAGCCATTCAGTAGTTCCGTCCTCAGGCAGTCGTATAGCGAATGTAAGCAGAGCAACACCTGAACAATGAAGCAGCAGAGTCGGCCGAACATCCACCTCCCAGGACTCTTCATCGGACGAGTTCGCCGCGAGCAGTCGTGCATCGAATCTTCTCAGTTCCAACCGAATATATGGAACCGTGCCCAGATAGTCCGGCTGATAGAGACTTCGATCAACGAAGTCATTTACAGCAGTACGTGATTGCCGATCAAAGACAGCTTCGTTTATCTTAGCAGCCACCTCTTGCATGACCGCCTTGACAGACGTATCCGCAGTATTCTTTTCGCCGCTAACTTCTCCATGAGTCGACCGCTTGAAAAACGCCGCACGGAGGGCACTACTAACTATCTTGAGGTAGAAGCGCCTACCTCGCCAGCTGATAGACGACCACGATCTCTCGCGATTAATCACGTCTTCCGCTTCAACAAGGCCTTTAGCGTTCGCTACTGTCCTTGCCAACGACTTGTATCGCCGACTTAGGCGAACCTCGCCGGAACCTGGCACTGTAACCGTCTCGGCGATCTCCGACCGCAAAAGCGTTTCGGCCAGTTTAAGGATCGGCAGATCGGCGCCTAGGTCAAACACAAAGGTATAGAAACCGGTGACGCGACCATATCGAGCCGAATGTCTCCAGTAATCGCGCACACGAGTCATCGTAAAATCTTAACTCGGAGCGAGACTGGGTCGCACCTATGGGGCGGTCGGCGTGTCGTATCTACGGCGTACAGCTGCGACGGCGCAGGGTCGCTAAGTCCGTAGATGCTAGGTCTGATGATCTTCACGCCAGACTTGCTGCCGAATTTAGCTCTATGGGATCAAGCGCGCCGCCGTCGGCGGCGCGCACGTGCCGCTCGCAGCCCTGGCCGCTCCATCTCGACACGGCCGGGTTCCCGCTCCGCTCCACCCGGCCGGCCGCCCGGTACGGCCAGGGCTGCCGCACTGCATCGATAGCCGCCGACGGCGCGTTACCTGAGCATCCGGGACAAGAGGCGCAACAGCCGACGGCGTACCCGCTTCGATCTACGGTCAGGCAGGAGCAGCACAGGTTCTATAGCCCGAATAACGCCGCGGACCTCTTTGAGACCGCCTCGCTCGTAGGCACTTTCAAGCAGTCGGGCAAACGTGGCTTCGCGTCGCGAACGTAGCAACTGGTCTAGGGCGACTGTTAGCACGAAGACAAGCGCCGTAACGGAGTTAACAGCTTGTATGAAGCTAGCCAACGGACATTTGCACTCCAAGTCCACCGGTCTGGCCCGGACTCATGGATCGTCCGGACGGTGATAACAGCCTAGCAAATGCCAAATTCCACTAGGACCTGCGGAAATGCAACGCAGAAAGGTCCCTCGACTTTGATCGTTTAACACCGGCCCGCCGGCGTCAAGGGCGCCTGCGGCGTGGCTGCGCCATGGACGCAAGCGTCCACCCTTGACGCCGACAACCCGGTGCTAACGCGCGGCAGGGGCGAGGGAAGGGGGTCGGGTAGGGACCCGGCCAACAGACCGAGGAGGCGCCATGGCGAGTCGGCAGCCGGGACCCGGGCAGTTCGTCCTCTGGACACATCACGAACTGACCCAGGTCTTCGCCCGGACAGCGCGGAAGAGCACGCGGCGGGTCGTGCCCCTCGCGTGCCCCTCATGGCGGTCAACCACGGTCACTCGCGGATCTTCAGCGCCCCATCCCGCCGCAAAGGCCCAGGCCAGGGGTTTGGCTGGTCGGGGTCATGATCACGGCCCGATCTTCCAAGCTGGTCATGCGGGTTCGATTCCCGTCACCCGCTCCACCACGGTTCCAGCAGGTCAGTAGGGGTGTTGCCCGGTTCGGGGTGCGCCCCTTCGGCATATCTGGGTGTTAGTGGTGGAGGTGGCGGATGCTGCGGATGTACTCGAGTTCCATCACCGGGCGGTTGTCGCCGTGGTCGCGTTCGCGGTAGCGGCCGGACTCGCGGAAGCCGGCTTTGCGGTAGAAGTGGCGCGCTCGGTTGGCTCCGGAGAGGGTCCAGGCTCGTACGTCTTTGTGGCGGGTGTCCGCGAGGGTTTCCAGGACGTGGGTCAGGAGGCTGTTGGCGGCGCCGCTGCCCCAGGCGGTGGGGCGGGCGTAGCAGTCGTAGATCTCGCCCTTGCCGTCGTCGGCGGTACCGAAGTGGGCGAACGCGACGATCCTGCGGCCACGCTCCGCGACCAGGAGGGTTCCGGGGTAGTCGCGGGCGCGGACGGCGTCCAGCTGCCCGGACAGGAAGCCGGACTCGAACAGGTTGCGATATGCAACTCGCCAGGCTTCGAGGTGTACTTCGCGGATGGCGGGCGTGTCATCGGCACGCGCCTCGCGCACAAGAGTCAGGGTGTCCACACGCACGGGACCCCCCTCCCAGCCGTCGGGAAGACCAGAAAGAAGTAGCGGAGAGGATACGGCCCCCGGAAACTCGGTGGCAACGTTTCCGCGGCTGGGTTATGAAGTCACTTGTGTCCGAGCTGACCGTACGTCCCTACACCGAGGATCTCTTCGACGAGGTCCACCGGACTTTCACCAGTGCATTCCTGCGGGACCCCGAATCCGCGGACGCCGACTGGTTCCGTTCCGACATGGAGCCCGACCGGATCTCCGTCGCGTTCGACCAGGACGAACTGGTCGGCATCGCGACCATCCTGACCAGGGAAATGACCTTGCCCGGGGCGGTGTCGGCACCGGTTGCCGCGGTCACAACTGTCGCGGTGAAACCCTGGCACCGGCGCCGTGGCGCCCTTACCCGGTTAATGCACGTGCAGCTGCACGCGCTTCATGAACAAAAGGGCGAACCGTTTGCCGCGCTATGGGCCTCGGAAGGCTCGATCTATGGCCGGTTCGGTTATTCGGTGGCCGCCGAATACGCCTCGGTGTCCATTCCCAGCGCCGTGCCATTCCGGCCGGGAACCAACACCGGGCACAATCGGGTGCGGGAAGTCCCGCGCACCGAAGCATTGCCATTGATGACGGCGTTGCACGACAAACTCCTCACCCGCCACCCCGGCTGGCTGGCGCGCACCGAACGCTCCTGGCGCTGGCGGCTGTGGGACCAGCCCCGCGCCCGCAACGGCGCGTCCATGCTGCGGTTCGCGGTTCACCCGGACGGGTACGCCTTCTTCCGGACCAGGAACAACTGGGAGGACCGCGGACCGGCGAGCAAGATCGAGATCCAGGAACTCGTCGCCGCGACACCGTCGGCGCACGCCGCGTTGTGGCGCTACCTCCTCGACATGGACCAGGTCCGCGAAGTCACCACGAGTGTCGCGCCCAACGATCCCGTGCTGCTGATGCTGCACGATCCCCGCCAGGCGATCAGGAGGATCGTGGACTCGTTGTGGATCCGCCTCGTCGACATCGACCGTGCCCTCCCGCTGCGCAAGTACAGCGCGCCACTGGACACCGTGTTCGACATCACCGACACGTTCTGCCCCTGGAACGAAGGCCGCTGGCGCCTCGTGATCGACCCGGAGGGCACGGCGGCCATCGAACGGGCCACCACCGAACCCGACTTCGCGCTGGACATCACCGACCTGGGCGCGGTGTTCCTCGGCGGCGTCCGGCTGACCGACCTCGCCGCCGCCGGACGGGTCACCGAGCTGGTGCCCGGCACGGTGACCAGGGCCGGACGTGCCTTCCTCGGCGACACCGCGCCGCACTGTCTCGAGGTCTTCTGACCGCCGGGAACGGCACGGTAGCGTTTGACGTTGTCCGATTCGAGGACTTTCGAACGCTCAAGTTGGAGGCGCTGTGGGCACGGCGATCGTGCTGGTAATCCTGATCGTGCTCGTGGCCGGAATCGGATTCATGGCCATGAGCAGGAGAAACACAGCTCGCCGCAACGAGCTGGAGAACGCCAAGGCGGACGCCCGGCGCTGGGTGGAGCGGCTCGGCGGTCAGGTGATGAACCTGACCGGTACCGACCCCGCGTCCAAGCAGGCGATGGCGGACGCCTCCGAGCGGTACACCGCCGCCGGGTCCCAGATGGACCAGGTGCAGACCGCGGAACAGGCCCGTCTGGTCACCAAGACCGCGATGGAAGGCCTGTACTACGTGCGGGCCGCGCGCACCGCGATGGGCCTGGACCCCGGCCCCGAGCTGCCCGTGGACCGCGAGCGTGAGGCGGCCGGCGCGGTCACCGAGAACCGCCGGGTGAACGTGGAGGGCCACGACTACGCGGCCTCCCCGTACTCCGGCGCGGACACGCCCTACTACTACCCCGGCGGCCGCGTGGCCGGCCGTCCGGTGCCGCAGGGCTGGTACTCCGAGCCGTGGTGGAAGACCGCGCTCGTGGCCGGTGCCTGGGGTGTCGGTTCGTTCCTGTTGTTCGACGCCATGTTCTCCGGCATGGGCGGCATCGCCGACGCGCAGGCGTGGGAGGCCGGGTTCGACGCCGGTCAGGCCGACGCCATGGCCGACATGGGCGGTGGCGACGGTGGCGATATGGGTGGCGACGGCGGCGGTGACTGGGGCGGCGACGGCGGCGGCCAGGACTTCGGCGACTTCGGCGGCGGCGGCGACTTCGGCGGCGGCGACTGGTAAGCGACGCAACGGAAATGGCCCCCGGTCGGGGGCCATTTTCACAGCTGCTTGGCCATCAAGGTCGTCGGCGCCAGCCTGCCGTCGGGGGTGAGGGCGTAGTCGTCGATCACACCAACGACTTTCCAGCCCCGCCGCGAGTACAGGCCCTCGGCGACGCTGCCGGTCTGCGTGTCCAACGTCAGCAACGTACGCCCCAGCGAAAGCGCCCCATCCTCCACAGCGGACATCAACAGACCGGCGCAGCCCAGGCCGCGAGCGTCCCTGTGCACCAACAACTTCGACACCTCGGCGCGATGCCGCCCATTGGCCTGCCCCGCCAACACCAGCCGCACCACACCGACAACCCGGCCGTCGTGACGCGCGACCCACGTGACAGTGCCCGGATCGGCCAACGCCGAACGCCACCACGAACGAGCCTCATCGTGGCCAAAAGGCGCCACGAACCCGACGCTCGCCCCACCCTCGACACAGTCCACGAGGACATCGGCGAGTTCATCGACGTCCGCGGCCACAGCCTGATCCACCAGCACGAATGGCATCGTGCCCGATGGAGGTTGCCGGTGCCATGTCCTTAGGGGCCGACCTGCCCGCAATCCGTTGAGAGCACGCGGATCCTCCCCTACCCTCGCCGCACAACAAAGCGGAGAGGCGCCCGGCTTGACCTACTTCATCTGGCTTCCACGAGTCCTGGACACCGCACCGCCCTCAGTCGAGCTGTTCCTGACCTACGGCGACCTGGAAGAGATCTTCGACGGCACCGACGAGATGATCGAGGAAGTCCTGGCCGACGTCGGCGTCGACGACAAAATCCTCAGCTGGTCCCTGACGCGGTATCGCAGCGGCTACTTCGACGGCAACTACGACGGGGAGAACTGGGAGGAGCGCTGGCCGTTGGCCGTCCGGCTGGGTGTCGAACTGAGCGACAAGCCATGGCTGGACGAGGTGCCGCCCTGGGGCTACATCGAGACCGAAGCCGTCGACTACGAACCCCCGGACTCCTTCATGCGGATGGCCTGGCCGCCAACGCCCTGCCTGGTCCTGGCGAACTTCACCGGCAGGTCAGCGCTCAACCAGGCGTGGACCCAAGTGTCCGCGATGGTCCCGGAAGCCACCTTCAGCACAATCACCGTCGCCGACGAGAGCACACAACTGCGAATCGATCTCGGCGAGCGTGACTACGACTTCTACTCCGGCGGCGCCCAGCTCGCGGTAGAGGTCGAAAACCTGTGTTCACACCACGGCGGACGCATCCGCGGTTAGGCCTGGCAGGTGGGGCACCAGTAGAGGTTACGACCCGCCAGCTCCGCCTTCTGGATCTCGGTTCCGCAGATGTAGCAAGGCATTCCGGCCCGGCGGTAGACGTACACCTCGCCGCCGTGCCGGTCCGAACGCGGCTCCCGGCCCATCGCCTCGGGCATGTGCTCGGGGCGGACGGTGTTGATCGCGCCCACTTTCACGCCGTCCTTCATCAGGTCGACCAGGTCGCCCCAGACGTCCTTGAACAGGGCCGCGTCCAGCGACCTTCCCGGGGTCATCGGCGGAATACCGTGGCGGAACAGGACTTCCGCGCGGTAGACGTTGCCGACCCCGGCCAGCACGGCCTGATCCATCAGCAAGGCCGCGACCGAGACCCGCGAGCGCGAGATCCGGGTCCAGACCTTGTCCGGGTCGGCGTCCCGGCGCAGCGGGTCCGGGCCGAGGCGGGCGAGGATCCTGTCGACCTCAGCCTCGGTCAGCAGGTCGCAGGCGGCCGGGCCACGCAGGTCCGTCCAGTGGGTACGTCCGGCGATCCGCATCCGGACCTGGCCGACCGGCGGCAGGACGGGCAGCTTGAACTCGTTGAACCCACCGGCCAGGCCGAGGTGGACGTGCACGATCGCGTCGGGACCGTAGACGTGGAACAGGTGCTTGCCGTAGGCCTCGGCGCGCACCAGCTTCCGGCCGTCCACACGGGACGCTTCAGCCGCGAACCGCCCTTGTGGGCTGGTGACCGCGACCGGGTGCCCCGCGTAACGGCGGTGGTGCAGCCGAGCCAGTCGGTGGAGTGTGTGACCTTCAGGCATTGGGGAGGGGTGGCGGGGTGCCTGTCTTCTCGTAGTCGGCGATCAGCTCGATGCGCCGGGCGTGCCGTTCGTTGCCGGAGAACGACGTCGCCAGGAACGCCTCGGCGATCGTGGTGGCCTCCTCCAGTGTATGCATCCGCGCGCCGATGGCGACGACCTGAGCGTCGTTGTGCTCACGGCCGAGGGTCGCGGTCTCCACGTTGTAGGCCAGGGCGGCCCGGCAGCCGGGCACCTTGTTCGCGGCGATCTGCTCGCCGTTGCCCGACCCGCCGATGACGATGCCCAGGCTGCCGGAGTCGGCGACCACGCGCCGGGCGGCCTCGATGCAGAACGGCGGGTAGTCGTCCAGCGCGTCATAGACGTGCGGGCCGACGTCGACGACATCGTGGCCGGCACCCTTGAGGTGCGAGACCAGATGGTTCTTCAGCTCAAAACCGGCATGATCGCTTCCGAGGTACACGCGCACGCGCCGAAGTGTGCCATGGACCGGGCTGGCAGGCTTGGGGCATGTTCACCCAGGACGGCTTCGGCGTACGCCTCGAGTGGGGTCTGGACGGCGTGCGCGCCCTCGCCCCGCACTGCACGGTACTGATCATCGTCGACGTGTTGAGCTTCTCTACCTCGGTCGACCTGATCGTGGGGCAGGGCGGGCGGGCCACGCTGGCGAACTGGAACGGCGACGACTACGGCCCGCGTCGTCCAAGTGCACTGAAGTCCGTCCAAGCGGGCAGCGAGGTGCTGATGCGCTCGCCGAACGGCGGCAACCTGTGCGAGCAGGCCGCGATCACCACCCAGGTGATGGCCGGCTGCCTGCGCAACGCCAACGCGGTCGCCGACCGGGCCATCGACCTGGCCGACCGCGGCCCGGTCGGGGTGATCGCCGCCGGTGAGCAGTGGGGCGTGAACCTGAACGAACGCGGCGAACCGGGCAAGCTGCGGATGGCGATCGAGGACTACCTGGGCGCGGGCGCGCTGGTGTCCGCGCTGCTGGCCGAGGGCTACTCCCCCGCCTCGCCCGAGGCCGCGCTGGCCGCGACCACGTTCCGCACCGCCGAGCCCTACCTGGGTGAGCTGCTGGGCGGCTGCGGGTCGGGCCTGGAGCTGGGCGAGAAGGGCCTGGCCGAGGACATCGCGCTGGCCGGCCAGGTGAACGTCAGCAAGGCCGCGCCGCACCTGGTGAACGGGGTCTTCCAGTGACCTGGACCGAGGTCGCGGCCGGGGTGTACGCGCGGCGGCACGAGGAGCTCGACCTGACCACGGGACTGGTCGTCGGCGACGGCGCCTGCCTGGTGATCGACACGCGCGGCGACCGCGTCCAGGGCGCCGAGCTGAAGGCAGCGGTCAGAGAGATCACACCGCATCCGTGGCAGGTCGTGCTGACACACCCGCATTTCGACCACTACTACGGCACGGCCGAGTTCCTGCCGTGTGACGTCTGGGCGCACGAGGGCTTCCGGATCAACCCGGGCGAACAGGCCACGTGGGCCGAGAAGTACCGCGCGGAGGGCAAAGAGGACATCGCGCGCGCCATCGAGACGACGACCATCGCCGGGCCGACGAAGTTCTTCACCGAACGCGCGGAACTGGATGTCGGCGGTAGAACCGTTGTGCTGCACCACTTCGGGCCCGCGCACTCGTTCGACGACGTGGTCGTGCACGTGCCCGACGTAGACGTCGTCTTCGCGGGCGACCTCGTCGAGGTGCCCGAGTTCATCGAGGAGTCGTTCGGGGACGGCGACGCCGGCTCATGGCCGCAGGCGCTGGAAGCGTTGCTGGCGCTGGAACCTGAGGTCGTCGTCCCCGGTCACGGCTACCCCGTCGGCGCGAACTTCGTTGCCGCCCAACGGGAAATCCTCAGCAGTGGACGATTCACAGCTGGATGGACTTCACCTCGGTGAACTCCTCGATCCCGTACCGGCCCAGCTCACGTCCGTTGCCGGACTGCTTGTAGCCGCCGAACGGGGCGAGCGGGTTGAACGAGCCGCCGTTCACGCTGACCTGTCCGGTGCGCAACCGCTTGGCCACAGCCAAAGCGCGGTCCTGGTCGCCGGAGAACACCGCGCCCGCGAGGCCGTAGATCGTCGAGTTGGCGATCTCCACGGCCTCGTCGACGGTCTCGTACGGCAGGATCGACAGCACCGGCCCGAAGATCTCCTCCTGGGCGATCACCATCTCCGGCCGGACGTTCGAGAACACCGTCGGGGCAACGTAAGCGCCCGGCGACGGCAGCGAACTCGTGTCCGCGCCACCGAAAGCGAGCGTGGCGCCCTCCTCGATGCCCTTGTTGATGTAGCCCAGAACGCGGTTTTTCTGTGCCGTGGAAGACATCGGGCCGATCCGGGTGGCCTGGTCGGCCGGGTCGCCGACGGTGTACTTCGCCGCCGCGTCCGCCGCCAGCCGGACGATCTCGTCGTGTTGCGCGGCGGGCACGATCATCCGGGTCCACGCGGTGCAGGTCTGGCCGCCGTTGATGTACGTGTTCGCGACGCCCTTCTTCACGGCCGCGACGAGGTCCGCGTCGTCCAGGATCACGTTGGCGGACTTGCCACCCAGCTCCAGCGCGACCCGCTTGACCGTCCCGGCGGCCGCGGCGGTGACGAGCTTGCCGGCGCGGGTCGACCCGGTGAACGAGATCATGTCGACCCCCGGGTGCGCGCTCAACGCCTCGCCGACCACGGGACCGGTGCCGTGCACCAGGTTCACCACACCGGCGGGCACACCGGCCGACTCCAGGATCGCCATGAACAGGCCAGCGGTCAGCGGCGTGATCTCGCTCGGCTTGAGCACCACGGTGTTCCCGGCGGCGAGCGCGGGCACGACCTTGGCCACGATCTGGTGCAATGGGTAGTTCCACGGCGTGATACAGCCCACCACACCGATGGGTTCGCGCAGCACCAGCGAGTTGCCGATCTCCTCGCTGAACGAGAAGTCCCCCTCGAGCAGGTCGGCGATCCCGGTGGACACCCCGATGGGCAGACTCGCCTGCACGTTCAGGGAGAAGCTGATCGGCGAGCCCATCTCGGCGGTGACCGTCGAGGCCACCTCGTCACGCCGCGCGGTCAGCTCGGCCGCGATGCGCCGGATCACGCCGGCCCGCTCCGCGACGGAAGTCTCGGACCACGACCGGAAAGCCGTGTTCGCCGCGCGCACGGCCGCGTCCACGTCCGCCGCCGTACCGGCCGGGACCGTGGCGATCACCTCGCCCGTGGCCGGGTTGACGACGTCGATGCGCTCCCCCGAGCCGTCGATCTGCTGGCCGTCGATGACATGGCCGGTGAACGAAGTGACAGGGGCCGCCATTGGTCTCTCCCTAAAGAAGCCTCGGTGGTTCGGATCACCACCGAGGCTAATCCCTCAGGAGAAGTCCAGCCCGCCCGTGCGGGTGCGCTTGAGCTCGAAGAAGTTCGGGTAGCCGGCCAGCAGGCGGGACCCGTCGAAGATGTTCAGCGCGTCCTGGCCGCGCGGGATCTTGTTGAGCACCGGGCCGAAGAACGCCACGCCGTCGATGTGGATGGTGGGCGTGCCCACGTCCATGCCGACCGGGTCCATGCCCTCGTGGTGGCTCTTGCGGAGCGCTTCGTCGTACTTGTCCGACTTGGCCGCCTCGGCGAGCTCGGCGGGCAGGCCGACCTCCGCCAGCGCCTCGGCGATGATCTCCTCGAGGTCCTGACGGCCCTCGTTGTGGATGCGGGTGCCCAGCGCGGTGTACAGGTCGCGCAGCACCTCCTCGCCCTTGGCCTCCGCGGCCGCGATGGCGACACGGACCGGCGCCCAGGCGCGGTCCATCAGCTTGCGGTAGTCCTCGGGCAGGTCACGGCCCTCGTTGAGGACGGACAGGCTCATCACCCGGAACCGAAGGTCGATCTCCCGGTGCTTCTCGACCTCGAGGATCCAGCGGGACGAGATCCAGGCGAACGGGCAGACCGGGTCGAAGTAGAAGTCGACCTTGGTCGTGGCTTCATGGGCGCTCATGCTCTGCACAACCCTGTCGGCCGTCAACATCTTCCCGCCGGCCGTGATTGGATACGGTTGTCAACTTCCAGCTCGACCAGAGGTGATCAGTGGCCGCCCCGAACCTGACCCGCGACCAAGCCCAGCAGCGCGCGCAACTGCTGGAGGTCCAGTCCTACGAGATAGACCTGGACCTGACCGACGGTGGCGGCAAGCCGGGCGACACGGTCTTCGCGTCCAGGACCACAGTCCGCTTCCGCAGCCTCGAGGCAGGCGCCTCGACCTGGATCGACATCATCGCCGCGTCGATCGACTCGGCCACCCTCAACGGCGTGGAGCTGGACGTGTCCGGCTACCGCGAGGACGACGGCATCCAGCTGCCGGACCTGGCCGAGAACAACGAGCTCGTGGTGCACGCGCAGTGCCGGTACATGAACACCGGCGAGGGCCTGCACCGGTTCGTCGACCCGGTGGACAACAGCGTGTACCTGTACACGCAGTTCGAGACCGCCGACGCCAAGCGCATGTTCACCTGCTTCGACCAGCCCGACCTCAAGGCGGTCTACACGCTGACGGTGACCGCGCCGGAGGACTGGAAGGTCATCTCCAACGCGCCGGTCGAGTCCGCCGAGGACACCGAGGGCGGTGCGGTCCGCAGGCACTTCGAGACCACCAAGCCGATGTCCACCTACCTGGTGGCGCTGATCGCCGGTCCGTACGCGGAGTGGCGTGACGTGTTCACCGAGGAGGGCGAGCAGGACATCCCGCTCGGCATCTACTGCCGCGCCTCGCTGGCCCCGCACATGGACCACGAGCGGCTGTTCACCGAGACCAAGCAGGGTTTCGCGTTCTACCACCGGTCGTTCGGCGTCCGCTACCCGTTCGGCAAGTACGACCAGCTGTTCGTGCCGGAGTTCAACGCGGGCGCGATGGAGAACGCGGGCGCGGTGACGTTCCTGGAGGACTACGTCTTCCGCAGCCGCGTCACCCGGTACATGTACCAGCGGCGCAACGAGACGCTGCTGCACGAGATGGCGCACATGTGGTTCGGCGACCTGGTCACCATGCGCTGGTGGGACGACCTGTGGCTGAACGAGTCGTTCGCCACCTTCGCCAGCGTGCTCGCCCAGGCCGAGGCCACCGAGTACAAGGCAGCCTGGACCGGCTTCGCCAACATCGAGAAGTCCTGGGCCTACCGGCAGGACCAGCTGCCGTCCACGCACCCGGTCGCCGCGGACATCCCGGACCTGCAGGCGGTCGAGGTCAACTTCGACGGCATCACCTACGCCAAGGGCGCCAGCGTGCTCAAGCAGCTCGTGGCCTATGTGGGTGAGAACAACTTCCTGTCCGGCCTGCGGGTGTACTTCGCCAAGCACGCCTGGGGCAACGCCACCCTGGCCGACCTGCTCAGCGCGCTGGAGGAGGCCTCCGGCCGGGACCTGTCCTGGTGGAGCGCCCAGTGGCTGGAGACGACCGGCCTGAACTCGCTCAGCCCGTCGTTCAAGGTCGACGCGGAGAACAAGTTCACCGAGTTCGCCGTGGCCCAGGGCGGCGCGAAGCCGGGGGCCGGCGAGCTGCGCACCCACCGGGTCGCGATCGGCGTGTACGACGACGTGGACGGCAAGGTCGTGCGCACGCACCGCGTCGAGGTCGACGTGGACGGCGCCCGCACCGACGTGCCCGAGATGGTGGGCGTGCCGCGCGGCAAGCTGGTCCTGGTCAACGAGGACGACCTGACCTACTGCACGATGCGGCTGGACCCGACCTCGCTGGAGACGCTGATCGACCGGATCGCGGACATCGAGGAGCCGCTGCCCCGCACGTTGTGCTGGTCGGCCGCCTGGGAGATGACCCGGGAGGCCGAGCTCAAGGCCCGCGACTTCGTGGCCCTGGTGATCAACGGCGTGCACGCGGAGACCGAGGTCGGCGTGGTGCAGCGGCTGCTGCTGCAGGCGCAGACCGCGCTGTCGTCGTACGCGGACCCGGCGTGGGCGCCGGAGGGCTGGCGGCTGCTGACGGACAAGCTCGTCGAGCTGGTCCAGTCCGCCGAGCCCGGCTCGGACCACCAGCTGGCCTACGTGTCGTCGCTGGCCTCGTCGGTGCTGGACGAGGCCAAGGTCGAGCTGGTCCGCGGCTGGTTCGACGGCTCGGCCCCGCTGCCGGGCCTGGTCGTGGACACCGACCAGCGTTGGCGCCTGCTGACCACGCTCGTGGCGCACGGTGCCGCGGGCGCGCCGGAGATCGAGGCCGAGCTGGAGCGCGACTCGACCGCGACCGGCAAGCGGCACGCCGAGCGGGCCATGGCGCTGCGGCCGACCGCGGAGGCCAAGGCCGAGGCGTGGCGCCGGGCGATCCACGACGACGAGCTGCCCAACGCCATCAACGAGGCGATCATCATGGGCTTCTCGCACCCCGGCCAGAAGCAGCTGATCGGCGGGTACGCCGAGAAGTACTTCGAGGACGTGGCCGGCGTCTGGGAGCGCCGTTCCAGCGAGCGGGCCCAGTCGATGGTGCTCGGCCTGTTCCCGGCCTGGAAGGTCGACCAGAGCACGGTCGAGGCGGCCGACCTGTGGCTGGCCGAGGAGCGCCCGCCCGCCCTGCGCCGCCTGGTGTCCGAGGGCCGCGCGGGCATCGTGCGCGCCCTGGCCGCCCGCGAGTTCGACCAGCAGCACTGACCTGCGAAAGGGCCCCGCTCGGGTGAGCGGGGCCCTTCGTCGTCCGGGGGTCTTACTTGCTGGAGCCGGCCTGGTCGGAGAGCATCCGCAGGCCGCTCACCAGGCCGCCGACCAGGTCGCCCTCCTTGAAGGACGCGACCATGCTCATCACGGCCAGCTTGCAGCCGCGGTCGGGCAGCCGCAGGTGGGCCTCGTGGCCGGTGACCAGCTCGACCGCGCGCTGTCCCGGGGACACCGCGATCAGCACCGAGTGGCTCACGTCCTCGGCCGAGCCCGCGTGCAGGCTCTCCGCCTCCGCACGGGTGTCCTTGCCCAGCGCGCCGAGGTAGATGCTGAAGCGCAGGCCGGTGGCGCGGCTGGACAGGGTCAGCGCCTCGTCCAGCCGGGCCAGCTGCACCGGCGTGAACGGCAGCTCGGGAGTGGCCAGCTCGTACGCCCTGGCCACGGACAACCGGCCGGTGTGGGTCAGCACCGTCCCGGCCGGGAGCTGGGACTCGTCGATGACCGGTCCCGCCTTGACGACCTCACCAGCTGCCACGGGCACCTCCCCACGCGGTCCGCGTGTTCGACGCGGAGTCTTCGGCCACTGTGTCTCCGGCGTCTCCGGCAACCACCGGCACCGGCTGGGCGCCTTCCGGGTTCGCGGTCCACCAGACGGGCGGGTAGTCCCAGTCCTGTCCGGGCCGGTACCTGGGCGTCTTGGACGCGCGCACACGCAACGTCAGCAGCGCCACGACGCCATAGATGGCCCCCGGGATCGCCACGAAGACAAGAACGGTCTCGACCAAGCTCACATCGGTAAAGGTAGCCGACGGGCCACTGCCGCAGATTGTCGGGCCACCCCTGAAGTCCAAGATCACCCGGTGGCCACTGTGTCCGGTGCCACACCCCGCCCGGAACCGCTCCCAGCGCGGATTTGGTCTGTTATGCATCCCAAATAGCTGGACTTCCTGCTTGCTTGGTAACCCATATGCGCCAAGTGCTGGCCGGTTGTGTCCGACGGCCGGACCAGCATGGCCTGGCGAACGGGGGCAACGGTTGATTTTTGGACGGGTGCACCGACTTGACGGCTTGCCAGTAGCCTTGAACCCTCTTAGCTTTCACCTGTACGGACCTTGCGGAACCCGCTCTCAGCACACTTCTCACGTTTTAGTCACGAGGAGGCCCCGACATGACCACGATGCCGACCCCCGATCAGGCGACCTTCACCGCTCGTATTGCTGCTCTGTGTGATGGCTCCGCGGAGGGCACTCGGGTCACTGCCGGCACTCGCGTCACGCGGGGCACTCGCGTCACCCGCGGCACCAGGGTGACCGCCTGCTCCAGCAGCTCAGCGGCGGGCACGCGCGTCACGGCGCACGAGGGCACCAGGGTTACTCGCGGTACCCGCGTCACTGCTCTGACCGAGGGCACCCGGGTCACCGCGCTCACCGAGGGCACTCGCGTGACGGCCCTGGCCGAGGGCACGCGCGTCACGTCCCTCTTCGAAGGCACCCGCGTCACGGCGGGCACCCGCGTCACTCGCGGTACCCGGGTCACCCGTGGCACCCGCGTGACCGCCGGTACCCGTGTCACCCGCGGTACCCGGGTCACGTCCGGCACCCGCGTCACGCGCGGCACCCGAGTGACCCGCGGGACCAGGGTCACCGCGGGTACTCGCGTCACCGCCGCCTAAGCCGCCGGCTCGCCCAGGTAGGGCAGCCAGAGCGGGTCCGCGTCAGCCACACCGGCGAGCAACCGCCAGTGTGGCCCTCGTGGCGCAGCGGGTACTACACGCAGGCGCCACCCCAGCTCCGACAACAGTTTGTCCGCCTTGCGGTGGTTGCACTTCGCGCAGCTCGCCACGCAGTTCTGCCAGGTGTGAGGTCCGCCACGGCTGCGTGGGACCACATGGTCGATCGTCTCCGCCCGGCCGCCGCAGTACGCGCATCGATACCGGTCACGGTGCATCAGACCGGCCCGCGTCAGCGGCACCCGGCCGCGATACGGTACGCGTACGTAGTTACTGAGCCGGATCACCGAGGGGATCTCCACGCTCGACGTGGCCGAATGCATCAGCAGTCCGGTCGGATCACCGTGCACGACTTCGGCCTTGCCACACACCACGAGCACGACGGCACGCCGCATGGGCAGCGCGGTGAGCGGCTCGAACGTGGCGTTGAGTAACAGAACCCTGCGACGACCCCAGGGCACGGGCAGGCCTGTCGACGCCGTGCGCCGCTCCGCGTCTGGATGCGCGGACAGCGCTACCAGCGAGGCTGTCTCGGCGCCGGATGCGCCGGTCTTGGCCTCGCTGATCGGAGTCGGTATTCGGTCGGGCACGCGACCACCTCCACCGGGGTGCAGGCATAGTCGACCATAAATCACACCTCTCGCGCACGTGTGTTGACGCACGTGTCACGTCACCAGTTGTTGAAACCCTCGTGAACACCGGGATCGCCGCCCGTCCGTAAGGTGGTCGGCGACTGCCCGCACGGATAGAGAACGGATCGATGAACCCCATCCTCAGCGAGCCCCCCACCTGCGTGAACGACGTCGGCACGCTGTGCCGGGCGGTGTTCGAGATGACCGGGAACCCCTGGTTGTCCGGTGCCGTCGGCTGGCTGGCGAACGCCCCGCTGCGGATCCTGATCATCCTGGTCATCGCGTTCCTGGTGCGCTATGTCGCGCGCCGGACGATCGACCGGCTGGCCCGCGGCGCGAGCAACGGAAAGACCCCCCGGATCCTGCGGCCGCTCAAGGAGCGCGCCCCGCAGTCGTACGGGCTGCTGGTCTCCGAGCGCCGCCAGCAGCGGGCCCAGACGATCGGCTCGGTGATGAAGTCGGTGGTCTCGTTCGTCGTCTACGGCCTGGCGTTCATGCTCATCCTTGGCGAGATCGGGATCAACCTGGGACCGATCATCGCCTCGGCGGGCATCGTCGGCGTCGCGCTCGGCTTCGGCGCGCAGAACCTGGTCAAGGACTTCCTGTCCGGCGTGTTCATGATGCTGGAGGACCAGTACGGGGTCGGCGACATCGTCGACGTCGGGCCGGCCACCGGGACGATCGAGTCGGTCGGCCTGCGCGTCACCACGCTGCGTGACGTGAACGGGACCGTCTGGTACGTCCGCAACGGTGAGATCAACCGGGTCGGCAACTCCAGCCAGGGCTTCGCCGTCGCGGTCGTGGACACCCCCCTGGGTTACAGCGTCGACATCGAGGCCGCCACCGAGGCGATCAAGCGGGTCGCCACCGAGGCCGTCGAGGCCGAACCGCTGTCCGACGACGTGCTCGAGCCGCCCGACCTGCTCGGTGTGGACAAAGTCACACCGGAGGGCATCACCGTGCGGCTGACGGTGAAAGTCCGGGCCGGGCGCCAGTGGGCGGTGCAACGGGCCCTGCGCGCGCGGATCATCCCGGCGCTAGAGGAGGCCGGCATCGACCCGCCCCTCGGCCGGTTCACTCCCCAGCAGGGGACAATGGGACCGTGACCGAGGCACAGACGTTCTATGAGGCCGTCGGCGGCGAGGCGACCTTCCGCAAGATCGTGGGCCGGTTCTACGCCGAGGTGGCCGCCGACGAGGTGCTCCGGCCGCTCTACCCCGAGGAGGACCTCGGGCCCGCGGAGGAGCGCCTGCGGCTGTTCCTGATGCAGTACTGGGGCGGCCCGCACACCTACTCCGACAACCGCGGCCACCCGCGGCTGCGGATGCGGCACGCGCCGTTCCAGGTGGGTCCGCTGCAGCGCGACGCATGGCTGCGGTGCATGCGGATCGCGGTGGACGAGGCCGGCCTGGCCGAAGAACACCGTGCGCAACTGTGGAACTACTTGGAGATGGCGGCCAACAGCCTCGTCAACAGCTGGGTCTGAAGTTCTGGCCCGAGACCGGCTGGGAATTCCTTCGTGGATGGCAGGATGTCCCATCGTGCAAAGCAATGCCGATCGGCAGTGGTGGCAGGACGCGGTTTTCTACCAGGTGTACGTCCGTTCCTTCGCGGACTCGGACGGTGATGGGGTCGGTGACCTCGACGGCATCCGCTCGCGCCTGGGCTACCTGGAACTGCTCGGCATCGACGCGCTCTGGCTGACGCCGTTCTACGTCTCGCCCATGGCCGACCACGGCTACGACGTCGCCGACCCGCGGGACGTCGACCCGCTGTTCGGTGACCTGGAGAAGTTCGACGCCCTGGTCAAGGAGGCGCACGAGCGCGGCATCCGGGTCACGATCGACTTGGTGCCCAACCATTCCAGCGACCAGCACCCGTGGTTCGCCGAGGCGGTCGAGGCGGCGCCGGGCACGCCGGCGCGCGACCGGTACTGGTTCCGCACGTCCAACCACCCGCCGAACAACTGGACCAGCATCTTCGGTGGCTCGGCGTGGAGCCAGCTGCCGGACGGCGACTGGTACCTGCACCTGTTCGCGCCCGAGCAGCCGGACCTCAACTGGGCCAACCCGGACGTCCGGGCGGATCTGGAGCAGACGCTGCGGTTCTGGCTGGACCGCGGCGTCGACGGGTTCCGGATCGACGTGGCGCACGGGATGGCCAAGCCGGAGTCGTTGCCGGACATGGATCTCGAGCGCGTCGAGCAGGGAAACAGCGTTCTGCACGACAATTCCATCGACCCGCGGTTCGACAACGATGCTGTGCACGACATCCACCGCATGATCCGCAAGGTCGTCGACGGATACCCGGAACGGATGCTGATCGGCGAGATCTGGGTCCGTGAGGACGAGCGGTTCGCCCGCTACCTGCGCCCGGACGAGCTGCACCTGGGCTTCAACTTCCGGTTGCTGTCCGCCGACTTCGACGCCGACGCGGTGCGCACGGCGATCGAGGGCACGCTGCGCGCGGCCCCGGGCGGCACGCCCACCTGGACGCTGTCCAACCACGACGTCGTGCGGCACGTGACCCGCTACGGCGACGGCGAGATCGGCCAGCGGCGGGCCCGGGCGATGGCGTTAGTGGAGCTGGCCCTGCCCGGCGCGATCTACCTGTACAACGGCGAGGAGCTCGGACTGCCCACTGTGGAGCTGCCGGAGTGGGCGCTGCGGGACCCGATCTGGGAGCGTTCCGGGCACACCCGTCCCGGCCGGGACGGCAGCCGGATCCCGGTGCCCTGGGAGGGTTCCCAGCCCCCGTACGGGTTCTCCCCCGGCGCGGAGACGTGGCTGCCGATGCCGCTGGAGTGGGCGCCGCTGACGGTCGAGGCGCAGCTGGAGGACTCCGACTCGATGCTGTCGCTGTACCGGCACGCGATCGAGCTGCGCAAGACCAGCAAAGCCTTCACCGGCACGGAGATTGAGTGGTACGGCGCCCCGCCCGGCTGCTTCGCGTTCCGGCGCAAGGGCGGCGGCCTGATCTGCGCGCTGAACACCACGCCCGCGCCGGTCCCGATCCCGCCCGGCCAGCTGCTGCTGGCCAGCGAGCCCTTGGTGGACGGCCAGCTCGCGCCCGACGCCGCGGTCTGGCTGACCTAAGAGCCTGTGTCGCCGCCGCTGCCGGAATCGTCGGTCAGGGCGTCGTAGACGTACAGGCCCGCGGCCAGCGCGGCGGCGCCCTTCAGGCCGTCGGCCAGCCGGGAGTGCGCAGGCGCGGGCACGTCCGGGGCTGTGCGGTCGTGTGGAAGCGGCTCCGGCCACGGTTCGGGCTCGGGGAACGTCTCGGCGAGCCAGTCCTTGGCCGGGTCGTCGTCCGCGGGCTCATCGGTCATGCCGGTAAGCATGCCCCGGCGAGCCCGGAAACGCTCCTTACGAAACTCAGACGAGCAGCGGCAACAAGGCGTGCCGACGGCGGACGACCGCGCCGAAGCGGGCGTCGATGCGCAGCCAGGAATCGGTGGCGGTGACCCGGACCTGGTCGTCCGGGCCCTCGTTGCCGATGAACCCCATGCCGGACATGGCGAACAGGCAGCGCAGCGGCACCTTGATCTCCATGCCGTCGCTGCTGACGGTCAGCACGGTCTGGTCGAGCAGCGAGGCGGGCGGGGTGCCGTGCGGGCCGGCGTTCTCCCTGGCCACCTCGATCCCCTTGTCCGCCAACGAGGCCACCACCCCGGCGGGCAGCTGGTCGATCACCTGCCAGCCCTGGCCGGGCGGCAGCGCCGAGCGCCACATCATGTCCTGTGAGCGGCCCGGGTCGACCGTCTCGCCGCGCACGATCGCGAGCGCGGCGAGCAGCTCGTTCGCCGAGACGGTCATGTCGCCCGGGCTGAGCGACCCGCGCACGGTCCTGGTGGCCAGCACGTCGAACGGCGTGGCCAGCCAGGCCTCGACGAACTCCCCGTCGCCGCGGGAGCGCAGGCGGATCACCGACGCCGCGTCGAGCCGCACGGCCCTGGCCACGAACGCGCCGAGGTCGTCCCGCTCGTGCGGGTCGCCGAAAGTCAGCTCAGGCACCGTTTTCGCTCTCCGAGCGCCACCCCGCGAGGAAGTCGCGCTCATGTTCGGTCAGCCGCCGCGGCCGTTCGGTCTTCAGGTCGTAGGGGGCCAGCGTGACGTTGGCGACCACACCGACCTTGTCCGACTCCGACGGTCCACAATGGACAACCTGGTGCAGGGTGAAGTCCGCGACCCGCAGCTTGGTCACGGACAGCGCCACCCGGAAGGGCTTGCCGTTGACGAAGAGCGGGGCGTGGTACACCGCGTCCAGCTTGGCCACCACCAGGCCGCTGTCCACCAGCTCGGCCCCATGCCTGGCACCTTCACCGTACAACAGCTGCAGGCGGGCCTCCTCCAGCAACGTCACCGTCTGCGCGTGGTTGACGTGCCGGTAGGCGTCCATGTCGGACCACCTCGGCCAGACCTCGGCGTAGTACACGGCCAACGGACAACCTCCCAGGCTCAGCGGATCATGCTGCGGATCTGGCGGGCCGCGACCGACAGCGTGGCCAGGTCGAGCCGGCCGGCGACGTGCCGCAGCTCGTCCAGGGCCACCCGGGCACGGGCCAGCCGGGACGTGTTCGCCTTCTCCCAGTTCTCGATCTTCTGCGCCGCGGTCTGCCCGGGATCGCTGTGCTGCAACGCGTCCAGCGTGATCGCGCGCAGCGACGAGTACACGTCGTCACGCAACGCCAGCCGGGCCAATGCGTGCCAGCGGTTGCCCCGCTCCAGGCCGCTGATCGAGGTGAGCAGCTGGTCGATGTCGAGGTAGTCGGCGAGCATGTAGTACAGCTCGGCGGTCTCCAGCGGGCTGCGCTCGGTGTCCAGGCCGACCTCGCGCTCGGCCAGCTCGGCCACCTCGGTGATGTCCAGCAGGCTGTACGCGCTGACCAGGGTGCCGACCCGGTGCGCCAGCCCGGCGGGCACACCCGCGGCCTTCCACCGCTCGATCTGCGCGGCCACCAGCTCCGCGTCCGGGCCGCTGATCAGGTCGCCCACCTGCGGCGCGATGTCGTGCACCACCTTGGAGAACCGGTTGATCTCGGCGCCGACCGCGAGCGGCTGCGGCCGGTTGGACAGCAGCCAGCGCGACGCCCGGTCGAGCAGCCGCCGGGTCTCCAGCACCATCTGGTCGGCGATCTCGGTGGACACCATGTTGTCCAGGGCGTCGATCTCCCGCCACACCGACGGCAGGTCGTACACCCGGGTCACCACGGCGAACGCCCGCACCGAGTCGGTCGCCGAGGCGTTGATCTCCTCGGCCAGCCGGAAGGCGTAGGTGATGCCGCCGCCATCGACCAGCTCGTTGATCAGCAGCGTCGTGGTGATCTGCTGGGACAGCGGGTGCGCCGCGATCGCGTCACCGAACCGTTCCCGCAGCTGCGTCGGGAAGTACTCGGGCAGCCGGCCGGCGAACACGCCGGACCGCGGCAGGTCGCTGGCCAGCAGCTCCTCCTTGAGGCCCAGCTTGACGTGCGCGAGCAGGGTGGACAGCTCCGGCGAGGTCAGCCCCTGGCAGGCCTCGTCCATCTCCTTGAACCGGGCAGGCGACGGCAGCGCCTCCAGCTCCCGGTTCAGGCCGCCGTGCTCCTCCAGCCAGGTCACCAGCCGGGCGTGCACGGACACCATCGGCCCGGCGTGCGACCGGCTCACGCCCATCACCGCGTTCTGCCGGTAGTTGTCCGCCAGCACCAGGTCGGCGACCTCGTCGGTCATCTCGGCCAGCAGCTCGTTGCGCTGCTCGCCGGTCAGCCTGCCCTCGGTGACCAGGTGGTCGAGCAGGATCTTGATGTTGACCTCGTGGTCCGAGCAGTCCACCCCGGCGGAGTTGTCCAGCGCGTCGGTGTTCACCTTGCCGTTGGCGCGGGCGAACTCGATCCGGCCGCGCTGGGTCAGGCCCAGGTTGCCGCCCTCGCCGACGACCTTCACGCGCAGCTCGTTGCCGTTCACCCGGAGGGCGTCATTCGCCTTGTCGCCGACGTCGGCGTGCGACTCGCCGGAGGCCTTGACGTAGGTGCCGATGCCGCCGTTCCACAGCAGGTCGACCGGGGCCAGCAGGATCGCCTTCATCAGCTCGGCGGGCGAGAGCTTCCCGACCTCGTCCGCGATGCCGAGGGCCTGCTTGGCCTGCGGGGTCAGCGGGATCGCCTTGGCCGCCCGCGAGTAGACGCCGCCGCCCTCGCTGATCAGCTCCCGGTTGTAGTCGTCCCAGCTGGAGCGCGGCAGGTCGAACATCCTCCTGCGCTCGGCGAACGAGCTCGCCGCGTCCGGCGTCGGGTCGATGAAGATGTGCCGGTGGTCGAACGCGGCGACCAGGCGGATGTGCTCGGACAGCAGCATCCCGTTGCCGAACACGTCCCCGGACATGTCACCCACACCGACGACGGTGAAGTCCTGCGTCTGGGTGTCCACGTCCAGCTCACGGAAGTGCCGCTTGACGGCCTCCCACGCGCCGCGGGCGGTGATGCCCATGGCCTTGTGGTCGTAGCCGACGCTGCCGCCGGAGGCGAACGCGTCACCGAGCCAGAAGCCGTACTGGCAGGCCACCTCGTTGGCGATGTCGGAGAACGTCGCCGTGCCCTTGTCGGCCGCGACCACCAGGTACGAGTCGTCGCCGTCGTAGCGGACCACCTGCGGGGCGGGCACGGTCCGCCCGGCCTCCAGGTTGTCGGTCAGGTCCAGCAGGCCCGAGATGAACATCCGGTAGCAGGCGATGCCCTCGGCCAGCGTCGCCTGGCGGTCCAGGCCAGGGTCACCGGTGGGCGCCGGTGGCCGCTTGACCACGAAGCCGCCCTTCGCGCCGACCGGCACGATCACGGCGTTCTTCACCGCCTGGGCCTTGACCAGGCCGAGGATCTCGGTGCGGAAGTCCTCCCGGCGGTCGCTCCAGCGCAACCCGCCGCGGGCCACCGGCCCGAACCGCAGGTGCACGCCCTCGACGCGGGGCGAGTACACGAAGATCTCGAACCGCGGCCGGGGCTGCGGCAGCTCCGGGATCTGCGCCGGTTCCAGCTTGAACGCCAGGTAGGGACGGGGCTTCCCGTCCTCGTCGCGGACCATGTAGTTGGTCCGCAGGGTGGCGTTGATCAGCCGGAGCAGGCTGCGCAGGATGCGGTCCTCGTCGAGGCTCTTGACCTCGTCGATCAGCGCGGTGATCTCGTCGGTCTGGGCCGAGGTCATCGCTTCGCGGGACGGCTCGTCCAGGTTCAGCGAGAACCGCGTCTCGAACAGCCTGACCAGCGCTGTCGCGATGTCCGTGTGCGCCAGCACCGAGTTGACGATGTACTCCTGGCCGAACGGGGTGCCCGCCTGCCGCAGGTAGCGCGCATAGGCACGCAGCACCGTGGCCTGCCGCCAGTCGATCCCGGCGCGCAGCACGAGCGCGTTGTACCGGTCGGTCTCCGCCTCACCGCGCCAGGCCGCGCCGAACGCGTCCTGGAACTGGGTGCGGGCCTGTTCGATCTGCTCGTCGGTGCGGTTCTCCAGCGGCTTGGCGTCGATCCGCAGGCCGAAGTCGTAGATCCACCAGTCCCGGCCGCCGTCGTTGCGCAGCGGGTACGGGCGCTCGTCGATGACCTCGACGTCCATCCGGGTGAGCACCGGCAGCACCTGGGAGAGTGTGACGCCCTCACCGGCCAGGTACAGCTTGAACCGCCGCTCGCCGGGACCGGCGTCGTCCGGGACGTAGAACTGCATGTCCATGTCGCCGTCGTTGGCCAGGCCCTCGAGCCGCCGCAGGTCCTTCAGCGCCTCGGCGGCGGTGAAGTCCTCCTTGTAGGCCTCCGGGAACACGCCGGCCAGCCGCTGGCCCAGCTGCCCGGCGGACTCCGCGCCCATCGACACGGTGCCCAGCTCCTGCTGCTCGGCCAGGATGGCCTCGGCCATCCGGTCCTCCCAGCTGCGGATCGCCATGGTCAGGCGTTCCTGGATGCGGGCGACGTCCGGCTCCTCGGTGGTCTGCCTGGCCGGGTCGGTGTGCACCGTGAAGTACACCTGGGCCAGGGCGAACTCGCCGATCCGGGCGTTGTACTCCAGGTTCGACCCGCCGAGCTCCTCGAGCAGGACCTCCTGCATGGCCAGCCGCGTGGTCGTGGTGTAGCGGTCGCGCGGCAGGAACACGAAGCACGAGTAGAACCGGCCGAACGGGTCGCGGCGCAGGAACAGCCGCAGCCTGCGCCGGTCGGCCAGCGCGATCACGCCGGTCGCGGTGGCGTACAGCGACTCGGCGCTGGAGGAGAACAGCTCGGCCCGCGGCCAGTTCTGGATCACCTCGAGCATCCGCTGGCCGTTGTAGGAGTCCAGCGGGAACCCGGCCTGGTGGATGACCTCGCGCACGCGGCGGGCCACCACCGGGATGTCCAGGACGTTGTCGTGCTGGGCGGCGGTGGTGAACACACCGAGGAACCTGTGCTCGCCGGTGACCTCACCGGCGTCGTCGAAGGTCTTGACGCCCACGTAGTACGGGTAGACCGAACGGTGCACTGTGGACGGTGCGCTGGCCTCGGTGAGCACCAGCAGCTTGGGCGCCAGGGCGTGCGCGACCGAGTCCGGCCCGGCCGTGAGGCTGCGCGCGGCCAGGCTGTCCTGTCTGAGGACACCCAGACCGGTAGCGAGCACGCCGCGCAGCGCCGGGTCTGTTTCGCCTTCCGCACGGACCAGTTCGTACTGCCGGTAGCCCAGGAATGTGAAGTTCCCGTTGGACAGCCAGCGCAGCAGCGCGGCCCCGTCGGCGACCTCCTCGCCGCCCATCGGCAGCGCGCTCGCGTCCAGCGACTCGGCCAGCGCCAGGGCCTGCCCGCGCATCTTCTCGGCGTCCTCGACGACCTCGCGCACATCGTTGAGCACGGAGTACAGGCCGGTGGCGATCTCCCGGCCGCGGTCGGGGTCGGTGACCAGGTCGATCTCGATGTACATCCAGGACTCGACCAGCGCGTCCGCGGGCGGCGAACCCGGGTCCGCGGTGGGCAGCACCTCGCGCAGTCCCCCAGTGACATCCCGGCGCACCACGACGATGGGGTGCACCACGCGCTGGACCTGTACGCCGCCGCGGACCAGCTCGGCGGACACGGACTCGACCAGGTACGGCATGTCGTCGGTCACCACTTGGATGACCGTGGCGCTCGTGCACCAGCCGTCCACCTCGGCGGTCGGGTTGACCGCGCGCACCTCCGGCCGCCCGGGCACCCGCTGCGCGGCCAGGTCGAGGTGCGAACGCACCGCGCCGACCAGGTCGGCCGGGCCGAAGCCGATGACCTCCTCCGGCGGCACGTAGCGGTAGTACAGGCGGATCAGGTCGGCGATGTCGGACGCTAACCCGGCCGCGGCGTCCACCAGCTCGTCCCGGATCTGCTCGGGACTCGCCAGGGCCGGCTTCGCGGTTGCTGTCTCCGGGTGGGACTGGACTCCAGTCGACGTCATGTTCAGCGGCTCCACGCTCATCGGCACCGTGTGCGGCACCCCTTTGTGCCTGTTGTTGTGCCAGCTGCGGCCTAACCCTAGTTGGGCGGCGTCGCCGGACATGCAACCACTGGCGCCACTTGAGAAACACTTAGGGCGCTATGGGGGTGACTAGTCACCGGGACGGTGGCGCCCACTGTCGGAAGGATCATCATAAGGCGGCAGAACGTCTTCGACGTCAGTGTCCGAGTGCGACGTTTGGTAGGCGACGAGCGCCTCGGCCAGCAGTTCGGCCAACCCCACGTCGGTTTTCTCCCGGCGCCGCAACCGACTGGGCCGCCCCGCACTTTCGGGTGATTCCGCAGACCCAAGCGGGTCAACGGGATCGGCCGGTTCGGGCGGCAGGGCGCGACCGGGGGAACCATCTGAATCGGAACCTGAATCGATCCCCCCACGCCGCCGCCCCGAAGGCCGCTCACTGTCACCGCCGCCGCCGCCGGCCGCGGCGGCGGCGCGGTTGCGCAACTCCCGCCGCCAAGCAGATCGATCCGCAGTCCCCTCCCGCGCAGCCAACTGCCGACGCCAAGCCGAGCGATCTTCCGCCTTCGTCTCGGCGGCCGCCTCTGCCGTGCCTTGTCCCTCCGGCGCGGCTTGCTGGGAGTCCGGCGCGGCCTGCTCGGAGTCCGGCGTGCCCTTCTCCTCCGTCGCCGCCCGCGCCGCAGGCTCCCGCGTGCCCTGCACATCCGGCGCGGCCTGCGCCCCAGGCTCCCGCGACTCCGGCGTGCCCTGCACGTCCGCTCTCCGGCCCGCCTCAGACTCGGCTCGCGTCCCAGGTTCCGGCGTGCCCTGCACCTCGATCGCGCCCCGCCCCTCCGGCGCCGCCTGCGCCCCAGGCTCCCGCGACTCCGGCGTGCCCTGCACGTCCGCTCTCCGGCCCGCCTCAGACTCGGCTCGCGTCCCAGGCTTCGGCGTGCCCTGCACGTTCGGTCCCCCGCGCGCTCCGGAGCCGGTTCGCGCCCGTTCCTCGCCCCAGGGCCCTGGTGTGCCCGGCATATCCGGCGCGGCGTGCGCCCCGGGCTGCTGCGACTCCGGTGTGCCCCGCATGTCCGGTCCCCCGCGCACCTCAGACTCGGCCCGCGTCCGGGGCTCGCCCCGCGACCCTGGCATATCCGGCGCAGGCTGACCTTGTGCCCGATCGCCCCGCGCCGGAACGCCGTGTCCCTCCGGCGCGGACTCCGGCCTGGGCTCGGCGGGTACCCGCTCGCCCCGCAACTCGGGCGGACGCGGCAGCTCGGTCGTGCCCTGCACCTCCGGCCCGCCGCGCGTCCCGGACCCGGCTCGCGGCCGTCCCTCGCCGGACTGACCTTGCGTCCGATCACCTCGCGCGGACAGGCCGTGTCCTTCCGGCACTGCCTGTGGTCCGGGCTCACTCTGGGCCCTATCGCGCCGTGACTCCATGCCCTCTGGGGCGGGCTCGCCTTGCGCTCGCAACTGCGCGGTGCGCGGCAACTCGGTCGTCTTCTGAGTCCGCGACGCCTCCGGTTCGCCGCGCAAGTCCGGTTCGCCCGACAAGTCCCGGGCAGGCTGCTGTGCCGGTGAGCCAGGGGAAATCACGCGCCCACCCTGAGAAGCCATCCGCCGAGCGGACTCGGGATCAAAAACGGGCCGCAAGACGGTTCCACCCGAATCCGCATCCGCACTGGCGCCTCGCCGGGACCGGGCATCGTCGGACCGCAAGGAAGCCTCGAGGTCATAGGCCGCCCGCCGGCTGGAGGTCGGTGAAGCGGATGAATCCGAACCACTGTCGAACCCCGATCGGGGATCGGCTCCAACCGCAAACCCGGCCCGCCGCCCCAATTCAGACCCCATAGGGCCCTCAGAGCCCACCCGGCGCCCAGACTCACCCCCAGACTCGTGCCCGACCTGGTGCCCGGGTTCAGAACCCACTCGGCGCCCGGACTCAAAGCCTGACCGGGGCTCGGACCCAGAACTCACCTGCTGCCCAGGCTCAAAGTCCCCAGGCTCGAACCTTGCTCGGCGACCGGGCTCGGAGCTCGGCTGGTTCCGAGGCTCCACGGCCTCCGGTTCGGTCTGCTCCGTCTCCCAGGCGGAAACCACTCGGCGACCCAGTCGCCCCAAACCAGAGCTATCCGGCAGCTCCGGCCGAGTCCTCTCGTCCGTGGGCCCCGAGCGCTGCCCAGAATCGTCAATGCCCCGGTAGTCATCCGGAGCCTCCCTGCGATCGGCGTCCGACCGCGTCCCGGCCCGTCCACCGCTCTGGTTCTGATCACCAGTCTCGTCAGCGCCGGGACCTTTGCTTGAGTGTGCTCGGCTCGAATCAACGGCGTCTGCCCATGCGGGGCGAGTCCGCTCAGCCCCAGGGGGCACACGTCGGCTGGAGTCGCCGGGCGCAGTCGCATCGGTGGTGGCGGCTGAACTCGGGCGGGTTTGGCTTGTGCCATCGGCGATTGGCGGCTCGGGCTCGGTCGTCTGTTCCTGTGGTGTCGAGTGCCAGTCGAGGCGGCGTTCTGATGCCGCGGACGCTGATCGTTCGGATCGCGTGACGGCTTCCGGTTCGGGCGCGGGCGGCTCGGGGTCTGATGGCCAGCCGGGGCCCGACTCCAGGTCGGCGAAGTCCGATAGCGCGCGCCGAAGTGCCTCCAGTTCGGAACGTGACTGCCAGTCGGATTCCGAGCCGGTGTCCGCGAAAGGCGCTCCTTCGAACCGGGCGATGTTCGGGTCGGGGGCGGATCGTCGGCCGGAGCGCGATTGTGGGTCAGTGAACGTGGATTGTTCGGGCTGGTCGGGGTCTGGCTCGGAGGGTGGCCTGCGATCGGACCGTCGGCCGGAGTTGATGAACGCGGACGGTTCGGGGTCTCCGTGCTCCGGGGTCGGGGCCGACCGTCGGCCAGGGGTGGTGAAGGCGGACGGTTCGGGGTCCCCGGGTACCGGGTTGCGGGCGGACCGTTGTCCTGGGTCGTTGGACGCAGGAGGTTCGGCGTGGCGTGCTTCGGTTTCGGGAATTGGCCTTTGATCGGCTGGGAAGGCTGGGTGGGTGAAAGGAGATGGCTCCGGTTCGGGCGCGGACCTCCGGGCGCGGCGGCCATAGTCAGTTGCGACAGGTGGTTCGGGCTCGTCCTGGGCGGCTTCCGGTTCGGAAGTCAAGCGCCAATCGGCCCGCGCAGAACCAGGCAGGGCCGGTGATTCGGAGTCAGCGGCCGGTGATTCGGGAGCCAGTCCCCAAGCGGCCCGATGCACCGCGCCGAGTTGGGTCGGCTGTTCGGAGTCGGTGGCTTCTGGTTCGGAGGTTGGATGCCAGTCGGCTCGGTGGGCTGCGGTGGGTGAGCCGGGGTGAGCCGGGCCGGTGGCGGGGGTTGAGGGCCAGGTGCGCTGGGGGCTCGCTGGCTGCTCGGGATCGGTTGTGTCGGTGGTGAAGGTCGGGGGCCAGGTGGGGTCGGGCGTTGATGGCGGTTCGGGGTGGGTTGTGTTGGTGGTGAGAGGCGATGCCCAGTCGGAGCCGGGCGCGGTTGAGGAGTCAGTTGAGCCGTAGGTGGCGGAGGCCGACGGCCAGTCCGAGCCCGGCGCGGTTGAGGCGTCAGTTGAGCTGTAAGTGGAAGCTGAAGGCCAGTCGGAGTTGGGCGGGGTTGGAGGGTGCGTGGTGCTGGGGGTGGCAGACGCCGAGGGCCAGTCGGGGCCGGGCGTAGTTGAGGGGTGAAGTGTATTGGTGCCAGGGGCTGGGGACCAGGCGGACTCGGATGTCGTTGGGGGGTGGAGGGTTTCGGGTTCGGGGGTCCAGGGGGTTTCGGCGGGTGGCGTGGAGGGGTGGTCGGGGTGGGATTTTGGTTTGGGGCCCGGGCTGGGTTTGGGGGTGGGATCGGTGTCGGGGTTGGGGGGCGTGGGGATGTCGGGGGTAGGGGGCGGGACGGGGATCTCGTCCGGCTGTGGGGGTTCGGGGATGGAGGCGCGCGAAGCGGCGGCGGCCAGCACAGCATCGCCCGCGCTGCCGGACTTCCGGATCTGGTCCAGGTCGGGCAGGTAGGTGTCGTACTCGGGGTTGAACTGGGCGCCGACGATCTCTACGTCGATCGGTTCGAAGCGGGGACGGGTACGGTGGCCCGCGTTGTCCTCCTCGGGCTCGTCGATGCCCGGGGGTTCGGCCGGCCAGCCGACCGACGCGGGAAACCCAAGTACGCCAGGGGAATCATCCGGCAGGCCGGTCAGACCAGCCAGCCCGGCAAGGCTTCCCGGGCCTTCGTCGGACTGCTCGCCCGTATCGGTACCGTCAGGGTCCATGCGGCGGGAACGCCGACGGCCTCGCATCGCCTCCAGCCCATCGGTCCCGGGCAGCTTCCGGCTCCCACTGTCCTGATCGGACAGAGCGCCGCCGGAATCCGCCGTCGCCCCACCGCCGAACCTGCGGCCCAGCCGCCGCCGGAGACCGCTCTGCCCAAACCCAGTGCTCGGCGAATCCATGTCCCTGGCGGCCGAATCGCCTTCGATCAAGCCGAATCCGCCCGGCTGGGCACTCCCGAAGAACCCGGCCGCATCGGCCCCCGTCTCGGCCGAGGCTCGTTCCACCGGGCCGAAACCGGTTGTCCTACTGGAAAAACCGCCACCGAAGGCCTGCCCCGATTCGCTGCTCACCTGCTCTTCGTCCGTGGGAACGGATTCGGGTGTGCGGTTGGTTCCGAACGCGCTGCTGAGGTTGCGGCGCGAGCCGGTGCCCACCTCGGGCAGGTCGTCGTCGCCCGCGGCGAACAAGTTTGTGCCGGAGGATTCCGGGCTGATACCGCTGCTGATGGTCCGGTGGTACTCGTCGAGGCCGAGCGGGTCGTTGAAGACCATGCTGTCGGACTCGGGCTGGAAACGGCGGCGGGGAAGCGGGTCTGGAACCGGTCCCGGGTCTGGGGATGCGTTCTGCTGGAAGCCACCCAGACCTCCGGGATCCGATTCCGCGGCGGTGTCGGGCGTCTGTCTGTATCGACGGCCTCGAGGCTGAGGGGAAGGAGTCTGGTCGTCGTCCTTGTTCGTGGGCGCGGTCAGGGTGAAGCCGCGGCTGGGGGTCTCTGTGTCGTCGCCGGGAGGTTGCGTTTCGTCCAGCCAGGGCTCGGTGGACGGCGCAGGGTCTGACGGTGGGGTGTAGTCGTCCGACGGGTTGTCCTGCGCGAAGGTGTCCGGGGCCCGGCGCCGGCCGCCACCACTGCCGCCGCGCTGCGTGATGCCGAGGCGGTCGAGCACGGACTGGCCGGGTGTTTCGGGGGCCGCGCCGTGCTTGGGGGCAGCGGAATCGGGTTCCACGTCCTGGTCGTCCAAGGGCGCGCCAGCCCACTGGCCGTACTCGGGTAACGAGAAGCCCGCCAAGTAGGCGTCCATCTCCGGGTCGCGCTCGGGCTCGTCGGCCGGACCCGAGGCGTACTCCTCGATGTACGTGTAGCCGTCATCGCGGCTCTCGACGTCGCCGAAGGGCACCTCGTCCGGCGGCAGGTCGTACACCGGCTCGACCGACTGCCACGCCGGGCGTTCGGCGTTGTCCCCGGTCTCGTAGTCGCCGGTGGTCATCGCCTCGCGGGCGGCGTTGAGCAGTGTGTCCTCGCTCGTGCCGTCCTGGTACTCGGCGACGCCGGTGCTCACGTGCACGCCCCACGCCGGGTCGTCCGGGGCCCAGTCCGATGTGGACATGTTGTCCCGCAACGTGGACGCGAACTGCTCGGCCTCGTCCTTGGTCGTGTCCGGCATGAGCACGGCCAGCTCGTCCTCGTTCGGCCGGATCAGCTCGGCCCGGTCCGGGGCCATGTCACCGACATGCCCGACCAGCGAGCTGAGCACACCCGGGTCGACCTCCGGCGCGGTTCGCCGTCCGGTCTTGTCCAGGCTGTCGATCAGGCTGGCACTGAACCGGTCCGTGCTGTCGGGATCGTCGCTCCGCAAGGGTGGCTCCGGTTCGGGTTCGAAACGTACGAGGGTGAGCGCGGTCGGCCGGGTCTGCCGCCGGGCGGCGGCAAGCCGCCGGCGCAGCCCCTGACGGTTCAACAGGCCGGTCTCGGTGTCGCGGTCACCAGTGTCTTCTGCGGACTGTTCCGGCCACAACGGTTCACCCACGGCGAGCTCGGCCGCCCGCGCGGGCGTGCGAACCACCCTGCGCAGCAACGACTCCGTGTCCGCGGGCAGCCTCGTACCCGCGCCCAGCTCCTCGAGCACGATCAGGCGCGCCATGGTGTCCGCGCGCAACCGGCGGTGCTCCGCCGCCCGCGCCGACCGCAATGATTCCAGCGCATCGGTCAGTTCACCGGCGGCCTCCTGCTCATGCGCGAGCGAGGTCAGCACGTCGGCCAGCAACGCGTCCAGCCCGTGGCGACGAGCGATCCGTGCGATCTCCGCGAACGCCGCGTGCGCTTCCGGGACCCGGCCGTCCGGCAGGTACACCCGGGTGGCCAGGATGAACATCAGCCGCCCGACCGCCGCGGCGGTCGGCGCCCGCACCGGCTGCTCGAGGGTCTGGTCCGCCTGTCCCAGGGCGGCGGCCTTCTCCCCCGCGTCCAGCAACGCGGTGACCATCTCCAGGCCGAGCTCGGCCCGCGCCTGCCCGGACTCCACGCGGGCGTCCGACAGCCCGTCGAGCAGCATCATGCCCTCGGTGGCGGCCGCCACCGCGCCCTCCGGGTTGCCCCAGCGCCGCCGGAAGGACGACGTGCGCGCACACAGCAACGCACGCAACACCCGCCGGATGTCGCCGGTCAGCGACTCGTCGCCGGAGTAGAGCCGGTCGGCCTCGGACAGCACCTCGTCGGCCACCGTGCGCCGGCCAGCCTGCGCCAGCCCGGCCACGATCTCCGCCAAAGCACCGGCCCGCACCGCGGGCCGCGCATCACCACCTTCAAGCATGGGCCGGACCAGCACGAACGCACTGCCGGCCAGTCCGACCGCGCGGGTACTCGCGGCCAGGTCGACCCGGATCGGCGCGGCGAAGTCCCGCAGCCCCACCGACTCGGCCTCACGCAGGGCCAGGACGGCCGGCTGCACCGCCTCGGCGTGTTTGCCGAGCCGGACCAGGGCGGCGACCATCAAGGCCCTGGCGCGCAACGACAGCGCCCGGTCCTGGGCCGTGTCGGCCTGGATCGCTGCCTGCCGCGCGAACTCCAGGGCGAGCTCGGGTGCGCGCCATCTCAGCCGGTCGGCGGTGTCGACGAGCAGCTCGCCGTCGGAAGCACCGCCGCCCGACCAGGATCCGTTCCGGCCCGCCGCCACTGCGCCTGCCTAGTCCCGGGTCAGCTTGCGGTAGGTGACCCGGTGCGGCCGCGCCGCCTCGGCGCCCAGCCGGTCGACCTTGTTGCGCTCGTAGCCCTCGAAGTTGCCCTCGAACCAGAACCACCTGGCCGGGTCCTCGTCGGTGCCCTCCCACGCCAGGATGTGGGTGGCCACGCGGTCGAGGAACCACCGGTCGTGGGAGATGACCACGGCGCAGCCGGGGAACTGCTCCAGCGCGTTCTCCAGCGAGCCGAGGGTCTCCACGTCCAGGTCGTTGGTGGGCTCGTCCAGCAGGATCAGGTTGCCGCCCTGCTTGAGGGTCATCGCCAGGTTGAGCCGGTTGCGCTCGCCACCGGACAGCACCCCGGCCGGCTTCTGCTGGTCGGCGCCCTTGAACCCGAACGCGCTGACGTACGCCCGCGACGGCATCTCGACCTGGCCGACGTGGATGTAGTCCAGCCCTTCGGACACGACCTCCCACACGTTCTTCTTCGGGTCGATGCCGGCCCGGTTCTGGTCGACGTAGGACAGCTTGACCGTCTCGCCGATCTTGACGCTGCCGCTGTCCGGCTTCTCCAGCCCCACGATGGTCTTGAACAGGGTGGTCTTGCCGACGCCGTTCGGGCCGATCACGCCGACGATGCCGTTGCGCGGCAGGTCGAACGACAGGCCGTCGATCAGCACCCGGTCGTCGAAGCCCTTCTTCAGATCGCTGACCTCGACCACGACATTGCCCAGGCGCGGGCCCGGCGGGATCTGGATCTCCTCGAAGTCGAGCTTGCGGGTCTTCTCCGCCTCCGCGGCCATCTCCTCGTAGCGCTCAAGACGGGCCTTGGACTTGGTCTGCCGGGCCTTGGCGTTCGACCGGACCCAGGCCAGCTCCTCCTTGAGCCGCTTCTGCAGCTTCTGGTCCTTCTTGCCCTGCACCTCCAGGCGCTCGGCCTTCTTCTCCAGGTACGTCGAGTAGTTGCCCTCGTAGGGGTGCGTGCGGCCGCGGTCCAGCTCGAGGATCCACTGGGCCACGTTGTCCAGGAAGTACCGGTCGTGGGTGACGGCCAGGACCGCGCCCGCGTACTGCGCCAGGTGCTGCTCCAGCCAGAGCACGCTCTCGGCGTCCAGGTGGTTGGTGGGCTCGTCGAGCAGGAGCAGGTCGGGCTTGGACAGCAGCAGCTTGCACAGCGCCACCCGGCGCCGCTCGCCACCGGAGAGGACCGTGACGTCCGCGTCCGGCGGCGGGCACCGCAGCGCGTCCATCGCCTGCTCCAGCTGGGAGTCCACGTCCCACGCATCGGCGTGGTCGAGCGCCTCCTGAAGCTTGCCCATCTCCTCCATCAGCTCGTCCGAGTAGTCGGTCGCGAGCTGCTCGGCGATCTGGTTGAACCTGTCCAGCTGGACCTTGACCTCGCCGAGGCCCTCCTCGACGTTGCCGAGAACGGTCTTCTCCTCGTTGAGCGGCGGTTCCTGCTGGAGGATGCCGACCGAGTAGCCGGGCGACAGGAACGCCTCGCCGTTGTTCGGCTGGTCCAGCCCCGCCATGATCCGCAGGACGGTCGACTTGCCGGCCCCGTTCGGACCGACCACGCCGATCTTGGCCCCCGGGTAGAACGCGATCGTCGCGTCGTCCAGGATGACCTTGTCCCCGTGCGCCTTGCGCACCTTCTTCATGGTGTAGATGAACTCCGCCATGCCCGCGATCGTAGAGCGGTCGGCGAACACCGATCACCGCGACTGCCGCGAACGCATGTGCCAAGGTGGCGGCGATGGTCCGGACGATCATGCCGCCACCGCCGCGAGCTGGCCGCCCCGCTCGATCGTGACGGGGCAAATGGTGAGGTCGGGGCCTATGCACGAGGCCTCCATCTCCAGGTCTGAGCGGGTCTGGCCGTCGACTTCGTACTTGTTCGTGTAGACGCGGCCGGTCGCCACCACCCGGTCGCCCGGGACCAGGCTGGCCCCCGCGTGCTCGGCGAGCTTCCTGAAGGCCTTCACCTTGACGAGGACGCTGTTGCCGTTCTCCCAGGTCTCGGTGTCCCGGTTGAACTTGCGCTCGTGCGAGGCGATGGTGAAGAACAGCATCGGCTCGCCGTCGTTGGTCGTACGCGTCCGGATGTCGTTGCACACGGCGCCCACCACGGTCAGTTTGGTCTCGTTCCATGCCATTGCGAATCTCTCCTTGTCCCGGTGCTGGTTCGCTTCCGTAGTGCCAGCTTTCCGGGACCGCGGCGGGCGGGCCAGCGAGCTTCGCCGCGCCTGTGGACAACCGCCGGGTGTGGATGGATCGGCGGTTTTCGCCTTGTTGGGAACGGGATTGTCGGTGGGGTGTGCTAGCCCCCGTCGCCGCGCTTGTCCGGGTCTCCTGCCTGGACTTTCTCGCCGCCCATCTGGCGGAGCATGGCGTTGTAGGCGGCCAGTTCGGCCTCACCGTCCGCATCGGCGCGGCGGTCGCGGCGGCGGGCCTCCCGCTCGTCCTGCTTGGCCCACTGCACCAGCAGCGCGACCACGACGACCAGCAACGGAACCTCACCGGCGGCCCACGCGATGCCGCCGCCGAGCCGTTGGTCGGACAGCGCGTCGGTCACCCAGGGCAACGCGAGCGAACGGTAAAAACGGTCGCCGATGATCTGCTGCATGCTCATCAGCACGACGCCGAAGAACGCGTGGAACGGCATCGAGGCGAACACCATCGCCAGCCGCCCGACCGGCGGCAACCGCTTCGGGGTCGGGTCGATGCCGATCACCGGCCAGTAGAAGACATAGCCGGTCAGCAGGAAGTGCGCGTTCATCGCCAGGTGCGCCCAGTGCAGGTCGAGCGCGTAGTCGAACAGGCCCGAGAAGTACAGGACGTAGAACGACCCGACGAACAGCACCAACGCGACCACGGGATGCGTCAGGACCCGGGCCACCGGTGACTGCACGAAAGCGAGGATCCACTCGCGGGGGCCAGGCGGATCGTCCTTGCTCGCGGCCTTCAGGGCCCGCAGCGCCAACGTGACCGAACCGCCCAGTACCAGCAGGATCGGCGCCAGCATGGACAGCAGCATGTGGCTGATCATGTGGATGCTGAACATGGCCGGCGAGTAGCGGCCGATCCCCGAGGACGTCGCCAGCAGGATCACCGCGCAGCCACACAGCCACGCGATCGTGCGCCCAACCGGCCAGTGGTCGCCACGGGCGCGAAGCCGCCGCACACCAAGCAGGTACAACACGGCGAGGGCGATCGCGGCGGTCCCGTAGATCAGGTCGAACCGCCAGTCGAACATCAGCCGGAAGAACGTCGGCGGGCCGTCGAGGTCGTAGCCGATGCGGACGGCGACGTTCGAAGGGCGCAGGGCTTCCTGCTGAGGCGGAGGTGTGCGGGCGAGCCCGGCGGCGATGCCGATCGTGATCATCATGACCAGCACCTCGAACGCGGCCAGCTTGACCAGCGCGCGCCCGGATCCGGTGGCGACGACGTCGCGAACTCCGCGAAGCCGCTGGAAGTACCCGAAGACGCCCAGCACGACCAGCGCCGTGACCTTGGCGATCACCAGCAGGCCGTAGTTCGTGGTGAACAGGTCGCTGAGCGGCAGCCGGACCAAGGCGTTGATCACGCCGGACACCGCCATCACGATCCAGCAGCACAGCGCCAGCTTGGAGAACCGGCTCGCGGCCAGCCCGAGATGGGCGCCCTTGCGGCGTCCGTGAGCCAGCAACGCGATCAGCCCGCCGACCCACAGGGCGGCCGCCACGAGGTGCAGCAGCAGGCTGTTGGTGGCCAGGTCGTGGTCGCCGCCGCTGGACGAGTGCCCGCTGACCCCCAGCGGGAACAGGCCCACGACCGCGATCAGGAACAGCGTGGCGGTCCAGCCCCAGGACAGCACCAGCCGACTGCCCAGCGCGGTCAGGAACGCGATGGCGGCGGTGATCAGCCACGCGTTGGTCGTCTCGACCTCGGACGACAGGTCGATCAGCTTCTGGATGTCGAACAGCTGCGTGACGGGCTTCCCGAACGTGTCCGCGGTCGAGAACGGCACACAGAGCAACGCGCACACGAACCAGACCCACCCGGCCCAGCTCGCCGTCCGGACTGCCGCGTACCCGTCAGCAGCCAGGAGACCGCTCTGCTGCGGCGGCACCATGAACGCGGCGAACAGCAGCGACCCGACGCAGACCACTCCACCGATCTCGGCGAGCACCCGCACGATGATCTGCCCGTACGCGGTGAACTCGCCCGGGTTCGGCACCCCGGCCACATACCGGTCGCTGACCAGCGCGAGCAGCCCGGTGGCCACGACGACGGCCATGATCCCGCCGACCACGAGCAGCGGTCCGATGCGGGCCCGGTTTCGCTTGGCGGCTGTTCGCGCGGGGGCAGCGGTGGAGGACACAACATGAGACTAGAACCCGGCGAGCACCGAAAGCCCGGCCCCTAGGGGAAACCGGCCGGTTTCATCCGGTTGACCCGGGATTCGCGCCGGCCGGGGAAACCTGCTCCAAGTGAGTTTTCTGTTCGCGGTGCCGCGCCCTGGTCGCGGCGATGGCCAATGGCGCGATCGCCCACGCGACCAGGGCGACGACACCGAGGGAGATCGGCAGGCTGGTCAGCGACGCGATGCCGCCGACCATCGGCGGGCCGATCAGGAAACCGCTGTACGCGATTGTTGTCACAAAGGCGAGTTCGCGTTCGCCGCCACCTCCATCGGCACGTCTGCCGACCGCTCCAGCCAGTTCGAGTGCGACCGGAAAACCGTAGGCGAGGCCTATGCCGGCCAGTCCGAAACCAATGTAGGTAAACGCTTGGACGGGAACGAGGATGGCGACGAACAAGCCGATCGCGGCGGTCGTGGCGCCGCCGATGAGCATCCGCACCGAACCCCACCGAGTCTCGATGCGTTCGCCGAGTAGCCGCATGATCGCCATGGCCAGCGAGAACCCCGTGTAGACCAGGGCACCGGCGGCTTCGGTGAGGCCGCGTTGGTGGACGCCGAAGAACGCCGACCAGTCGACGCTCGCGCCTTCCGCGACCGAGGAACAGAGGGCGATCAGGCCGAGCAGCCACAGCACCGGGCGTTTGACCAGCGAGCGGTTGGGTTCGGTGCGGTCGGCCGGGGGCACCAGGTCTTCGACCGGGATCCAGCGGACGAAGGCCAGCGCGATCAGGATGCCGACGACCGCGGCGATGCTGAGGTGGCGTAATGGGCTGAGGTCGTGGCCCGCGGCGAGGGCGGCGCCGGTCGAGCCGAGCAGGCCGCCGAAGCTGAAGCCCGCGTGGAACACCGGCATGATCGCGCGGCCGCTGCGGCGGATGGCGGTCACGGCGGCGATGTTCATCGAGACGTCGAGCGCGCCGACCGCTGCGCCGAGGAAGACGAGGATCAGGCCGAGTTGTACGGGCGTACGCGCGAGGCCGAGGAGGGGCAGCAGGGCGCATCCGGCCAGGCCAGAGACGGCGACGACGACTCGGGCGCCGAAGCGGGCGCACAGCCGTCCGGTCAGTGAGGCGGCGATGATCATGCCGATGCTGGCGCCCAGCAACGACAGGCCGAGGGCGCCTTCGGCCGCGCCGACCTGCGCCGCGAGCGCCGGCACCCGCGGCGCCCACGACCCGAACACCACTCCGTTCAGGGCGAAGATGCCCAGCACGGCGACGATTCCGGAACGCATGATCCCCACGGTAACTGAAGCGCTTCAGAAATGCGTTATGTTCTGCGAGTGAGTTCTCGGCGGCCGACGCTCGACACCGTCGCGCGTGAGGTGGGCGTGTCCCGGGCGACCGTGTCGAACGCCTACAACCGGCCCGACCAGTTGTCCTCGGAGCTGCGCGACCGGATCCTGCGGACCGCGGCCGAGCTCGGGTACGCCGGGCCGGACCCGGTCGCCCGCAGCCTGGCCACCCAGCGGGCCGGCGCGGTCGCGGTGATGCTCGACAAAGGGCTGTCCGCCGCGTTCTCCGACCCGGCGTTGTCGATCATGCTAGACACCCTGGCGTCCACTGTGGATACCGGGGAACGGTCGCTGGTGCTGATGCCCGGGAGTTCCCAGGGCGGCGGCCCCCGTCCGTCCGCTGTCGCCGCCGTGCACGCTGATGTCGTTGTCGCATATTCACTACCGAACGACGCACCTGCTATCTCCGCCGTCCTGCAACGGAGCCTGCCGCTCGTCGTAGTCGACCAGCCTGCGGTAGGGGCATCCGCGACCCTGCGGGTGGACGATCGCGGCGGCGCCCGAATGGCCGCCCGGCACCTGGTCGAGTTGGGGCACAGGGACATCGGGATCCTCAGCTTGGACCTGCGTGCGGGCGGTGCGGCCGGGCCGGTCAGTCCACAGAGGATCGAGGCGGCGCAGTTCCAGGTGACGATCGAGCGGCTGCGGGGCTATTTGGAGGTACTGGGACGCACACCGCCGATCTGGGAGGCGCCGGACAGCGTGCGGGAGTACGGACGGGAGGGCGCGGCGTGGCTACTTCGCCAGGAACCCCGGCCGACCGCGTTGCTGTGCATGTCCGACGAACTGGCGTTGGGTGCCCTCAAGGCGGCCTCGGACGTCGGACTGTCGGTTCCCGGGGACCTCAGCGTCGTCGGGTTCGACGACACACCGGCCGCGGCATGGGCCGACTTGACGACCATCCGGCAGGACCTGCTGGAAAAAGGTCGGCGAACGGGGGAACTGGTGCTCCGCCTGTTGGCGGGTACCGGGCCGGGCACCCCCGTGACCCTCGGCGTGAACCTCGTTCCCAGGGCCTCCACCAGCCGGGTTTCACCTGGTCGGGCGGCCTTGCCGGGATGATCGGGCCGGACCGCCCGGGCAGCCGGTATCGTGCCCCACGTGCGACAACCCCGTGCCCCGCAGCGGCCCCCGGCGTCCAGACACGGCGCCCCGGCCCGCCCGTTAGGGCACACCCTCGGCAAAAAGTGACCTGTTCCACGGATTCACTGCCGCTCGCCGGAAACATCTGACGTTCCCCGAACGATCACCCCCACAGACGGCGGTGCAACGCCCTCCAGCGAAGCACCGCGCACCGTCACGCCCCCGTAGCTCAGCGGATAGAGCGAGAGACTTCTAATCTCTTGGTCGCAGGTTCGATTCCTGCCGGGGGCACCCAGGTCAGAGCCTTGATCAACAATCTTCGCGATCGTTCGTGGGGCCGGACGTGGTGCGAGCACGGTCTACCCTCGCACCATGGGCACGTCCAAGGCAGCGCCCAAACGGCGCCAGCGCGGCGAGATCGAGACGCTTCCCAGCGGGTCCCTGCGGGTGAAGGTGTACGCCGGGACCGATCCGTTGACGGGCAAGCGGAACTACCTCCATGAGACGGTGCCGGCTGGGCCGAATGCCGCAGACGATGCGGAGAAGGTCCGAACCCGGCTTCTCAACCAGGTCGACGAGCAGCGCAATCCACGGACCAGGGCGACCGTCAATCAGTTGATGGACCGCTACCTAGAGCTAATCGACGTAGATGCGAACACTCGTAAGGGTTACGAGCGCTGGATCCGCAACCACATCCGTCCGCTGCTCGGCGCGTTGCCTGTCGGCAAGCTAGTGGCTCATCGCGCAACGTTGACCGTGTAATTGATCTTGCTAGGTAGCTGGGCCAGGCTGGTCCCACTCGAGAGTGTGGGAGGTGGTCATGGCTCGTCGTCCGGATGTGTTCGTCCGGTCGTTGTCGATGGACGAGGGTCACAAGCTGCAGCGGATCACGCGCACCGCGAAGGACCCGGTCAAGCTGCGCCGGGCGATCGTGGTGCTGATGTCCGGCCAGGGCCAGGCCGTGCGGGACATCACCAGCTTGTTGCAGGTCAGCGCGGACTACGTGCGGGACGTGATCCACGCGTTCAACGAGCGGGGGTTCGATGCGCTGGACCCAAAATGGAGCGGGGGACGACCGCGGAAGATCGGTGAGTATCTGCGTGAGCAGATCTGCCTGATCGCCCGCACGTCCCCCGCCGACTGGGGCATCACCACGTTCGCCACCTGGTCACTGGCCAAACTGCGGGATCACCTGGTGGACCGGTTGTCGGTGGTCTCGATCTCGATCGAGACGGTGCGACGGATCCTGAAGGCCGGCGGGGTCTCCTGGCAGACCACCACGACCTGGAAAGCCAGCAACGACCCGGAGTTCATCAGCAAGATGCACCGGATCCTGGACCTCTACGACCACCCACCCACCGATGGGCGGGTGGTCTGTGTGGATGAGTTCGGTCCGTTGAATCTCATGCCTCGCAAGGGAAAGGCCTGGCGGCCGAGATCCTCACCCCGCCGATTACGCGCGACCTACACCCGCACCGCGGGAGTGATGCACATGCTCGCCGCCCTGGGCCTGGCGACCGGGAAGATGTTCTACCGCATCCGGTCACGCAAACGACACCGCGAGTTCCTCGGCCTGCTGCAAGCATTACGGCAACGCTGGCCCGACGAGAAGTTACACGTAGTGTGCGACAACTTCTCCCCGCACCGGCATCCTGCCGTCACCACCTGGGCCGCGAACAACAAGGTCGACCTGGTGTTCCTGCCGACCTACGGGTCATGGCTGAACTGGATCGAGGCCGAGTTCGCCGCGCTGCGCTACTTCGCCCTCAACGGCACCGACCACCGCACCCACGCCGAGCAGAACGCCGCGATCGCCGCCTACATCCGCTGGCGCAACGCACACGCCAAGCCGAAAACCGGGTTCGCCACCGACTCACCCATCCGCACCTGGACCCATTACCCGACCAAGGTTGCGTGACGAGCCACTAGATGGCGAAACGCTGGACTCGTTCTACTCGATCCTTCGTACCTGTAGGTCGCACTGCGGTGGCCGCAAGTTCATCGAGCACCATCACAAGAAGGACGAGGACAAGTGCACTGATCGCTGCCGCCCACACAAGTGCACAGGTCTGTCCACATCGTCCATCCGACAAATCCACTGGTGTTTGAACGGCGCGTTGAAACGGGCCGTCCGATGGCGCTGGCTCGGCGTGAACCCGCTCGATCAGGCAGAGCCACCAAAGGCCCCCAAGCCAGCCCCACACCCGCCTACGGCCGAACAAGCCGCCGCCATCGTCAACGCGGCTTTCGCGGATCTCTCATGGGGGATGCTCGTTTGGATCGCAATGACGACGGGTGCCCGACGAGGTGAAATCTGCGCGCTCCGCTGGGATCTCCTGGACCTTGAGGCCAGGACGCTGTCCATCAACAGCAGCATCAGCCAGGACGGTGCCAAGACTTGGGAGAAAGACACCAAGACGCACCAACAGCGCCGAATCGCGCTGGACACCGACACCGTGACACTTCTCCGCGCGTACCGCGTTCAGTGCGAGTCCCAGGCCGCTGAGATGGCGGTCCAGGTCGACCCGCAGGGCCGTGTCTTCTCGTCGTCGATCGACCACAGTACGTGGCTCAAGCCAGACTCCGTATCGCAGCGATACGAGCGGATGTGCGAGCGGCTCGGCTGGGACATGAGCATTCACTCGCTACGACATTACTCCGCAACCGAACTGATCACGGCTGGCGTCGATATCCGCACGGTGGCCGGTCGGCTGGGCCACGGCGGAGGCGGCGCGACAACACTGCGGGTCTACACGGCTTGGGTATCCGAAGCCGATCAGCGCGCGGCCGGAAACTTCTCCACCCGCATGCCTACCCCGCCGATTGCTGTCGACCCAAGCGGGAATGCGACGTCCACTTTGGAGCCTGAGCCCTCGAACAGCCCTTACCTGAAGATCGCGGCTGATCTCCGTGGCGCGATTGACTGTGGCGCCCTACGCATCGGTGACAAACTGCCGACTCTCGTTGAACTCACGAGCCGCTACGGCGTCGCGTCCGCCACCGCTCACCGCGCGATCGCTGAACTGAAGAAGGACGGTTTGGTCATGGTTGCTCGGGGCCGTCGCGCTGTTGTCGCCGATCCGAATGCGGCTCATCCCGTTGCCGACGTAGTCGACCTGAAGTCGAAGCGGAAGGCGACCTAATGACCGGCGTATGGCGTCCTTAAGGCGTTCCCCCTCGCACACCAGGGCAGAGAGGCTGTTTCGGCCCACTATCAGCGAGGAGCACGCGATGACGTACGCCAACAACGAGGTCGATCCTGGACACTCATTCCCGATCCAGGTGAACGACTCCTACCCCGCAGACGGCCCTCTACGCCAGCCGACACCCCTTCTGCGGATACGAGCCTTGGCCGAATTCACTCAGAAACACATCGTGAACGTCCCCAAGGAAGACGCTGCCGGAACAGCCGGTTTCGTCGCCATCGGCTACGACGAAGAGGGCAACCAGCGCGGCCTGATCGGGATAGCCGAAGATCTTGACGATGGTTTGAAAGCGGACGTCCTTGCGTTCGCCCTAGCCGTATTTGCCGGGGACAGCGAGCGCATCGCCAACAGCGCAGACGGCTGGCTTGCCATCGGCCGAGACCGTCTCGCTCCAGCCAAGGAGGGCATCGGTTACCTTGCTTGGCACATGCTCATCAGCTGCGGCCGAGGCACCCCGTCCGCCACGTTCGAATTGCTGCCGATCGCAGAAACGACGTCTTATTCAGACTAAGATGTCCGTTGACTCGGCCCGGGATATGAACTAATCGGCCGAATCTGACCACTAGCATCCTCATCTACGGGAGCTACTACACCTTTTCTACCGCGCTTCCCCTTCCTCTTGGAACCACCCACATCAAGCTCTGATCCGAGCATTCGCCGTGCCATAGCCTGAAGTTCTAGACGAGTCTTGTGAGCCGCGTCGTAGCCAAGGAAGCCGTCGCTAGCAGAACCATAGACTTCCAGGTGACCAATAACATCCCATAGACGACCTATTAGCTCTTCCGACTTTTCAACAATGCCACCTTCTGCGAGAATAGCAAGCTCGGCCTGCTTATCGTCCAACTCCTCCAGGGCTTCTATGCACTCACGGAGTAGTTCCCGAAGAACCTCAAGATCTTCAGCCGAAACGACACCTTCAATCCCATCATTTGGAGCCATAAGCAGAGAAGTGGTGCCGCTTGCGCGCATCTTATCTTTTGGGCTGTCCGTTTCAGGCATGAACGCCAATGCAGAGTACAGATTTCGCTCGACTTTCACACTACCAGACACAATCTCTTTCAAAATACGAAAACGTTCATTAAGCCACCGACGTTGATCCTCAGCTTTCCGGCGCGCAGCATCCAATCTCCAGCTTACAACCTGAGTGATTACAGCACCGAGCAACGTGCCGCCAACGGCAACTGTGGCGGTAATTAGTTGGGCCGTCGTGGCGTCCATTTAGCAATCGTAGCCGTCGAGAGTTCGACACTACAGCGACACGCGAAGCTCACCTCGTAAGCTGCCGCCGTGACTGAGGCACACGGCTCTTGGAAGACATACGGCGAGCGGCTCATCTATGACAACCGGTGGGTGCGGTTGGGGCTGGTGGACGTTGAGGCGCCGAACGGTGAGCGCTGGGACTACCACGTTGTCCACTTGGCACCGATCGCGATCGGGATGGTCGTCAACGAGCAAGACGAAGTCCTGATGCTGTGGCGGTACCGCTTCGCCACGGAGCAATGGGGGTACGAGCTTCTTGGCGGGCTCGTAGAAGAGGGCGAAGCACCAGCGGTGACCGCCGCCCGCGAGATCGAAGAAGAGAGCGGCTGGCGCCCGGTCGGCGAGCCGGAGCACCTGATCGGGTTCGAGCCGCTGCCCGGCCAGGTCACCGCCAAGACGGACGTGTACCTATGGCGGCAGGCCGAGCAGGTTGGCGAGCCGACCGAAACCGAAGAGGTCGGTCGGCTCGAATGGGTACCGCTCAGCCGCATCCCGGAATTGGCTCTACAGCAACAACTTCTGGGCGCGGGCGCACTCGTTCCGCTGCTGTACTACCTGGCGTCACGCAACGCCAACGCTGCCGGGCAGGATTAGGCCGCTGAGCCTTCGCCGCTGCCGGTCGGACTTGATCTGCGATGCGAGCCGCTTCGCTTCGCGCGCAAACGTGAGCGCAGCATCACGGTCTCCGGCAGCGGCATAGGCGAACGCGAGATGGACGAGCATCCCTGTCCGCGCGCGAACGAATTCCTTTGGCAGGCGCGGCAAAGACTCGTTGAGCTGATTGATCGCGCCCATCTCGCCAAGCCTGGCAAGCGCATGCCCACGCCACCGGTCCAGATGAGCATCGGCAAGGAACAAGTACGGCAACGCCGGATCGACGGGATCGGACGGGACGAGCGTGCTCGCGGCGTCGAACGCCCGGAGCGCGTCATCTCGTCGACCTGCCGCCGCGAGTCCTTCGCCATGCGCAGCTGCGAGCCATGCCCGCAGCAAGGACGGCGCCGAGTTCTCACCAACCTGACGAGCGCTCGCGAGAAGCTCAACAGCGCCTTGGATATCACCTAGGTCGATCAGGATGAACGCCTGTTGCGCGGTGGCGTGGGCAAGCAACGTCGGCGACTTCGCCTCCCACGCGGCGGATTTCGCGCGCTCATGATGTTCCCACGCCTGGTTGAAAGCGTTGCGGTCCAACGCTTCCCAACCGGCCAATGCGGACGCTTCAGTCAGCACCCCGGCGAGTGCCTCCCGGTGGCCGCTCGCCGTGCTGAACATCAACAGCTCTTCGATCTGCTTGATCGTGCTACGGAGCTGGTCAAGCAACACCACTCCGCCGAACGTCCGGTCGACATGCCGAGCATCGTCGACCTGGCGGCTGAACCGCTCGATCATCCCAACGTCGATGCGGCGCGCCGTTGCGATGCGCGCGAGCAGCTCGTTGGCGTCGTCGTCATCGACTCAGGAGGGAAGCCGAGTTCCTCGTTGGTGCGGCCGTAGATGTCGCGGAAGAGGCGCTGATATGCCGCGCTGACGGCTTCGTGGCCGTTCTCCCAGCGCGACAGTTTCGTTTCAAACTCGGCGCTGACATCACCGGAACCGCGAGCACGTCGGCCCGCCGGAGCAACATCCGAATCACTTCGTCAGCTGAGTAGCTCAACTGCTTTCGGACTGACTGAAGCCTGGTTCCCACCCTCGTGCCCCCTAGGCAAATAACAGCTCTGACCTGCGCGGTTAATTCCGGTTAATGGGGAGCGGATAACCGGAGCCATCTGTGGAAACGTGCGAAACTGCCGTTGTCTATAAACATGAACACACCACGAAAACACCGATCGGCAGCTCTAAACGGACCGCTGATCTTGTCGCCGGAGCGGCGGCTAGCTGTCCCGCTCGGCCTCCGTACGGTTGAGCATCAACGCCAGGTTGTCGTTCAACTGGTCGAGCCTCCCTGCGATCTCGTCGAGCCGGTCATGCCGGATTTCGACGTGATCTTCGTGGGCGCCGGGCACAACGCGCTCGTCGCCGCCGCGTACCTGGCCAAGGCCGGACGCGAAGTGTGCTTGCTGGACCAGGGTGACCGGGGTGGGGTTCGTCCGCAGCGAGGAGCTGACGCTGCCCGGGTTCGTGCACGACACGTACTCGGCGCTGTACCCCAGCTTTGTGGGCAGGCCCGCTTTCGCTGAGCTGGGGCCGGATCTCGCTCGGCTTGGCCTGACGTACGTCCAGGGTGGAGTGAGCACCGGAGCGTCCTTTCCGGACGGCCGCGCCGCGGTGATCGAGACCGATCCTGAGGCGCTGCAGGCGGAACTGGACTGGCTCGGTGAAGGCGAATCATGGGGTCAGCTGCTCGCCGAAGCCCTGACCGCGCTGGTCACCGAGTACGGTGCCGAGATAAGGACCGGCACGGAAGTAGACGCGATCCTGACCGAGCACGAACCTGGACGAGGCCGATCAGGCCACCGTCCGGAGGGCAGGCGCGCTGGCGAAGTTCGATCTGGCCTCGCAGATGGTGATCGAGCTGTCCAGCCTGGCGGGCACGATGGCGCGGGAGTACGCCCTGCGCGCGGGCGAAACCCCCGAAGTGGCAACGGCTCTGGCCGAGATGGAACAGCCGCGCAGCGCGAGCGACGCCCTCCCGGAGACGGTGCCGGGCACCATTCTCGCCCTTGCCGACCGGTTCGACCTGATCGCGAGCCTGTTCTCGATCGGCGCGACGCCCACGGGCAGCTCGGATCCGTTCGGTCTCCGGCGGGCGGCCGGCGGTGTGGTGTCGATTCTGCGCGCGGGACCGGTCGTGAGCATCAGCAAAGGCCTGGAGGCAAAGGGTTTCGCGCAGGACGCTTGCGCGTTCATCGTACGGAGGTACGAACAGCAGCTCCTCGACGCCGGCCACGACTTCCACCTCGTCCAGGCGATCCTGCCCCGCGCCGATGTGCCCCGCCGACGCCGACGCGACCCTGGCTCAGCTGGAACGGCTCATCCACGACGAGGACTTCGCCGCTGTGACAACGGCGATCCAGCGCGTCCGGCGAATCGTGCCGCCGGGCACGAGCCCCTCCTACGATCCGGCGCACCTGGTCGAACCCGCGGAAATCGCCCTGCACAACGCCCTCGCGGCCACGGATATGTCTACAAAGGACCTGGCAACGTTCGTGAACGCGGCCAGCGGGCTGCCGATCGAAGAGTTCTTCGACGCGGTCCTGGTGATGGCCGAGGACCAGCAAGTGCGCAACGCCCGGCTCGGCCTGCTGGCGAGCATCGCGGCGGCCGCCGAGGAGATGCTGGACTGGGGCTCGCTCAAACCGGCGGGGTAGACCGCAGCCTCCCCCGAACGGAGGCTGCGGCGTTCCCGGGGGTATGAAACCGGTCCGCCCGCGGTGCCGTCCAGGCGCCCAGGGGCAAGATTTGGTGCCTTGACAAATTCCTGCCGCCGGGCGGCCCGGGTGGGAACCGGCCGGGTCGCGCTGCCGTCCAACTCCGCGCGCGGGCAGAATGCGGTGGCTGGTCGCGGCGGAGGGAGCGGGCGATGGTGGGCGATCCGGAGGCGGAGCTGTCGGCGATCGAGTCGATGGTGACCGACTGGGAGCAGCGCGGGCAGGAACGGCTGGCCCGGGTCAAAGAGGTAACCGATCAGGTGGCCGGGCTCAGTGCGACGGCTACTGAGGGTGCCGTCACGGTAACCGTTGGGGCGAACGGGCTGCCGACGGACATCCGGATCGACGAGTCGGCCAAGGACCGCCCGATGGCGGAGCTGTCCACGTCGATCATGGCCACGCTGCGCAAGGCCCAGGCCCAGATCCCGAAGCTGATGGAAGAGGTCGCCAAGAAGGCGGGCATGGCCGGTGACAGCGTCGTGTCGCACCTGCTCACCACGGCCGAGCAGTCCTTTCCCGCCCCGGAGCCCGAACCCGGGCAGGCCGCCCCGCCCCGCGCATCGGATGACGAGTACTTCGACGAGATGCAGATGCTGCGGGACGAGGAGGACCGGTGACCGGCGAGAACATGGAAGTCGTGCTCGGCGAGCTGACCACGCACGCCGGGCACCTGGCCGAGATCGAGAGCCGGCTGGGCACGGCCCTGTCCGCCGCGCGGCAGGTCAGCATGGACAACGACGCCTACGGGGTGCTCGGTCAGCCGTTCGCCTGGATGCTCGACCCGTTCGAGCCGATGGGGACGGACATGATCCAGGCCGCCCAGGACGTCGTCACCAACCACATCGAGAACCTGACCAAGACCGCTGAGGCCTACGGCGGCACCGAGGAGAGCAACCGCGTCACCTTCGAAAAGGGCGGTCCGCGGTGAGCAACCCGTTGGTCGCCGCCCCGGTCGACTCGACCCAGGGCTACTCGGGCATTCCGATCGCCGAGGACGCCGTTTCCTGCTACCAGGGCCTGTCCTCCGGGAACTGGGTCGAGGGCGGTCTCGGCGCGGTCGCGACCGCCGCGGACATCGCCGATACCGTCGCCAACCCGTTCGGGGCGTTGTTCGCCGCGGGCGCGGGCTGGCTGATGGAGCACTTCGAGCCGTTGCGCCAGGCGCTGGACTGGCTGGCGGGCAAGCCGGACGTGATCGCGTCCTACGGGCAGACCTGGGACAACGTCAGCAAAGAGCTGGACAAGATCAAAGCCGACCACGAGAAGCTGGTCGGCACGGACCTCTCCGGCTGGACCGGCGCGGCCGCTGATGCCTACCGGAACACCTCCGCGCAGGTCGCCGACGCGCTGAGCTCGGCATCCTCGGTCGCGGGCGGGTTGTCCACGGGCACCACGATCATGGGCGCGCTGGTCGCGGCCGTGCGCACGACGGTCCGGGACCTGATCGCGCGGCTGGTCGGCAACGCCGTGCAGTGGTTGCTGGAGGAGGCGTTCACGCTCGGGCTGGCCACGCCGGTCGTGGTCGGGCAGATCACCGCCGCGGTGTCCAACGCGATGGCCAAGGTGACCAAGCTGATCAACAAGGTCACCACCACCATCAAGAAGGTCACCCCGCTGCTGGAGAAGCTCAAGAGCCTGTTCGCCAAGATCGCGGAGAAGCTCAAGGGACTGCGCCGGTCCGGTGAACCGCACACCGGTGCCCCCAAAGAGCTTCCACACACCAAGGCGGACACGCCGAGCGCGCACAGCAACCCCAGCAAGGCCGTCGACGACCCGCATGCCGCCTCCCAGTCCGCCGACCGGCCGTTCTGCAAGGACGACCCGATCGACGTGGTCACCGGTGAAGTCGTGCTGTCGCATACGGATCTCACGCTGCCGGGTGTGCTGCCGCTGGTGTTCACACGGCACCACCAGTCGAACTACCGCTCTGGGAAGCTGTTCGGGCCGTCGTGGGTGTCCCTTGTGGACCAGCGCGTCGAGGTCACCGCGGACGAGATCTGGCTGTACACGGCCGAAGGGCGACGGCTGCGGTATCGCAAGCCGACCGGCGCCGAGTCCGTGATGCCGGACTTCGGTCCCCGGATCGCGTTGTCCCGGGACGGTGCCGGGTACCGGGCGGTGGACCGCGGGACGACGTGGCGGTTCGCGCATGTCGGCGCCGAGTGGGAAGCCGGGTCGGTCCAGCCGCTGACCGCGATCCGGCATCGCGGCGGCGCTGAGATCACTGTCTCATACACCGACGGCTTGCCCACTTCGTTGCAGCACTCGGGCGGGTATCGGGTCACGTTCGACACCGCGGACGAGCGCATCGTCGCGATGCACGTTTCTGCGGGTGACACCACGGTTTCCGTGATGCGTTACTCGTACGACGAGCAGGGCCACCTGTCCGAAGTGGTCAACTCCTCCGGGCATGCCATGCGGTTCACGCACAGCGCCGAGGGTCGGCTGACTTCGTGGACCGACCGCAATGGCGAGTGGTACCGGTATGTCTACGACGAGCAAGGCCGTGCCACGTCGACGATCGGGTCCGGCGGCGCCCTGAACGGCACACTGCGGTACGAGGATCGTGCGACTGTCCACACCGACACACTCGGCAACACCACCCGCTACGAGAAGAACGCGCTCGGGCAGGTCGTCCGGGAGGTCAATGCCGTTGGCGCGACGACGATCCGCGAGTGGGACGAGTTCGACCGGTTGCGTGCTGTCACGGACCCGTTGGGCCTCACGACCCGGTACGACTACGACTCGAGCGGCAACCTCGCCTCGGTGACCCGTCCCGACGGCAAGGCCGCTTTCGCGCAGTACAACGAGTTCGGGCAGCCGACCTCGCTCACCGACTACAGCGGCGCGCGATGGACCCGGGTGTACGACTCGGCCGGGAACCTGGTCGCGGAGACCGATCCCACTGGTGCGACCACACGTTTCGAGCGGGACACCAACGGCCACTTGCGGTCGATCACCGACCCGCTGGGCAATGTGACGCGGTTTGAGACGACTCCGGCCGGGCTCGTGCACACGATCACCGACCCGCTCGGCCATGTCACGCGGCAGCAACGTGATTTGTTCGGCAGGGTCACCGCGAGCGTCGATCCGCTCGGCGCGGTCACGCGGTTCGGTTGGACCGTCGAAGGCCGGCCGTTGTTCCGCACCAACACCGATGGCGCCACAACGCGCTGGTTCTACGACAGTGAGGGCAACCAGGTAGAGGTCGCGGATGCGCTCGGCCAGGTGACTCGCTCGGAGTACGGGCACTTCGACTTGGTGACCGCGACGATCGCCCCGGACGGCGCTCGCACGACCTACGAGTACGACACCGAACTGCGCCTGACCAAAGTGACCAACCCGCAAGGGCTTTCGTGGCAGTACGAGTACGACGCTGCCGGGAACCTGGCTCAAGAGACCGATTTCAACGGCCGGGTGCTGCGCTACGACTACAACCTCGCTGGTCAAGTCGTCGCGCGGACCAACGGGGCCGGCGAGACGGTCACCTTCGTCCGGGACACGCTCGGCGAGATCGTCGAGAAGCACACGCCTTCCGGTGTCACGAGGTACGAACGGGATGAGCTGAGCCGGATCACCCGTGCCACCACCAGTGACTCCGAACTGGTCTACACCCGGGACGCCCTGGGCCGGGTGATCACGGAGACCGTGAACGGCCGCACGACCACGTACTCGTACGACGCATCGGGCAGGCGGGTCGAGCGGACGACACCCAGCGGAGTCGTGTCCACCTGGGACTACGACCCCACGGGCAAACCGGTGTCGCTGCTGAGCGCCGGGCACACCGTCTACTTCGAACACGACCTGGCCGGTCAGGAGATCGCCCGGTCGCTGGACAACGTGACCATCGCGCAGACGTGGGATCCCGCGCACCGGCCGGTCGGCCAGACCGTCACCGGCCCGCACGCCCAGCTCCTTCAACGGTCCTTCGCTTACCGGCCAGATGGTTTCCTGACCGCGGTCCAGGATGACGCTGGAGTGCGGCACCTTGCGCTCGACAGGCAGGGCCGGGTCACGAGTGTGACCGGCGCCGGACATTCCGAGCGGTATGACTACGACCTGTCCGGCAACATCAACGCCGCCGAGACCGAGGGCACGCTGCTCCGCCGCTCCGGCCGGACGACGTACATGTACGACCCGCAGGGCCGGGTTGTCGAGCGCCGCCTGCACACGCTGTCCGGTCAGGTGCGGTTGTGGCGGTTCACTTGGGATGCCGAGGATCGGCTGACCGCGGTGACCACGCCCGAGGGCGATGTGTGGCGGTACCAGTACGACGCTCTCGGTCGCCGGATCGCCAAGGAGCGCATCACCGACAGCACCGTGGCCGAGCGGATCGAGTTCGTCTGGGACGGTTCCTACCTGGCTGAGACCATTCGCGGGAGCGCCGTCACGACGTGGGACTACCGGCCGGGTTCCTCGACGCCGATCACCCAGCACGACCGGGTGTCCATGAAGGACGCTCCTCAGTCCGTTGTGGACGCCAAGTTCCACGCGATCGTGGCCGATCAGGTTGGCACGCCGACGGAGTTGGTGGCGCCGGATGGCACCATCGCGTGGCGCGGACGATGGACGTTGTGGGGCCAGTCGGCGGGGACGCAGGGCTCGGTCGCGTGCCCGTTGCGTTATCCCGGTCAGTTCCACGACGAGGAAACCGGCTGGAACTACAACTACTTCCGGTACTACGACCCGGAAACCGGGCACTACGCCAGCCAGGACCCGCTCGGTTTGCTGCCTGCGCCCAACCCTGGCACGTACGTCAGCAACCCGACCCACCTGATCGACCCGTTCGGGCTGTCCGGGTGCATTGACAACCGGGACTTCCCTACGCGCCAGGAGGCCTTGGACGCGGCCTACGACCGGGCCGGTATTCCGCGCGGCACCGAGCCGGACGTGACCTGGGAGGTCGGCAACGATCCGCTGCGCCGCGGCCAGCCCGGCTACCGGTACTCGGAAGACCTCGGCTCGCACGGCAACTACATGCAGTTCGAGACCGAGGGCGGGTCGCGGGTGATCGCCGAGCACACCGCCGACCCGAACGCCCCTGGCCCGCACTTCCACGCCGGCCAGCCCAAGGGCGACCCGACCGAGAACTTCGTGGACTTCGGCTGGGGCAACACCCCGAACCGCGATGTGCCGCGTTACGGTCAGATCGACGGCAAGCACCATTACTACTACCCGGAGGGCACATGACCGACGCGGAGCAGGACCGCGCCGCCCGGCTGCGGGCGGCGGGTCTCACCCTGCTCGGCACCGTCGACGAGGTGAACGGCATCACCCCGAAGATGGCGTGGGACCGGGTCGTGCGCGGCGACGACCCGGCGGTGGTGGTCGACGAGGACGCCGAACTGTCCGAAGTGGATGCTGCCTGGCTGCGTTTTACCCGGGAGCGCGGCTTTTTCGGCGAGGACGGCTCGTTCCACGTCAGCACGACCGGCGCCATCAGCTTGCCGTGGGCGCGGGTTCGGCTCACCGATTCGCCCAGCCTCGCTTCGGCGCTGGTCGTCTACCCGGGTGAGCCCGAGTTCGTCGCGCTGTCCGCGGATGGCACCGCGGCCTGCGGTGTGACGACCGAGGAGCACGGTTTCTGGGTCATGTGGCGGGAGTTCGGCTCAGCTTCTTGAGGGCTTTGCAGGCAGTGCCCGATCGTCCTTGAGCTTCGGCAGCGCACCCACTGGTTGCATCCGGGCGACGCCGTAGTTCCGGTCGGCTACGAGGTCCAGGTACTCGTCGGCGACTGCCGGATCGGCGAACCCGGCCAGGCCCAGGCCGAGCACCTCGGGTTGCGGACGAGGGCGCAGCTCATGGCCATGATCGACGCGGCCGGGCTGCGGGTGACGGGACGCGTCGAGACCAGGCCGCGGCATGCCAAGACGTCCAACCGAGCAGATCCGTTCTATCCGGCCCGCACGGCGGAAGTCACCTCATTGTGGCGACTCGGAAACTGTACGTAGCCAGTTGGATGGTCAGCGGTGCGGTTACCGTGGAGAAATGATCTCTGATGGGTTTCGGGAACTGCCTGAGCAGGCGAAAGAGCTGCTGCACGACGCGTCACCGCGGCTGGTGGCGCATCTGCGGGCCGTTCACGACGTGGCGTGGCAGATCGCCGACTGGGTGGGGCGGGTCTATCCGGCGGCCGGGTTCGACCGGGAGGCCGTCCTGTTCGGCGCCGCCACCCACGACATCGGCAAGATCATCTATGTCGCCGAGCTGAGCGGGCCGGGCTCGGAGCACGAGCAGGCGGGGTACGAGCTGCTGCTGTCCAAAGGTGTGCCCGCGCGGCTGGCTCGGTTCGCCCGCACACACTCCGCCTGGACGCCGGACATCGAACTGGACGACCTGCTGGTGTCCCTGGCGGACAAGATCTGGAAGGGCAAGCGGGTGCAGGACCTCGAGCAGCTGGTCACCGAGCGGCTCGCGGCGAGCACCGGGCAGCCGGTCTGGGAGGTGTTCATGGGCCTGGACGACTTCCTGGACCACATCGCCGCCGGTGCCGAGGCCCGGCTCGCGTTCCAGGCCGCCCATCCGGTGACGACGTAAGCTTGATCCCGTGCGAACACGCCCGACCCTCACCTGGGAACCGACCGGGGCGCCGTTGCCGCGCACCACGAGCCTGGATGAGGTCGTCGAGGTCGTCGCCGCCGGGAATGTGGCGGTGCTGAGCGGGGCGGGGCTGTCGACGGAGTCCGGGATCCCGGACTATCGCGGGGAGAGCGGCACGCTGCGGCGGCACACGCCGATGACGTACGACGAGTTCGTGGGCAGCCTGGAGGGGCGCCGTCGGTACTGGGCGCGGAGTCACGTCGGCTGGCGGACGATCGCGCGGGCCGAGCCCAATGTCGGCCATCACGCTGTGGCGGCCCTGCAGGCACGCGGCCTCGTCAGTGGCGTCATCACGCAGAACGTCGACGGGCTGCACACCGCCGCGGGTTCGGCGGATGTGGTCGAGCTGCACGGCAACCTGGATCGCGTGATCTGCCTGGAGTGTAAGGACATCTCCGCCCGTCAGGTCCTCGACGACCGGTTCACCACGGCGAACCCGACCTTCGAAGCCGTGGCCCTGCAGGTCAACCCCGATGGTGACGTCGAACTGGAGGAGCACGCGGTCCAGTCCTTCGCGCTCGTGGACTGCACGGCGTGCGAAGGCGTGCTCAAGCCCGATGTGGTGTTCTTCGGGGAGAACGTGCCGCGGGTCAGGGCAGAGGCGTGCTACCGGCTCGTCGATGAGGCGGATGCGTTGCTGGTACTGGGTTCCTCGTTGACGGTGATGTCCGGGCTGCGGTTCGTCCGGCACGCGCACAAGGCGGGCAAGCCGGTGATCATCGTCAACCGCGGGCGAACCCGCGGCGACGAATACGCGACCGTGCGCGTGGACCTCCCGCTAGGCCAAGCGCTCACCGACCTCGCGACGCGGCTTTAGCCCCGAACCGGTGACCAGCAAGGCAAGCGCGATGCCGATCACCGGGACTATCAGGGCGTTCAAGGTTTGCCCCGCGATGGTCACCAAGGTGACGCCAAGGGCGGCGCCGAACTGCGTGGACGTGTTGAGCAGACCGCCCGCCAGGCCTTGTTCGCGCGCGGCGATGCAGTCGGTGGCGGCGATTGTTATTGGGCCGTAGACGAACGAGAACGCCAGGCCCAAAGAAATGAAGCTGGGCAGCATGGCCGCGTAAGGCCAGTCCGCGGTGGCTGGCATGAACAGGAGGTAGCCCAGCGCCGCGAATCCCAGTCCGGCCAGGATGACCTTGGTGGTGCCGAACCGGTCGACCAGCCGAGGAGTCAGGGTCGGCGCGAGGACCATGTCGAGCGCGATGATCAGCATCGCCAACCCGGTCTCCACCGTGGACCAGCCGTGCAAGTCCTGCAGGTACAGCGTGACGATCAGCTGGAAGCCGTAGAACGAGCCCATGAACAGCAGGGCGCCGATGTTGGCCCGGACCAGCGCGCCCGACCGCAGAACTCCCAGTCGTACCAACGGAACAGCGGCTCGGCGTTCGGCCCGGACGAACGCGGCCAGCAACAGGAGGCCGCCGGCGAATGCAGCGGTCGTCCAGACCCACCCGTTGGCGGGGTGTTCCAGCCGAACGGTGCCGAAGACCAGCAACAGCATGGATCCGGCGATGGTGAGGGCGCCGGTGAGGTCGAAGCCGCGAGCGCGTTCGGGCCGGTCGGCGCCGGGGATCAGGATGGTGCCGAAGACCAGGATCAGCGCGGACAGGATCACCGGGGCGAAGAACACCCACCGCCACCCGATACCCGCCAGCAGACCACCGGCGACCAGGCCCAGCGAGAACCCGCCCGCCCCAGCGGCGCCGTAGATGATCAGCGCGCGGTTGCGTTGCGGCCCTTCGGCGAAGCTCGTCGTGATGATCGAAAGACCTGCTGGGGTCATGAAAGCCGCCGCCGCGCCGGTGACGAACCGCGCGAGCAGCAGCACCCAGCCCTCCGGGGCGAAGCCGCCCAGCCCCGAGAACACCAGGAACACCACCAGCCAGAGCAGGAACATCCGGCGGCGGCCGAACATGTCCGCCGCTCGCCCGCCGAGCAGCACGAACCCGCCGTACCCCAGCACATAAGCGCTCATCACGCCGCTGAGTTCGGCCGGGGACATGCCCAGGTCCTCGCGGATCGACGGCAATGCCACGTTCAGCATCGCGACGTCGGACCCCTCGATGAAGATCGCGCCGCACAGCACGAGCAGCAGGGCCCAGCCCTTGCTGCCCAAGCGAGGCGCGCGAACTGTCGTCAACACCACTCTCTCCCCAGGTCAGTTACTCAAATGCGGGTCAGTTCTCTCTTGTAACCACCTCCATGCTGCGGCAACATCTGTGGATGTGGAAGAAGGCACTTTGAACTCACCGACTGACCCGGGCCTCACCGCGTGCGACATGGACATCTACCAGTGGGACGCGCGCGAGGGCTGCGAGGTCCGGCAGATCCTCGACCGGATCGCGGACAAGTGGTCGCTGCTGGTGATCTCGCTGCTGGGCCGGCGGCGACTGCGGTTCATGGAGCTGCTGCGCGAGATCGACGGCGTCAGCCAGCGGATGCTGACCACGACGCTGCGCCACCTCGAACGGGACGGCCTGATCGCCCGCACGGTTCATCCCGTCGTGCCGCCGCGGGTGGACTACGAGCTCACCGACCTGGGCTGCACCCTGCTGGACACCATCCAGACCCTGGTCCGGTGGACCGAGGACAACCAGCTGAAAATCGCCGCCGCGCGGGCCCGTTACGACGCCACCGCCACGGTCGGATAAGAGGCTCACCAGAGTAATAGCGATACTCTGGTGAGCCGTCACCATCGCCGGTTACTTGCTCTCACCAGCAGGAACACTCAGAAGAATGGTCACCGTGCGATTTCTGGGGGCATCGGGGAAGGGGCCCTCGGACTGATCGGCAGTGGCCAGCTTGAATGCCGTCAAAGGGAGCTTTCCGCCAGTGGCCAGATATCCGGCGGCCACCTGGGCACGGGCGAGCGCGACGGTCGAACCGCCGCTGGTGCGGCCACCGGCGACGGCGACCGCGTGGCCCACGATGGTGACCGACGCGTGCGCGTCGGCCAGGCGGGCGCCGATCTCGGTGAGCAGCGGCCGGGCCGCCGTGGTGATCTCCGCCTCGGTCCAGAAGACCCCCGCTTCGAACACGAGGCGGACGTCATCGGCCCGCCGCTCCACCCGGACACCCGGGATCCCGGCGAAACGGGCCGCGAGGGTGTCCAGCGCCTGCTGGTGGCGGGCAGCGGCCGCGGTGCGCTCACTGTCCACTGCGGACAACCGCTGTCGCAGCTCGTCCACTTGGGCCTGCAGCGGGTTCGAGTCCTGGTGTGCCTGCGGCGGGATCGGCGCCGCCGCGGCCGGGGCGCGGTCACTGGACGACAGCCAGACCACGCCACCGACCACCGCCGTGGCCACGACCGCAGCCGCGACCACGGCGGCCTGGGCCGCGTTCACCAGCGGACGCGCGCGCCCGCCGGCGATGATCCGGGCGATCGCCTCCCGCCCGGCCTTGGCGTCCGGGTCGGAGGACTCCATCGACAGCACCTGGATCCAGCACGAGTCCGCCGTGGAGAACTCGCCCCGCTGGGCGTGCACCCGCGCCTTGAGATCCAGGCTGGCCACCGTCGGCGGAATGCTGCCCAGCAACGACATCGCCAGGTCCAGGTCCCCCGCGTACGCAGCGGCGTGCGCGCGGCTGAGGGTCAGCTGGTCGTGCAGTGCGGAACGCAGCTCGGTCATGCCCGGTACACCCCGATGATCTTCTCCTGCTCGTTCTGCGGCAGCAGCCGGATCAGCCGCTGGTTCACCGCGTCCAGGCCACGCGAGTCATTGTTCGCGATGGCCCGCTTGCCCTCCTGGACCAGCGCGCTGGCCTGCGGCGAGAGCTGGAGCATGTCCTGCAGCGTGTAGAACAGCCGGACCGGCCAGTCCGGGCTGCGCCGCTCCAGCTCGAACAGGAACTGGCTGACCCGTTCGATCTGCACCTTCATCGCCGCGCTGCTGTTCGACGAGATCGCCTCGGTCGCCTTGCGGCGCAACTCGTTCAGGCCCTGGCGGTCGTGGGCGCTGCCGGCCTGGTTGACCATCTCGTCGGCCTCGGCCAGCAGGTCCTCCAGCTGCTTGACCAAAGTCGGCAGCTGCACGGCGTCCTCGATGTCGTCGAGGTCGGCCTGCAGGTCGCGGATCCGGTCCTCGGCCGCGGCCGCCGCACCGGCGTCCACTTTGGATGCTCCCACCTGTTCGCGCACGATGATCAGCGTCTTCTCACCGTCGATCTTGTCGACCCGTTGCTGGGCCTCGGGCGAACCGGTTGCGTCGACGTCATTGCGCAACGCGTTGAGCCGCTTCTCCGCGTCGTTCAGCTGGACCTGCAACGCCTGCGGGGTCGCGGTGCGGATGTCCTCGAGGTTGATCTCGGCCTCGAACTGGGCCTGGACCAAGGGAACGTCCGCGATGACGGTGACCAGGCTGGAGGCGTCCACCTCGAAGGTCACCTCGACCTCGGTCCCCGCGGGCAGGTCGATCCGCACGTCCCGGGGCCGGATCTCCAGCATGCCGACCTCGCGGTTGCGGTCGGCGCGGTTGCGTTCCCCTTGCACCACAGGAATCCGGACCACCGCGTCGGTGTCGCTCTTCTGCATCACGCTGGAGGTCCGGAACACCTCACGCACCCGGGTCGGCAGCCGCGAACCCTTGGGCAGCATCGGCGCGAACGCCCGGTCGGCGAGCTGGATGCCGAGCGAGCTGGCCAGCCGGACGCCACCGAACTCCACGTCCCGGTGGGTGATCGACAGGCTGTCGGGGGTGACTTTTCGCGGTGCGCCGGTGTTGTCGGTCAGCTCGACGGTGAACCGGGAGGTCCGGTGCGGGTCGACGTCGACCTCGGTCAGGAAGGCGCCCTTGGCGTTCAGCGCGATCTTGGGCGAGCGGAACGGCGGCTGCCCCTCCGGGTTGGTCAGTGTCACCGAGTACTTCGTCCAGTCCACTTCGGACACCGACTTGAACCGGCCGCCGACGGTCGGCGTGGTCGTGGTGACGCTCGGCTCGTAGGCCAGCTCGACGACGAACTCACCGGCCGCGACCTGCTCCGGCACGAACGTCTCCGGCTTGCGCAGCGTCGAGGCGAACACCGCGGCACCGCGGGCGACGACCGTCGTCGGGTCGAGGCTGATGTCGAGCTGGATGCCGATGCCGTCCCTCGGATCCGACAGCCGCTCACGCAGGCCGGGAGCCAGTGTTTGCCCGCCCACCAACAGAAGCCGGTCGATGTCGTCCACGCCAACGGAAGCCTCGGCGAGCGCGTCCCGGCAGAGGTTGATCGCCCGGACGTAGAACGGTTCCGCGACCGAGTCCAGCTCGTCGCGCCGCAGGGTGTACTCGAAGGTGTCGTCGTCCAGGTCGACCATGATCGACACGGTCTCGTTGCGGGACAATACAATTTTGGCGTCCTCGGCGGCCACCTTGAGCTTGGCGAAGTTGGCCCGCCACTTGCGGTTGTCCCGGTGGAACTCGGCCATGCCCAGATCGCGGGCCGCGGCCGGGGCGAGCACCCGGTCCACCAGGGCCCAGTCGATCAGTTTCCCGCCCAGGTAAGGATCTCCGGCGTGGTTGAGCACGCGCAGGTCGCCGTCGCGCTTGCTGACCACGGCCGCGTCGAACGTGCCGCCGCCGAAGTCGAACACCATCCAGTAGCCGCGCTCGATCGAATCCCGGAACCCGTAGGCGAAAGCGGCCGCGGTCGGCTCCTGGACCAACGGGCAGGCGGGGTTGAACCCGGCCAGCGTGGCCGCCTCGGTGGTGGCCTTGTTCTGGTTCAACGCGAACGCGGCCGGTACGGTGATCACCGCGAACTCCGGCGCCTGGCCGCTGTAGTGCGAAGCGTCCGCCCGCAAGGACTTCAGCACCTCGGCAGACAGTTGCTGCGGTGTCAGCTCGACTCCGGCCTTGACGAACGTCCGGCGCGCGTCGGCCAAGCCCATCTCCAGCTTGAACTCGGCGGCCGCGTTGTCCGGGTCGCTCTCCACCCGCTGGCGGGCCCGGCGGCCCACGTAGGTCGAGTCGGGCTTGGGCATCCACACCGCGGACGGGGTGATGTCCCAGCCGTCGTTGCTCTTGATGACCACGACGTCGCCGTCCTCGACCACCGCGATCGCGCTGTTGGTGGTGCCCAGGTCGATGCCGAAGTCGATGGTGTCGCTCTTGCGCATGTGCGCTCCCCTCAGCTACTTGGCCGGTGGCCCGGCCACGATGACCTGACCCACTTGGATTCGCCGGTCGTTGAGATAGATCGTCGGCCGCACGGTCTCCCGGACGACTTCGCCCGGCAGCGAAGGATCCTCTTCGTACGTCAGCACTTCGATCGACCGCCCGGGGTTGAACGCGTCCCCGTCGTGCTCCTGGATGACCACCCCGGAGCTGGCCAGCATCTCCCGGCAGGTGGCCAGGTAGCGCCCGGTCTGCCGGTCCTTCGTGGTCGGTTTCTCGCCGTCCCTGGTCAGCCTCCGCTGCGCCCGCCACAGGTTCGTGGCCGCGTCGGCGAGCGCCTTCTCGTCCAGGTCCTGCTTGGGTCCCGCCTTGGGCTCGGCGATCTGGTCGAGCAGCTGTTCCACCTGCTCGCGCAGCACGTCGTCGCCGGGCGGCGGCGAGATGCGGAACTCCTTGCGGTACCGGCGTTGCCGGAGCGCGGCGCGTAAACCGGCCATCACATGATCACCCCTCGGCGCCAGAGCAGGAGCTTGGGCAGGTGCTGTTCACGAAGGTGCGGGGACAAGTTGACGGCTTCCTCCATCAGGTCGGCGGCGCGGTTGAGCTGTCCCGGCACGTACCGCAGCGACAGCGCCTCCTCGGCGAGCTTCTTGGCGCGTTCAGTGGGCGGCCGGGCCACGGAGTTCTGAGCGGCCTGGATGGGCTCCCGTGCAACGGTTTCCTTTCGCGCCCGCAAGGCGTCGTACAGTTCCCGGGCGGTGGCGGGCCGGTTGTTCCGGTCGACCTCCAGCGTCGCCATGATGATCTTGTCGAGCTCCCGGTCGACGGTCTCGTTGTAGCTGCTGGGCGGCAGCAACGGCTTGGCGAACCGGGCGAACGAGTACGACGAGAACTGGGCGCCGTCGTCGAACGGGAAGTGGTTGGTGAGCAACAGGTACGCGATCGTGCCCACCGACCAGACGTCGCTCGCGCACGAGTAACCCTGGTTGCGCAACACTTCCGGCGCCATGAACGCGTACGTCCCCTGCGCGCTGGCCAACCGGGTGAACGGGTCGGCGCGCTTGGCGAGACCGAAGTCGCTGACCCGGATGCGCATGCCCGAACCATCGTACCCGACAAGCACATTCGCCAGTGAGACATCGCGGTGCACGATCGGCGGGTCCTGGTCGTGCGCGACGGCCAGCCCGCTGGCGATCTGGAGCATCACCTCGGCCACCAGATCCGTTGGCACGGAAGGACGATGCGCGGCCGCGAGCCGCTCCAGGCTGCCACCGGCCACGTACTCCATGGTGAAGAACCCGCGCAGGCCCTCGGGAGTCTGCACCGTGCTCGCCTCGAACAGCCGGACGATGTTGGGGTGGCCCAAAGTGGACAGCAGCCGGGCCTCGCCGAGCATGGCCTTGGTCTCCTCCTTGGAGGCGACCCGCTTGAACAGCTTCATCGCCTGCCAGCCCAGGTACTCGTGCTGCACCCGGTGCACCTCGGCGAACGCGCCCTCGCCCAGCAACCGGTCGATGACAAGGGTGTCGCTGACCCGGTCGCCGCTGTTCAGCAAAGTCATGGGCACACCACCACCACGGAGGTGTCGTCGATCGTCCCGCCCTCGGTGGCGGCGTCGACCAGCTGACGGCACACCCTGTTCAAGTCACCCGCCCTGGTCAGCATGGCTCCGATCGCCCGGTCCTCGACGGTACCCGTCAACCCGTCCGTGCACAGCAGAATCCGGTCACCCGGGCGGAGATCGTGCAGCGACACGTCCGGCGACACCTCCCCGCCCATGCCCAGGAACCTGGTGAGGTGCCCGTCCTCGGTGTGGTCCTCGGTCAGCCTGGTCACCTTTCCGTTACGCGCCAGATAAATCCGGCTGTCGCCCAGATGAACGGCCAGCGCCCGGCCGTCGCGTACCACGACCATCGCGACCGCCGCTCCGGTCGTCCCCGGGCCGGTCCGCGCCGCAGCCCGGACGGCCGCGTTCACCTTGTCCAGCACGCCGGTCACGACCTGGCGGACATCGGGACCGTGCACGTCGACCGCGTTCATCGCCGCCGACAGCTGGGACACCACGATCCCGGCCGTGGCGGCCGCGTCGGCGAGCCCGCCCATGCCGTCCACCACAAGGAAAACGCCCCGTTCCGGGTCGGCCAGCAGCCGGTCCTGGTTGTCCGGGTGCAGGCTGCCCGCGCAGCTCAGCGTCGCGCACTCGATCATGTCGGCTCCGCGGGGGCGACGTTGAGCCGGTAGCCGATCCCGGTGACGGTCTCCAGGATCCGCGGGGCGGACGGGTCGGGCTCGACGCACCTGCGCACCGCCCGGACCACACCGGCGATGTCCATCTTGTTGTACGACCGGTGCGGCGCCCACTCGTCGCGCGAACCCCACAGCGCCGTAATGAGTTCCGCGTGGTCACAGGCGACCGCCGCGCCGCCGGTGCTGCGCCCGGCCATGTACCGCAGCAACTGGTGGCCCTGCGGGCGAAGCCCGGTGATCAGGGTCTCCTTCCCGTTCTCCACGCGGTAAGCCTGCGCGGCCACCCAGTCGTACCGCAGGCACGGCCCGAGATGGCGGACGTCCGCGGGCGAACCGAACGGCGCGGGCCGGGTGGTGTGCGGGTCCAAAAAGGTCAGTTCCCAGTACAGCGGGTCGCCGTCCGGGGTCATGTCGCCCAGGATCATCAGCACATCGCCGTGCTGGACGCGTTTGCGGCCCTGCAGGCGCTCGGTGGTACCGCCGTGCCGCAGCAGAGTCCCGTTCACGCTGGCGTTGTCGGTCACCGACCACATGCCTTCGGCGAAGTCGAGCGTGCAGTGCAGCCGGCCGACCCAGCGCTGCGGGTCCGGGCCCAGGGCCACATCCGGCGCGTGGTCCGGCGCGGCGCGGCCGATGGTGATCGGCCCGCCGTCCAGTTCGACACCGCTCAACACGCCCTCGGGCGAGCTGATCCGCAGCGCCACCGCACGCTCCACCACTGACGTTCTCCTGTCTCTGCTTCAGTTCCTCAGTGCGCCGGTGAACTCTTGCTCACCGGCCCGGCTTCCGGTGCACACCGCGTAGATGTCCTTGGTCGGGTCCTGCCAGGCGCCCTGCCCCGGCCAGGTCGCGCCGTAGTGGAAGTTGTCGTCCAGGCCACGCTCGTCCTTGGCGATCTTCAGGCAGGCCGCGTAGGCCGCGTCCTTGACCGCCTGGTCGCCCGGCCACGGCGAACCCGCCTGGTACAGAACGGGAAAACCGATCACCTCGGCCCAGTGGAAGTCGTCGCACGGGACGAACGGGACGTCGTGGATGTTGTCGTTGTAGTCCTTCTGGTGCTGGATGCACGCGCCGACCGGCGGGTTGGCCGAGATGTCGGCGTTGAACAGGTCCATCCGCCAGACGATGTCCTTCGTCTTGTCCTCCTGGGTCAGCCTGGACTTCGGCAGGGAGGAGTCGTCCGACTGGTGCACGATGCAGGTCGCGTAGTTCTGGAAGTCCTTCTGGGTCTTGCCGTCGTTCCACCTGTGCTCGTCGGGATAGGCGAAGTCCACCGTGAACTGGCTTTGCACGCTCTTCATCGCCGCGTTGTACCGGCAGTTGTAGCGCGCCTCGGCGATGACCTGGTCCTTGCCGGGGTAGGGCGAGGGAACCGCGCCGAGCGAGGTGTACCCGATCACCTCGGCCCAGTGTTCCTCGGTGCACGGCACGACCGTGACGTCGTTCTTGTCCTTGTCCCACTCGGCCTTGTCCTTCAGGCAGGTGCCGACGGCGACGTTGTCGGTGGTCTGGTCCTGGAAAAGCGAGTCCGGCTCCGGCGAACCGCCGTCGAAGAACAGGAAGTACGTGCCCAGGCCGATCAGGCCGAGCACCACGATCCACCCCACCAGCCGCCGGAACGCGGTGACTGCCGGGCTGCGGTTCGCCGCCCGGTGGGCGCGCATCGCCCGGCGCCGCATGCGGCGCTTGACCCTGCCCTCGTAGGCTGCCTCGCGCGCCGATAGGGGGTAGTAGCCCAGTTCGGTCAGCATCCGGTCGATCTCGGCGATCCCCGGCGAACCGGCCATCGTGCGCCGGATGTTGCGCAGCATCTGCTTGGCCAGGTCGGTGCGGCCCAGCCGGCACAGTTCGTCGACGCGTTCCCGGATCGTCCGGAACGCCTCCACCATGTCGTTGAGGGCCCTGGTGTTCTCCTCGATCAGGTTCGAGGTGTGCGGGTCCGAGGTGAGCTTCTCGGCCGCCTTGAGCCATTTCCGGGCGTTGTTCTCGGACTGTGCGTCGCCGGTGTCGATCAGCCGGACCGCGCAGTTGTTCAGCAGCAGCGCGACGTCGTTACGGGTGCTGGCGGTGCGGCGGTGGCGGGTGGCGGGCACGAGCGCGTTCAGCCGCTTCAGCTGCGGCAGGACGTTGTCGTAGACCATGGCGGCGGCCCGGTGCGGGTCGCCCTCGTTGAGCGGTTTGACCGCCTCGGCCAGCTCGGTCTTGACCGACTCGTAGACCGGTTCGGCCGCGCCCTCCAGCTGGTCGTCGATCACCGACTCGCGCAGCGGCCAGGTGCGGGCCTGCTCGGCCAGCCAGGTCGGTTCCGAAGTGGACGTCGCGGCGAGCTGGATCAACGGCTTGACCAGGGTGAGCGGCACCTCTTCGCGCAGCAGGTCGATGACCGACTCGGTGAGCTGCTTGTCGTCCAGCGCGGTGATCCGCGCACGGACGTGGTCCCAGAAGGCCGCCCGGCGCAGCACGCCGCCCCACCGGCGGGACGCCTCCGCCCAGAGACCCTCGAGCTCGTCGAGGTCCTCGTCGCTCAGCTCGTCGCCGAGGGCTTCCTTGTCCAGAGCGGCACTGTGCGCCTGGACGGCCTGGTCGTGCTCGATGTGCAACGACTTGGCACACCCACAGCTCGCGTCCGGGGTGTCCCACAACCAGAACACCTCGTCCACCAGCCGCCGCCGCGGGTCGCCGAGGATCAGGTCGAAGGCGCGGCGCACCTCGTCCTCGTCCGCCTCGACGCCCGAGTCGAGGTCGATGCCCATCGCCAGCGCCGCGGAGACCTTCTGCTGCCGGTGCCGCACCGCGCGCCGGTCGGCGTCGGTGGGCAGGCCCGTGATGCGGAACGCGTTGCGCCGGTACAGCTGCGGACCGGCGATCTCCAGCAGTCCCGCGGAGGTCGGGTCGTTCACCGCACCCCCCACCGCGTCCGGCCGCCCCTGGAGAACATCGCCACCCCCATCTCGGTCAAGCTACCCGTGCCGAAAAGTCTCTCCGAAGAGGACGCCCATCTCCATGAGAGCCGGATGGAAATGGGATGGTTCCGGTTGTACTGGGTTTCGCCGAAGCCTGAGTAGCCGCAGATGGGTGGTGCTGGACGATCTTTCCGGCTCAGGCCAACAGAGCGGGTATGAGCTGTCGCTCCTCGTAGGCGAAGTGCTCCTCGAGCCGACCGGCCAGCTTATCCAGCTCGGCGCGGACGTCGTTCCGGGAGGCCAGTAACCGTTCGATCTCGGCCAGGGTCGCTTGCACCACTTGGTGTTCCCGGCGCAACCGGGCGAAAGCCGGGGCCAGCTCGGGGAACTCCGCCTCGAACCGGGTGAACGCCCCCTCCTCGCGGGTGTGGTGGGTGTGCAGGTTGGCGCAGAAGGTCAGGCAGTGCGTCCGCAGGGTCCTGGGCAGCGGGCCCGGGTGTTCGCGGACGCGCGCCAGCTCGGCGCGCAGCTCCCGGTGGGCCTGCAGGAGCTGCTCCGCGGCGGCGCGGTGACGGTCGGCCATGGATGTCCCTCAGTAGGATTTGATGGCAAAGCAGTTTTGCTTTGCAAGCAAAGCTACTTTAGGAACAGAGGCGAAGGGGCGTCAATGGGTGTCGACGATGCTGTGCGCGCGCTGCTGTTGTTGATGCCGCGGATGGTCGGCCGGGTGAAGCGGATCAAGGTCCCGCCACAGCTGGAGTCTCTCGCCCTCGCCCCTCGGCACCTGTCGCTGTTGTCGTACCTGCTGTTCGACGGGCCGATGACCGTGAACGACCTCGCCGCGCGCCTGGAGGTCGCCCCGGCCACGGTGAGCCTGATGGTCGGCGACCTCAGCCGCAAAGGCGTCCTCGAACGCCAGGAGGACGACAACGACCGCCGCCGCCGCATCGTCAGCATCACGGCCTCGCACAAGCAGGCCATCGAGGACTGGCTGGCCCGTGGCGCGAAGGCATGGCAGAAAGCCCTCGCCCCCCTGTCACCCACCGAGCGCGAGATGTTCGTGGCAACCCTCCGCGCCTACGAAGAAGAACTCACCGACTAACCCGCGTGTCCCACATTCACGGCCCCCGTGTCCCACGTTCGCGGACCCCGAGTTCCCCCACGCGAAGGACCGGTGGTCGGCGAATGTGGAACTCGGGGGCTATGAACGTGGGACACGGGGGCGGCGAACGTGGGACACGCGGGTTAGACATCCCAGGGCCGTGGCTTGTCAAGCGGCGGTTTGGTGATCTTGGGTGCGGTGGGCCCAGGCGGTGTGTTCGTCATAGCAGGTGT
>NZ_JBFAPA010000017.1:0-309163 GCF_040675465.1 Actinocrispum sp. NPDC049592 | reverse complement strand
GCGGGTGGGTGTGGATAAGTGGGGGGTGCGAGTGGCGAATTTGTATGACGACCTGCCCCGCCGGAAAGCTTATGTGCGCCGCCACCCCGCACAAAATCGAACCGCGCGAGACCCGGAACGGGCCCGGCGACCCCGCACGAGGGGTCCCGATGTGAAGCGCGGCCTGGAATGGGTCCCGTCGGGAGCCGCGAGAGGCTTTGGCGATGATCGGGGTGCGGCCGGGAAGGGGCCCGGCGGGCGACCCCGGAAAGGGGTCCCGGCGATGATCCGTGGGGGTCTGGCACCCTTTCCGGCATGACGACGATCGCTGTGCTGGGGGCGGGCAAGATCGGTGAGGCGCTGCTGTCCGGGCTGCTGTCCGGGGGGCGGTCGGCCGAGCAGTTGATGTTCACCGAGCGGTATGCCGAGCGTGCCGCCGAGCTGAGCAAGCGGTATGGGGTGCGTGCTGTCGACGTGCCGACCGCGGCGGCTGAGGCGGAGGTGCTTGTCGTCGCGGTGAAGCCGCAGGACATCGATCCGGTGCTGGCCGAGCTGGCGCCCGTGGTCAGCGCGCGCAACCTGGTGGTGTCGTTGTGTGCGGGCCTGCCGACGGCTCTGTATGAGCGCACGCTGCCCGATTCGGTGCCGGTGGTGCGGGTCATGCCGAACACGCCGATGCTCGTGGGACAGGCGATGAGCGTGATCTCCGCGGGCAAGCACGCCTCGTCGCAGCACCTGGCGCTGGTCGAGGAGATCCTCTCTTCCGTCGGTGAGGTCATCCGGGTGCCCGAGTCGCAGCAGGACGCGGTGACCGCGCTGTCCGGGTCCGGCCCGGCGTACTTCTTCTTCCTGGTCGAGGCGATGATCGACGCCGGGATCCTGCTCGGCATCCCACGCAACGTGGCCGAGAAGCTGATCATCCAGTCGGCGGTGGGCGCGGCGGCGATGCTGTCGCAGACCGGGGAACATCCGGTCATCCTGCGTGAGGCGGTCACCTCGCCGGCCGGTACGACGATCATGGCGATCCGTGAGTTGGAGCGGCACGGGGTGCGCGCGGCGCTGCTCGCGGCGATCGAGGCGGCCCGCGACCGGTCGCAGGAGCTGGGCAAGGCGCACGAGGCATAGGTGTCGCGGTTGTCCCCAATGTGCCATTGGGGACGGCTCCGACCTGCCCGAACACGGGCCGCCGCGGACTGGTGTCCCGCTAGTACGCCTGACGGAGGTCGCATCTGTCACACGTGTCCCGCTACTCTCTTGAGCAGCACGTGCGTGTCGATACTGCCGATGGGGAAGATCGGCAGCGCGACGCGTGGCTAAGGACGCGTGAACCATGCCGAACACACAACGAAGTTCAGAACCCACGGCCATCTCCTCGGTGCAGTTCCTCACGGTCGCCGAGGTGGCCAAGATGATGCGGGTCTCGAAGATGACCGTCTACCGCCTGGTGCACTCCGGTGACCTGCCGGCGGTCCGGGTCGGGAAGTCGTTCCGGGTGCCGGAGCAGGACGTCCACACCTACCTCGAGAACGCGTACTTCGACGCTGGCTGACAGGCCCCGACGACCGCCGGGTAAACTCGGCGGTCGTTCGTGCCTGCGCCCCGGAAGTGTGAACTTGGGCCCTGCGCGGTTGGTACCCACTGGAAGACAAGGCAAGGAACCCGTATGGGCTCGGTTATCAAGAAGCGTCGTAAGCGGATGTCCAAGAAGAAGCACCGCAAGCTGCTGCGTAAGACGCGTCACGCGCGTCGCAAGCAGGGCAAGTAACCCGCTGCGCCGATCGGGTGATAACCGTGGAAAGCACGTGTGACCTGCGTTAACACCTCGTATCCGCGACCGGTTACGGCTTGGTCACGAGGGTAGGCTACCGGCGGTCAGTACGCCTGTAGAGGGAGACGCATGACGCCCAAGGTCGTCTTGGTCACCGGAGCAGGCGGGTACGTCGGAGCACATCTGGCCGCACGCCTCGCCGCCAACCCGGACATCGAACGAGTTCTCGGAGTGGACACCGCTCCGCCCGCCAGGGACCTGCTCAGGTCCATGGGGCGGGCGGAGTTCGTCCGCGCCGACATCCGCAACCCGCTGATCGCCAAGGTGATCAGCTCGGCGCGGGTGGACACGGTCGTGCACGCAGCGACCACGGCCAGCCCGGCCGGCCCCAAGAGCCGCACGGTCATCAAGGAGATGAACGTGATCGGCACCATGCAGCTGCTCGCCGCCTGCCAGCGTTCGCCGCAGGTGAGCAAGCTGGTGGTCAAGTCCAGCGCGGCGGTCTACGGCGCCGGCGCCCGCGTGCCCGCGGTCTGTACCGAGGACATGGCCCCGAAGGGGCTGTCCTCGAGCGGGTACGCCAAGGACGCCGTCGAGGTCGAGGGGTACGTGCGCGGGTTCGCACGGCGCCGCTCGGATGTGCGGGTGACCACAGTCCGGCTGACCAACCTGATCGGCCCGAACGTGGACACCGTGCTCACCCGCTATTTCGCGTTGCCACTCGTGCCCACCGTGCTGGGCTACGACGCACGTGTGCAGCTGCTGCATCCCGAGGACGCGCTGGCCGTCCTCGAACGGGCCACCACCGATGACCACCCCGGCGTGTTCAACGTCGGCGGTGACGGCGTGCTCACGTTGTCCCAGGCCATCCGCCGCGCGGGGCGGGTCGCGGTGCCGATGCCCCGGGCCGCGCTGCCGACCGCCGCCCGGGTGCTGCGTGGCGTGGATTTCTCCGGCGACCAGATCCAGTTCCTGAACTATGGCCGTGTCGTGGACACCACCAGGCTGAAGAAGGATTTCGGCTTCACCCCGAGGTGGTCCACGCAGCAGGCGTTCGACGACTACATCCACGGCCGTGGGCTGCGTCCCGTGCTGGACGCCTCGCGGCTGACCTCCTTGGAGAACAGGATCAGACGCTCTGATGGGTGAACGGCAGAGGCAGGAAGCACAAGTCATCCCCCTGCGCGGGCGCCAGACCACCGGCCGCCCACGACCCCTACCCGAGAAGCGCACACCATCCCAAGCCCCAGCGGAACCGACCCCGATCCGTCCCCTCCCACACTCACCAGGACAGGGCTTGGGCAGCGGCATCCGGCAGGGCCTGGCGGGCGCCCTGAGCTTCGCCCGCAAGCGATTGACCGGTGACTACCAGATCGACGAGTTCGGGTTCGACAAGGACCTGACCGACACGGTGATCCTGCCGCCGCTGAAAGCGGTGTACGACAAGTGGTTCCGCGTCGAGACCCTCGGCACGGACAACCTCCCGGCGACCGGCGGGGCCCTGATCGTGGCGAACCACTCGGGCACGCTCCCCATCGACTCGGTGATGATGGGCGTCGCGGTGCACAGCAACACCCAACCCAACCGCCACCTGCGAATGCTCGGCGCGGACCTGGTGTTCCAAACCCCCATCCTCGGCGCCCTGGCACGGAAAACGGGGCAGACCCTCGCGTGCATGGACGACGCCGAGCGCCTGCTGTGCTCCGGTGAACTGGTCGGCGTGTGGCCAGAAGGCTTCAAGGGCATCGGGAAACCCTTCAAGGAGAGGTACAAACTCCAGCGGTTCGGCCGGGGCGGCTTCGTAGCGGCGGCGCTGCGAACCGGAGTCCCGATCATCCCCGCATCCATCGTCGGCGCCGAGGAGATCTACCCGAAGATAGGCGACCTCAAGCCCCTCGCCCGCCTCCTCGGCCTGCCCTACTTCCCCATCACCCCCACCTTCCCCCTCCTCGGCCCCCTCGGCGCCATCCCCCTGCCCACCAAGTGGTACATCGAATTCGGCACCCCCATCCGCACCGACCAACACACCCCCACCGACGCCGACGACCCCGCCACCGTCTTCAACCTCACCGACCAAGTCCGCGAAACCATCCAGCAAACGATCTACCGCCTGCTGGACCACCGCCAAGGAATCTTCCGAGGCTGAAAAAGGCGGAAGAGAAGAACGCGGACTCAAGGCGCGACGTAGAGCAAGAACAAACGCAAGGCGGGAACGCGGGCACCACACGCGGAACGCTGGGCGCATAGGAAGGCGCCCAGCGTTGTAGTGAGAGCGCTGGCCGCGATGCGCGGGGAAGATGCGGGGCGCATGCGCGGAGCATGGTGCGCACGCGCAAGGAGGAAGTGCTGGGCGCAAATCCTCAGCACGAAGGAAAGGGCGCGGTGCGGCGCCGGGTGTAGATCGGGACCGTGCGGAGGCGGCGATCAAATCGGGGGGATGTTGTGCGTCATGAACGATGAGGTGCCCGTCGATGGGATGTGGCGGGGCGAGATGCTGAGCGACCTGACGAGCGGGGATTCCGCTCGGTCGACGCGGGCATTGCTTTCGCTGACCTTGAACGACCCCGGCCGCGTCTGGCTGGAGGATCTGCTCCTCGCGCAGCTCAGGGAGGACAATGAAAGTCAGCTGCGGTCATTGGCCGTCACGTGCATGGGCCACCTTGGCAGGACACACGGCCTGATAAGCGGTCGTATAGTCGCCTGCTTGGAAAGTCTTCTGGATGACCCAAAACTGGGTGGCATCGCGGAAGACGCACTGGGAGATATCCACCATTTCGCGACCGTGGTTTAGAGCGCGCACCCAACCCACCACAAACCCGGCGCAGCCGGGTGAAACCCGGCCCCTCTGGGTGGTCAGCCGCGCGGCGAGCGCATCTCTTGGGGCGGGACCTCGAGCGCGAGATAAGACCTAAGAAGCCTCACGCTTCCGATAAGCCAACCCCACCGCGATAGCACCGGCAAGAGCCCCAGCGCCCAAAACGGAAGGCACCCCGATCTTGGCGGCCTTCCGCCCGGTGCGGAAGTCGCGGATTTCCCAGCCGCGTTTCCGGGCCACGTCACGGAGTTCACCGTCAGGGTTGACAGCAACTGCAGTGCCGACAACGGAAAGCATGGGCACGTCGTTCACGGAGTCGGAGTAGGCGGTGCACCGCCGCAAGTCGAGACCTTCGCGCGCAGCGAGAGCCCGAACAGCGTGAGCCTTGGCCCGCCCGTGCAACAAGTCGCCGACGAGATTGCCGGTGTACACGCCATCTTCACTGCCGAGAACAGTGCCCAGTGCGCCGGTGAGGCCGAGCCGGCGAGCGATGATGGCGGCCAGATCCACCGGGGTGGCCGTCACGAGCCAAACCCGCTGCCCGGCGTCCATGTGCATCTGCGCGAGCGCGCGGGTCCCCGACCAGATCTTGTCGGCCATCAGCTCGTCGTAGATCTCCTCACCGTGGGCCCGCATCTCCTCGACGCTGTGCCCCGCGATGAAGCTCAACCCGGTCTCACGACTGCGCTTGATGCCCTCTTTGCTCTCACTGCCCAGCAGCCGGAACCGCGCCTGGTCGAACGCGAACCGCGCGAGGTCCCCGGTCGTGAAGAACTTCCGCTGGGCCATCCCGCGCGCGAAGTGGAAGATCGACGCGCCCATCATCATGGTGTTGTCCACGTCGAAGAACGCAGCCGCGGTGAGGTCCGGGGGACCACTGACCGGCGGTGCCTCCGCTTCCATGGCGACCGCGGCTTCGGCGGAGGCAGCGCCGGCGAGCGCGGCGAGCCGCTCCAGCTCCGGTTGCTTCTCCTGATCGCGCCTACGGGTCACCACCGAGCCTCCGGGAAAGTCGTGAGTTACCCCCATCGACACAGGGTACTGACCCGGACGGGCTCACCCGATGCGGATCGCCGGGAGTCCGGGCAGCAGTGGTGGGATTGTTAGACCCGGCAGCGGCAGCTGCGGCACGGTGGGGTCGGCCGGCCGGTTCGGGGTGGACGGCGGCGACGCGGGCACGAGCGGGACCTGCGGGTTGACCGGCGGAACCGGTGGGGTGGGCTGTTGTTCGCCCGGCGCCCTCGGCGGTGGGGTCTGCGGCTCGGAGGTCTTGACCTTGGGGTTCGCCGGCGGCGCCGGTGCGGTCGGCGCGTTCGACGTCTCGTTGTTGGCGGCCGGGCGGTGACAGGCGCTGTCCGACGGCAATGCGCCGATCTCGTCCGAGCCGCCGGTGGTGATCTGGTAGCAGTCCATCCGGCCCATCAGGGCCTCCGCGCGCTCGGCGATCCTGGCCAGCAGTTGCCGCGACACCTTCATCCGTTCGAGGGTCGAGTTCGGCAGGTGCGGTTCGAGCGCGGCCAGGTGCGTGTCCTGCTCACCGATCCACGCCTTGAGCGAGCCGAGCTGTTCGGGCTGGCCGCGCGTGGCCAGCGCGATGATCTGCCGGGACGCCTGGGTGATGTCGTTGTCGAAGTCGGTCAACGCGGTCAGGTAGCCGCCGACCGGGGCGTCCGCCGGGTTGGGGTGCAGTTGGGCCAGCGACTCCATCTCGGTGACCCGCGCGGCGGCGAACTCCAGGTGCTTGAGCGCCTTGGACTCGTCGCCGAACGTCAGGCCGAGCGAGGCCGCCTCACCGGTGCGCTTGATGCCGTACAGGGCGTCGCCGGGCAGCGCGTCCCGCGACAACAGCAGGCTCATGCCGGCCAAAGCGAACACAAGCACCAAGGCGGCGGCCACGGCGACGACGAACCGGCTGCGCCGCGAACTGACGGCGGGCTTGCGCTTGGCTAATACACGCTGGCGCATCCGCTCCCGGGCCAGGTCGTCCGGGGCCAGCTCCGGCCCGAGCTCATGGATGGCGGCGACGATCGCCAGCTCGACCTCGAAATCGGGGTCGTCGGTAGGCGACTCGAGCGCGCGAGCGAACCGCTCGGCCTGGTCACCTGCTGCGCTGTCCACCGGTCTCCCCGTTCGCGGAAACATCTCGAAAGAGACAACGAATCCGGAGCACTGACAGTTACGCATCGAGGCAACCTCGGAGAGTGGCCGCCCGTCTCCGGAACGTGAAACCCCGTGTGCTGCTGGCTGTGCTGGCCGGTGTTCTCATCCTTTCTACTCCTGCCCGCGCTGCTCCAGGCGGATTTCTGGCCTCGTCCATCGCGTGGCTGGACGCCGCGGACGGCGCGGTGTTCGGATACGGCTGCGGCACCGAGATGTGCCCTCAGCTGCGCGCCACGTCCGACGGGGGCGCCACCTGGCGAACACTCGCCGCCCCGGACGTGAAGCTGCCGGACAACCACAACCAGGTGAAACTGACGCTGATAGATCACCAGATCGGGTACATCACCGACGGAACATCGCTGTGGGCAACTACAAACGGCAGCCGATCGTGGGACAAGCTCACCTTTTCCGGTGTGGCCGACGGGCATTTCATCGGCAAGGTCGTGGTCGCGCACGGCCACGTCTATGTGATGGTGCACACCTACGGCGAGGACGGCGTCACCCAGCTCTACGAGTCCGCTCTGGGGCGGCCCGCACTGAGGCCCAAACCGGGCTACGCGGCCGCCGGTGCGATGAGCTATGGCGACATCGCGGTCGACGGTGACGTCATCCAGGTCTACCTCGGCGCCGATCTGGCCACCGCGGTGTACGGGTATTCCACCGACGGACGACGGTTCACCGGCGCCCCGCTGCCCTGCCCGGTGGACAATTTCGCGATCCTCGCCGGAATCCGGGACGGGCACCCGATCGCCCTCTGCAACAGCGGCGGCGGAAGCCCCTCACCAGGCCACATGATGCGCCAGGTGTGGATGGCGCCCCAGCTGGGCGGCGAGTTCGGCACGGTCAACCCGGCACCGGCCCTCGGCATCACCAGCGGATTCGGCGCGGCCTCGGCCGACGATTTCGTCATCGCCGCGGTCGGCGGGGACGTCAGCATTCTGCACACGAGTTTCGACGGCGGGAAAAGCTGGGACACGCGATTCCTCAGCGAACGCGGATTCGGAATCTACGACCTCGGGTTCGTCACCGGGAAAATCGGCTACCTGATCGACGGGCAGCCGGATACCGAGGGCGGATCCGTCGTTTACCGGACGGCCGATGGGGGTCACACCTGGAACGAATTCACCGTAGACCGGTAGGCAGCAACTGGGCGAGGCGGCGCACGGCCCGGTGCTGAAGGGCCTTGATCGCGCCTTCGTTGCGGTGCATCAGCTCCGCCGTCTCGGCCACCGACAGCCCCTGCAGGAACCGCAGGGCGATGCATTCGCGCTGGTCATCGCCGAGTTGCTCGATGCACTTGAGCAGCTCGGCGTTGGTGATCTTGGACATCACCTGCTGCTCCGGCCCGGCCTGCACGGTGCTGCCGTCGTCGATCTCGGCCTTGGTCACCTCGAGCCGGAACCGGCTGGACTTCACGTGGTCGAGCACGAGGTTGCGGGCGATCGTGACCAGCCACGCGCCGACGTCCCGGCCCTGGTAGCTGACCGACGCGATCCGCCGCAGCGCCCGCAGGAACGTCTCGCTGGTGACGTCCTCGGCCAGTTCCTTGTCACCGACGCGAAACAACACATACCGGTAGACGACGTCGACATAACGCCCGTAGAGCTTGCCGAAAGCCGCCGTATCGCCGCGCTGGGCGCTGTGCACGAGGTCCCAGGACTGCCGGTGCTCGGCGTCCGGCTGTGGCGGTTCCGTGCCCGTACCCGGCCGCGACTCGGCGCTTGAGCGCGCCTGCCACGACGGTGAAGGCATCAGTACTCCCTCGTCGGTTCCCCGGGGCGACCGCACCGCCGCGCTGGAGCCGTAACGCAGCATACGGGTTGTTACTGCAAAGTAGGTAGCAGGTTGGGATATGAGGATGAGACACGATAAGTGCAGCGGCATGACGCGAGTGAGTCATGCCACACTGCGTGTCGCGATCAAGACGCTAAAGGAGAGTTCTCTATGGCCGAGGCGCCCCGCAACGTGTCCGACCTGGTGGCCAGGGCCGCCGAACAGGCCCCGGACCACCTGGCGTTCGCCGAGTCGGCCAGTGACCTCACGGTGAGCTGGGCGCAGTTGGACGGCGCGGTGGACGCCGAGGCGCGCCGCCTGCTGGACGCGGGCGTGCGGCCGGGTGACCGCGTCGCCGTGCAGCTGCCCACCGGTATCGGGTTCGCCATCGCCCTGTTCGGGGCCTTGCGCGCCGGCGCGACCGCCGTCCCGATGTCCGCGGAGCTGCCCGAGCGGGAACGCACCCGCATTCTCGACGCCGCCACGCCCAAGATCGTGACATCCACCGCACCGGGGCTGGACAGCGGGGATGTCGTGCGCAGCCCGGTCGGCGGCGAGGACATCGCGCTGTTGTGCTTCACCTCCGGGACTTCCGGTGTGCCGCGCGGGGTGATGTTGTCGCACCGCGCGATGCTGGCGAACGTCGAGCAGTGCGCGTCCCTCAAGCCCGCTCCAGTCACGTCGACTGACCGTGTTCTGCTAGCAGTGCCGTTGTTCCACGCGTATGGCCTTGGTCCCGGTCTGTTCCAGGTCGCTGCCGCAGGCGCGTCGGCGGTGCTGATGGACCACTTCAGTGTCGAGCCCGCGCTGAAGATGTGCGAGGACTACCGGATCAGCGTGATCGTCGGTGTTCCGCCGATGTACCAGGCGTTCTCCCAGGTCCCGCGGGAGCGCCTGGCCGATGCGATGTCGACGTTGCGCCTGCTGACCTCCGGCGCGGCGCCGTTGGACCCCGCAGTGCTCGCCGCGATGCGTCAGGCGACGGGACTCAGCGTGTTCGAGGGCTACGGACTCACCGAAACAGGGCCGGTATTGACGTCGACACTGGTCGGCGGAGTGGCCAAACCAGGGTCCGTGGGGCGGCCGTTGCCGGGCGTGGAACTGCGGATCGTCGACAGCGACGGCGAACCCGACGACGAGGACGACGAGGACGCCGGCGTGGTGTCCGTGCGCGGGGCGAACCTGTTCAGTGGCTACTGGCCCGACGGCTCGTACGGCCCCGACGCCCACGGCTGGTTCCGCACCGGCGACGTCGGCTACCTCGACGACGAGGGCGACCTCCATCTGGTCGACCGCGCCAACGACCTGATCATCGTCAACGGCTTCAACGTCTACCCGCACGAGGTCGAGCAGGTCCTCGCCGAGCTGACCGAGGTCGTCGAGGCGGCCGCCGTCGGCGTCCCCGACGAGCGCACCGGCGAACGCGTCAAGGCCGTCCTGATCCTGCGCGACGGCGCCTCGCTGACCGAGGAACAGGTACGCACCCACTGCGCCGAGCGGCTGGCGAAGTTCAAGGTGCCGGGCTCGGTGGAGTTCGTCACGACCCTGCCGCACTCCGCCACGGGCAAGCTGCGCCGGGCCTCGCTCCGGTAGGCAGATACGGTGTGCCCGTGGCTGAAGTGACCGTGGTGACCAGGATCGGCTGCCACTCCTGCGTGCAGGCCGAGGTGGACGTCGAACGCATCTGCGGCGAGCTCGGCGTCCCCTGGTCGGTCGTCGACGTCGACTCCGACCCGGAACTGCGCGCCGAGTACGGCGACCAGGTCCCGGTGATCCTCATCGACGGCGAGGAACACGGCTACTGGAAGGTCGAGGAGGCGCGGCTGCGCGCCGCCCTGACCTAACAGGCGTCGATGAGCTGGTCGAACAGCTTGTCGGCCTCCTGCTCGCTGTTCGCCCGCATGAACGCCTTCGCCGCGTTGTAGCAGGGCTGCATGTTCTGGACGTCCTTGAGCGACTTCTGCCGCTCGGTGTTCGCCGCCTGCTCCCTGCCCTCCGCGGACTTCAGGTCGTCCTTGGCCTTGGTGAGGGACGCCTGCGTGGTGTGGAGCTCGTTGGCGGTGCTCTTGTGGTCGCCGATCTCGATGAGCCACAACGTGCCCAGCGCCGCGCTCGCCAGGAAGAAGAACGCGGCGGCGACCGACAGCGCGACCAGCGCTTTGCTGCGCGGCTTTCGGGGTGGCGCGGGGAACGGCTGCTGGGCGGGGAAGGGCTGGCTCTGCGGGGTGGTCGGTTGCGCTGGGAAAGGCTGGCTCTGCGGGGTGGTCGGGAAAGGCTGAACCTGTGGGATGGCTGGGAAGGGCTGGCTGGGTGGCTGCTGGCCGAACTCCGTCTGCGGCAGGACGGCGGCCGGGAACTGCTGCCCCGGCAGTGGTTCGCTGCTGTAGGGAACCGTGAATGGGACGCCTGGTGTCGTTTGCTGGGATGGTTCGTTGCTGTAGGGAACCGTCAGCAGGACGTCCGGTGTCCCCGGCTGAGGCGGTTCGCTGCTGTAGGCAGCCGTCAGCGGGAGGTCTGGTGTCGTTTGCTGGGGTGGTTCGCCGCTGTGGGTGGGCGTTGCTGGGTTGTTGGATACGGCCGAGTGCCCGGCTTCTGCGGGGTTCGCGGACCATTGCCCCACGGGCAAAGGAGCGTCCGTTGGTTCGGGTCCCGGCTGGTTCTCGTCGGTCATTTCGTTGCCCCCTGGGGAAAGTCTCAACAGTGGTCCAAGACTTCTTGCTGCCGCCGTTCGATCAGCGACTTGTCCTTGAAGCTGATCGCCTCGCGCATGGCGTGGGCCTCCGCGGCGGTGAGCCGCGCCTTGGCGTCGCCGACCGCAGCATTGGTCTCATCGAGTTGCCGCGCGGCTGTGGTTCGGTGGCCGTGCTCGATGAACCACAACGTGCCGAAGGTGCCCGCCGCCAGGAAACTCAGCGCGGCCAGCACGACAAGCAGGCGCTTCATGGACAGCTCGCGGCGAGTTGGTCGCGTGCCTTGGTGCACAGGACGCCGAACACCCCCGCGGCGGCCACGAACAAGATCGTCAACGTCAGCAGAACCGGTATCGCCCTCGACCGGGCCGGCTCGTCATCGGACATTCTCAGTAACCCCCCGTACGCGAACATGGTGTCGTTTCGCTATTTGCGGTACGTGAACATCAGGCCGAGACTGTCGCTCATCGCCGACTCGCTTTTGTCGCGCATGGCGGCTCGGTCATGTGTGGATGTCCCCCCGGACATTCGCTCCGACCGTCGCGCGGTGTCGCGGACGGTGTGTGGCCGAGGGGAATCGTTCCGTGGCGGCAGAACGTAACGGACTTCTTACCGTTCCAGTCCGATTGGTGCGAGCCGGTGGGGTCTGGGCATCGAATAGGGGGTGTGGAGCAACTGAGCAAGGGGCGGGCGAGCCTGGTCGGAGTGGTCTCCGTGGCCGGGGCGCTCGCGGCCGGGCATCTGGTGGCGGGGGTGCTGGACGCCAACGCCTCGCCGATCCTGGCGGTGGGCAAGACGGCGATCGACCTCACGCCCGGGCCGGTGAAGGACTGGGCGGTCGCGACCTTCTACACCTACGACAAGCTGGCCCTGTTCACCGGGATGGCGCTGGTCCTGGTCGGCATCGGGGTGGCCGCGGGGCTGCTGTCGAGGCGCAGCCCGCTGCCCGGGACGATCATCGCCGCCGCCATCGGGGTCCTGGGGATCGTCGCCGTCATGGTCCGGCCGGATGTCGGGCAGCTCGCCGTGCTGGCGCCGGTGGCGAGCCTGCTCGTAGGCGTTGGGTTGTTCCGGTTCCTCCATCGGCGTGCGTACGAGATCGAGGACGACGAGGACCGGCGCCGGTTCATGAAGGTCTCCGCCGGGGTCGTGCTCGGCATCGGGGTCGCTGGTGGCGGCGGGCAGCTGCTGGCCAACCGGGTCGACGTCGAAGGCTCCCGCACGGCGGTCGGCGACCTCAAGGCCGCCACCCCCGCGCCGCCCATCCCGAAGAACGCCGACTTCGCGCCGAGCACACCCCGGTTCATCACGTCCAACCGCGACTTCTACCGCATCGACACCGCCCTCTCGGTGCCCAAGATGCGCGCCGAGGACTGGGTGCTGAAGATCCACGGCGCGGTCGACAAGGAACTGACCCTCTCCTACGAGGACATCCGCAGCCGCCCCCTGATCGAACGCACCGTGACGCTCACCTGTGTGTCCAACGAGGTCGGCGGCGACCTGATCTCCACCTCCACGTTCATCGGCGTCCCGCTGCGCGACATCCTCGCCGACGCGGGCGTCAAACCCGGCGCCGACCAGCTGTTCTCCACCAGCGTCGACGGCTTCACCTGCGGCACTCCGGTGGCCGACATCATGGACCGCGGAATGCTCGCGATCGGCATGAACGGCGAACCGCTGCCGGTCGAGCACGGCTTCCCCGCGCGGATGGTCGTTCCCGGGCTGTACGGCTATGTCTCGGCGACCAAATGGGTCGTGGACATGAAGTTCAACAAGTTCAGCGACGAGCAGGCCTACTGGGTGCCGCGCGGGTGGGCGCAGAAGGGCCCGATCAAGACCGAGTCGCGGATCGACTCGCCCAAGGGCTTCGACACCGTCACCGGCAAGGTCACCGTCGCGGGCACCGCGTGGGCACAGACCAAGGGCATCGCCAAGGTCGAGGTGCGCGCGGACGGCGGCGAGTGGATCGAAGCCCAGCTGGCCGACGAGGTGAACCTGGACACGTGGCGGATGTGGAAGGCCGAGCTGGACCTCAAACCCGGCGATCACACGGTCGAGTGCCGCGCGACCGACCGATCGGGGTACACGCAGACCGACACGAGGGCCGACCCCGCGCCCGATGGCGCGTCCGGCTGGCATTCCATGCAGTTCTCGGTGCGGTAGCCATTCGGAATACCTAGGGGGAAACCTCGTCTTCCCCCATGAACCGGCCGCATGGGCGCGTCGCGGGCTTACGCTCACCAGCACACCGGGTGTCCTCGATCCACGAGCGACGCCGGTCACCTGCTGCGGAGTGGACATGACTGCCGAGCGTGCCCAGGTGGGCGGAGACTCTGCGCTCCTTCCTGCGACTTTGTGCATTCATTCACAAATGGCTACCGTAAGCACGTCACCCCCGCAGTATTCGGTGGTTCGACACTCAGTCCGGGTTCGGTGAGGAGTATCAGCGTGGCGGCAGCGCGGGGTCAGCGTGGCGGGGAGCGGGACGTACCGGCCGCCCCGGGCGCGACCGAGGTCACCATGCCCATCCCGCCGGTAGCCGAGACCCCGATGCAGCGCGCCCGGGCGATCCCCGAGGCCGCGGTCGCACGGCTGGCCGTCTACCTGCGGGTCCTGTCCGGCATGGCCGAGCAGGGCATCGGCACGCTCTCGTCGGAGGAGCTGGCGGCGGCCGCCGGGGTGAACTCGGCCAAGCTGCGCAAGGACCTCAGCTACATCGGCTCGTACGGCACCCGCGGGGTCGGTTACGAGGTCAGCGTGCTGGTCGACCAGATCGAGCGAATCCTGGGGCTGACCCGTTCACACAGCGTGGCAGTGGTCGGAATCGGTAACCTCGGACATGCCCTCGCCAACTACGGCGGGTTCCCGAGCAGGGGGTTCCCGGTGGCCGCTCTCTTCGACGTCGACCCCGATCTCGTCGGGGTGCCCGTCGGCGGCATGCCGGTCAGCCACATCGACGACATCCCCAAGGTCTGCGCGGAGCGGGAGATCTCCATCGGCGTGATCGCCACCCCGCCCGCCGCCGCCCAGGCCGTGTGCGACCGGCTGGTCGCCGGGGGTGTGCACAGCATCGTGAACTTCGCTCCGGTGGTGCTCCAGGTCCCGGACCACGTCGAGGTCCGCAAGGTCGACCTCGCCGTCGAACTGCAGATCCTGTCGTTCCATGTCGCGCGCAGGGCGGACAGCATGAACGTCAACTCCTCGGCGCTGGCCGTGAACGGCAGCAGCGTCGACGGACTGGGGGTCCGATGAGTGTTCTCGCGGTAGGCCTGTCCCATCGCACGGCCGGCGTCGACCTGCTGGAGCAGGTCGCCGTCCCGGCCGAGCGGGTGGACAAGGTCCTCAGTGATCTGCTGCAGTGCGCGAACGTCTCCGAGGCGCTGCTGGTCTCGACCTGCAACCGGGTCGAGGTCTACGCCGTCGTCGAGGTGTTCCACGGTGGCCTGGCGGACGTGGTCGAGGTGCTCGCGCGGCACTCCGGCCAGACCACGGCCACGCTGTACGACCACCTGTACGTGCACTACGCGGCCGCGGCCGTGGAGCACCTGTTCACCGTCACCGCCGGCCTGGACTCGATGGTGGTCGGCGAGGCCCAGATCCTCGGCCAGATACGCCTGGCGTACAACGCGGCCAAGGAGCAGGGCACGGCCGGCCGGGTCCTGCACGAGCTGACCCAGAAGGCATTGCGCGTCGGCAAGCGTGCGCACGCCGAGACCGAACTCGACCAGGCAGGCGGCTCGGTCGTCTCGGAAGCGCTGGCGGACGCGGAAAGCGCTCTCGCCGGGCTGGCCGGGCGCAAGGCGCTCGTGGTCGGTGCCGGCTCGATGGGCGGTCTCGCCGTCGCGGCGCTGCGCCGCGCCGGGATCGGCCGGGTCGTGATCGCCAACCGCACCAGGGCGAACGGCGCCCGGCTCGCGGACTCCCTTGCCGAGTACGACATCCCGGCCGAGGCCGTCGGGCTCGACGGTCTCGCGGCACAGATCGCCGACGCGGACGTCGTGGTGTCCTGCACGGGCGCGGTCGGTGCCGTCGTCCGGCACGAGCACATCGCCGCCCGCACAACGCCTTTGGTGATCTGCGACCTCGGTCTGCCCAGGGACGTCGAGCAGGGCGTCGGCGAGCTCGCCGATGTCACCGTCGTCGACCTGGAAAGCCTGCAGCGCCGGCTGTCCGACGCGCCGAGCGGCCAGGGCGCCGCGCTGGCCGCGCGGATCGTGCGCGAAGAGGTCCAGGCTTACCTCGCGGCACAACGGTCCGCGGAGGTCACCCCGACGGTGACCGCGCTGCGCCGCCGCGCCGCCGAGGTGGTCAACACCGAGCTGCTGCGGCTGGACTCCAAGCTTCCCGGCCTGGACTCGGGCGTGCGCCAGGAACTGGCCCGCACGGTCAACCGGGTCGTCGACAAGCTGCTGCACACCCCGACCGTCCGGGTGAAGCAGCTGGCCGCCAACCCCGCGGGCGCCGGCTACGCGGACGCGCTGCGCGAGCTGTTCGCGCTCGACCCCGCCAAGCCGGACGTCATCTCGGGCTCCACTGTGGACGGTGAGCGGGAGTGAAGCGCACCATCAGAATCGGCACCCGCGGCAGCGCGCTGGCGCTGGCCCAGACCCAGACCATCGCCGAGCTGCTGGAGCAGGCGGCGGACGTGCACACCGAGATCGTCGTCGTGTCCACCCCCGGCGACCGCTCGGACAAGCCGATCGCGGAGATCGGCGTCGGCGTGTTCACCTCGGCCCTGCGCGACGCGCTCGCGAACGACGAGGTGGACGTCGCCATCCACTCCTACAAGGACTTGCCCACCGCGCCGGACCCCCGGCTCGCGCTCGCGGCCGTGCCGCAGCGTGAGGACCCCAGGGACGCGTTGGTGGCGCGGGACGGGCTGACGCTCGGTGAGCTGCCGCCCGGATCCACCGTAGGCACCGGCTCGCCACGCCGCGCCGCCCAGCTCGAAGCGCTGGGCCTCGGCCTGGAGATCGTCGGCCTGCGGGGCAACGTGGACACTCGTGTCCGCAAGGTCACCGACGGCGTGCTGGATGCCGTCGTGCTGGCCAAGGCGGGCCTGAGCAGGCTCGGCCGCCTCGACGTGATCACCGAGGTGCTCGAGCCGATCCAGATGCTGCCGGCGCCCGCCCAGGGCGCCCTCGCGGTCGAGTGCCGTGTCGACGACGTCGACGTCGAACACCTTCTTCGCTCCATTGTGGACGATCAAGCCACCAGGGCTGCTGTAGCCGCTGAGCGGGCCATGCTGGCCACGCTCGAAGCCGGCTGCAACGCGCCCGTTGGCGCACTGGCCGATGTCGTGGAGGACCTCGACGACGACGGGCGCGTCGTGATGCGCCTGTCGCTGCGCGGGGTCGCCGCGGCGTACGCGAAGGACGACAAGGGCAACCCCGTTGTCGTTGACCTGCTGCGTGCCTCGGCCACTGGTGACCTGACCGCTGCCGAGCAGCTCGGCCGTGACCTGGCCGTAGAACTGCTCGACCTCGGGGCCGGTGTGCTGTCGGCTCCCGAGGGCCGTAGTTGACAAGGGAAGTGCCCCTGAGATGACGACCCCTACTACCCGTCCGCGCAAGGCACCCGGCCGCGTAGCATTCGTGGGTTCGGGACCGGGTGACGCCGGCCTGCTCACGGTGCGGGCCCGGGAGCTGCTCGAGCGCGCCGAGCTCGTGGTGACCGACCCGGACGTGCCGTCCGGCGTGATGGCGTACACGAACTCCGCCGCCGAGGTCCGGCCCGCCGTCGGCGAACCCGCCGACGTGGCCAAGGACCTGGTCAACGAGGCCCGCAACGGCCGCACGGTCGTGCGGCTGGTCGCCGGTGACCCGCTGACCCAGGCGCCGGTCGTGGCCGAGACACAGGCCGTGTCGCGCAGCACGATCGCGTTCGACGTGATCCCCGGTGTGTCCGCCGGAACGGCCGTCCCCGCGTACGCGGGTGTCGCGCTGGGCCCCACGCACACCGAGGTGGACGTGCGCGGGCAGGTCGACTGGGCCGGCCTGGCCGCCGTGCCAGGGCCGCTGGTGCTGCACGCCTCGTCGAGCCACCTGGCCGAGGCCGCCTCCGCACTGGTCGAGCACGGCCGCGCGCCGCAGACCCCGGTCGCGGTGACCTCCGACGGCACCGGCTCCTCGCAGCGCACCATCGACACCACGCTGGCCTCGCTGTCCGCCGACGCGGGCGAGCTGGTCGGCTCGCTGGTGGTGACCATCGGCAACGAGGTCGCCGGCCGCGCGAAGCTGTCCTGGTGGGAGTCGCGCGCGCTGTACGGCTGGAAGGTCCTGGTGCCCCGCACCAAGGACCAGGCGCAGGAGATGTCCGAGCGGCTGCGCATCCACGGCGCGATCCCGTCAGAGGTGCCGACCATCTCGGTCGAGCCGCCGCGCTCGCCCGCCCAGATGGAGCGGTCGGTCAAGGGCCTGGTCGACGGGCGCTACCAGTGGGTCGTGTTCACCTCGACCAACGCGGTGCGCGCGGTGTGGGAGAAGTTCTCCGAGTTCGGCCTGGACGCCCGGGCGTTCTCCGGCGTGAAGATCGCCTGTGTGGGTGAGTCGACCGCCGCGCGGGTGCGCGCGTTCGGCATCATCCCCGAGCTGATCCCGTCCGGTGAGCAGTCCAGCGAGGGCCTGCTCGCCGACTTCCCGCCGTACGACGACATCCTCGACCCGGTGGACCGGGTTCTGTTGCCGCGGGCCGACATCGCCACCGAGACGCTGGCGGCCGGCCTGCGCGACCGCGGCTGGGAGATCGACGACGTGACGGCCTACCGGACCGTCCGCGCCGCCCCGCCGCCCGCCGACACCCGCGAGATGATCAAGACCGGCGGGTTCGACGCGGTCTGCTTCACCTCGTCCTCGACGGTCCGCAACCTGGTCGGCATCGCCGGCAAGCCGCACGCCCGCACGCTGGTGGCGTGCATCGGCCCGAAGACCGCGGAGACCGCGCGCGAGTTCGGCCTGCGGGTCGACGTGCAGCCGGAGTTCGCCCAGGTCCCGGCGCTGGTGGACGCGCTGGCCGAGCACGCCGCCCGGCTGCGTGCCGAAGGCGCCCTGCCACCCCCGCGCAAGACCAAGCGCGCCCGTCGCTGACTCCTGTACGGGTGGGTCCGGCCGGGCCCACCCATGCAGGCCGAGCTGGGAGTATCCGATGTTTCCTCAGCACCGTCCGCGCCGGTTGCGGCGGACCGCCGCGCTGCGGCGGATGGTCAGTGAGACCACGATCCGGCCGGAGCAGCTGATCCTGCCGATGTTCGTCAAGGAGGGGCTGACCGAGCCGGTCGCCCTGGCCTCGATGCCCGGCGTGCTGCAGCACAGCCGTGACTCGCTGCGGAAGGCCGCCGTGGAGGCCGTGCAGGCCGGGGTCGGCGGCCTGATGCTGTTCGGCGTGCCCGAGGAGCACGACGCGGTCGGCTCCGGTGCCACGGACCCCGACGGGATCCTCAACGTGGCCCTGCGGGACGTGCGGGCGGAGGTCGGCGACAGCGCCGTGCTGATGTCCGACCTGTGCCTCGACGAGTTCACCGACCACGGCCACTGCGGTGTGCTCGACGCGCACGGCAACGTCGACAACGACGCCACCCTCGACATCTACGCCGAGATGGCCGTCGCGCAGGCAACGGCCGGGGCGCACGTGCTCGGCCCCAGCGGGATGATGGACGGCCAGGTCGGCGTGGTCCGCGAGGCCCTCGACGCGCACGGCTTGCAGGACACCGGGATCCTCGCGTACTCGGCGAAGTACGCCTCGGCGTTCTACGGCCCGTTCCGCGACGCGGTCGACTCCCAGCTGACCGGCGACCGCAAGAGCTACCAGCAGGACCCCGCCAACATCCGGGAGTCGCTGCGGGAGATCCAGCTCGACCTGGCCGAGGGCGCGGACATGGTCATGGTCAAGCCCGCGCTGCCGTACCTGGACGTGGTCCGCGCCGCCGCCGAGATCTCCGACGTGCCGGTGGCCGCCTACATGGTGTCCGGCGAGTACTCGATGATCGAGGCCGCCGCCGCCAACGGCTGGATCGACCGGCGCCGCTCGGTCATGGAGGCGCTCACCTCCATCCGCCGAGCCGGCGCCGACATCGTGCTCACCTACTGGGCAGTCGAGGTCGCGGGCTGGCTGCGGGAGCGGTGAAGGTACCGTTCAGAGTGTGACCACACCAGGCAAATCGGACGCGGACACCGCGCCCCCGCTGCTGCGGTACGCGTTCTGGACCGCGGCCGCCGGGGTGACCATCGTGCTGATCGGCGCCGCGCTGGCGCTGGCCGCCAAGCAGCAGATGGTGGACTTCCAGCTCAACCGGCCGGACCGCACGCTCACCCCCGAGCAGATCCAGCAGGGCGTCAACGTCCAGGTCTGGCTGCTCATCGGCGTCTCGTTCATCATGGGCGGGCTCGCGGTGTTCTTCGCCCGCAAGACCCGCGACGGCGAGCTCAAGGGCCGGATCCGGATGACCATCGCCGCGGTGCTGCTGGTGCTGTTCCTGTTCTTCTTCGGCAACCTCATCGGCCTGTTCGGCGGCGTGGTCCTGCTGGTGTCGGTCGCGATGGTGTTCGCGCCCAGCGCCTCCCGGTACCTCAAGCCCGAGCTGTAGGAGTCCCGGTGACCGAACCACTGTTCCCCTCGATGCCGCCGGTGAAGCAGGCGCCGAAGGTCAAGCCGCCGGTGCCCAAGGAGATCAACCTGGCCTTCGGCATCTGGGTGCTCAGCACGATCCTCGCGTCGGTGCTGCAGCTGATGGACCTCAACGCGTTCGTCGACGCGTACCTCAAACAGGTCGCGGGCACCCCACAGGCGGACGTGATGAGCGCGGGCACCATCAAGGGCGTCTACATCGTCATGGTCATCGGTGTGGGCCTGCTGATGCTGCTGTTCGCCTGGAAGATGCGCTCCGGGCGGAACTGGGCGCGGATCGTGCTGGCCATCCTGGCCGTGGTCAGCCTGATGATGCAGGCGGCCGCGGTCGGCATCGGCAGCGTGCTCAGCGTGGTCGGCGTGCTGATCACGGCTTCGGCGCTGGTGTTCATGTTCGTGCCCGCGTCGAACGCCTACTTCGCGCTGTTCCGCCGCCCCCGCCCATGAACGACGTGCTGTACGCCGAGCCGGGCTCCTCGTGGTGGCCGATCCTGTGGGGACCGGTCTTCGCCGTCGTGGGCGCGATTGTGGAGTGGACGACCGGGCCCGTGCACACCCTGGCGTGGGTGCTCGTGGCGCTCGGGTTCGCGGGAGCCGCGGCGCTCTGGGTGTACGGCAGGCGCAACGTGTGCTCGGTGCAGCTGACCCGGCAGACGTTGCGGCAGGGCCGGGAAACCCTTGACGTGGACAAGATCGAGGCCGCCGACGAGGAGGTCGGCACGCCGGTGGCCGCGCGGGTGCTCGGCGGCGGGTGGGCGGTGCCGCGGAAGTTCGAAGGCGTCCCGGTGCGGCTGACCGACGGCAGCACGGTCGTCGCCTGGGCAAGGGATGGCGAAGCGTTACGAACCGCCCTGCGCGAGCTCGTCGAGTCGTGAGAAGCTGCTGACGTGACCGCCGAAGCCGACCTGGCCGCCCCGGAACAACCCGTCCGCGGCGGGCTGAACCAGCCCCGCCGGGCGATCGCGGGCGCGGCGGAGATCGTGGTCACCGGCGCGTTGGTCTGGCTCGCGTTCTGGCTGTGGTCCAAGTCCGGGGTGACGGTCACCCAGTCGTTCGACGACGGTCGCCCGCCGTATGTGTCGCATCGCCTCTACGGGCACTGGATGGCGCTGTCCATCTTGTCCGCAACAGTGGCCGGAATCCTTTTGGTCGACGCCATCCGGCAGTTCATCCTCGCTGTTCAGGCCCGCCCGGGCGGAAAAGGCCGCCGCCGCAAGTAGCTCCCAGGGAACTCCCAGTTTGTTCCCAGCTCACCGGCACCTGGCGGTTGAAGCATTGCCGCCATGAGACGCGGACGCCGTGCTTGGTTGATCAATGGTGCGCTGGTGGTGGTGTTGCTCGCCGCCGGTTGGGGTGCCTACACGTTGCTGTGGCCCAGTTCCAGCTCGAACGGGGCGGCGAGCAACACCAGGACGGCGGCGGTCCAGCGCGGCACGGTGATCGACACCGTCTCGGCCGCGGCGACCGTGCAGAGCAACTACACGGCCAGCGCGGACTTCGCGACCAGCGGCACGATCACCCAGATCAACGTCAAGGTCGGCGACACGGTCACCAAAGGCCAACCGCTGGCCAAGCTCGACGACTCCCAGGCGCGCCTGCAGCTGGCCGCCGCGAAGTCCAGCCTCGCGGCCGCCAAGGACAACCTGGCCACCGCTGAGGCCAACGCGGCGACCGCGACCACGACGAACCAGCCCAGCGGTGGCGGTGGCGGCCAGAACTCGGCGCAGAGCGTCAAACAACTCCAGGCACAGGTCGACCAGGGCAACGTCAGCGTCGACCAGGCCCAGCAGGCGTTGAACAACACCACCCTCGTCGCGCCCGGCGATGGCACGGTGACGGCGGTCAACGGGAACGTCGGCGGGCGCGCCGGGTCGTCCTCGGGATCGTCCGGCGGATCCGGGGCTTCCGGCGGCAGCGGTTCCTCGGGGGCGTCCGGTGCGTCCAGCGGCTCCTCGTCGGGCACCTCGGGGTTCATCGTGATCACCAACCTGACCGCGTTGCAGGTCAAGGCGAACCTGGCGGAGATCGACGTGTCCAAGGTCAAGGCCGGGCAGGACGCGACGGTCACGTTGAACGCCATGCCGGACCAGCCGCAGCCCGCGAAGGTCGCCTCGGTCGACCTCACGCCCACCAGCGGTTCCAACAACGTCGTCACCTACGGCGTGACGTTGACGCTCAACACCCCGCCCGCTCAGCTGCGGCCCGGGCAGTCCGCGAGCGCCTCGATCACCGTGGCACGGGCCGATGACGCGCTCACCATCCCGTCGGCCGCGATGCAGACCGTTGGCACCACGCACACGGTGACCGTGCAGGTGAACGGCGTGGACTCGCGGCGGGAGATCCAGATCGGCGTGCGCAGCGAGTCGCTCGTGCAGGTCGTGTCCGGTCTCAACGAAGGCGATCAGGTCGTCCTGGCCACGACAACGCCTGCCACTGGGACGAACGGTACTGGGCGCGCCGGTGGCGGTGCCGGTGGCGGCTTCGGCGGAGGTGGCGGCGGTTTCGGTGGGGGCGGTGGCGGCGTTCGCGTTCCCACCGGTGGCGGCGGCGGTGGCGGGACCGGGCGATGAGCACCATCCCGATGACGCCCGTCGGCACGCCGGTCATCGAGGTCACCGCGTTGCGGAAGACCTACGGCAGCGGGGAAACGGCCGTGCACGCGTTGCGGGGCGTGGACCTGACCGTGTGGCCGGGCGAGTACCTGGCGATCATGGGGCACTCCGGGTCCGGCAAGTCGACGTTGCTGAACGTGTTGGGCTGCCTGGACGTTCCCACCTCGGGAACGTACAAACTGGACGGGATCAGCGTCGGTTCGCTGAACGAACGGCAGCTGTCGCTGGTGCGCAACCGCAAGATCGGCTTCGTGTTCCAGTCGTTCAACCTCGTACCGCGGACCACCGCTCTGTCCAATGTGGAGCTTCCGCTGATCTACGCGGGCCTGGGGCGCAAGGAACGCCGTAAGCGCGCGATGGCGGCGCTGGAGATGGTCGGCCTGGCCAACCGGGCCGGGCACAAGCCGAACGAGCTTTCCGGTGGCCAGCAACAGCGTGTGGCGTTGGCGCGGGCGTTGGTGACCGGTCCGGCGATGGTGCTGGCCGACGAGCCGACCGGAAACCTGGACAGCGAGAGCACCGCGGAGGTGCTGGCCGTGTTCGACCGGCTGAACCGCAGCGGGCGCACGATCGTGATGATCACGCACGAGGATCACGTTGCCAGCCATGCCGCTCGCACAGTGCGCGTGTCGGACGGGCAGATCGTGGAAGACACCGCGCAGTGGCGCACGACAGGGGTGCTCGCGTGAACTTCGTCGAGATCCTGCGGTTCGCGATCCGCGGCCTGACCGCGAACAAGTTGCGGTCCGCGTTGACCACACTGGGTTTGATGATCGGTGTCGCCGCGGTGATCCTGCTGGTCGCCGTGGGCAGCGGGGCCTCGGCCGCGATCGAGCAGAGCATCGCCGGCCTGGGCACGAACGTCCTGACCGTTTCCCGTGCGGGCGGCCAAGGCGCGGTCACCCGGCCGTTGACCGTGCAGGACGCTCAGGCGCTGCTGGATCCCCGTGGCGCGCCGGACGTGAAGGCGTCCTCGCCGGTGGTGTCCACTTCGGTCACTGCCGTCTATGGCGGGACCTCGTACGACATTCCGCAGCTGGTCGGGACCTATCCGGAGTACTTCACGACTTCGAACAGCGTCGTGGCCAACGGGACCGCGTTCACCGCGGACGACGTTTCCAACGGGCGCAAGGTGATGGTGCTCGGCGCGACCGTCGCGCAGGAGCTGTTCCCCGGCCAGGACCCGGTCGGCAAGCAGGTGCTGGCCAACAGCATCCAGTTCACTGTGATCGGTGTGCTGGAGTCGAAAGGCTCCTCGGGCCTGAACAACGCCGATGACACCGCGATCGCGCCGCTGACCGCCGTGCAGAACTCGTTGGCGGGCTACGGTTCCATCAACCAGATCCTGGTGCAGGCGCAGAGCGCGGACGCGATGTCCGCCGCCCAGGCCGAGGTCACCGCGATCCTGACCGCGCGGCACCGGATCGCGGCCAACCAGAACCCGGACTTCCGCATCCTGTCGCAGGAGCAGCTGCTCGCGACCCGGACCACCGCCACCGACACGTTCACCGTCCTGCTGGCGTCCGTGGCCGCGATCTCCCTGCTGGTGGGCGGGATCGGCGTCACGAACATCATGCTCGTCACCGTGACCGAGCGGATCCGCGAGATCGGCATCCGCAAGGCCATCGGGGCGCCCAAGTTCGCCATCCTCGGCCAGTTCCTCACCGAGGCCACGTTGCTCAGCCTGTTCGGCGGGGCCCTTGGCGTCGCGGCCGGCGTGATCGGCAGCCAGTTCACCATCGCGGGCATCAAACCCGTGGTCGTGCCCGGCTCGATCCTGCTGGCCTTCGGGGTGTCCGCGCTGATCGGCCTGTTCTTCGGCAGCTACCCGGCGGGCAGGGCCGCCTCGCTGCGCCCGATCGAAGCCCTGCGCCACGATTAGGAGAGAGTTGATGACCGAACCCCAACACCCGGACCACGTGATCGGCACCCCGGTCGGTGGCGACATCGACCAGGAGCTGAAGCAGGCCAAGCGCGGCTACGGCAAGGTCACCATCGGCCTGGGCATCGGCGTGCTGGTGGTGGCCGCGTTCTTCGGTGGCGTGTGGGTGCACTCCGCCACCGCGTCCTCGAACTCCAACACCCCGGCCGCGGCCGGCGGCCCTCGCAATGGTGGCCGGTTCGGCGGTGGCGGCTATCCCGGCAATGGCGGCGCTCCGCCATCCGGCGCGCCCGGGCAGGGTGGCGGCGGTTTCCGTGGCGGGACAGCCGGAACCATCGACCGCGTCGAAGGCAACACCGTCTACGTGAAGATGCAGAACGGCACCGAGGTCAAGGTGACCACCACCGACAGCACCCGCGTGGAACTGACCCAGCCCGGCAAGCTGAGCGACCTCAAGGCGGGCACTTCCGTTGTCGTGCAGGGACAACGCGGCGGCGAGGACAACTCCGTCACCGCACAGGCCATCACCACCCGCCCCGCCCAGTAGACCCCGCCGCCAGGGAGACACCGCCGGGAGCCTGACTCCTGGCGGTGTCGGCGCGGGTGCCGCCACGGGTCGGCGCAACCGAGGCCCCGGGCGCCTCCGCCGGGTGAGCGCTGCAAGACTGCAGGTTGTGAACACAGGTGTTGAGCAGGCCAGGACCTCCGCCCAGTTGTTCGAGCGCGCGAGCGCGGTGACGCCGGGCGGGGTGAACTCGCCGGTGCGCGCGTTCCAGGCGGTGGGCGGGACGCCACGGTTCATGGTCAAGGGGTCCGGGGCGTATCTGTGGGACGCGGACGGGACGCGGTACGTCGACCTGGTGAGTTCGTGGGGGCCGATGATCCTGGGGCATGCGCACCCGGCGGTCGTCGAGGCGGTGCGTGAGGCGGCGGTCAACGGGCTGTCGTTCGGCACGCCGACCGCGGGGGAGATCGAGCTCGCCGAGGAGATCATCGAGCGGGTCGCGCCGGTCGAGCAGGTCCGGCTGGTGAACTCCGGGACCGAGGCGACGATGAGCGCGATCCGGCTGGCCCGCGGGTTCACCGGGCGGACGAAGATCGTGAAGTTCGCCGGGTGTTACCACGGTCACGTCGACGCCTTGCTGGCCGAGGCCGGGTCCGGGGTCGCGACGCTGGGGCTGCCGACCACTCCCGGGGTGACCGGTGCCCAGGCGGGCGACACGATTGTGTTGCCGTACAACGACATTGACGCCGTCGTCGAGGTGTTCGAGGCACAGGGCGACCAGATCGCCGCGGTGATCACGGAGGCGGCCGCGGGCAACATGGGTGCGGTCAAGCCGGTGCCCGGGTTCAACGAGGGCCTGCGTGAGCTGACCGTGCGGCACGGCGCCGTGCTGATCATCGACGAGGTGATGACCGGGTTCCGGGTGTCGCCGTCGGGGTGGTTCGGCATCGACGGGGTCGCCGGGGACCTGTACACGTTCGGCAAGGTCATGTCCGGTGGGTTGCCCGCGGCGGCCTTCGGCGGGCGCGCGGACATCATGGCGTCGCTGGCCCCCAAAGGGCCCGTCTACCAGGCCGGGACGCTGTCCGGGAACCCCGTCGCGGTGGCGGCCGGGCTGGCGACGTTGCGGGCGGCCACCGCGGACGTCTACGCGAAGCTGGACGCGAACGCGCAGCGGCTCGGGCTGATGTTCGAGGAGGCGCTGACCAAGGCCGGGGTCGCGCACCAGGTGCAGTTCGCCGGCAACCTGGTCAGTGTGTTCTTCGGCACGTCCCCGGTGATCGACTACGCGGGTGCGAAGGCCTCGGAGACCTGGCGTTTCCCGCCGTTCTTCCACGCGCTGCTGGAGCGTGGCGTGTATCCGCCGCCGAGCGCGTACGAGGCGTGGTTTGTGAACGCGGCCATGGACGATGCAGCCTTTGACGTGATCGCCGACGCGTTGCCAGCAGCGGCGACGGCGGCTGCGGAGGCGACCAAGTGAGCAAGACCATCGTGCACCTGCTGCGGCACGGCGAAGTGCACAACCCCACCGGGATCCTCTACGGCCGGATCCCCGGCTACGGCCTGTCCGACCTGGGCAAACGTCAGGCGCTGACGGTCGCGGAGTTCCTGGCCGACCGGGACATCACGCACGTCGTGGCGTCGCCTCTGCAGCGTGCGCAGGAGACCGCGGCGCCGATCGTCGACTCGCTGCGGCTCGACCTGGCCACCGACGACCGCCTGATCGAACCGACCAACGTGTTCGAGGGCGAGCGGGTGTCGGTGGGGGCCGGGTCGCTGACCTCACCGCGGCACTGGAAGCACCTCGCCAACCCGTTCAAGCCGTCGTGGGGCGAGGCGTACCTGTCCATCGCCAGGCGCATGCTTGGTGCCGCCTACCGGGCCCGTGCGGCCGCGGACGGGCATGAGGCGGTGTGCGTGTCCCACCAGCTGCCGATCTGGACGCTGCGGCGGTTCCTGGAGGGCAAACGGCTGTGGCACGACCCCCGGCAGCGGCAGTGTTCGCTCGCCTCGCTCACCAGCCTCCAGTTCGACGACGAGGAGCTGACCGGGATCTCGTACATCGAACCGGCCGGCGCGACGGACCCCAAGGTGACCGGCGCATGAGGGCTTTGTTCTTGGTGGTCGTCCTGCTCCTCGCGGCCTGCTCGACCGGGGACGACGCGGTGGTGCGGGGCACCGAGTTCGACCTCGTCGCGCCGAATGGGCAGCTGATCATCAACTATCCGCAGGCCGACCGGAAGAAGCTCGGTGAGCTGACCGGCGATGACCTGATGGCGGAGGGCAAGCAGCTCAAACTGAGCGACTACCAGGGCAAAGTCGTGCTGCTGAACATCTGGGGCGCCTGGTGCGGCCCGTGCCGGGCGGAAGCCCCCGAACTGCAGCGGCTCTACGACGAGAACAAGGACGCGGGCCTGCAGGTCCTCGGCATCGACGTCCGCGATGACATCCGCAGCCAGCCACAGGACTTCATGCGCGACCGGAACCTGACCTACCCGTCGATCTGGGACCCCAGCAGCCGCATCCTCCTGGGCCTCAAGGGCTACCCCCGCAACAACGTCCCCAGCACCCTCATCCTCGACCGCGACCACAAAGTAGCCGCCGTCTACCTCACCGCCACCCTCGCCAAGGACATCCAGCCCCTGATCAAACAACTCCTCGACGAGAAGCCACCCTCCTAGTGCCCGCGCCGGAGGTCCGCCTGAAAACCTGGATCCGCCGGACAAAGGCGCCGGAGTTCCGGCGCGGGACACCAGCCGGCCCCTGACCCCACGTGGCTCCTGACTCCCGCTCCGGTGGGCAGGCCCTCCCCATATGCGCACTTCAGCGGGGTGTCACTCGTCCGCCCGGAGGGGCGATCTCTGCGGCGGAGCTGGGGAAAGGTGCGGGCGGGACCTTGGTCCTGGGTGCCGGGGGTGAGGGTGTCAAGGGGCTTGCTTACGCTCCTTGGTGTGAATCCGGCCGAGATCGCGGCGTCCGGGCCGCTGTTGTTCGCGAGTGGGTTGGCGCTGCTCGCGGGCATGATCTCGTTCGCGTCCCCGTGTGTCGTGCCGTTGGTGCCCGGCTACCTCGCGTATCTCGCGACGGTGGTGGGCGCGGACACGCCTGCCGTCGACGCCGATGAGGAGGCGAAGAAGGGCCGGTTGCGGGTGGTCGGGGCCGTGGGGCTGTTCGTGCTCGGGTTCACCGTCGTCTTCACGATCACCGTCGGCGGGCTCGTGTGGCTGTCCGACCAGCTCACGATCAACGAGGACTGGCTGCAGCGCGGCGGCGGCCTGCTGATGATCCTGATGGCGCTGGTGTTCACCGGGTTCGTGCCCGGCATGCAACGCGACATCCGGTTCCACAAACTCCCGCGCGGCGGCCTGGTCAGCGCGCCGATCCTGGGCGCGATCTTCGGTCTGGGCTGGACGCCCTGCATCGGCCCGACGCTCAGCGGCGTGCTCACCATCGCCACGACGACCGGCGGCGCCGCGGCGCGCGGGATCTTCCTCGTCCTCATCTACTGCCTCGGTCTGGGCGTCCCGTTCCTGCTGATCGCGCTCGGCGCCCGCTGGGCGGTCCGCGCGACCGGGTGGCTGCGCCGCAACGGCCGGAAGGTGCAGATCTTCGGTGGCGTGCTGATGTTCGCCGTGGGCGTGTTGCTGATCACCGGGCTGTGGGGCGAGTTCATCGCGTGGCTGCGCTACGCGTTCGTCAGCGACCTGAGGCTGCCGTTGTGATCGCATTCCTGCGCAACACCTGGCGTGGCCTCACGTCGATGCGCACCGCGCTGATCCTGCTGTTCCTGCTGGCGCTCGGCGCCCTGCCCGGCGCCCTGCTGCCGCAACGGTCGCTGAACACCAACAAGGTCGCCGACTACATCGAGCAGCACGGCTGGTGGGGCCGTCTGCTGAACACGCTGCAGTTCTACGACGTCTACGCCAGCGTCTGGTTCTCGGCGATCTACCTGCTGCTGTTCATCTCCCTGGTCGGCTGCCTGCTGCCGCGGCTCTGGGAGTACCTCAAGCAGATGCGCGCCAAGCCCGTGCTCACGCCGCGCAACCTCGGCCGGATGCCGCACCACGCGGAGTCCACTTTGGACGACCAGCCCGCCGCGGTGATCGAGCAGGCCAAGCAGAACCTCAAGGGCTGGCGCCTGGTCGAACGCGAGGAGGACGGCGGCGCCCGGACCATCTCGGCGGAGAAGGGCTTCCTGCGCGAGACCGGCAACCTCGTCTTCCACTTCGCCATGCTCGGCCTGATCGTCGCGCTGGCCGTCGGCAAGCTGTTCGGCTACGAGGGCCAGGTCATCGTGAAAGCCGATGGCAGCCAGGAGTTCTGCAACTCCGGCGTACTCGGCTACGACTCCTTCCACCCCGGCCTGCGCGTCGACGGCACCGACCTGTCGCCGTTCTGCCTGAAGGTGAACCAGTTCGACGCCGAGTGGCTGCCGACCGGCCAGGCCAAGCTGTTCAACGCGCACCTGCAGTACCAGTCCGGCGACGACCTGGACACCGGCACCTGGCGCGACTACCAGCTGCAGGTCAACTCCCCGCTGCGGACCGAGGGCGACCGGATCTACCTGCTCGGCAACGGCTACGCGCCGGTGTTCACGGTGACGTTCCCCAACGGCGAGAAGCGCACGATGGACACGCAGTGGCGGCCGACGAACAACGTCACGCTGCTGTCCGAAGGGGCGACGAAGTTCGACCCGCCGGGCATCACCGACGCGCGGGAAAGAAGGACCAAACAGCTGGCCATCACGGGCTTGCTGGCGCCGACCGCGGTGTTCCAGGGCAAGCTGATGGACTCCAGCTTCCCCGCGCTGGACAACCCCGCGGTGGCCATCGAGGTGCTGCGCGGCGACCTCGGCATCGACAACGGCCGCGGCCAGAACATCTTCACCGTCGACCAGCAGATGGTCGACGACGGCAGGCTCAAGTCCGTGGCCAGGGAGAACCTCTTGCCTGGGCAGGACGTCAAGCTCGACGACGGCACCGTAGTGCGTTTCGACGGCGTGAAAAAGTGGGTCTACCTGCAGGTTTCACACGATCCGGGCCAGTTCTACGTGCTCATCTTCGCGATCCTGATCATCCTGGGCATCGGCGCGTCCCTGACGATCCGGCGGCGCAGGCTGTGGGTGCGCGCCGCACCCGGCGAAGATGGCCGTACCGTGGTCGAGGTCGGCGGGCTCGCCCGCACCGACCAGGCCGGATACGGCGAGGAGTTCACCAGGCTGGCCGGCCAGGTCCTTGGAGGTAAGCACTGATGGTCAACGAGACCCTCGCGCGGTTCAGCGACTGGACCTACACCACGACGGTCCTGGTCTACGTGCTGGCGATGATCTTCGCGGTGATGGAGCAGGCCAACACCCGGGAGCGCGCCAAGAAGGTGGTCGCGCGCCAGCTCGCCACCGTCGGCGGCCCCCCGGCCATCACCGAGGAAGTCGCCCCGGCGCGCCCGACCGGCGGCCGGCGGGTCGAGCGCAACCGCGCCGATCGGTTCGGCCGCATGGGCGCCGCGCTGCTGACCCTCGGCGTGGTGCTGCACTTCAGTTCGCTGGTGCTGCGCGGGTTCGCGACCGGCCGCGTGCCGTGGGGCAACATGTACGAGTACATGGCCACGGTGTGTTTCGTGGCCGTGGCGACCTGGCTGGTGATGATCCGGAAGTTCCCGGTCCGCCGGGTCACCGGGTTCGTGCTGCTGCCGATCGTGATCCTGATGTTCCTGGCCGGGACGGTGCTGTACACGAACGCGGCGCCGGTGCAGCCCGCGCTGCAGTCCTACTGGCTCGTGATCCACGTGTCGGCCGCGGCGGGTGCGTCCGGCCTGTTCCTGGTCCCGGGCGTGGCCAGCATCCTTTACCTGGTGCGTTCGCGGTACGACGGCGACGACACCAAGTTCGTGAAACTCGCCTCGCGGCTTCCCGAGGCCGACGTCCTGGACCGGCTCGCCTACCGGATGACGATCATCGCGTTCCCGATCTTCACCTTCGGCGTCATCTGCGGCGGGATCTGGGCCGAAGCCGCGTGGGGCCGGTTCTGGGGCTGGGACCCCAAGGAGACGGTCGCGTTCGTCGCCTGGGTGATCTACGCGGCGTACCTGCACTCGCGGGCCACCGCCGGGTGGCGCGGCAGCAAGGCGGCCTGGATCAACATCGTCGGGTTCGCGGCCACCGTGTTCAACCTGTTCTTCATCAACCTCGTCACCGCCGGACTGCACTCGTACGCCAACGGCTGACCCGGCGGTAACCCGTCAGTACCAAAAGGGCAACCCTGTTCGACCTGCGAGCACTCCGGCGACTACCGTCGCACGGGATGGTCGAGGTGGTCTCGATCCTTGATGTCCGCAGGAGGGACCCCGGCGGTGACTGGACGCTACGACGAATCCGCCCAGCGACCCGAGGTGGCCTGGCAGGCCCCGCCCCCAGACGGCAGCGCGGACACCGAGGAAACGGCTGAGAACCAGCCGGAGCTCTACGAGGAGCCGGCCACCGACTCGCAGCTCTACCCCGCCGCGCCGCCGACCGAGAACGGGCCGACCTCGGGGTCGTTCCCCGCTCAGACCGGACCCGGCTCGGGCGCCTTCCCCGCGCAGACCGGGCCTGGTTCGGGCGCCTTTCCCGTTCAGACCGGGTCTTCTTCGGGGTATCCGGCTCAGACCGGACCGTCATCTGGGTCGTTTCCCGCGCAGAGCGGGGCTTCCGGGTCGTACGCGGCGCAGACGGGGTCGTCCTCCGGGGCTGTCCCGGCGCAGAGCGGCCCGGCCGTTTCCGGCCCGTACCAGGTGCCGGACGCTTCGGGGGCTTCCGGCCCCTACCAGGTGACGGACGCTTCCGGCGCTGGGGGCTCCGGCCAGCCGGGAGGTTCCGGGCCGGTGCAAGGTGGATCCGGTCCGCACCAAGTTCCTGGTGGCTCGGGTCCGTACCAGGTCCCCGGCGGTTCCGGGCCTTACCAGGTTCCCGGTGGCTCGGGGCCGTACCAGGTGCCTGGGGCATCTGGTCCGCACCAAGTGCCCGGCGGTTCCGGGCCTTACCAAGTTCCGGGTGGGTCTGGGCCTTATCAGGTTCCGGGTGCCTCTGGTCCGCACCAGGTGCCCGGCGGGTCCGGTCCGTATCAGGTGCCGGGTGGCTCGGGGCCGTACCAGGTTCCCGGGGCTTCCGGTCCGCACCAGGTGCCCAGTGGGCCGTATCCGGTACAGCAGGGCGGTTCGGGTCCCTATCCCGTTCCGGGTGGTTCCGGGCCCGTTCCCGTGCACCCCGGGTATGCGCCGCAGCAACAGTTCGCCCCGCAGCAGCCGGGCCACGAGCTGGCAACCTCGCGCCTGATCAAGCAGGAGAAGCGGCGGCCGCAGTCCGGCTGGCGCAAGGCGTTGTACTCGGCGACCGGCGGTGTGGTGAACGTCGGGGAGAGCGCGGAGGACCAGCAGCGGCGGGAGCTGATCCTGCGGGTGAACCAGCCACTGCGGGGGTGCTACAAGATCGCGATGCTGAGCCTGAAGGGTGGTGTGGGCAAGACCACAGTCACCACCACCTTGGGGTCGACTTTCTCGTCGTTGCGCGGCGACCGGGTGATCGCCGTGGACGCGAACCCCGACCGGGGCACCCTCAGCCAGAAGATCCCCCTGGAGACCACGGCGACCGTCCGCCACCTCCTGCGCGACGCGAGCCGCGTGACCAAGTACAGCGACGTCCGCGCGTACACCTCACAGGGCCCGAGCCGCCTGGAAGTCCTTGCCAGCGAACAGGACCCGGCCGTGTCGGAGGCCTTCAGCGAGGACGACTACCGCCGCACGGTGGCCCTCCTGGAGCACTTCTACAACATCGTGCTGACCGACTGCGGCACGGGACTGATGCACTCGGCGATGAAGGGCGTTCTCGACCTCGCGGACTCCCTCGTGGTCGTCTCGTCGGGCTCGGTCGACGGCGCGCGCAGTGCCTCGGCGACCCTCGACTGGCTGGACGCACACGGGTATCGCGACCTCGTGGCCAGGTCCGTCGCGGTGATCAACTCCGTGCGCCCCAAGTCCGGCAGCGTCGACCTCGAGAAACTCGCGGCGCACTTCGGCGCCCGGTGCCGCGCGGTGTGCCAGATCCCCTTCGATCCTCACCTGGAAGAAGGCGCGGAGATCGAGCTCGACCGCCTGCAGCCCGCAACCCGCCTGGCACTGCTGGAGATGGCGGCCACAGTCGCAGACGGTTTCCCCCACGACAGGTAACCCACCCGGGTGGAGCCGGCAGCGGCTGGCTCCACCCACATCGCCTCCGCGGGGCTTGTGAAAGCCGATCCGCCTGCAATCCCCGGATCAGCTCGATCACATGACACCGGATCGCTTGACGGAACCGGCCATGGTTCGCACGCCGCCCATGAGCCAGCGCCCACCGCTCCACCCTCACCCGGCCGTGGCGGGGCGAAAGATCCCGGGCGCAGGGCCGGGAGAGCCACAGCGGAGGTAAAGGACGCGGCTCTGGGTAAAGGACGGCTTGGGGCGGGACCAGGGCCGGATACAAGAGAACCCTCGTAAGTGACCACTCCGGTCACCCACGAGGGTTCGCCACGACTGCTCTTTACTCAGCCGGGCGGGTCGTCGCCGGCCTTCTTGTTGCGCTCGTCCAGACCGCGCAGGAACTCCGGGTCGTCATCGGGGGCGACGACGCCGCGGCCGCGCTCGCGCCGTGTGGGTACGGCGGCCGACTGCGATCCGAACGCCCGCCACAGCAGCACCGCCACTGTCAGCGCTCCGACCGCGGCGAGCAAGTACAGCAGCATCCCGCCACCTCCTCGGGTCTCATGCCCGAGGTTAGCCCGTTTCGCACCAGCGTGCCGCCAAGGCATACGTCCGATGGCGGAACGTGGTATCAGTCGTTATGACTGGCTTCGGTGGTCAGCTCCGCCAGCAGGGTCTTCACCTCGGACTCACGGAACCGACGGTGCCCGCCGGGGGTGCGGATCGAACCGATCCGGCCGGCGGTCGCCCACCGGGTCACGGTCTTGGGGTCGACCCGGAACAGGGCCGCGACTTCGCCAGGGGTGAGCAACCGCTCGCCCACGTGCCCCATGGTGGTGGTCACATCCGCCTCCTTGAGATCTTCGCCGAGATTTCCGGCGAACCGGTTGCATCGTGGCATCTCGACCATCGGGTACTCGAACGGCTATGTGATAGTAAAGAGGTAGTAAGGGGCAAAACGCCCACGAAGGACAGCCGGTGCGGCGCGCGTAGGCTGCCCGCGTGGACGACTTGGACCGTCGCATCATCACCGAGCTCAGGCTGAACGGCCGCGCGACGTTCGCCGAGCTCGGCCGCCAGGTCGGGCTGTCGGCGTCGGCCGTGCACGAGCGGGTCGGCAAGCTCGAGGCCAGCGGGGTCATCACCGGCTACCACGCCACCGTAGACCCGCGGGCCATAGGTTTGGGGGTCACCGCGCTGGTCGGCATCCAGCCGGCCGAGGGCGCGATGGACAACGACATCGCCCTTGCCCTCGCTGAGCTGCCGGAAGTGGAGTCCTGCTGGGCGGTCGCCGGGGACGAGGCCTTCGTGGCCAAGGTCCGGGTGTCGACCGTCGACGACCTGGAACGCACGCTGGGCCGCCTGCGCCGGATCAGCGGCGTCGCGCGCACCAGGACCACGGTGGTGCTGTCCACCCGGTTCGAGGGGCGTCCGAACACCGGGGACGCCGAGTAGGGTGAGCGGCGTGGAAGGCAGTCTCCGCCGCGACCTCGTGCTGTACACGGTCGCCCGTATCGCGCTGGTCGCCGTGGTCACGGCGGTGCTCGTGATGTTCAAGATTCCTTTGCTCGTGGCGCTGGCGGTTGCCGTGGTGGCGGCGTACCCGCTGAGCATGGTGCTGCTGCGCGGGCTGAACGACCGGGTGGCGGCCGGGATGGCCGAGCGCGGTGAGGTCCGCCGGGCCGAGCGGGACAAGCTGCGCGCCCAGTTGCGCGGTGACGAAGAAGACGCCTGACCTGCCAGGCTCGCGTTCGGGCTGATCTTGCCTCACGCTGGGATGGGTGGTCCTGAAAACAATCCTGGCTGTCGCGGTGGCCGCGGTCGCCGCCCTCGTCGTGGGGTGGCTGGTCGGGTTCGTGGTGCGGTTCGTCGCCCGCCGCCGCTACCGCCACACCCTCACTGAACTGCACTCACACTGCCACAAACCGTTCGTCACGGTCCTTGTCGTGGCCTCGGTGTACTCGGTCCTGTACGACAACGAGGACCGCGTCGTCAGCGGCGTCCGGCACGCGGTGCTGCTGGTCCTGATCGGGGCCGCGGCCTGGCTGGTCGTCCGGTTCCTGTTCGTCATCGAGGACTTCGCGCTGCAACGGCTGCGCCTCGACGTGCCGGACAACCGGCGGATCCGCAAGCTGCGCACCCAGGTGGCGCTGGTCCGGCGACTGACCGCGGCCACTGTGACGGTTCTCGCACTGGCGTCGATGTTCATGACCTTCTCGCAGCTCCGCACGCTCGGCGCGTCACTGCTGGCGTCCGCGGGGATCGTCGGGGTGATCGGCGGCCTGGCCGCGCAGACCACGTTGACGAACGTCTTCGCGGGCATCCAGCTGGCGGTCACCGACTCGCTGCGGTTCGACGACGTCGTGGTCGTCGAGGACGAGTGGGGCCGGATCGAGGAGATGACGCTCACATACGTCGTCGTGCACCTGTGGGACGAGCGGCGGCTCGTGCTGCCGACGACCTACTTCACCAAGAACCCGTTCCAGAACTGGACGCGCCACGAGACCCGCGTGCTCGGCGCGGTGGTGCTGCACCTGAACTACGGCGCGCCCATCGACGCGATCCGGACCGAGACCCAGCGTCTGGTCGAGGCGTCGCCGTTGTGGGACCAACGGGACTGGGTGGTTCAGGTCGTCGACTCCACACCGTCCACAATGGTCGTCCGGGTGCTCGCTTCGGCCGCGGACGCGCCCAGTTCATGGGATCTGCGGTGTGAGCTGCGGGAGAAGCTGATCGACTTCCTGAAGGTCAATCACCCTGAGGTTCTGCCACAGTTCCGTGCGATCTACGACCCTTCGTGAGCGCGGTGAGCGGGCGGGCGATCCGTTCCAGCGACTTGCCTTCCGCGTTCACGCCCCACAGCAGCTCGGCGACCGACGCGAGCGCCATGATCACCGCGCCGATCAGGAAGCCGAGCGACACCTGGCTGATCTGTCCACTGTGGATGAACTCGCCGAACAGCAGCGGGCCGGTGATCCCGCCGACCGCGGTGCCGACGGCGTAGAACAGCGCGATCGCGAGCCCACGCGTCTCCATCGGGAAGATCTCGCTGACCGTCAGGTACGCGGCCCCGGCGCCCGCCGACGCGACGAAGAAAGCCAGGCACACCAACAGAATGAACGGCCACACGGTGAGGTTCCCGGCCAGCAGCGCGATCACGGCGACGATGATCCCGGAACCCAGATAGGTCGCCGTGATCATCGGTTTGCGGCCCACCGTGTCGAACAGCCGGCCGAGCGCGAGCGGGCCCATCAGGTTGCCCACGGCGAAAAGCGCCAGGAACAGCGGCGCTTGGCTGGAGGAAACGCCGTAGAAGGTGTTCAGGATCGTGCCGAGGTCGAATGTGACGGCGTTGTAGAGGAATGCCTGGCCGATGAACAGGGCGAGGCCGAGCATCGCGCGTTTCGGGTAGCGCTCGTAGGCGACTTTCGCGATCTCCCGGAACGGGATGTGGTGGCGTTGCCGGATCTCGATTTTGCCTTCGGGTTCGGCGAGCTCGCCGCCGACCTCCCGTTCGATGTCCCGGACAATGCGTTCGGCCTCGTCCTCGCGGCCGTGGATGAACAGCCACCGGGGGCTTTCCGGCACGTGCCGGCGAACCAGGATGATCACCAGCGCGAGAATCCCGCCGAGCCCGAACGCGAGCCGCCACCCGATCCCCGGAGCGAAGATCTCGGTGTTCAGCAACAGGATCGACGTGATACTGCCGATCGCCGCACCGCCCCAGTAACTGCCGTTGATAGCGAGATCGACGCGCCCGCGTTTCGCCGCGGGAATCAACTCGTCAATAGCGGAGTTGATGGCCGAATACTCCCCGCCGATCCCTGTCCCGGTGAAGAACCGGCAGACAAAGAAATACCACGGCGCGAACGTGAACGCAGTCGCCACCGTCGCGGCCAAATACACCGCAAGCGTGATCATGAAAAGCCGCTTACGACCCCACCGATCCGTAAGCTGCCCAAAGAACAACGCCCCCAGACACGCCCCCGCAACGTAGACAGCGGCCGCGATCCCAATATCCGCCGCCGTCATGTGCACACCCGCACCGGCCTCCGTCAGCCGCGACGCGATCGCCGAAACAATGGTGACCTCAAGCCCGTCCAGAATCCAGACAGTCCCCAGTCCGATCACTACCCGCCAGTGGAACCGCGACCACGGCAACCGGTCCAACCTGGCGGGAATGTCCGTTTCAATAGTGCGTAATCCAGTGCTCACACCACCGAATGCCCAATGAGCCGGGGCCTGAAACCGCCTCCGCCTGTGGACCACCGGATGGTGGGTGATCTTGAGGTGGTTGGAGTGTCGGTGCTGCGGGCGCACCAGGCGCCGAAGTGGTGTGAGGAGGCGCCAGAATGGTCTCACACGATGCCGCGTACGTGCCATCGGTGCCGCCCCCAGCGTTCCGATCCGGGGCCGCGACGGGGCCTATCGGTCGCCGGTGTATGCCTGCGGGCATCGCCAGAGCGGGGCGGGGCATTCCTTGGGTGTGGGTGTGGGTTAGTTTTTGTTCAGGCGGCGGCGGTGGGTGTAGGCGGTTATTGCCCCTGTTATTAGGATTGCGATGAGGACTGCTATTCCTGCCACGAACAGCCAGGTCATGCTGGGGGCTTCCGAGCCGGTGTTCGGGACGTATCTGGTCAGGACGGTTTTGTGGGGGTTGTCGGTTGGGGCTTTTGTGAACTTGATGTCCTGGGTGATTCTTGCTGGGTCTGGGTAGGTGCCGTCGTAGCGGGTGACGTAGGTGTTTCTGGTGGTGTCGCGGCCGGCGAAGTACAGGTCCATGGTCCAGCCCGGGACCGGGGAGGTGGCGTCCATCCGGTGGTCGGCGAGGACGTAGAGGCGCAGGGCTTGTGGGGAGGTCGCTTGGCCGGAGAGGCGCATCGGGTAGACCGGCGACGAGGTGGCGAAGGTGATCTTGAGGGGTGGGAGGTTGCCGCGGAGGTTTCCTTGCCCGGCGGTCAGCCGTACGGCGGTCAACGACCAGCCCTCGGACAAATATGGCGCTAGGCCCGTCGCGAGGGTGGGTGGGAGGGAAAAGCCGTTCGTGGACAGCCACTGGGCCACCGCTGTCGAGTCGGTGCCGGTCAGTTGCGCCGTGGAGTACGGGCCGATGTCAACCTGTTGGGTGACCTCGACGGCGGCACCGGGAGCGGCGGCAGCGGCTTTGGCGCCGCCGCCGCCCGAAGGCCCGCGCACGTCCTCGTACGAAGGCTTGGTGAAATCGGCCAGATAGGTGAACGCCTCCGCGTTGCCCAGCGAGAGGTCGGCGGGACCCGGCACGGGCATCACCCAGGCCGCGCGAGTTGCTGTGGTCTCCGCGGCGAACTGCATGGTCACGGTCTCGCGGCCGGGCGCCAGCTCGACGATGGCCGTCTCCTGCCGCACCTGCACCTTCTGGTCCCCCACGAACCCGCCGCAGGCACACGCCTGCGCGGCCAGCGGTGACACGCCGACCAGCGATAACACGACCGACGCCACGACGAGGATGCTGCGCATGAACCTTGGACGGAGCGCGCGCGGACCCGGTTGGAAGGGTGTCCTGATTGTTACTGTCCTCCCGTGACCTCTGTGGACCGATGTAGCGAGACAACCCGCGAGTGGGTGTGCGAGGCCGTCCGGATCATCGAGGCGGACGCCAACCGCAGCGCCGACACGCACCTGCTGCCGTTCCCCCTGCCCGCGGACTGGGGCGTGCAGCTCTACCTCAAGGACGAGTCGACCCACCCGACCGGCTCGCTCAAGCACCGGCTGGCCCGCAGCCTCTTCCTGTACGCCCTGTGCAACGGCTGGATCACCGAGGGCACCCCGGTCATCGAGGCCTCGTCCGGTTCGACGGCGGTCTCCGAGGCCTACTTCGCCCGCCTGCTGAACCTGCCGTTCATCGCGGTGATGCCCGCGTCGACCAGCACCGAGAAGATCGCGCTGATCGAACGCCAGGGCGGCCAGTGCCACTTCGTCGACGAACCCAGCGCGATGTACACCGAGTCCCGCAGGCTGGCCAACGAGCTCGACGGCCACTTCATGGACCAGTTCACGCACGCCGAACGCGCCACCGACTGGCGCGGCAACAACAACATCGCCGAGTCGATGTTCCAGCAGATGGCCCTGGAACCGCACCGCGAACCCGCCTGGATCGTGGTCGGCGCGGGCACCGGCGGTACGAGCGCGACCATCGGCCGCTACATCCGCTACCAGTCGATGCGCACGCACCTGGCTGTCGTCGACCCGGAGTGCTCGGTGTTCTTCGACGCCTGGCGCGACACCCAGCCCGACCTCACCGGCTGCCGCGGGTCCCGCATCGAGGGCATCGGCCGGCCCCGCGTCGAGCCGTCGTTCGTCGGCCAGGTGATCGACCGGATGATCAAGGTCCCGGACGCCGCCTCGATCGCCGCGATCCGTTACGTGGAAGGCATTCTCGGCCGCCGGGTGGGCGGGTCCACCGGTACCAACCTGTGGGGCGCGTTCCAGATCATCGCGGAAATGCTGGCCGCGGGCCGGGAAGGCAGCGTCGTGACGTTGCTGTGCGACGGCGGCGAACGGTACGCGCACACCTACTACAACGACGAATGGCTTGCCAAACAAGGACTCGACCTCGATCCGCACTACCGCGTGCTGGCCGAGTTCTTCGAATCGGGAACGTGGCAATAAACCGGCTACAGAACAGCACCGAGCGTGGTCGCGACCGCCCAGATCAGCATCGCTAGCGCGGTGTCCTTGAGCACCGGGATGAGCGCCGGGCCGGTCGCTCCACTGAGGACGGTCCGGACCGGCGGCATCGCCTTCACCGTCGCCACCAGGCCGAGCAGCATCCACGGGTTGATGAACGCCAGCCCCAGCGTCACGACGAACGGCAGCAACGTCAGAACGCTGTACAGCGAACGGGTCCGGGTGTCGCCCAGCCGGACCGCGAGGGTCCGCTTGCCCGCCTCGGCGTCCTTCGGCCGGTCCCGCAGGTTGTTCGCGGCCAGCACCGCCGCCGAGAAACACCCCAGGGCAACGGAAGCGACCACGCCCAGCCAGCTGATCCGTCCACTCTGGACGTACAACGTGCCCAGCACCGGGATCGGCCCGAAGAACAGGAACACCGCCAGCTCGCCGAAACCCAAGTAGCCGTAAGGGTTCTTACCGCCGGTGTAGAACCACGCGCCGAGCACGCTGACCACGCCGACGATCAGCAACCACCAGTGCCCGGACGTGAGGACGAGCACAAGCCCCGCCACGCACGCGAACCCGAAGCACGCGAACGCCGCGGCCCGCACCGCACCCGGCGGCACGAGCCCCGAACCGACCAGCCGCAACGGGCCGACCCGCTCGGTGTCCGTGCCGCGGATCCCGTCGGAGTAGTCGTTGGCGTAGTTCACCCCCACCTGGAACGCCACCGCGACGAGCAGCGCCAGCACCGACTGCCACCACACGAAACCGTCGATCGCCACCGCCGCACCGGCGCCGACGAGCACCGGTGAGACGGAGTTGGGCAACGTGCGGACGCGTGCGCCCGCCATCCACTGCGCGACTGTCGCCATGCGGACAGTGTCGCAATTCAGCAGGCTGTGGCGCCGGTGACCCCAGTTACGTACGCCTTCGCCACGTACTTGCCGGTGGCGATGCGGTACCAGATGTTGGACGTGCCCTGGCTGCCGGACACGGACTCCCCAGTCTGCTGGCAGATGACCCTGACCTGCGCGTAGTTGGCGGCGAGCCCGACGACCGACGAGCTGGTGTTGGTGCTCGACCGGACATTGAGCGGGTCGCTGGCGGTGCGGACGAAGCCGTTCGGGCCGGACCCGGTCCACAGGTAGGTCACGGTGACCCAGGAGTTGTCGGCGAGGTCGACGCCGTCCCAGAAGGTGCCGTCGGCCAGGTCGATGCCCGCGGGGTTGCCGACCTTGCGGCCGAACTCGTCCTTCCCGCCGTTGTAGCCGTCCTGGTAGGCGGCCTGGGCCTCGGGTTTGCCGCGCGGCAGGTCGGTCCAGCGCTGCCGGGAGGCGTTCCAGTAGTCGTCCGTGGTGTTCCACGGCCCGACATCCCAGACCGGCGCCCACTCGCAACGACCCGCCGACGAGCACACCTGCACGGTGTAGGTGCCCGTGCCCTTACTGGACAGGCCGCGGCGCGACGGCAGTGCTACAAAGTGGTCGCGGGACGTGATGACGTGCCCGTTCGCGGTGGTGCCGCCGACCAGGCCCTCGCGCGTCGCGTAGACCCGGTACGCGACACCGGCGGCCTGGATCTCCGCGGTCGGCCGGGCGTTGGTCTGCGACAACGTGAGGTCGACGCCCCGCACGGCAGGACTGTCACTGCCGTCGGGTGTAGTCAGCACTAGGCGTGCTTGGACGACCGATGTGGACATCGGCAACACCGCGGCCGATGACGACGTGACCTCCGTCCACTCGGTCCACGTGCCGTCCGGCTGCACGCCGCGCACGTCAACGGCCAGCTCGGAGTCGCGCGGCACCGACGCGGACACCTTGGCGGACACCGTGTTCACCGGTTCCTTCAAGGTGAACGGCGCGTAGGACGCGATCCCGGTGCGCACCGGCGTCAACGTCCGCGCCGCGCTCTGCCCGAGGGTCAACGTGCCGCTGGTGACGGTGACGTTGTTGCTTTCCTGGTCGTACGAGCCCACCGGGATGCTGAGGGTGAGCGTGCCACTGGCGGAAGCCGGCACCGAGAAGCCAACCAATGCGACCGGTAAGACCGCGGCCGCGAGCCATTTTCTCATGGGGCAGAGCCAAACGGAGTCGATGGTTAAGTGTCAACCAAGAAGGACTGAATGGCGTAAGAAGTGAACAGTCATCCGGTCAGATACCTACGCACAGCAATCCGGTCCACCTTTCCGGGCCCGGTCAACGGCAGTTCGTCGATCACCCGCAACACCTTCGGCACAGCGGGTGCTCCCAGGGAGTCACGCACAGCCTGACGCAGACCGTCCACATCGGCATCCGGACCGACCACCGCGGCCGCGACGATCTGACCCCACTCGGGGTCGTCCAACGCGACCACACAGGCCGCGTCGACGTGCTGCTCCAGCAACCGTTGAACGGCGGCGGCAGGCACCTTCACCCCGCCGGTGTTGATCACGTCGTCGGCGCGGCCGAGGATCTCCAGCCGTCCGCCGGTGAACCGGCCGAGGTCCGAGGTGACGAACCAGCCGTCCACGAAGGACTTCGCGGTCAGGTCCGGCCGCCCTCGATAGCCGCGGGCGAGCACCGGCCCGGAGATTGCCACCAGGGAGTCGACCAGCCGCACATTCACCCCATCGAGCGGTACGCCGTCGTACACACAGCCACTGGCGGTCTCGCTCATCCCGTACGCCGACACGATCGGCAGACCTTCAGCCGCCGCGCGGAGTTCGGGACTCAGGGGTGCTCCACCCAGCACGATCCCGTCCAGGGCGGCCAACGCCTCCCGGGCGGGGCCCGCCAGCAGGCGGGCGAGCTGGGTGGGCACGAGCGCCGTGTAATGCCTTCCCGGCAACGAAAGCAGCTCAAGGCACCGCTCAGCGAACGCCTCCGCGCGGAAGCCGGAACTGAGGTCCATCACCACCGGATCGAACCCGGCGACCAACGACCGCACGAGGACCTGGATCCCGCCGATGAACCGCGCCGGAGTGGCCAGCAGCCAGCGCCCAGGTCCACCCAATCGGGTGTGCGTTGCCATCGCAGAGGCACGCAAGGCCGAAGCGGCCAGGAGAACCTCCTTCGGCTCCCCGGTCGAGCCCGAGGTCCGGACCAGGACCGCGGTCGGGTCGTGCGGGGAGTCCTCGTTCGGCGCCAGGACACCGGCCGGGCCCGGCGAATCCCCTGGCAGCAGTGCGGGTCCAGAGCCGTCCAGCGCTGCTGGCAGGTGCTCCAGCAGCGCTTCCGGCGTTATCCCAGCAACTTGGCGCATCAGTAGTAGTACGGGAACGGCGACCAGTCCGGGGAACGCTTCTCCAGGAACGCGTCCCGGCCCTCGACGGCCTCGTCGGTCATGTACGCGAGCCTGGTCGTCTCCCCGGCGAACAGCTGCTGGCCCACCAGGCCGTCGTCGATCAGGTTGAACGCGTACTTCAGCATCCGCTGCGCGGTCGGCGACTTGCCGTTGATCTCCCGCGCCCACTCCAGCGCCGTCGACTCCAGCTCGGCGTGCGGGACCACGGCGTTGACCGCACCCATCCGGTGCATGTCGTCGGCCGTGTAGGTCCGGCCGAGGAAGAAGATCTCGCGGGCGAACTTCTGGCCGACCTGGCGGGCCAGGTACGCCGAGCCGTAGCCGCCGTCGAAGCTGCCCACGTCGGCGTCGGTCTGCTTGAACCGGGCGTGCTCGGCGCTGGCGAGGGTGAGATCGCACACCACGTGCAGGCTGTGCCCGCCGCCCGCGGCCCACCCGGGCACGACGGCGATGACGACCTTGGGCATGAACCTGATCAGCCGCTGGCACTCGAGGATGTGCAGCCGCCCGGCGCGGGCCGGGTCGATGGTGTCCGAAGTCTCACCGGCCGCGTACTGGTACCCGGTGCGCCCGCGGATCCGCTGGTCGCCGCCGGAGCAGAAGGCCCAGCCGCCGTCCTTGGGCGAGGGCCCGTTGCCGGTCAGCAGCACGCACCCGATGTCGGAGCTCATCCGGGCGTGGTCCAGCGCCCGGTAGAGCTCGTCGACGGTGTGCGGGCGGAAGGCGTTGCGCACGTCAGGGCGGTCGAACGCGATCCGCACGGCGCCGGTGCCGACCGCGCGGTGATAGGTGATGTCGGTGAACTCGAAACCCGGCACCGCGCGCCAGGCCTTCGGGTCGAACAACTCCGAAACGACACTCTCAGACACGTTTGCGAGGATAAGGCGATGAACCCGTCGACCGCGCAGGCCATGGTGATCATCGATGAGCTGGTGCGCAACGACGTGCGGGATGTCGTCGTCTGCCCCGGGTCCCGCAACGCGCCGCTGAGCGTGGCGCTGTTCGAGGCCGACCGGGCCGGGCGCCTGCGGATGCACGTCCGGGTGGACGAGCGCGGCGCCGCGTTCCTCGCGATGGGCCTGACCAGGGCGACCGGCCGCCCGGCGGCCGTGGTGTGCACCTCGGGCACGGCTGTGGCGAACATGCACCCCGCCGTGCTGGAGGCCTACCACTCGGGCATCGGGCTCGTGGTGATCTCCGCGGACCGGCCGCCGGAGCTGCACGGCAGCGGCGCCAACCAGACCATCGACCAACGCAACCTGTTCGCCCCGGCGGCGATCCTGGTGGACTTCCCGGTGGCCGAGCGGCGGGCCGGGCTGAACCCGGTCTGGCGCGGGCTGGTCTGCCGGGCCATCGCGCAGGCCGAGTCCGGTCGCCCGGTGCAGATCAACGTGCCGTTCCGGGAGCCGCTGCTGCCCGGGTTCGGCGGCGACTGGCCGGAGTCGCTGGACGGCCGCCCGGACAACGAACGCTGGACGACGTCGGCGCCCGCGCGTTCGGTGGCGGGCAGCCGGGTGGACTTCCCGTTGCCGGCCCGGACGCTGATGGTGGTCGGCAGCGGCCGGACCGACCGGGCCGCGGCCGCGTGCCAGGTGGCGATGCGGGCCGGCTGGCCGATCATCGCCGAGCCGGTCGCGCACACCGGCGGCGCGAGCGTGCTGCGCTGCGGGCCGTTGCTGCTGGGGTTGCTGGACAGGGCCGAGGACCTGCGGCCGGAGGCGGTCCTGGTCGTCGGGCGGCCGACGTTGTCCCGGGGTGTGCGCGGGCTGATGGGCAAGGCGCCGGTGTACGGGATCGGCGACCATCCACAGTGGACCGATCCGCAGTACGTGGCGATCCACGTGCGCGGCTGGCTGGACACCACCGACCTGGCATACGTGCAGGGCCATGACCCGGAGTGGCTGATGGCCTGGCGGACCGCGGCGGAACGGGCCGCGACGGCGGTGGACAAGGTGCTGGAGGAGGAGCTCTGGCCGTCCGGCATGCGGGTCGCGCGGGACGTCGTGAACGCGCTGCCGCCGGACTCGCTGCTGTTCCTCGGTTCGTCCAACCCGGTCCGGGACGTCGACCTGGTCGCCGAGACCCGCACGGACATCGCCATCCACGCCAACCGCGGCGTGGCGGGCATCGACGGCAACGTCTCCACCGCGATCGGCCTCGCGCTCGGGTCCGGGCGGCCGTCCTACGCGTTGATCGGCGACCTGACATTCCTGCACGACTCGAATGGACTGCTGACTGGACTGGGACAACGCCAGCCGGATCTGACGATCGTCGTGCTCAACGACGACGGCGGCGGGATTTTCTCGTTGCTGGAACAAGGCGCGGCGCAGTACCGGGACAGCTTCGAAACGGTGTTCGGCACCCCGCACGGCACCGATTTGCGCTCATTGTGCGACGCCCACCACGTGCCCTATGTCCTGGCCGAATCGCCTGACCAGCTCAGGGAAGCGCTCAGTCCGCCGAACGGCCTAAAGGTGTGCGAGGTCAGGGCCGATCGGGCACGTTTGCGGGACCTGCACGCCCGAATGCGGGCAGTCGTCGGGGATGCCGTTTTTGGGTAGTTCCAGCCCGTGGGATACGTACTTTGGCAGGTATTGACCCATCGTCCAGGTGGATAGGTTCGAACAACCTTTCGCGATACCTGGAGGGGTAATAACCATGTTTCAGCGATCGAGACTGGCGTTGGCCGCCGGAGCGGCCGGAATCGCCACGGTCTTGTTCGGATCACTTGCCGCCGCGGCACCCGCTCCTGGGGCACCGGGTGCGGGCGACCCCTACTACCCCAACGCCGGCAACGGCGGGTACGACGTCTCGCACTACAACATCAGGCTGACGTACAACCCGGCGACGGACCTGTTGTCCGGCACCACCACGATCTCCGCGAAGACCACCCAGGAGCTGTCCAGCTTCGACCTGGACTTCCTGCTGCCGATCAAGTCCATCCGGGTGAACAACCTCCCCGCGCAGACCAGGACCGCCGCGGTCGGCGAGGTCGTCGTGACCCCGCCGCGGCCGCTGGCCAACGGCGCCGACCTCACCGTGGTCGTGCAGTACGAGGGCACGCCGTCGACGGTCAAGGACGCCACCGGGTTCACCGCCTGGAAGAAGACCCCGACCACGACGCTGGCCGTCGACGAGCCGGACATCGCGCCGTGGTGGTTCCCGAGCAGCAACCACCCGACCGACAAGGCCACGTTCGACGTGTCGGTGGCCGTGCCCAACGGCACCGAGGTGATCTCCAACGGTACGTTCGCCGGCACCACCCCGCAGATCAACGGCTGGACCCGGTGGAACTGGCGCAGCCTCAAGCCGCAGGCCACCTACCTGACGTACATCGTCATCGGCCAGTTCGAGATCCGCACCCAGCCCGCCCCGAACGGGCAGCCGATCGTGACCGCCTACGGCGAGGACCTCGGTGACAACGCGGAGTCGGCGCGCGCCAGCATCGAGCGCACCGGTGAGATCATCGAGTTCGAGTCGTCGGTGTTCGGCGACTACCCGTTCGAGGCCCAGGGCGGCGTGGCCAGCACCGGGCTGAACTTCGCACTGGAGAACCAGACCCGCCCGGTGTACTCGGACCGGTTCTTCCGCCGCGGCGCGAACACCTCGGTCATCTCGCACGAGCTGGCGCACCAGTGGTTCGGTGACTCGGTGTCGGTGCAGACCTGGCGCAACATCTGGCTGAACGAGGGCTTCGCCACCTACGCGCAGTACCTGTGGTCGGAGCACGAGAACGAGGGCACGGCCGCCGAGGTCGCCCAGTACTGGTACGACTTCTACCCGGCGAACGACCCGTTCTGGCAGTTCGTCGTGGCCGAACCGGGCTCCGGCAACGAGTTCAACGGCGCCGTGTACGACCGCGGCGGCATCACGCTGCAGGCCCTGCGCACCAAGATCGGCGACGACGCGTTCTTCACGTTGTTGAAGACCTGGACCGCGCAGCACCGCTACGGCAACGCCACCATCGAGCAGTTCATCGCGCTGGCCGAGAAGATCAGCGGCAAACCGCTGTTCGACTTCTTCCAGACCTGGCTGTTCACCAAGGGCAAGCCGGCCGAGGGTCCGAACGGCCCGGCCCCCGCGGGCCTGTCCGCCAAGGCGGCACACGCCAAACCCAAGTCCATCGACCAGATCCAGTACACCCACGAGATCCTCGCCCAGCAGCACTGACCCCATCCCCGCGCATGTCCCACATTCGTGGGGGGTGTGTCGACCATTGGCGGGCCCCGAGTTCCCCGTTCGAGGGAAGTCGGGGCCCGCGAATGTGGGACACGGGGTCCGCGAACGTGGGACACGGGGGCGGCGAACGGGGGACACGCCGGGGAGGGGGTGGGTTGGGGTGGGGGTTAGGGTGCGGGCGTGGCAGCGAAGGTCCGCCGGGTCGCGGCGATCGTGTTGATCAGCCTCGGGGCGGTCGTCACGCTGCTCGCGATCACCCTCGTGATCGGGGCCTACCGGGAGGACGCCGGGCTCAACTCGCGGTCGGTCAAGACCACCGCGGAAGTGGTCTCGGTCGCCTTCGACCGGACCCTGGTGAAGTACGAGACGCCGGACGGGGCGGTGCACCTCCCGCCGGACGGCGTGGGCTACCCCAGCGGCCTGCAGGTGGGGCAGCTGGTCGAGGTGGAGTACGACGAGGCCCACCCGGACCTGGTCAAGGTCGCGGGGCGCGGGGCGTACCTGTCGCTGATGCCGGCCGGCACGCTCGTCCTGTTCACCTGGTTGATCGTGGTTCCGCTGGTGTGGCTGCTGCGCCGCACGGCTCAGCCCACTTCGCGGACTCCCGCCGGGCCCGCTGAGGTTCCGGCCGAACCGGCCGGTTGACCGCCGAGACCGCCTCCAGTCCTCAGGCGGTGGCGGTTTCCTGCCACCAGCTGAGGACCTCCTCCGACACCCCTGGCGCGGCCACCAGGAGCCCGTCGACGGGTAGCGCGGTGTCCGAGCCGTGCCGGTCCCACACGACGGCTCCGGCCTCGATCGCCAAAGCGACAGCGCCCGCCACGTCCCACTCGTGGTAGCTGTGCAGCACGGCCGCGGCGGCGTGACCCAGTGCGACCTGAGCGATGGCCAATGCCGCCGACCCCAGCACCCGCACCCCGGCGTGCGCGAGGGCCGCGCGTTCGATGAACCCGCCCATCCCCGGCCACGGCCCGGTGCGGGTCAGCTCCGTGCACACGATGGCCCGCGCGCACGTGAACCTGTCGGTCAGCGACACCTGCACGCCGTTGGCCCGCGCACCACGGCCCCTGGCGGCGGCGTAGATCTGGCCGCGGTACGGGTCGGCCACGACGCCCACGACCGGCCCGGAGGCGTCCACCAGCGCGAGGCTGTAGGCACACCACGGGACTCCGGCGACGTAGTTGGCCGTGCCGTCCACCGGGTCGACCACCCAGCGGTACTCGGCCTCCTCGGAGCCAAGGTCCGCGCCGAACTCCTGGCCCACCACCGGGAACCCGGGGAACTCGGCGGTCAGCACCCGGCGGGTGTGCCGTTCGAGGGTCCGGTCGGTGTCGGTGACCCAGTCGAAGGGCGAATCCTTGCCACCAGGCCGCGCCCCACGCCCGGCGGTCGCTGTGATGACATCTGTGGCGTCATTGGCCAGTCGCCCGGCCACTTCCAGGGCCCTGGACAGCAGACCAGGCTCCACAGGCCTGGGTGGGCGCGATGACAAGAGGGTCATGCCGACCTAGAGTGACCGCGCTGGGTGTCCTTCCGGCGACGGGGAGATGTCCAGCGGGGGATGGCAAAACCACACGTTGGAAGTTTCGGCTTCGTTCCCCGGCTGGTCACGCGCCCGTCGCCGCAGTGCTCGGATCCGGGCTCATCGTGAGGCCGTGCGAGTCGCCATTGTCACCGAGAGCTTCCTGCCGCAGGTGAACGGCGTGACCAACTCCGTTCTGCGGGTGGTCGAGTACCTGCGGGCACACGGGCACGAGGCGCTGATCGTCGCCCCGGGCCCCGGGCCGGAGCACTACCTGGACGCTCCGGTCGTCCGGACCATGGCCGTGGACGTGCCGGTCGTCACGTCGCTGCCGATCGGCGTGGCCGGGCCGAAGGTCACCACGGCCCTGCTGGACTTCGAACCGGACGTCGTCCACCTGGCGTCCCCGTTCGTGCTGGGGTTCGGGGGGCTGCGCGCGGCCCGGCGCCTGGGGGTGCCGACCGTCGCGATCTACCAGACCGATGTGGCGGGGTTCGCGTCCGCGTACGGGCTTGCCCGTGGGGCAAGAGCCGCGTGGCGCTGGATCAAACGCCTGCACTCGTTCGCCGACCGGACCCTGGCCCCGTCCAGCGAGGCCGTGCGGTCCCTGGTCGACCACGGGATCCCCCGCGTGTTCCGCTGGGGACGAGGGGTCGACACCGCCCTGTTCAAGCCGGAACGCCGCGACGACGCCCTGCGCGACGAGCTGGCGCCCCACGGCGAACTGCTGGTCGGGTACGTGGGCCGGCTGGCGCCGGAGAAGCAGGTCGACAAGCTCGCCGCGGTCAGCGACCTGCCCGGGGTCCGGGTGGTCGTCGTGGGGGACGGGCCGGACATGGACCGGCTGCGCGAACGTTTGCCGCGGGCGGCGTTCCTCGGCTTCCGCACCGGAGAACCGCTGGCCGAGGCGTACGCGAGCCTGGACGTGTTCGTCCACACCGGACCGCACGAGACGTTCTGCCAGGCCGTGCAGGAGGCGATGGCCTCGGGTGTGCCGGTCATCGCGCCGGACTCCGGCGGCCCCCGTGACCTCGTTCAGCACGGCAAGACCGGCTACCTGCTCAGCGACCTGCAGACCGAGCTGCGGCCCGCGGTCGACAAGCTGGCCGACGCGGCGCTGCGGGCCCAGTTCGCGGCGGCCGGGCGGCGGGCCGTCCAGGGCCGCACCTGGCCGGCGATCTGCGACGAGCTGATGGGTCACTACGACGCGGTGACCCGGCTGGCCCAGGCGGCGTGATGCGGGTCGTCCAGCTCGCCAACTTCTACGGACCGAAGTCGGGCGGCCTGCGCACCGCCCTGCACCACCTCGGCGCGGGCTACAGCGCCCAGGGGCACGAGGTGATCCTCGTTGTCCCTGGGACAAGGCCGGCCGACGAGTGGATCGCGGGCGGGGTGCGCAGGATCACGCTGACCGCGCCGCGGATCCCCGGCACCGGCGGCTACCGCGCGGTCGACCCGTGGCGGGTCCGCAAGCTGCTGGAACGGCTGAGACCCGACCGCCTGGAGGTCTCCGACCGGCTGACCCTGCGCGGGATGGGCCGCTGGGCACGTGAGCACGGCGTGCCGAGCGTGGTCATCTCGCACGAACGCCTCGACCGGCTGCTGGAACAGTTCCTGCTGCCCTCGCCGTGGGCGCGCAGCGTCGCCGACTTCGCCAACCGCCGGATGGCCGCCGCGTACGACACCGTGGTGTGCACGACGGAGTTCGCCCGCGAGGAGTTCGACCGGATCGGCACCACCAACGTCCGCCGCGTCCCGCTCGGCGTCGACCTCGCGACCTTCGCGCCACAGAACCGAAGCGACTCGCTGCGCCGGGATCTGGCACCGGATGCGGAGACCCTTCTGGTCCATTGTGGACGACTGTCGCCGGAGAAGCACGTCGAGCGGAGCGTGGACACCCTCGCGCGGCTGCACGCCGAGGGGCACAGCGCCAGGCTCGTCGTGGCCGGGGACGGGCCGAGCATGAACTCCTTGCGCCGCAGGGCATCCGGGCTGCCGGTGACGTTCCTCGGGTTCGTGCAGTCGCGGATGGATGTGGCCCAGTTGCTCGCCACGGCCGATGTCTCGCTGGCACCGGGTCCACATGAGACATTCGGGCTCGCCGCGCTGGAGGCCCTTGCCTCGGGGACACCGGTGGTCGTGTCGGCCTCGTCGGCGTTGCGCGAGATCGTCCGGCCCGACTGCGGAGCGGCAGTGGACGATCACGCTGGGGCGTTCGCCGGCGCGGTCGAAGATCTTCTGGCCGCCCCGGAACCCTGGCGCCGGGCCGCCGCCCGGGCCCGCGCGGAGGAGTTCGGCTGGCCTTCCTCGGTACACGGCATGCTGGCGGCCCTGAGTCTTGTCTAGAGTGCGCACATGTCCCGTGCCAGTCTCGACAAGAACCCGCACGAGGTCGCCGAGATGTTCGACGGCGTCGCCCGGCGGTACGACCGGACCAACTCGGTCCTGACGCTCGGCTACGACCGGCGCTGGCGTGAGATGACCCGCAAGGTGCTCGACCCGAAGCCGGGCGAGCGGATCCTGGACCTCGCGGCCGGCACCGGGGTCTCCACCGTGGCGTTCGCCCGGGACGGCGCCTGGTGCGTCGCGGCCGACTTCTCGGTGGGCATGCTGCGCGGGGGCGCGGCCCGTGAGGTGCCGAAAGTCGCTGCCGACGCGATGCACCTGCCGTTCGCGGACGACTCGTTCGACGCGGTCACCGTGGTCTTCGGCATCCGCAACTTCCACAGCACCGTGGACGCCCTGAAGGACATGCTCCGGGTGGTCAAGCCGGGCGGCCGCGTGGTGGTCTGCGAGTTCTCCCGGCCCCGGTTCAAGCCGTTCCGGTCGATCTTCTACTGGGGGATGAAGAGCGTGGCGCCGGCCATCGCCAAGGTGGTCTCGTCCAACCCGGAGGCCTACCGGTACCTGGGCGAGTCGATCAAGGACTGGCACTCGCAGCTGTCGCTGGCCGAGGTGATCTCCGAGGCCGGCTGGGCCGACGTGGAGTGGCTGGATCTGACGTTCGGCGTGGTCGCCCTGCACCGAGCCATCAAACCCGGGGCGGCCAAGCCCGGCGCATGATCCCGGTCCAGTACTGCACGGAGCTGTCCTTCTCGCCCGGCCTGACCGAGCTGGCGGTGATCGCCGGTACCGAGCCGCCGGCCATCGGCATCCACGAGGTGCCCTCGACGCAGTTGGTGCGCAGCCTGCCGCTGCCCGGTATCGACCGCGTGCACACCTGGTCGAGGGGTGTGGTGCATCTCGGGGCGGCGGTCGTGCACCTGGAACAGCTGACCTGGCAGAGCCCCCGGACCTGGCGGATCGTGCGGCACCGGGCGCCGGACTGGCAGCGGGAGGTCCTCGCCGAGTTCGACGAGGAGCACTCGGTCGGGCTGCGCGCGGTTCCCGGCGGGTTCGTGGTGGTCCGCGCGGCCGAGTTCCTGTTCGGCGGCGCGGACGGCCCGCTGCGGGATCCGGCCGGGGTTCCGGAATTCGCGAACCGCGAGGTCACTCTGCTGGACGCGCACGCCGGGACCGGGCGGATCGCGGTGGTCAGCAAACCGAAGCCCTGGGCGCCGGGCCGCTGGCTGACCGTTCTGCGCCCGGACCTCACCGTGCTCGCGGAGCAGGAACTCGAGTTCGAGGACCACTACGGCTGGTTCTGCGGGCCGGACCTGCTGGTCACCTTCGGCGAGTGGCAGTCCATGACCTGCTTGCGGATAGCGGACGGGGAACTCCGGGACGTGGGCGGGACGCACCTGCTCAAGCAGAATCGTTCGTACGGCGTGCACTCCATGCCGTTGGGGCTCACCACGCTGCCACTGCGCAACCTCATCGCGGTCGAGCAGGAGTACGGCCTGCCGACGCTGTGGCTCGATGCCGTGACAGGCAAGGACACCGAGCCACCGCCCTACCGCGACCGGTTCCCGGTCTGGGCCTCACCCAACGGCCAGTACCTGGTTTTCGTCGCGGACCACAGCAGGCTGGAGCTAGCGACTGACCCAGCGTTCGCGCCAGGCGACGTCGAGCCGGATCGCGTGTAGCGCCAGGCCGTGCCGGACCAGGTGGGTCAGCACGTCCCGTTCGGCCCGGTCGCACAGGTGGCTCAGCGCGTCGGGCACGTCGACCGGCTTGATGGCCGGGTCAAGGGCCGCGGAGATCTTGGCTCTGCCGCGGACGGTTCCGGTCGGCGAGATACGGGCGCGGCAGTAGTCGACGCGGCCGCCGGTGCCCAGTTTGGCCAGCACGAGTTCGGGCACGTCGATCGTGCGCCCGGTCTCGTCGCGGACCAAGGGCATCTCCCAGGAGGTCCAGATCGGCCGATGTACCGCGGTGTCGTTGACGTGCAACGACACTGGGCCGGTGCGCAGCACCTTGTAGTCGCATGCCGGGGTATCGCCGATCGGGCTGGGGGCGCGGGCATCGCGCCGGCGCGTGAGACCACAGTCGCGCGCCACCGCGCCGAGTCCGGCGCTGATCGGCACGCACAGGCCCGTTGGGGTGGCGGCGGTGACGCGGGCGGGCGCGACCGGCGTGATGATGTTGATGAACGCGATCTCCTGCAACGACACCTCGGACACCGCGAGGACGCCGACGTTGCGGGCCATCAGGTCGGACGCGATCGACCCGGACGAGCCGATCCGCGCCGGCCCGACGAACGTCAGCAGGTGCGCGGTGTCCGGCAGGCCCTGCGGGGCCCAGCCGAACATCTCGACCTTCTTGCGTTGGTACACATCGGGTTCGTGCCGCAGCACCGACCACCACTCGCCGCGCACCCGGCCGAACCGCCGGTCGGTGACCTGCAGGCCCATCCCGTGCTCGGCGGCCACCCACGCGATCTTCCGCACCAGCGCCAGGCGTTTGCGCGGGTTGCCGCTGTCCAGGCCGATCAACATCCGCAGCGCCATCCCGTTGGACACCCTGGGCGCCTCGCCGGACCCGTCCGCCCGGTAGCGCGGCGGCGGATCCTTGTACGGGGCGACCGGGGACTGCAGGAACAGGATCGGCACCTCGAGCCCCGCCGCCGCGGTCATCGCCTTGTACGCGCTGGTGATCATCAGGGAGTCGGCGAAGTCCGGGCGCCACGGATCGTGCCCGAGGGTGACCAGGATCTCGGTGGAATGCGTGGAGTCGTACAGGAAGTCGGGGTTGATCACCACGCTGCCGTCGTAGAGCCCGTCGTCCACCTCGGTCGCGATCACCCCGGCGCTTGGCTGCCCGGGTGTCATCGGCGACCACGTGTGCAGCCGGAACCCGACGCCGCCGATCTGGGTGGCCAGCATCTCCCCGGCCACCTGCAACGGGTCCGACGGCGGCGCGGTGTCGAACATCGGCTCCCGGTCGGTGTCGTCGAAGTGGCCCACGTTGAACCGCACGGCCGCGCTCGCCGCGCCCGCGGCCCGGGCCGCCACTTTGGCCAGCGCGGGGTACTGCCGAGTGATGTCAGCCACGGCTGTCCCGTCCCAGGGTCGAGAAGTTCACCGCACAGTCCCGTTTGGTGTCCTTGCGGCCGATCTCCGCGATCAGCCAGCCGGGGCTGACCTTGTTGACCGGCACCAGGTTGCGCCGCTTCGCCCGCCGCGCCACCGCGTCGGCCAGCAGCAACAGGATAAGCAGGGCAAGACCGGCGATCGCCACCGCGAACGGCGCAGCCAGCCCGTCGGCATGCACGGACGCGACACACAAAGCCAGCACACCCGCGATCGCCATTGCCGCGTAGGCCACATATCTGGGGAACAGTCTCAGTCTGCCCAGCACGGATCGGCGGGATGGGATGGCCAGCCTGGACAGCAGCAGACCGGGAACCAGCAGCAGGACCGTGACCACCGCGTCCGCCGACGCCAATGGGTTGCCGCCGTTGACATCCGGCGACAGTTTGGCCCCGATCGGGCCCAGTACCGGGATCCCGCCGAACAACTGCGGTCGCAGGACCAGCGCGAAGCCGAGCACCAGCAGCGTGACCCCGAGCAGCAGGGTGGAAACGCTGCTGGCCAACGAGGGTTCGTCGGCGAGCGAGATGTACACGTTGGCCTCGACCGGTTCCACGGACTGCGGATCCGAGCCGAACGGGCGGCGGCGCCAGTGCGCGTGGCCCGCGTTGTCGCGGGGATCGTTGTCCACGTACAGGTCCTGGTCCATGTCCTCGGACTCGAGCTGGTCGGCGATGCGGCGCAGGACGTCCGCGGTGAACACCCCGTCGGCGAGCTTGCGGTAGTGGTCGGCCTCGTAGCGTTGGGCGAACCCGGAAAGCCAGGTCACCGGCAGGTCGTTCTCGTCCTTGGCCGGGAAGGGCGGCTGGCGGTTGGTGAAGCCGGTGTAGCAGTAGGCGAGGTAGTCCTTGAACGAAGCCAGATCCCGGTGCCTGCGGCGGCCGAACTCGGCCAGCCGGGAGGCGATGCTCTGCAGTTCCTGTTCGAGGAGCTTGGGAGACACGGCGTTCAGGTCCTCGTACTCGTCGGCGACCGCACGGATGTCGTTGACGAGGCTTCGCAACGCGGGACCGTCGACGTCGCTGGTCAGGAAGAACCGGCGGACCTGGATCTCCGGCGGGACTTCGATGGTGACGTGGTACGAGTTCACGGCTCTGGGGATGACCGTCTGATATCGCACGGTGAACTCGTGTTCCGGGATCGCGCCCCACACCAGTGACCGCCTCCGGTTGGCATAGGCGGGCATGACGGGTGCCTCGAACTGGAGGAACACCTGGGGGTTGGCGGTCGGGACCTCGGTGACCAGGAGGTACTCCGAGGACGCGATGTCCAGCAGCCTCAGGAAGGCGCTGTCCTCCGGGAAGAGCTGGGCGAGGGCCTCCTCGGCGCGCTCGCGGATGCTCTCCGAGTCGGTCTTGCGGTTGCGGCGGGCGTGGTCGGCGGGCAGGTCCCAGTGGTGGCCGCCGTTGTCGATCAGGTTCGCGATGGTCGCCTGGATCAGCCACCGGGATCGGTGCAGGCCGTGGCGGATGCCGTAGAGGGTCTCGTGCGGGTCGGTCGCCCGCGGGTCGGCTTCGAGGAACATCCGGAACGCCTTGGACATCCCGTGGGTCAGGGCCCGCGCGGTCTCCTGGTGGGTGGCCCGCGGCATGACCCCGCCCGAGGAGTCGCGCACGACGACGGGCGCCTGGTCGGTCCGGGCCTGCCTGGCGACGGGGAGCCAGACGGCCTTGGGTTGCTTGGTGTTGTCGGGATCCGACCTCAGGGCCTGTTTCTGGTCGGGGGTCAGGACGGTCAGGTTGACGTCGATGCTGACCGAGCGGGTCATGTGGGTGGAGTCGGCGAGGGTGAGGGCCTCGGACATCCGGTCGACGTGTTCCAGGCGCAGGGCCAGGGCGAGCAGGTTGAGCCCCAGTGCCTCCTGGTAGGCGTTGGCGGTGGGCGGTGATGTCGGGATCGGCGTCTGCCAGAGCGCGGAGCGCAGCCGTTCCAGAGTCATCCCCTTATCGTGTCGCAGCTCACACCCGGTTCACAAAGCTAGAATCGGGTGAACGGAGATCGTGAAAGCCTTCACAAGCCTGATCGACAGCGAGGAGCCCGCGGATGAGCACGCGCCGACACCCGGACGACGACGCCGAGGTGATCGTCGTCGGCGCCGGTCCAGCCGGCTCGACGGCCGCAACGTACCTGGCGCGGGCCGGGGTGGATGTGCTCCTGCTGGAGAAGTCCCAGTTCCCCCGCGAGAAGGTGTGCGGCGACGGGCTGACCCCCAGAGGCGTGAAGCAGCTGGTCGACCTCGGGATCGACACCAGCGAGGAAGCCGGGTGGGTGCACAACAACGCCCTGCGGATCATCGCGGGCGACCTCGTGCTGCACCTCCCGTGGCCGGAGCTGTCGTCGATGCCGCCCTACGGGGTGTCGCGGACGCGGCAGGACTTCGACGAGCTGCTGGCCAAGACCGCCGAGCGCGCGGGCGCGCGTCTGCAGCAGAACACCACCGTTCTGGGTGCGGTGACCTCCCCCACGGGGCGGGTTGTGGGTGTGCGGGCGAAGATCGGGCCTTCGCGGACCGAAGTGACCTACAAGGCGCCGCTGGTGCTGGCCTGCGATGGGGTTTCCGCGCGGCTGGCGTTGTCGGTGGGGATCGACAAGATCGACTCGCGGCCGATGGGGGTCGCGGTCCGGCGGTACTACGCTTCGCCGCGGTCCAAGGACGACTTCATCGAGGGGCACCTGGAGCTGTGGGACCGGAGCGACCCCGCGAACCCCAAGCTTCTGCCCGGGTACGGGTGGGTTTTCCCGCTGGGGGACGGGACCGTGAACGTGGGGCTGGGGACGCTGTCGACCTCGCCTTCGTTCCGGAACACCGACTACCGGGCGTTGCTGCGGCAGTGGCTGGACTCGACTCCCGAGGAGTGGGGGTTCCGGGAGGAGAACGCGCTCGGGAAGGTCGGCGGGGCTGGGCTGCCGATGGGGTTCAACCGGACACCCCACTATCGGGACGGGCTCCTGTTGATCGGGGATGCTGGGGGGATGGTCTCTCCGTTCAACGGGGAGGGGATCGCCGCGGCGATGGAGTCCGCTCGGATCGCCGCTGAGTGTGTTGTGCAGGCTCTTGCTCGGCGGCCCGGGTTGTCGCGGGAGAAGGCTCTGGAGGCTTACCCCGCGGCGATACGGGATGTTCTCGGTGGGTACTACCGGTTGGGGAACATCTTCGCGAAGGTCATCGGGCGGCCTCGGATCATGCGGCTCGCCACCCGGTATGGGTTGCGGGTGAACGCTCTGCTTCCTTTGGTGCACAAGGGGTTGTCCGGGTGCTTTGATCCTCGGGACGGGGATGTCGTCGACCGGATGATCTCCGTTGCTTCCCGGTTGGCTCCTGCGCTTCGTTAGGTGGGCTGCGCTGGTCTTTAGGTGGGGCTGCGTTGCGCGGCCTTTAGGTGGGGTTTGCGCTCGCCGCGCGGCTGACCACCCAGAGGGGGTGCCGGGGTGCCCCCGGCTTCGCCCAGGCCATACCGGAGGGAGAGAGCACGAGGGCGGGGTCTGGTGCGCTTGCGCGCTCAGTTGCGGGTTGCGTGCGGGGACGCTGCATCTGACGATGCGCTTGAGGTTGGGTCGTCTGCCCCGGTCCCTCCGACTTCCAGCCCGCAGCTCGCCTCCGCTGTGCTCGCCTCCGGATCGTCCGCGCATTCGATCGACTTCCAGCCCCCACTGCTCGCCTGGCGCTGTGCTCCCGAATGGCCCGAACTATGGGCAGCTTCGGCGCTTCCTCCCCGGGCCACCCCGCTTCTCGGCCGCGCCGCCCAACTGTTCCCAGCCTGCCGATGGGCGCCGATTTTGTCTGGTTCTTGCCATCGGGGTGGATGTCCAGACTGGGATGAGGAGGGTCACAGGGGTTGTTCGGTGCCCGCCGGTTTCCTTCTGTGCGGTAGGTCCTAGACTCTCGCATGTCCTGTGAATCGCTTCACAAACTCATGGGATGGCTTGTGAAGACTTTCACAAGCGGGTCGACGAACGTTCTCGCTGGCTGGGGCGGCCAAACGCCAACCGGACGGGTGTCAGGTTAGGGCTGCCTAACCACGAGGGGTGTGAGCAACACCCCTTAGGGTGCCGACGAGGCGTGAGAGGCGCGGGGAAAGGACGGCGACGTCAATGCTGGACGACGTGGTGCTGCTGGCAGAGGGCGGAGGCACCGAGCTCGGCTCGTATCTGCCGTTCGTGTTCCTGTTCTTGCTGGGTCTGGGGTTCGCCGCGGTCTCAGCGATGCTGGGGTCGCTGGTCGGTCCCAAGCGGTACAACCGGGCCAAGATGGACGCCTACGAGTGCGGCATCGAGCCGTCTCCGCACCCCGTCGTGGGCGGCGGGCGGGTGCCGGTGGCGTACTACCTCACGGCGATGCTGTTCATCCTGTTCGACATCGAGATGGTCTTCCTCTACCCCTTCGCGGTCACCGCGAAGGCACTGGGCGCGTTCGGCCTGGTGGAGATCGTCCTGTTCATCGCGACCGTCGGTTTCGCCTACGCATACGTGTGGCGGCGAGGCGGACTGGACTGGAACTAGAGGGGGCTGACCACCAATGGGTCTCGAAGAGAAGCTTCCCAACGGGATCATGCTGGCCGGCTTGGAAAAGCTGGTGAACTGGGCGCGCAAGAACTCGGTGTGGCCCGCGACGTTCGGGCTGGCCTGCTGCGCGATCGAGATGATGACCGTCGGCGGCGCCCGCTACGACTACGCGCGGTTCGGCATGGAGCGGTTCAGCGCCAGCCCCCGCCAGGCCGACCTGATGATCGTGGCCGGCCGGGTGACCAACAAGATGGCGCCCGTCCTGCGGCAGATCTACGACCAGATGCCCGAGCCCAAGTGGGTCATCGCGATGGGTGTCTGCGCGTCGTCCGGCGGGATGTTCAACAACTACGCCGTCGTGCAGGGTGTCGACCACGTCGTGCCGGTGGACATCTACCTGCCCGGCTGCCCGCCGCGGCCGGAGATGCTGCTGGACGCGATCCTCAAGCTGCACGCCCGGATCTCGGAGGAGCCGCTGGGCGCCAAGCGCGCCGCGGCCCTGGAGGCGGCCGGGTTCCAGAAGACCGAGCTGATCCCGTCGTCCCAGCGCTACGCCAAGAAGAAGGGCTGAGCCGGTGACCACCCCAGGCGACGAGCACTCCAGCGTCGACCGGCCCGCGCAGGACGCGCAGGAGTCGGTGGAGCCCCGCGACGCCACCCCGAAGCCCGGCGTGGTGTCCGGCCGCACCCGGCAGGGCATGTTCGGTGTCTCCGGCACCGGCGACACCTCCGGCTTCGGCGGCCTGCGGCTGCCCGCGTACAGCCCCGCCCCGGCGGAGCGGCCGTACGGCGGCTGGTTCGACGAGTTCACCGACGAGCTGCTCGCGACGTTCTCGCACCGCAACATCCCGGCCGAGGCGATCCTGCAGGTCACCGTCGACCGCGGCGAGATCACCTACTACGTCGACCGCGCGCACCTGGTGAAGATCTGCCAGGCGCTGCGCGACGAGCCCGCTCTGCGCTTCGAGCTGTGCAGCTCGGTGTCCGGTGTGGACTACGGGGTGGACGTCCCGCAGCGGCTGCACTCGGTGTACCACCTGACATCGATGACGTTCCGCCGCCGGATCCGGCTCGAGGTCTGCGTGGACGTCGACGACGCGCACATCCCCAGTGTCGTCGGGGTCTACCCGACCGCGGACTGGCAGGAGCGCGAGACCTACGACATGTTCGGGATCGTCTACGACGGCCACCCGGCGCTGACCCGGATCCTGATGCCGGACGACTGGGACGGCTTCCCGCAGCGCAAGGACTACCCGCTCGGCGGCATCCCGGTCGAGTACAAGGGCGCGGAGATCCCCCCTCCTGACCAGCGGAGGTCTTACTCCTGATGACCGAGAACCTTTCCGACTACCAGACCGGGACGAGCTCGGACGCCTCCACCGGCGGCGACCCGTACGACGCCGAACTGCGTGAGACCACCGAAGGCCCGATCTACAACGTCTCCGGCGGCGACTGGGACGAGGTCCTCGAGGACGCCACGCACGACGAGCGGATGATCATCAACCTGGGGCCGCAGCACCCGTCCACGCACGGCGTGCTGCGCCTGGTGGTCGAGCTGGAGGGCGAGACCGTCACCCAGGCCCGCGCGGTGATCGGCTACCTGCACACCGGGATCGAGAAGAACTGCGAGTACCGGACCTGGACCCAGGGCGTCACGTTCATCACCCGGACGGACTACCTGGCGCCGCTGTCCCACGAGGCCGCGTACTGCCTGGGCGTGGAGAAGCTGCTCGGCGTCGAGGCCCCGCGCCGCGCCCAGCTGATCCGCCAGCTGCTGCTGGAGATCAACCGGATCAGCTCGCACTTCGTCTACCTGGCCACCGGCGGCATGGAGCTGGGCTCCACCACCGCGGCCGCGCTCGGCTTCCGCGAGCGCGAGGTGCTGCTGCACACCCTGGAGTACATCACCGGCCTGCGGATGAACCACGCGTTCATCCGGCCCGGCGGGGTCGCCCAGGATCTTCCCGAGGACTGGCAGGACTACCTGACCAAGTTCGTGAAGACCATGGAAGAGCGCATCCCCATGTACCACAAGCTGTTCACCGGGCAGCCCGTGTGGCGCAACCGCTTGAAGGACGTGGGCTACCTGCCGCTGGACGGCTGCCTCGCGCTCGGCGTGACCGGCCCGGTGCTGCGCTCCGCGGGCCTGGCCTGGGACCAGCGCAAGATCGAGCCGTACCTCTGCTATGACGAGGTCGACTTCGAGGTGCCCACCTCGACCGACGCCGACTGCTGGGCGCGCTACCTGATCCGCATGGCGGAGATGGACGAGTCGCTCAAGATCATCAAGCAGACCATGAAGCTGCTCAAGGAACCCGGCCCGGTCATGGTCGAGGACAAGAAGATCGCCTGGCCCGCGCAGCTGACCATCGGCCCGGACGGGATGGGCAACTCGCTCGAGCACGTCCGCAAGATCATGGGCCAGTCGATGGAGTCGCTCATCCACCACTTCAAGCTGGTGACCGAGGGCTTCCACGTGCCGGCCGGACAGGTGTACGTGCCGATCGAGTCGCCGCGCGGCGAGCTGGGCTACCACCTGGTGTCCGACGGCGGCACCAGGCCGGTGCGCGTGCACGCCCGCGAACCAAGCTTCATCAACCTGCAGTCCTTCCCCGCCATGGCCGAGGGCGGGCTGATCGCGGACCTGATCGCCGCGGTCGCTTCGATCGATCCAGTCATGGGTGGTGTGGACCGATGACCACTTCCGGGCCGGGGCAGACCTACGGCGGCTCGTCCGTCGGCGGCGGCCCCACCTTCCAGTCCACTGTGGACGACTCGCGCGAGGCCGCGGTCGCGTCCATGCTCCCCGAGGAGCAGACCGCCAAGCTGGTCACCGAGGTCCGCGAGGACCTGGCGGTGTTCGACGGGATCGTCGAGAAGGCGCGCGAGATCATCGCCCGCTACCCGCAGTCCCGTTCCGCGCTGCTGCCGATGCTGCACCTGGTGCAGTCGGTGCAGGGCTACGTCAGCCAGGCCGGCATCCAGTTCTGTGCCAGGGAACTGGATCTGGCCGCGGCCGAGGTCAGCGCGGTGGCGACGTTCTACACCATGTACAAGCGCAAGCCGTGCGGTGAGCACCTGGTCTCGGTGTGCACCAACACGTTGTGCGCGGCCATGGGCGGCGACGCGATCTACAAGACGCTGCGCGAGCACCTGGGTGAGAACGGCAAACCCCTGGGCCACGAGGAAACCGTGGGCACCCCGGGCGAGCGGGGCTCGATCACCCTGGAGCACGCCGAGTGCCTGGCCGCCTGCGACCTCGCGCCCGTGCTGCAGGTGAACTACGAGTTCTACGACAACCAGACCGAGGAGAGTGCGGTCGAGCTGGTGGACGCCCTGCGGCGCGGCGAGCGCCCGGCGCCCACGCGGGGTGCGCCGCTGACCGACTTCAAGGACGCCTCGCTGCAGCTGGCCGGGTTCTTCGACCGTGAGTCCGATGTGGACGGTCCGTCCGCGGCGACCGAGACGTTGCGCGGGGCCCAGCTGGCCAACGACCGGGGCTGGACCGCCCCGGCGATGCCGTCGAACGTCGCGTTCCCTGACCTGGACAAGAAGTGAGGCTGGGATGAGCACACCTGACCCCGTCACACCGGTACTCACCAAGCGCTGGCTCTCGCCGCGCTCGTGGTCGATCCAGACCTACGAGCAGCTCGAGGGCTACACCGCGCTGCGCAAGGCGCTGACCGCGACGCCCGAGCAGCTCGTGCAGGTGGTCAAGGACTCCGGCCTGCGCGGCCGCGGCGGCGCGGGCTTCCCGGCCGGCCTGAAGTGGTCGTTCATGCCCCCCAACGAGGACAAGCCGCACTACCTGGTGATCAACGCCGACGAGGGCGAGCCGGGCACGTGCAAGGACATCCCGCTGATGATGGCCGACCCGCACTCGCTGATTGAGGGCTGCGTGATCGCCTCGTACGCGATGCGGTCGCACCACTGCTTCATCTACGTGCGCGGTGAGGTCCTGCACTGCATCCGCCGGCTCAACCAGGCGGTGAAAGAGGCGAAGGCCGCGGGCTACCTCGGCACGAACATCCTCGGCTCGGGCTACGACCTGGAGATCACCGTCCACGCCGGAGCGGGCGCGTACATCTGCGGCGAGGAGACCGCTCTTCTCGACTCGCTCGAGGGCCGCCGTGGCCAGCCTCGCCTGAAGCCGCCCTTCCCGGCGGCGGCAGGGCTCTACGCGGCACCCACCACAGTGAACAACGTCGAGACGATCGCGTCGGTTCCCTACATCATCAACGGCGGGTCCGAGTGGTTCCGCAAGATGGGCACCGAGAAGTCGCCCGGCCCGAAGATCTACTCGATCTCCGGTCACGTGGAGAAGCCCGGCCAGTACGAGGCCCCGCTCGGCACGACGCTGCGGCAGCTGCTGGAGCTCGCGGGCGGCATGAAGGACGGCATCCCGCTGAAGTTCTGGACCCCGGGCGGGTCGTCCACCCCGATGTTCACCGCGGAGCACCTCGACGTGCCACTGGACTTCGAGGGCGCGGCCGAGGCCGGTTCGATGCTGGGCACCACCGCCGTGCAGGTCTTCAACGAGACCGTGTCGGTGCCGTGGGCCGTGATGAAGTGGACCCAGTTCTACAAGCACGAGTCCTGCGGCAAGTGCACTCCCTGCCGGGAGGGCACGTACTGGCTGACCCAGATCCTCGAGCGGATGGTCGACGGCAACGGCACCGAATCCGACATCGACACGCTGCTGGACATCTGCGACAACGTGCTGGGCCGGTCGTTCTGCGCGCTGGGCGACGGTGCGGTCAGCCCGATCACCAGCGGCATCCAGTACTTCAGGGACGAGTTCCTCGCGCTGTGCGAGAAGAACCGCAAGCCGGCACTGGCGGGAGCAAGCCGATGACCGTGGCACCCGAACGCAACGAGCTGCCATCCGAGAAATTGCCAGTGCCGGAGGGGCACGTCGCTCTCGTCATCGACGGCATCCAGGTGGTGGCCCCCAAGGGCGAGCTGCTGATCCGCACCGCCGAGCGGATGGGCATCACCATCCCGCGGTTCTGCGACCACCCGCTGCTCGACCCGGCCGGCGCCTGCCGCCAGTGCCTGGTCGAGGTGGAGATGGGCGGTCGGCCGATGCCCAAGCCGCAGGCCTCCTGCACCATCACGGTCGCCGACGGCATGGTCGTCAAGACGCAGCTCACCTCGCCGGTGGCCGACAAGGCCCAGCAGGGCGTGATGGAGCTGCTGCTGATCAACCACCCGCTGGACTGCCCGATCTGCGACAAGGGCGGCGAGTGCCCGCTGCAGAACCAGGCGCTGGCGCACGGCCGCGCGGACTCCCGGTTCGTGGACAAGAAGCGGACCTTCCCGAAGCCGATCCCGATCTCCACCCAGGTGCTGCTGGACCGCGAGCGCTGCGTGCTCTGCCAGCGGTGCACCCGGTTCTCCGCGCAGATCGCCGGTGACCCGTTCATCGAGCTGCTCGAGCGCGGTGCCCACCAGCAGATCGGCATCGCCGAGGAGAAGCCGTTCCAGTCGTACTTCTCCGGCAACACCATCCAGATCTGCCCGGTCGGTGCGCTGACCAGTGCCGCGTACCGGTTCCGGTCGCGGCCGTTCGACCTGGTGTCCACCCCGAGTGTCTGCGAGCACTGCTCGTCCGGCTGCGCCGAGCGCACGGACTGGCGGCGCGGCAAGGTGATGCGCAAGCTCGCCGGCAACGACCCCGAGGTCAACGAGGAGTGGATCTGCGACAAGGGCCGGTTCGCGTTCCGGTACACCACCGCGGCCGACCGGTTCCTGCGCCCCATGGTGCGGGACAAGGAGTCCGGTGAGCTGAAGGAGGCCTCCTGGACGGAGGCTCTGCAGGTCGCCGCGACCGCGCTGACCGAGGCCAAGGCCAAGGGCGTCGGTGTGCTGCCCGGTGGCCGGCTGACCGTCGAGGACGCCTACGCCTACGCGAAGTTCGCCCGCGTCGCCTTGGGCACCAACGACATCGACTTCCGCGCCCGGCGGCACTCCGCCGAGGAGCTGGACTTCCTTTCGTCCACAGTGGTCGGCACCACCCCGGCGACCGGCGTGACCTTCCAGGGCATCGAGGCCGCGCCCGCCGTGCTGTGCGTGGCGTTCGAGCCGGAGGAAGAGGCGCCGATCGTGTTCCTGCGGCTGCGCAAGGCAGCCCGCAGGGGCCGGACCAAGGTGTTCCACATCGGACAGTGGACCTCGCCCGCGGTCGAGAAGACCAACGGCACCCTGCTGGCCACCCCGCCCGGTGGCGAGGCCGCCGCGGTCGACGCGCTGGCGCAGCACGCGCCGGACGTCGCCGAAGCGTTGGGGCAGCCGGGTTCCGTGGTCCTGGTCGGCGAGCGCGCCGCCCAGATCCCTGGCCTGTTCTCCGCCCTGCTGCGGCTGGCCGCCAAGACCGGCGTGCAGCTGGCCTGGATCCCGCGCCGCGCCGGTGAGCGCGGTGCCCTCGAGGTCGGCGCGCTGCCGAACCTGTTGCCCGGCGGGCGCCTGGTCGCCGACGACGCGGCTCGTGCCGAGGTCGAGCAGGCCTGGGGTCTGGAGCCGGGCACGCTGCCCGCGCAGCCGGGCCGCGACCTGCACGGCATCCTCGAGGCCGCGGCGAACCGGCAGCTCGGCGCGCTGGTGGTCGGCGGGGTCGACCCGTACGACCTGCCCGACCCCGACCTGGCCATCGAGGCCCTGCAGAAGGCCGGGTTCGTGCTCAGCCTGGAGCTGCGGCCCAGCGCGGTGACCGAGTACGCCGACGTGGTCCTGCCGATCGCCCCGGCGGTGGAGAAGGCAGGCACCTACCTCAACTGGGAGGGCCGCCGCCGCGAGTTCGCCACCACGCTGGACGGCACCGGCGCGCTGCCCGACTGCCGCGTGCTGGACACCCTCGCGGTGGAGATGGACGCGGACCTGTTCACCCAGACCCCGGCCGCGGCCGCGGGCGACCTCGCCCGGCTGGGCGCCACGGCCGGCCGCAAGGCCGCCGAACCCACGCTGGAGTCCCGCCAGGCGGGTCTGCCGCAGAGCGACGGCCAGGTCCTGCTGGCCACCTGGCGCCAGCTGCTGGACAACGGGTCGCTGCAGGCCGGCGAGCCGCACCTGGCCGGCACCGCCCGGCGCGTGGTGGCCCGGCTGTCCGAGCACACCGCGGCGGTGCTGGGCGTGGACAAGGCCGAGGCGGTGACGGTGTCGACCGCCCGCGGCTCGGTCACGGTCCCGCTCGAGTACGCCGACCTGCCCGACGGCGTCGTGTGGCTCCCGGGCAACTCCGACGGCAGCACGGTCGGCCGCACCCTCGGCGCCGGCCACGGCACACCGGTGAACGTGCAAGCGGGAGGCAACTCGTGAGGTCCATCTCGATCACCCGCTCGCGAGGGGAGGCGACACCACAATGACCCGGGCACAACTGCTGGCCGATGACCCGATCTGGCTGATCCTGCTCAAGGTCGTGTTCATCTTCCTGTTCGCGCTGCTCGTCGCCATGATGTGCGTGTGGGGCGAGCGCCGGCTGATCGGCCGCATGCAGAACCGGCCCGGCCCCAACCGGGTCGGCCCGTTCGGCCTGCTGCAGCCGATCGCGGACGCGCTCAAGCTGCCGTTCAAGGAAGAGATCATCCCGGTCACCGCGGACCGCAAGGTCTACATGCTGGCGCCGGTGATCGCGCTGTTCCCGACGTTCATCGCGTTCTCGGTGATCCCGTTCGGCGGCCAGGTCTCGATCTTCGGCGAACAGACCGTGCTGCAGCTGGTCGACCTGCCGGTCGGCGTGCTGGTGGTGCTGGCCTGCTCCTCGATCGGCGTCTACGGCGTGCTGCTGGCCGGCTGGTCGTCCGGTACGCCGTACCCGCTGCTCGGCGCGCTGCGGTCGGCCGCGCAGGTGATCTCCTACGAGATCGCGATGGGCCTGTCGATCGTCGGGGTGATCCTGCAGTCCGGGTCGCTGTCGCTGGGTGACATCGCCGAGTCGCAGCACGGCCTCTGGTACGCGGTGGCGCTGTTCCCGAGCTTCCTGATCTACGCGGTGTCGATGGTCGGCGAGACCAACCGCGCCCCGTTCGACCTCCCCGAGGCCGAGTCGGAGCTGGTCGCGGGCTTCCACACCGAGTACAGCTCGATGAAGTTCGTGATCTTCTACATCGCCGAGTACATCAACATGATCATCGTCTCGGCGGTGGGCACCACGTTGTTCCTCGGCGGGTACATGGCCCCGTGGCCGATCTCGCTGATCGACGGCAACTACTTCAACAGCGGCTGGTGGCCGATGTTGTGGTTCGTCGTGAAGATCGCGATCCTGCTGTTCGTCTTCATCTGGCTGCGCGGCACGCTGCCCCGCTACCGCTACGACCAGTTCATGAAGCTGGGCTGGAAGGTCCTGGTCCCGCTGAACCTGGTGTGGATCGTGGTGCTGGCGGTGTGGAACGTGCGCGGTGGCCTGTCCGGCGGCGACGCGCTGGTGGTGTTCGGCGTGACCCTGCTGGTGATCATCGCCGCGGTGTTCATGATCCCGGACCGCCGCAGCAAGGACACCGGCCGCGTGCCGCTGTCCGGCGGCGACTACCCGGTGCCGCCGCTGGACCTGCAGATTCCGAGCAAGCCCAAGCGGACCAGGCAGGCCCGCTCGCGCGCCGGCCGGCGGCAGACCGTCGCCGCCGCGGCCGCAAAGGAGGTCGAAGATGGGTCTGTTTGATCCGCTCAAGGGCTTCGGCGTCACCTTCGGGATGATGTTCAAGAAGGTGGCGACCGAGAAGTACCCCGAGGTCAAGAAGGTCACCGCGCCGCGCTACCACGGCAAGCACCAGCTCAACCGGCACCCGGACGGGCTGGAGAAGTGCGTCGGCTGCGAGCTGTGCGCGTGGGCCTGCCCGGCGGACGCGATCTTCGTCGAAGGTGGCAACAACACCGAGGAAGAGCGTTATTCCCCGGGTGAGCGCTACGGTGCCGACTACCAGATCAACTACCTGCGGTGCATCGGCTGCGGCCTGTGCATCGAGGCCTGCCCGACCCGCTCGCTCACCATGACCAACGAGTACGAGCTTGCCAACGACAACCGCCAGGTCCTCATCTTCACCAAGGAGGACCTGCTGGCGCCGCTGCTGCCGGGCATGGAGCAGCCGCCGCACCCGATGCGGCTCGGCGAGAACGAGCAGGACTACTACGTCAACGGTCCCGAGCTGGCCAAGAAGGCAGCGGAGGGAGCCAAATGACCGGGCAGCTCCTGCTCGCTCAGGGCGCCGAGGTGGCCAAGGTGTCCACCGGCGAGGCGATCATGTTCTGGATCCTCGGCCCGATCGCGCTGGGCGGGGCGATCGGCATGATCTTCGCCCGCAACGCCGTGCACTCCGCGATGTTCCTCGTGGTGACGATGCTCAACCTGGGCATCATGTACATGATCCAGCAGGCGCCGTTCCTCGGCTTCGCGCAGATCATCGTCTACACCGGCGCGATCATGATGCTGTTCCTGTTCGTGATCATGCTCGTCGGGCGGGACTCCTCCGACTCCGTGGTGGAAGTCCTCCGCGGGCAACGGGTCACGGCGGCGCTGCTGGGCATCGGCCTGGCCGGCCTGCTGGTCGGCGGGGTCGCCGAGGCGCTCACGTCGGTCAGGCCGGTCGGCCTCAACCAGCCGAACACCACCGGCGCCGGCAACGTCGAAGGCGTCGGCCGGCTGATCTTCCAGGACTTCCTGTTCCCGTTCGAGCTCACCTCGGCGCTGCTGATCACCGCCGCGCTCGGCGCGATGGTGCTGGGCTACCGGGACAAGTCCAAGCGCCGCAGCCAGCGCGAGACCGCCGACGCCCGCTTCCGGGGCGAGCACTCGCGCATCTCGCCGCTGCCCGGACCGGGTGTGTTCGCCACCGCCAACTCGGTCGCCACCCCGGCCCTGCTGCCGGACGGCTCGGTCGCCCCCGAGTCGCTGTCCGAGATCATCGAGGCCACCGCGTCCCGCCGGCTGGCCGGCGACGTCGAGTCGGTCGCCGGCGCGGTCCCCGGCCCGGACGCGCGCGCGCTCAAGGGTTCCGCTGAGGAGGGGGAGAAGTGACCCCGACGTACTACCTGCTGCTGTCCGCGTTGCTGTTCACCATCGGCGCGGTTGGCGTCCTGGTGCGCCGCAACGCCATCGTCGTGTTCATGTGCGTGGAGCTGATGCTCAACGCGGTGAACCTGACCCTGGTGACGTTCGCCCGGATCAACGGCTCGCTGGACGGCCAGGTGATGGCGTTCTTCGTGATGGTCGTGGCGGCCGCCGAGGTCGTGGTCGGCCTGGCGATCATCATGTCCATCTTCCGCACGCGCCGCACGGCGTCTGTGGACGACGCCAACCTGCTGAAGTACTGATGTCGCTCGCCAAGGCCCCGGAGGCGGAGATGTACGAGGTGCAGTACCTCGCCCTCATGGTGGGCGCGGCTCTGCTCCTCGGCGCCGCGCTGTACACAGCCGTGCGGTTGTGGCAGCGCCGCGGTGCGGTGCTGCTGAGCATCGGTCTCGCCGTCGCCGCCCTTGGCCCGGTGACGATGATCGGCTCGATGTGGCTGGGACTCAGCCGCGGCGCCGCCGCGGCGAGCACGCTCGCGGTGGGCCTGATGGAGATCACCGCCGCCGTGATGATCGTTCTCGCGGTTCCGCCCCTGCTGGGCCGGAACCGATTTGTTGACGCAGAAGTAGAGGGGACAGCGTGACTCCGACGCTCCTAGCCTCCGCAGCGCAGGCCCCGGAGGTACACGCCGCGACCGGGCTGGCCGGTTCCGCGTGGATCCTGGTCGCGCTGCCCGCATTCGGCGCACTGGTCCTGCTGGTCGGCGGCAAGCGCACGAACGCGTGGGGCCACCTGCTCGGCATCCTGACCGTGGTGGGCGCCTTCGCCTACGGCCTCGCGTTGTTCTTCAACACCACGGGGCTGGCCGAGGGCGACCGGGTGCGCGAGGCGAGCCTGTTCTCCTGGATCCACGTGAACCAGCTCAACGTCGACTTCGGACTGCGGATCGACCCGCTGTCCATGACGTTCGTGCTGCTGATCACGGGGGTCGGCGCGCTGATCCACATCTACTCGGTCGGCTACATGGCCGACGACGACGGGCGGCGCCGGTTCTTCGGGTACCTCAACCTGTTCGTCGCCGCCATGCTGATCCTGGTGCTGGGCAACAGCTTCGTGACGCTGTACCTCGGCTGGGAAGGCGTGGGCCTGGCGTCCTACCTGCTGATCGGCTGGTACCAGAACCGCCCGTCCGCGGCCACCGCCGCGAAGAAGGCGTTCCTGATGAACCGCGTCGGCGACGTCGGCCTGGCGGTCGCGATCTTCCTGCTGTTCAAGAACCTCGGCACCACCCAGTACGCGGAGGTGTTCGCCCGGGTCGGCGAGCTGTCGCCGGGCACGGTCACCGCGATCACGATCCTGCTGCTGCTGGGTGCCTGCGGTAAGTCCGGCCAGTTCCCGCTGCAGGCCTGGTTGCCGGACGCGATGGAGGGCCCGACCCCGGTCTCCGCCCTGATCCACGCCGCGACCATGGTGACCGCGGGCGTGTACCTGATCGCCCGCTCGAACCCGCTCTACAACCTGACCGCCGACGGCCGCCTGGTGGTGGTCATCATCGGCGCGATCACGCTGCTGATCGGGTGCATCATCGGCTGCGCCTACGACGACATCAAGAAAGTCCTGGCGTACTCCACGGTCTCCCAGATCGGGTACATGGTCCTGGCGGTCGGGCTCGGCCCGGTCGGCTACGCGCTGGGCATCATGCACCTGGTCGCGCACGGCTTCTTCAAGGCCGGGCTGTTCCTCGGGGCCGGTTCGGTCATGCACGCGATGAACGACGAAGTCGACATGCGCAAGTTCGGCGGCCTCGCCAAGCTGATGCCGGTCACCTTCATCACCTTCCTGATCGGCTACCTCGCCCTGATCGGCATCCCGCCGTTCTCCGGCTTCTTCACCAAGGACGCCATCATCGAGGCGGCGTTCGGCCAGGAGGGCTGGCGCGGCTGGGTCTTCGGCGGCGCGGCCATCCTGGGCGCCGGGCTGACCGCGTTCTACATGACCCGCCTGGTGCTGATGACCTTCTTCGGCGAGCAGCGCTGGAAGAAGCTCAAGAGCGAGGACGGCCGGGACTTCCACCCGCACGAGTCCGGCTCGGTGATGACCGTCCCGATGATCATCCTGGCGATCGGCTCGTTCGGCGCCGGCTGGTACTTCTCCGCGGGCGACAGGTTCGTCGACTGGCTGGCCCCCTCGGTCGGGGCGCGGGTCGAGGTCGAGCACACGGTCATCCCGCACAACCTGATCCCGTACATCACGATCGCGCTGGCGGTCATCGGTGTGCTGCTGGCGTGGCTGTTCGTCGGCCGCAAGGCGGTCCCGGTGGTCAAGCCCGCCCGGGTGTCGCCGATCGTCAAGGCCGCCCGCCGCGACCTGTACGGCAACGCGCTGAACGAGGCGCTGATCGCCCGCCCGGGCACATGGCTCGCCCGGGCGCTGGTGTTCTTCGACAACAAGGGCGTCGACGGCCTGGTGAACGGGATCGCCGCGTCCTTCGGTGGCAGCTCAGGGCGACTGCGCAGGCTGCAGACCGGGTTCGTGCGTTCCTACGCGCTGAGCATGCTGGCCAGCGGCATCCTCGTCGTGGCCGCCCTGCTGATGGTGAGGTTCTCCTGATGAACACCACGCCTGTGGCCGCCACTTCCGGTGGCGGGTCCGGACTTCTCCTCGCGCTGCTGCTGTTGCCGCTGCTCGGCGGCATCGTGGTGGCGTTCCTGAAGGACGACCGGATGGCGAAGGTCACCGCGCTGACGGTGTCGCTGGTCGAGTTGATCCTGGTCATCCCGGCGTGGATCACTTACGTGCCAACGGGTTCCCGCCTGCAGCTGGCGCTGTCGGTGAACTGGATCCCGTCGTTCGGCGTGCACTTCTCGCTCGGCATCGACGGCATCGCGCTGACGATGATCGCGCTGATCGGCGTGCTGACCCCGATCGTGATCGGCGGCTCCTGGGCGGACAAGCTGCCCGAGGGCCGCGGCGCGGCGGGCTTCTACTCGCTGCTGCTGATCATGCAGACCGGGATGGTCGGCGTGTTCGCCGCGACCGACGTGTTCCTGTTCTACGTGTTCTTCGAGGCCGTGCTGGTCCCGATGTACTTCCTGGTCGGCCGGTTCGGCGGGCCGCGCAGACAGTACGCGGCGATGAAGTTCTTCCTGTACTCGCTGCTCGGCGGGCTGGTCATGCTGGCCTCGGTGATCGGCCTGTACGTGGTGAGCGCGGACTACAACGGCGGCGTCGGCACGCTGGACTGGACCACGCTGGCCCGCGTGATGCACGAGGCCCCGACGGGCACGCAGATCTGGCTGTTCCTCGGCTTCTTCGTGGCGTTCGCGATCAAGGCCCCGCTGGTGCCGCTGCACACGTGGCTGCCGGACGCGACCGCGGAGGCCCCGATCGGCACCGGTGTGCTGCTGGTCGGTGTGCTGGACAAGATCGGCACGTTCGGCTTCCTGCGCTACTGCCTGCCGCTGTTCCCGGCGGCCAGCAAGGACCTGGCACCGCTGGTGCTGGTCCTCTCGGTCGCGGGCATCCTCTACGGCGCGCTGCTGGCCGCGGGCCAGAACGACATGAAGCGGTTGATGGCGTACATCTCCATCGCCCACTTCGGGTTCATCGGCCTGGGCATCTTCGCCTTCTCGACGCAGTCGATCGCCGGCTCGGCGCTGTACATGGTCAACCACGGTCTGGCCACCGGGATGCTGTTCCTGGTGGTGGGCATGGTGGTCAGCCGCGGCGAGTCCCGGCTGATCTCCGACTACGGCGGCCTGTCCAAGCTGACGCCGCTGCTCGCCGGGCTGTTCCTGTTCGCCGGTCTGTCGGCGCTCTCGCTGCCCGGCACCAACTCGTTCGTCAGCGAGTTCCTGGTGCTGGTGGGGTCGTACCCGAACGAGCCGGTCTACGCGATCCTCGGCGCGATCGGCATGATCCTCGCCGCGCTGTACGTGCTCTGGGCCTACCAGCGGGTGTTCCAGGGCCCGGTGCGCGGCAACGCCCTGGTCGGCCTGACCGGTGGCCCCGGTGCCGCGCCGGACCCCGCCACGGTGCCGGTGAAGGACCTCAACGGCCGGGAGCGGCTGGTGCTGGCCCCGCTGGTGGCCCTGATCCTGTTCCTGGGCTTCTATCCCGCCCCGGTGCTGAACGTGCTTCAGCCGACGGTGGACGCAACGCTGAGTTCGGTCGGCCTGGCCGATCCGGTGGGAGGCAAGTGACGTGTCCGGACTTCTGATGCTGGCGCAGCAACAGCCGTCGCCCGGCCCGATTACGGCTCCGCAGATCGAGTACCCGGCGATCCTGCCGGTGCTGATCCTGCTGGGCGCGGCGTGCCTCGGGGTGCTGTTCGAGGCGTTCCTGCCGAAGTACAACCGGTGGGCCGCGCAGGTGACCCTGTCGCTGCTGGCGATCATCGGCGCGGGCGTCGCGCTGATCGTCTACGTCGGCGACTCGCCCGAAGGCGGCCTGACCACGCTGTACCGGACGATCGCGGTCGACCGGCCCGCGCTGTTCCTGTGGGGGACGCTGCTCACCCTGGGCCTCGGCGCGGTGCTGCTGATCGCCGACCGCACGGTGGAGCGCGGTGGCGCGTTCACGCCACAGGCGGGCATCCGGCCGGGCACGGTGCAGGACCGGGCGCAGGCGGCCACCGGCGGCATGCAGACCGAGGTGTTCCCGCTGACGCTGTTCGCGTTGTCCGGGATGCTGATCTTCTGCGCGGCCAACGACCTGCTGACCATGTTCATCGCGCTCGAGGTACTCAGCCTCCCGCTGTACCTCATGTGCGGCCTGGCCCGCCGTCGCCGGCTGATCTCGCAGGAAGCCGCGGTCAAGTACTTCCTGCTGGGCGCGTTCGCCTCGGCGTTCTTCCTGTACGGCCTGGCGCTGCTGTACGGCTACGCCGGCTCGGTCAAGCTGGCCGACATCGCCAACGCCGCCGCGGGCACCGACCGCTCGGACACCCTCCTGTTCGCGGGCCTCGGCCTGCTGGTGGTGGGCCTGCTGTTCAAGGCCTCGGTGGGTCCGTTCCACGCCTGGACCCCCGACGTCTACCAGGGCGCCCCCACCCCCATCACGGCCTTCATGGCGGCCTGCACCAAGGTCGCGGCCTTCGGCGGCATCCTCCGGGTGCTGACGGTGGGTTTCCAGACCACCAGCTGGGAATGGCGGGGCGTGCTGTGGGCGGTGGCGATCATCTCGATGGTGATCGGCGCGGTCCTCGGCCTCACGCAGACCGACGTCAAGCGGATGCTGGCGTACTCCTCCATCGCGCACGCCGGGTTCCTGCTCGTCGGTGCGATCGCCCTGCGCCCCGAAGGCCTCTCGGGCACGCTGTTCTACCTGCTGACCTACGGGTTCACCACCCTCGCGGCGTTCGGCGCGGTGTCGCTGGTGCGGGACAGCAACGGTGAGGCGACTCACCTTTCCCAATGGGCCGGGCTCGCCAAACGGTCGCCAGTCCTGGCCGCGGTGTTCACGTTCCTCCTCCTTGCCATGGCGGGCATCCCGCTGACCAGCGGGTTCGTCGGCAAGTTCGTGGTGTTCTCCGCGGGCATCAAGGACGGCATGGCCCCCCTGGTCGTGATCGCCCTGATTGCCTCCGCGGTGGCCGCGTTCTTCTACCTCCGGGTCATCGTCCTGATGTACTTCAGCGACCCCGCCCCGGACGGCCCCTCGGTCACCGTCCCCGGCACCTTCACCACCGTCGCCATCACCCTCGGCGTCCTGGTGACCCTCGTGCTCGGGGTGGTTCCGGCCTTCGCCATCAACTGGGCCGGCTCCGGAGCCTTCGCGTTCTAGAAGTCGGAAAACAGGACCCCCGGCCGGTGCGGCGCGGGGGTCCTGTCCGTTTCAGGACTGGTCAGGGTGTTACGGGCGTGACAGCGTGATGAGGTAGTCAGCGCGGGCGCCACCTCGGCTATTACGCTGAGGTGGCTGGTTGGACACTGCCTCGGGGAGCGACGACGACGTGACCGTTGACCAAACGCCTGCCGTTCCTGGCCCACGGCTGCCGCTCGGCCTGAGCGCCGCCGACCCGGAGCTGGTGAAGTCGGTGAGCATCGCGCTCGCGGACGTGGAGAAGATCCTGCGTGGGGTCGCCGACAGCGACGTCTCGTTCATCGACGAGGCGGCGTTGCACCTGGTGAACGCGGGTGGCAAGCGTTTCCGCCCGATCTTCACCCTGCTGGCCTCGCACATCGCCGACGGCGCGCTGCCCGAGGTGGTCACCGCGTCGGCCGCGGTCGAGCTGGTGCACCTGGCCACGCTCTACCACGACGACGTCATGGACGAGGCCACCATGCGGCGCGGCGCGGTCAGCGTGAACGCCCGGTGGGACAACACCATCGCCATCCTGACCGGCGACTTCCTGTTCGCGCACGCCTCGGGGCTGGTGGCCGACCTGGGCACGGACGCGGCCCGGATCATCGCCGAGACGTTCGGCGAACTGGTCACCGGCCAGATGCGGGAGACCGTCGGCCCGGCGCCCGGTGAGGACCCGGTGGACCACTACCTGTCGGTCATCGGCCAGAAGACCGGGTCGCTGATCGCCACCGCGGGCCGGTACGGCGGGATGTTCTCCAACGCCACGCCGGAGCAGACCGAGGCGCTGTACCTGTACGGCAAGATCATCGGAGCGGCGTTCCAGATCTCCGACGACATCATCGACATCGCCTCACCGGCCGACGAGTCGGGCAAGATCCCCGGCACCGACCTGCGTGAGGGCGTCAAGACCCTGCCGATGCTGTTCGCGCTGCAGCTCGGCGGCCCGGAGGCGGACCGGCTGGCCACCCTGCTCGACGGGCCGATCACCGACGACGCCGAGGTCGAGGAGGCGCTGGCGCTGCTGCGGTCGTCCAAGGGGATGGACCGGTCCCGCGAGACCCTGGAGCAGTACGCGGAACGGGCGCACGCCGCTTTGTCGCCCTTGCCCGACTGTGCCGCCCGGGACGCGTTGGAGCTGCTGACCCGGTACGTGATCGAGCGCAGCCGATAGGTCCTCCTCACGGCAGGCCGTTTAGGCTGGGCGCCGGGTAGGGATCCACGAGGGAGCGAGTGATGCAGATCTTCGGACAGGTCTGGCTATGGAGCCTGGGGTCATTCCTGCTCGGGGTGTTCTTCACCTGGCTGCTGCTGGTCCGGCCGAACCGCAAGCGGCTGATCGAGCTGGAGGAGGCGAACGCGCGTCCCGAGACGGTGGTGCTGCCCAAGGCGGGCCACGAGCCGACGGTGCACACGCCGCACCAGCCGCAGCTGCAGCCACAACCGCAGTCGTCCTCGTCCGGGGGGCCCGGCCCGAACGCCGCGGACAAGTTCCTGGACGACCTGTTCGAGACCCAGAAGCGGTCCGTGCCGCCGCTGCCGTCCGTCTCGTCCCCGCCGGCCCCGCTCGCCTCCCAGCCCTCCGCCGACTCGCACACGACCACGCGTCCAGGCGCCGGGGACTCCCTCCCGGGACGTGGGGATTCCCTCCCGGTCCGGCAGGGCTCCGGGGAGCCGCTGCCCGTCCGCCAGGCTGTTGCGGACCCGCTTCCGGTCCGCCAGGGTTCGGCGGACCCGCTGCCGGTCCGCCCGGGTGGCACCGGTGACCCGCTGCCGGTCCGGCCTGTACCGCCGGTCGCGGCCGCCATGCCGGCGCCGGAGCCGATCCAGAGCCGGCTGGAGTCCGGCCCGACCGCACCGCCGGAGCCGCCGTTGTCCGGGGGCGACCACGACACGGAGCTGTCGGACAACCCGTTCCAGCGGTTCACCGAGAGCACCACGGTCTTCGTGCCGCCGGAGATCCCCCGGCCGCCGCAGGTCGAGCCGAGCGGGCAGGACTGGTTCGCCAAGGAGGACGAGGACCCGCACGCCATCACCGACGTCGAGGACGACGAGAACGTCGACGAGAGCGGCACCATCTTCACCGAGCACACCACGCCGATCCCGGCGGATGTGATCCGGTCGCTGGACGAGTCGCAGCCGCCGGCCGCCGCGCCGCCGCAGTCGGCCGCCGAACTGACCCAGGCCATGCCGCCGCCCGCGCGGCACGGCTACGACGACCACGACGATGACGACGAGCCCGCCGGTGCGGCGATCGATGAGTCGCCGGAGCTGGAGGGCGGGTTCTCCACGCCCCCGCAGCCGTTGCCGGCCCAGGTCACGCCCGAGTCGGAGATGAGCCGGGGGTTGTTCGAGTCGGTCGTGCCGGTGTCCGAACGCGGTGCGGCCGAGGACAGCGAGGACGGCGAGTTCGTGCCGCCTGGCCCGTTCGGTCCGGGGTCGGCCATGCCGCTGCCCGGTGGCGGGTCGCCCGCGCCTGAGTTCAACGTGAAGGCCAGCGTGACCGCGTTGCGGTACTGCACGCAGGACAACCCGCAGTTCGACCGGATCGTGGCCGAAGTGTGGTTCCGCACACCCAGCGACGCCGAGCGCGTTGGGTTCCGGGTGCTGTCCTAAGGGGCTTCAGGTGGTGGGAGTCGCTGCCGGAACGGGCCCGGCAGCCACAGCCCCCTGTGTCGGTGACGGTGCGTAGTCACCAGTTCTGACCGCGCCAGTTCTGTCCACGCATTGCCGAGCACCTCCCTTCGTTTCTCACGCAGGGTTCCGGGCAGCGGAACGCGCTGTCCCCAAATGTCGGAGTGACTCACACTCTACGTTCCGTTACGTTGCTGCCATGGCGGCGGACGGACTGCGGATGACCATGTCCAGAAGCCAGTTCGCCCGTATGCCGATTCGGCGTTGGGCTGTCTGGCGGATGCCCAGAAGGAGCCTCATCGGTTATGTCCTCGCGGTCGACGCGGTGGCTGTTCTCGGCGTCGCCGGGTCATTGTCACTTATTGCAATCGATCGCGACAACATCGTTCCGCTGATCCTTCTTACCAGTTGCGCCGCACTTTACACAGAGCTGTCAAGGCCTATTGAGAAGATGCGGGAGCGCTATAAGGGAACGCCGTTCATCGATCTCAATTCCGTCTGGATGTTCGCCGCGATCCTGCTGCTGCACCCCGCCCTGTCAGCAGTGGTGATTATCGTCTCGTACTTCTTCCGGTGGGTGCGTATCCGCCCGAACGCGCTGTATCGCCGGACATTCTCGACGGCCGCGACGATGGTCGCCGGATATGCGAGCAGTGCATACCTCGCGCTGGTGAGTGACCAGAACTTCGCGCACATGCCGCGGAATATCGCCTCGTTCGGCGTGGTGGTGAGCGCCGGCCTGGTGTTCCTCGCGGTGAACACAATCCTCATCACCGTGGCCGTTTATCTGGGAACGCCGCACAAACGCGTGCGGGACGCGCTGGGCGCGCCGGCGGACTACTCGCTGGAAGCGGCCACCATCGCGCTGGGAATCCTGCTCGCGTGGGCGTTGGTGGACTGGCCGGTCGCGTTGTTGCTGATCATCGGGATCACCTTGGTGCTGCATCGCGGGGTGCTGGTGCGCCAGTTGCGTGAGCAGGCCCGCGCCGATCCCAAAACGGGGTTGCTGAACTCGGCCTCGTGGTCCCAGGACGCCGCCGCGGAACTGGGCCGGTCCTCGCATTCCACCGCGTTGTTGATGTTGGATCTGGACAACTTCAAATTGATCAACGACCGCCACGGCCACCTGGTGGGTGACAAACACCTACGGGGCGTGGCCGATGTGCTGAAATCCGAAGTGCGCGCCACCGACCTCGTCGGCCGTTTCGGCGGCGAGGAATTCGTCGTCCTGCTGCCCCACACCCTCCAGGAGGATGCCCTCGCGATCGCGGAACGTATCCGCCGCCGCATCGCCACCATCCCCATCGCCGGCGTCGACACCGTCACCGTCTCCGTCGGCGTCGCCGCCCACCCCCAGCACGGCACCACCCTCGAGGAGGTCGTCAGCGCCGCCGATCGCGCCCTCCTCGCCGCCAAGACCGCCGGCCGCAACCGCACCCTCCTCTACCCCACCCCCACCCCCTGACCTCACCCCGGGAACCAAACCGGGTGGTCCCTCCGTCATAGCCAGGACACACCCACCACGGCGTTGCTACCGTGAGGGAGACTGTGTGCAGCTCGGCAAGGGGACCATGCGATGCAGATAGCAGACGGTGGGGGCGGTGGCCCGGTAATCGCCGCACAGTCGATCTTCGACAGCGTCAACGCCTTCGCGAACACGGCCGCCTCCGGCGCCATCGAAATCAGCGAAGAAGGCGGCAACAACCTCATCCAGGTGATCCGACAGTTCCGGCAGTGGGTCGCCGACCAGGGGAACGACCTCGACCAGTTGTCGCAGACACGGAAGCTAGGCGAGACCTACGGTGCCAAGGCAATGACGCCGTTCATCCACCAGGTGGTGACGGATGGTCAGGGTTTCGTCACCCAACTGAGGGCATTGAGCGACTCCTTGGCGAAGGCGGAAGAGGGGATCGGCAAGGCCATGGAGAATTATCGCGCAACCGAGGAAGCGAACAAGTCGAAGGCGAACATCATCGAGGTCTGACGATGGTCGGGCCGACTGGATTGAGGGGATCAGGAGTTCGGGTGAAGCGCTTTGCTATGGCGGCAACGCTGGGGGTCGCGTGTGTCGCCACGCTGGTTGGGTGCAGCAGTCAGACTCCCGGCGTGCCAAGTGCCGGGTCGACTGCCGGTCAGGGCGGTCCCAGCGGCGATCCTTTTCCGACCAGCGCCAAATCCAGTTCGACGCCATCCTCATCCAAACCTCCGAAAGGTCCGCTGGCTGGTGCGGCTCCGTGCACTTTGCTCGGCGCGTCCGATATTTCCGCGCTGGGGCTGAAGGATCAGAAGGAAGGATTGGCGGTCGGGGATTCGCGTTCGTGTGACTTCCACTACTCGGGTTTCATCGCCTCGCTCAAGGTCGCCATCTACGACGAGCACGGAATCGGCGACGTTCAGGACCGGACGCAACTGACCCAGATGCCCGTCGGCAAGCACGAGGCCGTCCGCGGATACACCGGTGCCGGCGGCTGTGCCTTCGCCATCAAGATCACCGAATCATCTCGAGTGGATGTCGTCGCCTCACGCGACGGCAACGAGCAGAAGTCCTGTGAACTGGCGCTGCCAGCCGCACAGGCTGTCGAGCAGAAGCTGCCGTCCAGTTAGGGAGGGGCGTCATGGGAGCGGGAGAACAACAGAACGCCGTTTACCGGCCTGGGCAGTCTTCGACCATGAACACGATGGTCACCCCGGGACAGCAGAACCGCACGGCCGACGAGTACAACGTGGATATGCGAGGCACCACGGACACGTCCGGCCAGGTGCGCACGCGGGCGAACCAGCAGTACGACCGTGAACACGACGGTGGCTTCTGGGATTACTTGCACCGGATGTTGTTCAAGGACGGTGACATCAACAGCCAGGTGCGCGACGAGACCAGTCAGGACGCCGCGACGCTCGCCCAGGATGTGTCGGTCCGGACGAATCCCAACTTCCAGAGCCCTGTGTACCTGTCCTACGAGCACCGGCAGTTGCAGGGGATGGTCAAGGACAACGCCGACGCCGGGATGAGCGGGCACATGAGCGACTCCTGGATCAAAATGGGCAACGAGATGGTGGGGTTTCAGGGGGATTTTGTGGGGGCTATTGGGGCTAGTGAGGCGAACTGGCGGGGGGAGGCTGGGGATGCGGCCAGGCAGTTCATGGCGGATATCGCGAACTACATCGGGAAGGCGGGGCAGAGTGCGCAGCTGGCGGGTAAGCAGGAGAGTCTGCACTCGCAGGCGTTGAGCCAGGCCTCGAACGCGATGCCGGAGCCGGTCGATTTCGATGTGGACAAGGCGAATGCGGATCTGCGCAATACCACGGATCCGTTCGATTACATGAAGAAGTTCGCCACGTACAACATCCAGTACCAGCGCAGTCAGGCCGCTCACCAGGAGGCCGCTGATGTGGTCACGTCGTATGACCGGAGTCTGAACGGGGCCAGCACGATGCCCGCGTTCGACACGCCGCCGCAGATGGGCGGCAAGCGCATCGAGAAGAAGATCATCGAGCCCAAACCGGTGGAGCACAAGGAAAAGACCGGCACCGGTGAGAACGACCACAACAGCTCGGTCGACAACAACACCATCGACGACCACAACAACCAGAACCAGAACCAGAACCTCGACCACAACAACATCCAGAACCCGAACCAGGACCACAACCAGAACCAGAATCAAAACCAGAACCAGAACCAGCACCACCAGGACGACACCAACCAGACCCGCCCGGGTATCGGCGGGAACGAGAACGGCAACGACAACGGCACCGACAACCAGAGCTTCAACCCCGGCCGCGGTGGCGGTGGTGGAGGCGGCGGTGGTGGGGGCGGTGGCGGGTTCAACCAGCCCACCACGGACAACCCCAACGCGGTCCCGTTCGGCCCGATGGGCGGCCCGGGCATCGGCGGCGGCGGTGACGACGCCACCCGGAGCGGATCCCGTTACGGCACAGGCGGAACCGGCGGAGGCAACGGCCGAAGCGGGTTCGGGTCGGGCAGCGGGACCGGCGCGGGCGCGGGTGGCCGTGCGGGTGTCGGTGCGTTGGCCGCGGAGCAGGCGGCGATGGGCCGGGGTGGGATGGGTGGCCTCGGTGGTGGTCGCGGTGGCGCCGGTGGAATGGGCGGGATGGGCGGTGCGCACAAGGGTGAGGGCGGCGAGGACGAGGAACACCAGCGTGCCTCGTACCTGGTCGAGCCGGACCCGGACAGCACGTTCGGCACCGACGAGATGACCGCGCCCCCGGTGATTGGCGGCTGATGCCCACCACGTTCGGGCTGTCCTTCGCGGCGGTCGACATCCTGTCGCAGGGGCTGCGGGTCAACTGCCGGGTGTACCCGTTCCAGATCCCGAGTTTCGGCGAGTTCGTCGAGGACCGCGTGCGGATCGCCGAGGCCGTCCGCAACGACCTGATCCGGCGCGGCCTGGCGGACAACGAGAACCTGGCGCCGGAGGTGGTCGACGCGCTCCGGCTGCTGTCGGACTACCAGGTGGCGATCGCGGTGATGGGCGACGTCGAGGGCGGCACCAAGGTGTTCGCTCGCGGCGCGGCCACCGCCCGCCGTGGAATGGTTGTGCGCCAACAGGACCAGATCCTGCAGTTCGAGATCGTCCGGCCGGAGTCGCTGGCCCGCTCGGTGGTCGCGCTGCTGCCGGCGGCCCAGCCGGGACCCGGCCAGTCGGTGACGATCACCCAGCCCAACTCGCGGCAACCCGTTGAGGAGCAAGGGTTCCGGCAGGCCGCGATCCCGCGCGGCAGCTCGATGGCGCAGATCCGGATGGCGCAGGACATGCTCCGCCGGGAACGCCGCGGCACCGGCCACTTCACGGTCACCGGCCGAGACCGCCACGGCAAGACCGTCGAAGCCCCCGGTCTCGGCTGGATCGACACCGACGCGGGCCGCTACCTCGTGCAGAACCACAACACCGAGAACACCATCAGCGGAACCTACTTCCCCGCCGACAACGCCCGCCTGATCCACCAGCTCAACGAACTGCTGAAATCCGTGAGCTGACAAGGAAAAACCCCTGTACGTCCACAAAGGACGCACAGGGGTTCGTGGAGAAACCTAGGCGACGGTCCAGGTGTCCTTGCCGCGCAACAAAGCCTGCAGGTCCGCGGGCCGGGACGCCTTGGCGTCGGCGACCTGGTGACGCGCGAGGTCGTCGTAGGTCGGCCGCGAGACGTTGCGGAAGATGCCCGTCACGGTGTGGGACTGGTCCTCGCCGCCGAGCCGCGACAGCGCGAACGAGTACGTCGGGTCCTGCAGCGTGGCGTCGTGCACGACGAGGTTCTCCTCGCCGACCTCGGACACCTTGGCCACCTCGAGCCCGGCGAACCCGGACCGCACCACGCCGAAGTCCCCGTCCGGGCCGAACCGGATCGGCTCGCCCTGCCGCAACGGGATCAGCCGCCGCGCGGCCTCGTCGGCGTCCTTCAGCACGTCGAACGCGCCGTCGTTGAAGATCGGGCAGTTCTGGTAGATCTCCACCACCGCGCTGCCCCGGTGCTGCGCCGCCGCGGTCAGGACCTCGGTCAGGCCCTTGCGGTCGGAGTCCAGCGCCCGTCCGACGAACGTGGCCTCCGCGCCCAGCGCCAGCGAGATCGGGTTGAACGGGTGGTCCAGCGAGCCCATCGGGGTCGACTTGGTGATCTTGCCGACCTCGGAGGTCGGCGAGTACTGCCCCTTGGTCAGACCGTAGATCCGGTTGTTGAACAGCAGGATCTTGAGGTTCACGTTCCGCCGCAGCGCGTGGATCAGGTGGTTGCCGCCGATGGACAGCGCGTCGCCGTCACCGGTCACGACCCACACCGACAGGTCCTCCCGCGCGGTCGCCAGACCGGTCGCGATGGCCGGCGCACGCCCGTGGATGGAGTGCATGCCGTAGGTGTTCATGTAGTACGGGAACCGCGACGAACAGCCGATCCCCGAGATGAACACGATGTTCTCGCGCTTGAGGCCCAGCGTCGGCATGAACGCCTGCACGGCGTTGAGCACGATGTAGTCACCGCAGCCGGGGCACCAGCGGACTTCCTGGTCGGACTTGTAGTCCTTGGCGGTCTGCTTGTCGTCCGTGGTCGGCACTCCGGCCAACCCGGGCAGACCGAGGTCGATGGCGGTCATGCCGGGACCCCCTTCACAACGTCAGTCAAGACCCCTTGCAGTTCCTCGGCCTTGAACGGCAACCCGGCCACCTTGGTGTAGCTGATCGCGTCCACGAGGTACTTTGCCCGCAGCAGGGTGGCGAGCTGGCCGAGGTTCATCTCCGGGATCACCACGCGGTCATACGCCCGCAGCAGCTCGCCCAGGTTGGCCGGGAACGGGTTCAGGTGCCGCAGGTGGACCTGGGCGATGGCGTGGCCGAGCTTGCGCACCCGGCGGCAGGCCGCGCCGATCGGGCCGTACGTCGAGCCCCAGCCCAGCACGAGCACGCGGGCCTTGCCGGACGGGTCGTCGACCACCAGGTCGGGCACCTTGATGCCGTCGATCTTGGCCTGGCGCAGCCGGACCATGTGGTCGTGGTTGGCCGGGTCGTAGGAGATCGAGCCCTTGCCGTCCTGCTTCTCCAGGCCGCCGATGCGGTGCTGCAGGCCGGGCGTGCCCGGGATGGCCCACTCGCGGGCCAGGGTCTCCGGGTCGCGCATGTACGGCCAGAACTCACCGGACCCGTCGGTCGCGTTCGGCGCGGAGGCGAACTGGACGCTCAGGTCGGGCAGGGTGGACACGTCCGGGATCAGCCACGGCTCGGACCCGTTGGCCACCGAACCGTCGGACAGCAACAGCACCGGGGTGCGGTAGGTCAACGCGATCCGCACAGCCTCCAGGGCGATGTCGAAGCAGTCGGCGGGCGACTGCGGCGCCACGATCGGCACCGGCGACTCGCCGTTGCGGCCGTACATCGCCTGCAGCAGGTCGGCCTGCTCGGTCTTGGTCGGCAGGCCGGTGGACGGGCCACCGCGCTGCACGTCGATCACGACCAGCGGCAGCTCGGTCATCACCGCGAGGCCGATGGTCTCCGACTTCAGCGCCAGACCGGGACCGGAGGTCGAGGTCACGCCGAGCGCGCCACCGTAGGAGGCACCGAGGGCGGCGCCGACACCGGCGATCTCGTCCTCGGCCTGGATCGTGGTGATGCCGAAGTTCTTGTGCTTGGACAGCTCGTGCAGGATGTCCGAGGCCGGCGTGATCGGGTACGTGCCGAGCACGATCGGCAGCTTCGACTGCTGCCCCGCGGCGACGATCCCGTAGGCCAGCGCGGTGTTCCCGGTGATCTGGCGGTAGGTGCCCTGCGACAGCTTGGCCGGGTCCACCTGGTAGGTCACCGCGAACGACTCGGTCGTCTCGCCGTAGTTCCAGCCTGCCCGGAAGGCCAGCACGTTGGCCTCGGCGATGTCCGGCTTCTTGGCGAACTTCTCGCGCAGGAACCGTTCGGTGCCCTCGGTGGGCCGGTGGTACATCCAGGACAGCAGGCCCAGCGCGAACATGTTCTTCGCGCGCTCGGCGTCCTTCTTGGACAGCCCGGTCCCGTCCAGCGCGGCCCGCGTGATGGTGGCCATCGCGACCTTGTGCAGCTGGTATGAGGCCAGCGACTCGTCCTCCAGCGGGTCGGTGTCGTAGCCGACCTTGGTGAGGTTGCGCTTGTTGAACTCGTCGGTGTTGACGATCAGCGTCCCACCTGGTGGGAGGTCGCCGATGTTCGCCTTGAGCGCGGCCGGGTTCATCGCCACGAGCACGTCGGGGCGGTCTCCCGGGGTGAGGATGTCGTAGTCGGCGAAGTGCAGCTGGAAGCTGGACACGCCGGGCAGGGTGCCCTGTGGTGCCCGGATCTCCGCCGGGAAGTTGGGGAGTGTGGCGAGGTCGTTGCCGAAAGCCGCGGCCTCTGATGTGAACCGGTCACCCGTCAGCTGCATGCCGTCACCCGAGTCACCGGCGAACCGGATGACGACCCGGTCCAGCTTGGTGATCTCGGTCTGCCTGGCTGTCCGCAGCGCGTGGCCGTTGGTTTCGCCCTCGACGCCTGTGCTCATGATCCCTCTCTGCTGCAACCCGGACTCAAGTTGCCTTCCCCTCTTTCCAGCGTAGTCCTCGTCGCTCAAGACATCCTTGTGCCCAGCTGAAGAGAAGGTCTGCCTTACCTGCCGTCCACGGTAGGCACCGCTGTCTGGTGAATACCCGTGAAGCGGCTTACGTCACATATCACAATTATATGTTACCTCCGGTAACACCTACTTCTGGGGTTCCGGCGCAGGTGGGCGCTCCAGCAGGGTGGACAGCACCACGGTGGACACGGTCCGGTCGATCATGTCCACGCCCCGCAGCCGCTCCAGCGCGTCCTCCAGGTGATGGATGTCGGCCGCCCGCAGATGGACGATCGCGTCGGCCGCCCCCGAGACGGTATAAGCGGCGACCACTTCGGGTAGTGGTTCCAGGCTGGAGCGGATCTGACCGGGTGACACGTTGCCCCGGTAGCGCACCTCGACGAACGCCTCCGTCCCCCAGCCGAGTGCCTCCGGGTCCACCACAGCGGTGAACCCGCGCAGGATCCCCCGGTCCAGCAGCCGGTCGACCCGGCGCTTGACCGCGGGGGCGGACAGCCCGACGACTTTGCCGATCTCGGCGTAGCTCGCCCGGGCGTCCGCGACGAGCTGCGAAACGATTCGCTGATCTATGGCATCCACACGCAACATTCTGCATGTCCAACCGCAATACTACGAGCTTGATCAGTACTCGACGCGGCATTTACATTTCGATCCATGACGTCAGCCCCGGTGGTCCAGCCCGTCGTCGCGCCGCGCATGCCGACGACCAGGCGTTATCTGATGTGTCCGCCGCAGTACTTCGCCGTGGAGTACTCGATCAACCCGTGGATGGACCCGAGCCGGCCGGTGAGCCGCGATCTGGCCATGCGGCAGTGGACCGCGTTGCACGACACCTATGTGGACCTGGGCCACAAGGTGGACACCATCGAGCCGCAGCCGGGGCTGCCGGACATGGTGTTCGCGGCGAACTCCGGGACCGTGATCGACGGCCGCGTGCTCGGCGCCCAGTTCCGCGCGCCGGAGCGGGCCGCCGAGGCCGACTTCTACCGCCGCTGGTTCCTGGAGAACGGCTACCACGACGTCGTCATGCCCACCCGGATCAACGAGGCCGAGGGCGACTTCGCCTGGGCCGGCCGGTTCCTGCTGGCGGGCACCGGGTTCCGCACCGACCCGGGCGCGCACGCCGAGGCGCAGGAGATCCTGGGCGTGCCGGTGGTGTCGCTGCAGCTGATCGACCCGCGCTACTACCACCTGGACACGGCGCTGTTCGTGCTGAGCGAGGACGAGCCCAACATCGCGTACTACCCGGGCGCGTTCTCCGGCGGTTCGTTGCGCGTGCTGCAGCGGCTGTTCCCGGACGCGGTCATCGCGACCGCCGAGGACGCGGAGTGCTTCGGGCTCAACGGGGTGTCCGACGGCCGCAACGTGATCCTGCCGCTGGAGGCCACCCGGCTGGGCGCCGAACTGGCCGGTCGCGGCTACGAGCCGGTGTTCGTGGACATCTCCGAGCTGCGCAAGGCGGGCGGCGGCCCGAAGTGCTGCACCATGGAGATCCGCGGCTGAGGCGCTGCCATACATTGGTATGGATGAGCACTGAACGGCGCCGCGCCCGGCGGCAGGCCACGAAACTGTGGCGCACCCGGGTGCTGCGCACCGAACGGGTGACGCCCCGGATGGCGCGGATCACGGTCGGCGGGCCCGAGCTGGCGGACTTCGCCGGCGCGGGCACCGACGAGAACGTGTTGCTGTACCTGTACGAGACCACCGAGGGCCTGCCCGACCCGCTGACCCTGGAGTCGGCACGCACGGCGATGTCCCGCAACCGGCCGTACATGCGCAGCTACACGATCAGGCGACATGACCCGTCGGCCAACGAGATCGACTTCGACTTCGTCCTGCACGGTGACCACGGTCCGGCCTCCGCCTGGGCGTCCCGGGCGGTCCCGGGCGACGAGGTGATCTTCGTCGGCCCGTCGCCCGCGTACACCCCGGACCCGTCGGCGCCGTGGCACCTGTTGATCGGCGACGAGACCGCGTTGCCTGCTATTGACGCCATCATCCGCGCGTTGCCCGGCGCCGTTGTGAAGGCGTTCATCGAGGTCGAGGACGCTGCTGAGGAGCAGGACCTGCCCGGGGTGACCTGGGTGCACCGCAACGGCGTGCCCGCGGGTTCGGCCGAGCCGTTGATCAAGGCGTTGTCGGCCGCGTCCTTCGGCGAGGGGCAGCCCGCGGTGTGGGCGGCCGGGGAGCGTTCGGCGATGCAGGCGGTGCGGGACCACCTCGTCTCGTGCGGGATCGAGCGGGCGCGGGTGCGCCCGGCGACCTACTGGCGACTGGGTCACGCTGGGTCATGAAACCGGCGTCCTAACAGGAACTTCCCACCACGCGGGAGCGTTGTCCGTCAGGGACTTCGGAAGGGAGGGACCGGCCGTGCACAAGCACTACAACGGGTTGAAGACAGCGCTCCTGCTGGGTGGCATGAGCGCGGTCATCCTGCTGATCGGGTCGCTGTTCAACACCACCGGCCTGGTGATCGCGGTCCTGGTGGCGGTCGGCATGAACCTCTACGCGTACCTCAACTCGGACAAGATCGCCCTGCGCGCGATGAGGGCCCGCCCGGTGTCCCAATGGGAACAGCCGACGATGTACAAGATCGTCCGCGAACTGTCCAACGCGGCCCGCCAGCCCATGCCCCGCCTCTACATCTCCCCGACCCAGGCCCCCAACGCCTTCGCCACCGGACGCAACCCGAGAAACGCGGCTGTGTGCTGCACCACGGGCATCCTGGAGTTGCTGACCGAGCGCGAACTGCGAGCCGTCCTGGGCCACGAACTGGCACACGTCTACAACCGCGACATCCTCATCTCCTCGGTCGCGGGAGCCCTGGCCAGCGTGATCAGCATCCTGGCGACCTTCGCGATGTTCTTCGGCTTCGGAGACGACGACGACCGCCCGAACCCCCTCTCGATCCTCTTCCTGTCGATCGTCGGCCCGGTCGCCGCAGGCCTGGTTCGCATGGCCGTGAGCCGTTCCCGCGAGTATCAGGCGGACGCTTCCGGCGCGGAGCTGACTGGCGACCCCCTCGCCCTGGCCTCGGCCCTCCGCAAACTGGAGTACGGCACAAGCGCCGCCCCTCTCGCTCCCGAACCCGCGGTGGTCTCCCAGTCGCACCTGATGATCGCCAACCCTTTCCGGTCTGGCGAGTCCTTGGCGCGGTTGTTCGATACCCACCCGCCCATTCCAGACCGAATTCGGCGGTTGGAAGAGATGGCTCGTCGCGGCTGATTCTCGGATTGCGTCTCCCGCGCGGGCCAGGCTTTAAGGGACTGCACCGAAGGGCCCGCGACACCCCGCCGCGAAGCCCATCGTCAAGGGGCGCAGCCCAAAAGCGAAGCGCCAGCGCAGCTATCCCGCAGCGAAGCCGCGCTGAACCCCTAGCGAAAAGCAAGGCCGCGAAGCGGCACGTGGGGGGCTTGGGGGGCTCGGCCCCCCAACATAATGACGGGCGACCCGGCGAGGTTACGAAGTAACCGAGCAGGGTCGCCCAGAGCGCGTGGCGGGCGAAGGATTCGAACCTCCGAAGCTTGCGCGGCTGATTTACAGTCAGCTCCCTTTGGCCACTCGGGCAGCCCGCCTTGCTTGGGGAACTGTACCTAACGCGTTCGGGGCCGTGCCATCGGGTATCCCTTGTGGGGCTCGGCGGTAGCATCCTGGGCGCATCAGCGGTCGGTTCTCGGAGGTGTGTGGATCGTGGCGGACCCGTCGTTCGACGTGGTGAGCAAGGTCGACCGGCAGGAGGTGACGAACGCGATCAACCAGGCCGGTAAGGAGCTGTCGACGCGCTTCGACTTCCGGGGGACGGGGGCGGAGATCGCCTGGACGGGTGAGGAGGCGCTGTCGATCCAGGCGGAGACGGAGGAGCGCTGCCTGGCGGCGATCGATGTGTTCCGGGAGAAGTTGATCAAGCGGGGGATCTCGCTGAAGGCGTTCGAGGCGGAGGACCCGAAGCCGTCGGGGAAGATCTACAAGGCGTCCGGGACGATCGTGCAGGGGATCGCGGCGGACAAGGCCAAGGAGATCGCGAAGGCGATCCGGGACAACGGGCCGAAGGGTGTGCAGGCGCAGATCCAGGGTGACCAGTTGCGGGTGTCCGGGAAGAAGAAGGACCACTTGCAGGAGGTCATCGCGTTGCTGAAGGACCGGGACTTCGGGATCGCCCTCCAGTTCACCAACTACCGGTGAAGGGCATCGTGCTGGCCGGGGGCAGCGGCACCCGGTTACATCCGATCACGCAGGCGGTCTCCAAGCAGCTGCTGCCGGTGTACGACAAGCCGATGATCTACTACCCGGTGTCCGTGCTGATGCTGGCCGGGATCCGGGACATCCTGATCATCTCGACGCCGGCGGATCTGCCGAACTTCCGGCGGTTGCTGGGTGACGGCAGCCAGTTCGGGTTGCGGTTCAGCTATGCCGAGCAGCCCGCGCCGAACGGTCTGGCCGAGGCGTTCATCATCGGTGAGCAGTTCGTCGGTGACGACTCGGTCGCGCTGGTGCTGGGCGACAACATCTTCTACGGGCAGGGGTTCTCCGGGATCCTGAAGAAGCAGGCCGCTGAGCTGGACGGGGCGGTGCTGTTCGGGTACCCGGTCAAGGACGCGCAGCGTTACGGCGTCGGTGAGGTGGACGCGTCCGGGCATCTGGTCTCCATCGAGGAGAAGCCCGCGATGCCGAAGTCGAACAAGGCGATCACCGGGCTGTACTTCTACGACAACCAGGTCGTCGAGATCGCCAAGGGCCTGACGCCGTCGCCGCGGGGCGAGCTGGAGATCACCGATGTGAACCTGGCCTACCTCAAGCAGGGGCGGGCCACGCTGATCGACCTGGGCCGCGGTTTCGCCTGGCTGGACACCGGCACGCATGACTCGCTGCTGGAGGCCGGGCAGTTCGTGCAGGTGCTGGAGCACCGGCAGGGGGTGCGGATCGCCTGTCTGGAGGAGATCGCGCTGGTGATGGGGTACATCTCGGCGGACGAGTGTTTCGCGCTCGGTGCGCGGCTCGCCAAGTCCGGGTACGGCGAATACGTTATGAGCGTGGCGCGTGCGGCGGGGGCCGACGACCTCGCCTGACTTTCGAAGGGGCCTGTGAGCTGGCGGTTCGCCGGTTCGCAGGCCTTTTTTCGTGAATTCCCGCGGTGGTCCGGCGATGGTTGTGGACTTGTCGACCCGCGGGTGATCATCGGCTGAATTTCCCACTGGATGGGATTCGTCCGGTCGGGTTACCGCCGATCGAGTGACGTGCCCGGGTTGCTCCGACCATCGGGCAGAGCGTTCCCCCGGTCGGGCGTACTTGAGTGTGGCTGGGGTTACAAGTTGGTCTCGATGTGGGTGTCACCCGGATAAAGTTGCCGTCACGGCCGTTGTCGGCCGTGGATTCGTCGCCTTCTCCCTGATCTTGCGAACAAACCTTGCCTGGTGTCCGAAGGGTTGGAAAGTGATCAACGCTACCTTCCGGGTTGCCCCCGAACGGTCCTGGTCGTCACCGGTCTGCCCACCCTTCGGGGACTCTGTGAAAGCGAACCTGATGGTTATTTCGCCTGATCGGGGTACAGTGACGTGCCCGTTGATGCAGTGGTGACGCTGTGGTGATACCGCGACGTACCCGAGATGCCCGTACCCCGGTCGGACGAGGAGGCGGCATGGCGGATCGACCGGCGGCCGTTGAGCCGGTAGACGAAACGCCGCTTGTCCGGCGGTTCCGGCTCTATTCGGTCAGCGTGGTCGTGTTCGGCCTGCTCGCCGCGTTCCTGGTGTCGTGGTGGCTGCCCGCGACGACCCATACTGACCTGCTCTGGACCGGGATTCTGCTAGTCCTCGGGTTCCTGGTGGCCGAGCAGCTGTCCATCAACGTCGACGTCCGCAGCGGCGTCAGCTGGTCGATCTCATTCACTGAGATCCCGCTGGCCATCGGCCTGTTCGTCGCACCCTTCGAACTCGTGCTGTTGGCGCACGTCGTCGCGGGTGTGAGCACGCTCGTCATCCGTGGCGTGCACGACCGCGTCCTCTACAACGCGGGCGTCCTGATCATTGAGATCAGTACCGCGTTCGCCGTGCTGCACGCGTTCAACCTCGGACTCGACGGCGTCGGCCCGCCCTGGGCCGGTGTCTTCGTGGGCGCCTTCGCCGCGCCGGTGTCGAGCACCCTGCTCGGCCTGGTCACCGTGCACGTCCTCGGCCGCCGCATGCGGCTGTCCGCGGGCATCCTCCTGGTCGGCCGGACCCTGGTGCTGGGCATGGTCAACGCCGCCGTCGGTGTCGTCGGCTACGAGGTCAGCGTGCACTCGGTGGCCGGCTGGCCGCTCGTGGTGCTGGCGCTGTCCGGGTTCGGCGCTCTTTATGTGGCCTACTCCGGGCTGCTGCGCGACCAGCGCGACCTGGAGGCGTTGTCCCAGGTCAGCCTGATCGTCGCGCGGTCCGGCCAGCAAGCCGCGGCCAAGCCCGCGACCGGTCTGGAGGATCTGTCCGCCGGGGTGGCCAGCGACGAGTGGCTCGCGATCGCCGAACGGATCAAGGACCAGCTCGGCGCCGCCCGCGTCGTCCTGCACATCCGGTTCGACCCGCAAGGCCCGATGCGCACGGTCGTCGCCGGGACCGAACTGCCCGAAGAAGCCCAGGTCGTCGACGTCACCGGCGCGAAGGGCGACCCGCTGCTGCGGCTGCCCGGCGCGCACGTCCGGCACTTCCGCCGGATCGACGCGATGCCCGAGATCCGCCAGTCGCTGATCCGCCGGGACGCCACCGAGGCGCTCGTCGTGCCGTTGCGCAGCGCGTCTCACCTGCTGGGTGTTGTCGAGGCGCACGACCGGCAGAGCCGCTGGCGCGGGTTCGGCACGGCCGACATGCGCCTGATCGGCACCATGGCGAGTCACCTGGCGACCGCGTTGGACAACCGCCGTCTGCTGTCGCGGCTCCGTCACGACGCTTACCACGACCCGCTCACGGGCATGCTGAACCGGCCGGGCTTCCGCCAAGCCGCCACCGAGGCGCTGCGGACCGACGCGCACGCCGTTGTCGTCCGGATCGACCTGGAACTGCTGTCCACCGTCAGCGATGCGCTCGGCTACGCGTGGGGCGACCGGATGGTGGCCGCGGCCGCCCGCCGGATCCGCGACACCCTCGGCGCCGGCAGCATGATCGCCCGCCTGGAGGGCATGGCGTTCGCGGCGTTGATCCCGAGCCGCCCGCTCGACGAGATGCACGCCCTCGCCGAGCGCCTGCGTGAGACTTTGACCACTCCGTACCTCGTCGACCGGCTGACCCTCGACGCCGGAGCCGTCCTCGGCTACGTCTCGGCGGCGCTGGAAGAGGAGTCGACCGTCGTCGACGTGGACATGCTGCTGCAGCACGCCGACGTCGCCGTGCGGGCCGCGAAGGCCGGTGGCGAGCCGGTCCGCGCGTACATGCCGAGCATGGGCCAGATCTTCCTGCGCCGGTTCCAGCTGGTCACCCAGTTCCGGCACGCGGTGGAGACCGGCCAGGTCAAGGTGCACTACCAGCCCAAGGTCGCGCTGCCCAGCCGCAACCTGGTCGGCGTCGAGGCGCTGGTCCGCTGGACCCACCCGGAGTACGGCAACCTCGACCCGGACGAGTTCGTGCCCGCCATCGAGGCCGCCGGCCTGGTCGGCGCGCTGACCGGGTTCGTCCTGGAGCAGGCGCTGACCCGGGTGCGCAAGTGGCTGGACCGCGGGCTGCGGATCTCCGCGGCGGTGAACATCTCCGTGCGCAGCCTCGCCGAACAGGACTTCCCCGAGCAGGTCTCGGAGCTGCTCAAGCGCTACGGCGTACCCGCCGAGCTGCTGACCCTGGAGCTGACCGAGTCCGGCGTGATGGCCGACCCGCAGAAGGCCCTGCCGGTGCTGCGGCGGCTGCACGCGCTCGGCGTGATCCTCGCGGTCGACGACTTCGGCACCGGGTACTCGTCGCTGGCGTACCTGCGCCAGCTGCCGGTGGACGAGGTGAAGATCGACAAGAGCTTCGTCTTCGGCATGGGCACGGACCTGTCGGACCTCGCCGTGGTGCGCTCCATCGTCGAGCTGGGGCACTCGCTGGGGCTGTCCGTGGTCGCCGAGGGCGTCGAGGAGGACATCGCCCGCGACCAGCTGTCGGCCATGGGCTGCGACGTCATCCAGGGCTACCTGATCTCGCGGCCGCTGTCCGAGAGCCGGCTGGAGGCCTGGTTGCAGGCGCGGACCACCAAGACCTCGGGTGTGCTGGACGAGACGGTGCTCACCCTGCTGTCGTAGAGGGGACCCCCGGTTTTTAACCGGTGGCAAGGGTGTGTAGAGTCTTCCTTGCTCGCCCCAATAGCTCAGTCGGTAGAGCGTCTCCATGGTAAGGAGAAGGTCTACGGTTCGATTCCGTATTGGGGCTCTGTGGGACTTAGCCGTGATGCATCGGCATCGCGGCTTGTCTCATGTGGCGGTGTAGCTCAGGTGGTAGAGCAAACGGCTCATAATCGTTGTGTCGCCGGTTCAAGTCCGGCCACCGCTACGCAGATGGGCGAGGTGTGCTCGCGGAGAGCGCGAGCCGTCTCTGCTCCGCATTACACTGGGGGCGCGGCCCCCAGACCCCACCCGGGGGCGAGCCCCCGGACCCCCAGGCTCGGTGGGCTGGGCCGGGACACCCGTTTTATCTAGAGAGGTACTGCTGTGGCTGCCACTGACGTGCGACCGAAGATCACGCTCGCGTGCGAGGTGTGCAAGCACCGCAACTACATCACCAAGAAGAACCGGCGCAACGACCCGGACCGCATCGAGCTGAAGAAGTTCTGCCCGAACTGCGGCACGCACCGCGCCCACAAGGAAACCCGCTGAGCGTTTCCCCGTGGCTCTCGACACCTCCTACATCGGACGGACCTACCCGGCGTCGCCCGTCTACGAGGTGAGCCGGGCGAAGATCCGCGAGTTCGCCGAGTCGATCGGTGACGACAACCCGCTCTACCTGGACCCGGCCGCGGCACGCGCGGCCGGGTATCCGGACGTCATCACCCCGCCGACGTTCCTCACGATCATCAACCTGGCCGCGATCAACGTGGTGATCCAGGACCCGGACCTCGGACTGGACTACAGCCGGATGGTGCACGGCGACCAGGGCTTCACCTACCACCGCCAGGTGCACGCGGGTGACGAGCTGCACGTGATCGTGCACATCGAGAACATCATGTACCGCGCGGGCAACGACTTCATCAACATGCGCGCCGACGTGCACGACACCACCGGCGAGATCGTCGTGGTCAGCCGCGCCCAGCTGGTCGTGCGCGAGGCCGTGAAGCCCGAAGAGGTGCCCGCATGACCGCCGCGGTCGGGGACGAGCTGCCGGCCCTCACAGTCCGGGTGACCCGCCGGGACCTGATCCGCTACGCCGGTGCGTCGCTGGACTTCAACCCCATCCACTGGAACGAGAAGTTCGCCAAGGACGTCGGCCTGCCAGACGTGATCGCGCACGGCATGCTCACCATGGCCCTCGCCGGCCGCGTGGTGACCCAGTGGGTCGGCGACCCCGGCAAGATCCTCGAGTACGGCGTCCGCTTCACCCGCCCCGTCGTGGTCCCCAACGACGACAAGGGTGCCGAGGTCGAACTCACCGGCACCGTCAAGGCCATCAACGACGACGGCACCGCCCGCGTTGACATCACGGCGAAGTTCGACGGCAAGACCGTCCTCGGCAAGGCCAACGCCCTCTTGAAGCTCTCCTAGCCCGCGCCTGCCTGCTGGCGCGATCTCGGTGCTAAGCGAAGAGGCGCCGCCCCCGTAGCAGGGGACAGCGCCTCCGTGAAAACCGCTCGGCGGGCCTCAGAGGGCTTCGCGCAGCAGGTCCGACATCCGGTCCACGCCCGCGACCAGGTCGGTGTCGCTGAGCGCGTACGAGAGGCGGAAGTAGCCGGGCGTGCCGAAGGCCTCACCGGGCACGACGGCGACCTCGGCCTCCTCGAGCACGATCGACGCGAGGTCCAGGCTGGTCTCCGCCTTCTTGCCGCGGATCTCCTTGCCCAGCAGGCCCTTCACCGAGGGGTACACGTAGAACGCGCCTTGGGGTGTCGGGACGTCGACGCCGGGGATCGAGGACAGCATCTCCACGATCGTCTTGCGGCGGCGGTCGAAGGCCGTGCGCATCTCGTGCACCGCGTCCAACGGGCCCGAGAGGGCGTTGATGGCCGCGCGCTGGGCGATGTTGCACACGTTCGAGGTGAGGTGCGACTGGAGGTTGGCCGCCGCCTTGGTGACGTCCGCGGGGCTGATCATCCAGCCCACCCGCCAGCCGGTCATCGCGTAGGTCTTGGCCACGCCGTTGACGATCACGCAGGTGTCCGCGAGCTCCGGGACGACCACCGGCATGGACTCGGCCTTGGCGCCGTCGTAGACCAGGTGCTCGTAGATCTCGTCGGCGACCACCCAGACGCCGTTCTCCACCGCCCAGCGGCCGATCGCCTCGACCTGCTCACGCGGGTACACCGAGCCGGTCGGGTTGGACGGGCTGCAGTGCAGCAGGGCCTTCGTGCGCGGGGTGCGCGCGGCCTCCAGCTGCTCGACCGTGGCCAGGTAGTTCGTGCTCTCGTCGGTCATCACCGGCACCGGCACGCCACCCGCCAGCGTGATCGCCTCCGGGTAGGTGGTCCAGTACGGCGCCGGCAGCAGCACCTCGTCGCCCGGGTCGAGCAGGGTGGCGAACGCCTGGTAGACGGCCTGCTTGCCGCCGTTGGTCACGATCACCTGCGACGCCTGGACGTCGTAGCCGCTGTCGCGCCTGGTCTTCGCCGCGATCACGTCCCGCAGCTCCGGCAGGCCCGCGGCGGGCGTATAGCGGTGGTTCTTGGGGTCCGACGCGGCCGCGATGGCCGCCTGGACGATCGGCTCGGGGGTGGGGAAGTCGGGCTCGCCCGCGGCGAAGCCGATCACCGGGCGACCGGCCGCCTTGAGCGCCTTCGCCTTGGCGTCGACCGCCAGGGTCGCCGACTCGCTGATGCCGCCGATCCTGGCCGACACGCGCGAGCGGCCGACGGCGGAGGTGACTGCTGACATGCCTGCATACTCGCAGATCGGCACCTGGTCGACGGGGCTGGGGTGACCGCGATTGATGGGCCCCGATCGGCTTGCCGTACACTTCTCGTTCGGACAGGCTCGCACCTAGCCCCACACGGTCGGACGTGACAGAGTGGGGAGGGTAGATCTCGTCCACCTGACCGATCGGGAACCCGGTCGTTTAGGGGCGTAGCTCAATTGGCAGAGCAGCGGTCTCCAAAACCGCAGGTTGCAGGTTCAAGTCCTGTCGCCCCTGCAAGTAGGCGGGCACACAGCTGGCGAGCGGAGGAACTGGCGTGAGCGAGGAGCCGGGCAAGGAGCGGGACGAGGAGCAGAAGCCCCAGTCCCGTCCGGTCACCGCGGCCGCGCGGCGTGAGCGCCGGGCGGCGACTCGTCCTGCCGCGCGCAAGGACAGCGCCAGTGACTCGGCCGAGACGCAGAAGGCCAAGCCGGTCGCCAAGCCCAAGTCCAAGCCGGCCGCCGAGGGGGCCGAGGCCTCCGACCGCAAGGGCCGCGCGACCCCGTCGCGGGACGTCAAGGAGAAGCGTCCCGGGATCTTCGCGCGGATCTTCCGGTACCTCCGCGAGGTGGTCGCCGAGCTGCGCAAGGTCATCTGGCCCACGCGCAAGCAGATGCTCACCTACACCGCGGTCGTCCTGGTCTTCCTGGCCGTGATGGTCGCCGTCATCGCCGGCCTGGACATCGGGATCGGCAAGGGCGTGTTCGCGCTCTTCGGCTGACGGCCGGGCGCGGGCAGGCGGACATCGAGCTCAACCAAGGAAGCGAGATCACAGTGACCTCCGAGAACGGGACCGGGCTGGACGGCTCGGTCGACGAAGAGGTCGTCGATGCCCAGGACGAGGAGTTCCTGGCGGAGTCGGGGACTGACGCGGACGAGACCGACGGCGAGCTCGTCGCCGAGGAGACCGTCGCCGCGGACGAGGAACCGGCCGACCCGGTCGCCGAGCTGAAGGACGCGCTGCGGCGCGCCCCCGGCGAGTGGTACGTGATCCACTCCTACGCGGGCTACGAGAACAAGGTCAAGACCAACCTCGAGACGCGCATCCAGACCCTGGACATGGAGGACTACATCTTCCAGGTCGAGGTGCCGACCGAAGAGGTCACCGAGATCAAGAACGGCCAGCGCAAGCAGGTGCAGCGCAAGGTGCTGCCCGGCTACATCCTGGTCCGGATGGATCTCAACGACCCGTCCTGGAGCGCGGTCCGCAACACCCCGGGCGTCACCGGCTTCGTCGGCGCCACGTCCAAGCCGTCCCCGCTGACCATCGACGAGGTGGCGAAGTTCCTGCTGCCCCAGGTCGAGCAGGCCAAGCCCGCCGCGGGCAAGGCCGCATCGACCGCGGCGAAGCCCACCGTCGAGGTCGACTTCGAGGTCGGCGAGTCGGTTACAGTTATGGACGGCCCCTTCGCGACCCTCCCGGCGACCATCAACGAGGTCAACGCGGACGCGCAGAAGCTCAAGGTCCTGGTGTCGATCTTCGGCCGCGAGACTCCGGTCGAGCTGTCGTTCAGCCAGGTCTCCAAGATCTGACCGGCCCTCCTTCTCGGGGGTCCGGCGGCCGCGCGGCGACAACGGCAGGTTCGTCGCGCGGACTCACGCAGGAAACAGGAATACGAGATGCCTCCCAAGAAGAAGAAGCTTGCGGCGATCATCAAGCTGCAGATCACGGCCGGCCAGGCCAACCCGGCACCGCCGGTCGGCCCGGCGCTCGGCCAGCACGGCGTCAACATCATGGAGTTCTGCAAGGCCTACAACGCCGCGACCGAGTCGCAGCGTGGCACCGTGGTGCCGGTCGAGATCTCCGTGTACGAGGACCGGTCGTTCGACTTCAAGCTCAAGACCCCGCCGGCCGCGAAGCTGCTGCTCAAGGCCGCCGGTGTGGACAAGGGCAGCGGCGAGCCACACCGCACCAAGGTCGCCAAGGTGACCTGGGACCAGGTGCGCGAGATCGCCGAGACCAAGAAGGCCGACCTCAACGCCAACGACATCGACCAGGCAGCCAAGATCATCGCGGGCACGGCCCGTTCGATGGGCATCACGGTCGAGTAATCCACAGTCTTTCTTGAGAAGTCGTGGGAGGGCGTTGTCAGCCCTGACCACTGCTGATCCGGTCGCGCGCCGAAGTTCTCTTGACCGCTGAGGCGCCGTTCAATACAGAGGAACAGTTCAACATGGCAAAGCACAGCAAGGCCTATCGTCAGGCCGCCGAGCTGGTGGACAAGGCGCGGCTGTACTCGCCGCTCGAGGCCGCCAAGCTCGCCAAGGAGACCTCCAAGGTCAAGCTGGACGCGACCGTCGAGGTCGCCATCCGGCTGGGTGTCGACCCCCGCAAGGCCGACCAGATGGTCCGCGGCACCGTGAACCTGCCGCACGGAACCGGCAAGACCGCCCGGGTCATCGTGTTCGCGACCGGTGAGAAGGCCGCCGAGGCCGAGGCCGCCGGTGCGGACGCGGTCGGCGCGGAGGACCTGATCGAGCGCATCCAGGGCGGCTGGCTCGACTTCGACGCCGCCATCGCCACCCCGGACCAGATGGCCAAGGTCGGCCGGATCGCCCGGATCCTGGGCCCGCGTGGCCTGATGCCCAACCCGAAGACCGGCACCGTCACCCCGGCCGTGGCCAAGGCGGTCGCGGACATCAAGGGCGGCAAGATCAACTTCCGGGTGGACAAGCAGGCCAACCTGCACCTGGTGATCGGCAAGGTGTCGTTCGACCAGGAGAAGCTGGTGGAGAACTACGCCGCCGCGCTGGACGAGGTCCTGCGGGCCAAGCCGTCCTCCGCCAAGGGCCGCTACCTCAAGAAGGTCACCTTCTCCACGACGATGGGCCCCGGCATCCCGGTGGACCCGGCTCGTACCCGTAACCTGCTGACCGACGAAGCGGCTGTCTGACACCCGCTTCCCAGGTTCTCCGAAAGGGCGGTCCCGTTGCGGGGCCGCCCTTTCGGCGTGTCAGCGTGAAGTCGTCGTGGGCACTGTTGGTGTGGGCGTTGAGGATCCGCTCGCGCTGGGGGCCGGGCACGGGTTGGGTTCCGGTTCGTGCCCGGAGATGACCCAGCCGTCGCCGCGTTTGGTGACGATGAACAGGCCCAGGCCCTGGGTTCCGGGCTTGAGGTACAGGTCGTGGCAGGAGCTGAGCTGCACGTTGTTCTTGCCGGTGATGTCCACCAGCGGCGTGCTCTGCAACGGGCCGACCTTGGTTTCCAAGCCGCGCAACAGGTTCGGGCAGTCCGAGCCGCCCAGGTCGCGGGTGAACGACGCCTTGGCCTCCTTGGTGAACAAGGTGCACGCCAGCGTCGCGAAGTCCTGCTGCTGGTTGAACCCGGTCTTCGAGGCGTGGCTCGTGTACTCGTAGAGCGACTCGACCGCGGCGCCCGGCGTCCCGGATCCCTTGCCGGTGTCGGATTCCTGGCCGGGACCGGCCGACCCCTGGGTGCCGAGGCCGTCGTCCTGCGGGCCAGGGAAGAAATAGTTGTACGCCCACACCAGCAGGAGGATCACGACCAGCAGGTAGGCCAGTTTGCGGACCGCCTTGCTGAACAGGATCTTCTTCCACATCGGGCGTCCGCGGCCGGGCGGCAGCTGCGGCGGCATCGTGCCGGTGCCGCCTTCGCCCTGCGCCTCCTTGAACGCCAGGAACTGCTGGAACTGTTGGAACTGCTCGAACTGGCGATACTGCTCGGGGTCGACGGGGGGTGTCGCGCGCGGTTCGAGATCGCGGCGGGGCGGGTGCTCGTTGTCGGCCACGTCACTATCATGCCGGGGCGATTTGGAGAGCGCGCCGGGCGTCCCGTATCGTTTGTCGAAGTTCTACCGAAGACCGCTGGTCTCTTCCCCGTGAAGATGAAGATCCCTTCGTTGAAGGGTGGCCCGCGCAGGAGGAACGTGGCTGGTTGAGTTTGTTTCGCCTACGCCCGTGCCTGCGCGCCGGGCGTTTCGTCTTTTCCGGGGCAGTGCAGACCTCGCGGTCGACAGCCCAGAGAGAGGAGGCGAACATGGCGAAGCCGGACAAGGTGGCCTCTGTCGCCGAGATCGCGGACAAGTTCCGCACCAGCTCGGCTGCCGTCGTCACGCAGTACAGCGGCCTCTCCGTGTCGCAGCTGACCACGCTGCGCCGCGCTCTCGGCACGACGGCTACCTACCGCGTCGCGAAGAACACCCTGGTCAAGCGCGCCGCCGAGGACGCCGGTGTGGAGGGCCTCGACGCCCTGTTCACCGGTCCCACCGCGATCGCGTTCGTCGACGGCGAGCCCGTCGACGCGGCCAAGGCGCTTCGTGACTTCGCGAAGGACAACAAGGGCCTGGTCATCAAGGGCGGCTACATGGACGGCCGCCCGCTCACTGTCGCCGAGGTCGACCAGATCGCCGACCTCGACAGCCGTGAGGTGCTGCTCGCCAAGCTGGCGGGCGCGATGAAGGGCAACCTCGCCAAGGCCGCCGCGACCTTCGCGGCACCCGCGACGCACTTCGCTCGCCTGGCCGCCGCGCTGCAGGAGAAGAAGGCAGCAGGCGCCCCGGCGGCCGAGGCCCCGGCCGAAGCTCCCGCCGAGAGCTGACCCAACCCCCACACGTTTTTAGTAGAAAGGACCGCCACCATGGCGAAGCTCACCGCTGACGAGCTGCTCGAGACCTTCAAGGAGATGACCCTCCTGGAGCTGTCGGACTTCGTGAAGCAGTTCGAAGAGGTCTTCGACGTCAAGGCCGCCGCCCCCGTCGCCGTTGCCGCCGCCGGCCCCGCCGGTGCCGCCCCGGCCGAGGTCGAGGAGCAGGACGAGTTCGACGTCGTCCTCGAGTCCGCCGGCGACAAGAAGATCCAGGTCATCAAGGTCGTCCGCGAGGTCGTCTCCGGCCTGGGCCTGAAGGAGGCCAAGGAGCTGGTCGAGTCCGCTCCGAAGCCCGTCCTGGAGAAGGTCGCCAAGGAGGCCGCCGAGGCCGCCAAGGAGAAGCTCGAGGCCGTCGGCGCCAAGATCTCCCTCAAGTGATCTAGCGTCACCCACGCTCGAAGGGCCGTCCCGTCAGGGGCGGCCCTTTTCGCGTCCCGCGCGGTTGTCCACACCCACTCACGTGAGGCTGGACCTCCACCAGGACCCCCGCGCTCAGTGCTCACCAGCGCCGCATTGCGCTTGGGGTGCGGCCTCGGGCGTGGGCGCCGCGAGTTGGGGATGGCGTTGGATGTTGGGGTGTCGAATGGGACGGGTGGGCCGTCGACCCCCAGGCGGCGGCCCACCCCGGGTTAGTCGAGGCAGAATTCGTTGCCTTCTGGGTCGCGCATGACGATCGTTCCCGCTGCCAGTGGCGGGTTGGGGTCGAAGCGTTGGAGGCGGGTGGCGCCGAGGGAGGTGAGGCGGGTGGCCTCGGTTTCGAGGGCGTTCATGCGCTCGTCGCCCTGGAGGCCCGGGGCCGCGCGGACGTCGAGGTGGACGCGGTTCTTGGCCTGCTTGGACTCGGGCACGCGCTGGAAGAAGATCCGGGGGCCGTTTCCGGCGGGATCCACGAGGGCGTTGGCGTCGTTTCGGCGTGACGCCGGGACGCCCATGGCTTCCAGGGCGTCGTCCCACGTTGCGAAGCCGGTGGGTGGGTCCTGCAGCTTGTAGCCGAGGGCTTCGGCCCAGAACGCGGCCAGCGCCGCGGGGTCGGCGCAGTCGAAGGTGACCTGGATTTCGCGACTCATGGACACAGCCTGCCGCACAACCCGGACAGGTACGTTCCTAGATATGGAAGGCACGACCGAGCGGGTACTGCGGTTGCTGGCGTTGCTGCAGCGGCGGCCGTCGTGGACCGCGGCCGAACTGGCTGCCGAGCTGGGGGTGACCGACAGGTCGATCAGAAGAGACGTGGAGCGCCTGAGAGCCCTCGGGTACCCAGTGCACGCGACGGCGGGTCCCGCGGGCGGATATCAACTGGGCGCCGGGACCAGGTTGCCGCCGTTGTTGCTCGACGACGAGGAAGCGATCGCGACGGCGGTGTCGCTGCGGCTCGCGTCGGGTGGGACGGTCGCGGGGGTGGGCGAGGCAGCGCTGCGGGCGTTGGCCAAGCTCGACCAGGTCATGCCGCCGCGGCTGCGCGAAGAAGTCCGCACCGTCCACAACGCGACCGACACCTTCGGCGGCTCCAGCGAGATCCACACCGACACCCTGATGACCCTGGCGCGCGCCTGCCGAGACGCCCTGCGAGTCCGGTTCCGGTACCGCGACGAGGAACGCACGGTCGAGCCCGTCCGGGTGGTCACCGGCGGACGCCGCTGGTACCTGATGGCCTGGGACACCGGCCGCGAGGACTGGCGCACCTTCCGCCTCGACCGCATGCGGGACCTCAAGACCACCACGTGGCGGTTCAAACCCCGCGACCACCCCGACCCGGTCGCCTACGTCCAGCGATCCGTCACCGACGCGCCCTACCGATATCTCGCCCGGATCCGGATAAAGGCCCCGCCCGACCAGGTCCGGAAACTCATTCCGCCGCTCGCCGGGCGCGTCGAGGGAAACGTCCTCATCTTCGGCGGCGAGGACCTCGACTGGATGGCCGTGTATGTGGCGAGGATCCCATTCGAGGCCGAAATCCTCGAACCGGCGGAACTGAAAACGGCCGTTGCCAATTTGGCAAACCGGTTGACCCGGCTGGTGTGACAGGGGGCATTAACCGCGTACATCCGAGCGGCGTATTGTCCAGGGCCGGGTGGCCTACCGCACGTTGATTCGACCAGGCGCCGGCGAGTCTGTACCTTGCCCGTACCAAGCAGTAACCCCGGCAGGTCCGACTCGTTGCACCTGACGACGACATGTGCCGTGTACACAGCTCGGGAGGGTCGATGGGCGCCGAAGTGGTGGTCGAAGGTCTGACGAAGTCCTTCGGTCGGCAGACCATCTGGCGAGACGTCACGTTGACCCTGCCGCCCGGCGAGGTCTCGGTGATGCTGGGTCCGTCCGGAACCGGTAAGTCCGTGTTCCTCAAGTCGATGATCGGCCTGCTCAAGCCGGACCGTGGCCGCTGCATCATCAACGGCGTCGACATCGTGCACTGCTCCGAGCACAAGCTCTACGAGATCCGCAAGCTCTTCGGCGTGCTGTTCCAGGACGGCGCGCTGTTCGGGTCCATGAACCTGTACGACAACATCGCGTTCCCGCTGCGCGAGCACACCAAGAAGTCCGAGACCGAGGTCCGTCGGATCGTGCTCGAGAAGATGGAGATGGTCGGTCTCACCGGCGCGGAGCGCAAACTCCCCGGGGAGATCTCCGGCGGGATGCGCAAACGGGCCGGCCTGGCCCGCGCCCTGGTGCTGGACCCGGAGATCATCCTGTGCGACGAGCCGGACTCCGGCCTCGACCCGGTCCGCACCGCGTACCTCAGCCAGCTGCTGATCGACCTGAACGCACAGATCGACGCGACCATCCTGATCGTCACGCACAACATCAACCTCGCCCGGACCGTGCCGGACAACCTGGGCATGCTGTTCCGCCGCGAGCTGATCATGTTCGGCCCGCGCGAGGTCCTGCTGACCTCCGACGAGCCCGTCGTGCGCCAGTTCCTCAACGGCAGCAGGCTTGGCCCGATCGGCATGTCCGAGGAGAAGGACACCGCCACGATGGCCGCCGAGCAGCGGATGGCCGACGAGGGCCACCACGACGGGTCCACAGAGGACGTTCGCGGTGTGGTGCCGCAACTGCAGGTCACGCCCGGACTTCCGGAGCGGATGGGTATCCGGCGGCGCAAGGACCGGGTGATGAGCATCCTGCACACCCTGCCGCCCGCCGCGCAGGAGGGAATCATCGAAAGCCTCACGCCCGAGGAGCAGGCGCACTACGGCGTCCGCCCGCACATGTTCGCGCAGGCCGCCGCGACCGTCCCGGCCGGGCACAGACCAAGGCCGACGCCCGCACCGCGGGAACGTATTCAGGGTGACCTCGGCGTGGCCGATCTGCCGGAGACCCAGTGGCGGCCGCCTGAGCAGGGACAGGGTGGTGGGGTGTGACAAGCAGGACCACCAGGTCGTCATTCCCTGGTGCGGGCGCACTTCGCGAGACCGGCCAGATGTTTGCCCTCGGCCTCGATGTCGTGCGCGGGTTCTTCCAGCGACCGTTCCAGTTCCGCGAGTTCATCCAGCAGTCCTGGTTCATCGCGAGCGTGTCGATCCTGCCCACCGCGCTGGTCGCGATCCCGTTCGGCGCCGTTATCGCGCTGCAGCTGGGATCGCTGGTGACCCAGCTGGGCGCCCAGTCGTTCATGGGTGCGGCGAGCGTGCTCGCCATCATCCAGCAGGCTTCGCCGCTGGTCACCGCGCTGCTCGTGTCGGGCGCCGGTGGCTCGGCGATGTGCGCGGACATCGGCGCGCGGACCATCCGCGAGGAGATCGACGCGATGGAGGTGCTCGGCGTCAGCGCGGTGCAACGACTCGTCGTGCCCCGGGTGCTGGCGTCGATGCTGATCGCGGTGCTGCTCAACGGTTTGGTCAGCGTCGTCGGTGTGCTCGGCGGCTACTTCTTCAACGTGGTCCTGCAGGGTGGCACCCCCGGTGCCTACCTCGCCGGGTTCTCCGCGCTGGCACAGCTGCCGGACCTGTGGATCAGTGAGCTCAAGGCGCTGATCTTCGGGTTCATCGCCGGGGTGGTCGCGTGCTACCGCGGCCTCAACCCGCCGCCCGGCCCGAAGGGGGTGGGCGACGCGGTGAACCAGTCCGTGGTCATCACGTTCCTGTTGCTCTTCTTCGTGAACTTCATTCTGACCACGGTGTACCTGACGGTCGTCCCGGCGAAGGGGAGCTGACGCGAGATGACCGTGCGCGACCAGTTGCGCCGCCCCTTGGACATGCTGGACAAGGCCGGCGACCAGATGTCGTTCTACATCCGCGCCCTGGCGTGGATCCCGGCGACGATCACCAAGTACATGCGCGAGACCCTGCGCCTGCTCGCGGAAGTGAGCTTCGGCAGCGGGGCGCTCGCGGTCATCGGCGGCACCATCGGCGTCATGCTCGGCCTCACCCTGTTCGTCGGAACCGTTGTGGGCCTTCAGGGTTACGCCGCGCTGAACCAGATTGGCACGGCCGCGTTCGCCGGGTTCGTCTCGGCTTACTTCAACACCCGTGAGATCGCGCCGCTGGTCGCCGGGCTCGCGCTGTCGGCCACCGTCGGCTCCGGGTTCACCGCCCAGCTCGGCGCGATGCGGATCTCCGAGGAGATCGACGCGCTCGAGGTGATGGGCGTGCCGAGCCTGCCCTACCTGGTGACCACGCGGATCATGGCCGGGTTCATCGCGGTCATCCCGCTGTACATCATCGGCCTGCTCAGTTCGTACGTGGCCGCGCGCACGATCACGGTGTACTTCTATGGCCAGTCAGCGGGCACGTACGACCACTACTTCGACCTTTTCCTGCCCCCGCAGGACGTGTTCTGGTCGTTCGGCAAGGTGCTGATCTTCAGCGTCCTGATCATCCTGACGCACTGCTACTACGGCTACCGCGCCAGCGGCGGCCCGGCGGGCGTCGGTGTCGCCGTCGGCCGCGCGGTGCGCACGACGATCGTTTCGGTGACATTGCTCGACTTCTTCCTGAGCCTGGCGATCTGGGGTACCACCACGACGGTGAGGATCGCCGGATGACGACACTCAGGCGCCGTCTGCTCGGCGTCGCGTTCATCGCGATGCTGGTGGGGTTCGTCGCGCTCTCCATCGCCTTCTTCAACAAGTCGTTCTCGTCCTTCGTCACCGTCAACCTGAGCACGGACAAGGTCGGCAACCAGCTGCAGCAGCGCTCGGACGTCAAGGTGCGCGGGCTGATTGTGGGCTCGGTGCAGGACATCCGGCCGACCGCGCACGGCGCCGAGCTGACCCTCGCGCTGGACCCGGACAAGGTCGACCTGATCCCGAGCAACGTCACCGCGCAGTTCCTGCCCAAGACGCTGTTCGGCGAACGCTATGTGGCGCTGCAGATCCCGCAGCAGCCCTCGGCGCACGCGCTGCGGGCCGGTGACCACATCTCGCAGGACAAGTCGACCAGCGCGATCGAGGTGGAGAAGGCGCTCAACGACCTTCTCCCGGTGCTGCAAGCGGTTCAGCCGCAGAAGTTGTCCAGCACGCTGACCGCGATCTCGACCGCCCTGGAAGGCCGTGGCAAGCCGCTCGGTGACACCCTCGCCGAGCTGGGCCAGTACGTCGGCGAGCTGACGCCGCACATCCCGCAGCTGCAACACGATCTGCAGGCGCTGGTGAAGTTCTCGGACACCTACAGCGAAGCGACGCCGCAGCTCGTGCAGGCGCTCAACGACCTGACGGTGACGTCCAAGACCGTCGCCGAGCAGAAGGACAACCTGTCCACTTTGTACGGAAACCTGACCACCGCCTCGGTCGACCTGCAGACCTTCTTGCAGGTCAACAAGAACAACCTGATCAGGTTCGCCGACTCGTCCCGGCCGACGCTCGAGGTGCTGGCCAAGTACGCGCCCGAGTACCCGTGCTTCCTGCGGCAGATGACCGAGTCCATCCCCGCGCTGGACGTGGCCTTCGGCAAGGGCACCAACGAACCCGGCCTGCACGCGACCATCGAGGTCACGGTGAACCGGGGCGCCTACAAGGCGGGTCAGGACGAGCCGCGGTACGAGGACAAGCGCGGCCCGCGGTGCTACGACTTCCAGAAGTTCCCGACCCCGTTCCCGCAGCACCCGCCGGACGGGCCGCTCAAGGACGGCTCCAAGTCGCCGCCGCCGGCCCGCAGCGCGCAGGACGGTGTGCTGCCGCCGAGCCTGATCGGCCAGGTCGTGTCCCCGCAGTCGGCTTCGATGGACGCCGGACTGCCGAACACCGAGGCGGAGCAGAAGTTCGTGGCCGCGATCATGGCCGGACAGCTGGGCATGGCGCCCGATGACGTGCCGACCTGGACGACTTTGCTTGTCGCACCGGTGTTCCGGGGAGCGGAGGTGACCGCGAAATGAGGGGCCTCGCCGCGCCGTTGGTGAAGCTGGCGCTGTTCATCGTGATCACCGTCGTGGCCACGACCATCCTGGCGATCTCCATCGCGAACGCCAACCTGTCGTCGACGAACTCGTACTCGGCGCGGTTCACCGACGTGACTTCGCTGCTACCGGGCGACGATGTGCGCATCGCGGGCGTCCGGGTCGGACAGGTCGAGGATGTGTCCATTGCGGACCGCAAGCAGGCCGAGGTGAAGTTCTCGGTCGATGCGGGCCGCCGTCTGCCCGCAGGTGTCACCGCGCAGATCAAGTTCCGCAACCTGGTCGGCCAGCGCTACATCGCGCTCGGCCAGGGCACCGGCTCCGGGCTGCTCGAGCCGGGTGCGACGATCCCGTTGGAACGCACCAAGCCCGCGCTCGACCTGACCGAGTTGTTCAACGGTTTCAAGCCGTTGTTCCGGGCGCTCTCGCCGGACGACGTCAACAAACTGTCCTACGAGATCATCCAGGTGCTGCAGGGCGAGGGCGGCACGGTCGACTCGCTGCTGGCCCACACCGCCACGCTGACCTCGGCGATCGCGGACAAGGACCAGGTGATCGGCGAGGTGATCACCAACCTGAACAGTCTGCTGGACACGGTGAACGCGCACGGCTCGCAGCTGTCGGACCTGATCGTCCAGCTGCAGCAGCTGGTTTCGGGCCTGGCCGCGGACCGCAAGCCCATCGGTGACGCCATCCAGGCGTTGTCCGGGCTGGCCGTCACCACCGGCGGGCTGCTGGCCGAGTCGCGCGAGCCGTTGAAGAACGACATCGCCGGACTGGGCAGCCTGACCAAGAACCTCAACGACAGCGAGCAGGTCGTGGAGCACTTCTTCCAGTTCATGCCGGAGAAGCTGACCGCGTTGACCCGGACCGCCAGCTACGGCTCGTGGTTCAACTTCTTCCTGTGCTCGGCGTCCGGGTCGGTGGCGTTGCCGCCGTTGATCTCCCAGCCGATCAGCATCCCGATCGCGCCGGTCAGTCAGCCGAGGTGCAAGGCATGAAGTCGTTCCGTTCCCGCAACCCGATCACGATCGGCATCACCGGTCTGGTGGTGATCGCGCTGGTGCTGCTGGCCGCGATCTACTCCGACGACCTGCCGATCATCGGCGGCGGCACCACGTACAAGGCGGAGTTCTCCGAGGCCGCCGGGATCAAGCCGACCGACGAGGTCCGCGTCGCCGGGGTGAAGGTCGGCAAGGTCACCGACGTCTCGCTGGCGGGCAACTCCGTGGTGGTCGCGTTCAAGGTCAAGGACGCCTGGGTGGGCGACCGGACCAGAGCGGCGATCAAGATCAAGACGTTGCTGGGGCAGAAGTTCCTCGCGCTGGAGCCGGACGGCACCGCGGTGATGAACCCCAGCCAGCCGATCCCGCGCAGCCGCACGATGGCGCCCTATGACGTGCTCGAGGCGTTCCGCGGGCTGGCCGACACGGTCAACGAGATCGACACCCCGCAGCTGGCCAAGAGCTTCGAGGTGCTCTCGCAGACGTTCGAGGACACGCCGGACAACGTGAAGGGCGCGCTGGACGGGCTGTCGGCGTTGTCCAAGACCATCTCCAGCCGGGACGACCAGCTGGCGAAGCTGCTGGACAACACCCAGCAGATCACCCAGACGCTGGCCGACCGCGACGCCGAGGTGCAGAAACTGTTGGCGGACGGCAACTTGCTGCTCGACGAGATCAAGAAGCGCAAGGCGGCCATCGACGCTTTGCTGACCGGCACGCAGAAGCTGTCCGAGCAGCTCAAGGGCCTGGTGGACGACAACAACAAGCAGCTCGACCCGGTGCTCACCCAGCTCGACCAGTTCACCGCGATGCTCCAGCGCAACCAGGAGGACCTGGGCAAGGGCATCGAGAAGCTGGCGCCGTTCGTCCGGGAGTTCACCAACACCCTGGGCAACGGCCGCTGGTTCGACAACTACATCTGCGGCCTGCTCCCGCCGTCCGTCGGCCCGATCAACCCGCAGGGGTGCCTGCCATGAGCACTTTCAGGACGCGCAGGTCGCAGGACCTCGGACGGGGCGTGGCCATCGCCTGTGTGCTGGCGCTCGTGGCGGCACTCGTGTTGTGGTTCGTCCTGCGGGACGGCAACAACAAGCGGATCACCGCGTTCTTCGGTGGCGCCGTTGGTCTTTACGCGGGCAACGACGTGCGGGTCCTCGGTGTCGCGGTCGGCACCGTGGACAAGGTCGAGCCGCAGGGCGACCAGGTGCGCGTGGAACTGTTGGTGGACAACGACACCCCGATCCCGTCGGACGCGTCCGCGGTGATCGTGGCGCCGTCCCTGGTCAGCGACCGGTACGTGCAGCTCGGCCCGGCCTACGTCGGCGGCCCGCAGCTGCGCAGCGGCGCGACCATCGACCGCTCCCGCACCGCGACGCCGCTGGAGGTCGACGACCTCTACGCGTCGCTCAACCGGGTCAGCACGACGCTGGGTCCCAATGGTGCCAACAAGAACGGCGCCCTGTCGGACCTGCTGAACACGCTGGCCAAGAACCTCGAAGGCAACGGCGAGGCCGCGCACGACACCATCAAGCAGCTCGGCGAGGCGGCCAGAACCCTGTCCGGCAGCCAGGAACAGCTCTTCTCCACAGTGGACAACCTGCAGAAGTTCACCGGGACCCTGGCCGACAGCGACAAGAACGTCCGGCAGTTCTCCGAACAGCTCGCCGACGTCAGCAAGTTCCTCGCCTCGGAACGGACCAACCTCGCGCAGGCTGTCCAGCAGCTGTCCACCGCGCTGGAAAGCGTGCAGCAGTTCATCAAGGACAACCGCGCCCGGCTGAAGACCAATGTGGACAAACTCGCTTCGGTCACTCAGGTGCTGGTGGATGAAAGAGCCGCGCTGGCCGAGGTCCTGGACGTGGCCCCGCTGGCCCTGGGCAACGTGCTGAACACGTACAACGCGTCCTCGGGCACGCTGGACGCCCGCGCGGACCTCAACGACCTGACCAACCCGCCGATCGTGATGGTCTGCCGTCTGCTGAAACAGACGACCCCGGCGAACGTCCCGCAGATCCTCGCCGACACGTGCGGCAAGCTCGCGCCGGTGCTGCAGGGCGCATTGCCGCTGCCTTCGGTCGCGCAGGTGATCAACGGCCTGCAAAGCGGGAACGTGCCGATGCCGTTCGCGGGAGGTGCCAAGTGAGGCGCCTGATTCTCGCCGTAGCAGGCATCTTGACGTTGTCGTCGTGCAGTTTCGAAGGCATCTATGACCTTCCGTTGCCCGGTGGCGCGGACCTCGGCGACCATCCGTACACGGTGAAAGCCCAGTTCCGGGACGTGCTCGACCTCGTGCCGCAGTCCGGCGTGAAGGTCAACGAGGTCCCGGTCGGCCGGGTGGAGAACATCGCGCTGGCCAAGGACGGCTGGACCGCGGAAGTCACATTGCGGGTCAACGGGGACGTGCAGCTGCCCGCGAACGCTTTGGCTCAGCTGCGCCAGTCCAGCCTGCTCGGTGAGAAGTACATCGAGCTGACCTCGCCCGCGCCGGGCCAGGAGCAGGGCAAACTCGCCGATGGCGCGTACATCGGGCTGGACCGGACCAACCGCAACACCGAGGTCGAAGAGGTCCTCGGCGCGTTGTCCATGCTGCTCAACGGCGGCGGCGTCGACCAGCTGCACACCATCGCGCAGGAGCTCAACCAGGTCACCGAGGGCAACGAGCCGCAGCTGCGGGCCCTGTTGACCAATGTGAACAAACTCGTGTCCGATTTGGACGCCCGCAAGGGCGACATCACCAAGGCGTTGGACGGCCTGAACAAGCTGTCCGGCGTCCTCAATGGACAGAAAGACAAGATCGCCAAGGTGGTCGACGAGATCACCCCGGGCCTGAAGGTGCTGTCCGAGCAGCGGCCGCAGCTGGTGTCCATGCTGCAGAGCCTCGACCAGCTCTCCGGCGTGGCGACCGACACGATCACCAAGAGCAAGGCGGACGTGGTCGCCGACCTCAAGGCGCTCACCCCGACCCTGCAGAAACTCAGCGAGGCCGGGACGAACCTGCCGAACGCGCTGCAGATCCTGCTCAGCTTCCCGTTCCCGGACTCCGCGGTGGCGGGCGTGAAGGGCGACTACTTCAACCTGTACGCCAAGCTGGACCTCAACCTGCAGGAAGTGGTGAACAACCTGGGCCGCAGCCGGCAGAACCCGTTGCAGGACATCCCCCTGCTCGGCCAGCTGACCAGCGGCAAGGAGGGCACCCAGCCGGGCACCCCGCCGCCGCTCGGCGTGCCGAACCTGTCCAGCCAGCAACCGGCCCAGAAGCCGTGTAACTCGGGGGCGGGCGGTCTGCTCGGTTCGTTGCTGGGAGGCAACAAATGCTGACCCGCCGGACCAGGATGCAGATCGTTGCGTTCTTCGTGATCGCGATCGTCGCCGTGGTGTACGCGTTGTTCCGGTTCACCGGGCTGGGCAAGGTGTTCGGCGACGAGGGCTACACCGTCAAGCTGGAGCTGATGGACTCCGGCGGCATCTTCACCAACGCCGAGGTGACCTACCGGGGCGTGCAGGTCGGGCGGGTCGGCGAGATCCGGCTGACCCACGACGGCCTCGAGGTCGACCTGGACATCGCGCCGGACGCGCCGGACATCCCCGCCGACCTGGAGGCCGTGGTGGCCAACCGGTCCGCGGTCGGCGAGCAGTTCGTTGACCTGCAACCGAAGAAGGACACCAGCCCGTACCTGACCGGGTCGTCGGTGATCGCCGCGGACAAGGCGCGCGTGCCGCTGTCCACCGACAAGGTCCTGCGGGACCTCGACGACCTGGCCGTTTCGGTGCCGACGGGGTCGTTGCGGACCGTGGTGGACGAGCTGGACAAGGCGTTCTCCGGCACAGGCCCCGATCTGCAGGTGCTGCTCGACTCGACCGGCAGCTTCACCCGCGCCGCGAACGAGCACCTGCCGCAGACCCTGGACCTGTTGAAGTCCACCGGGACCGTGCTGGACACGCAGAACCTCGAAGCGGGCAACATCAAGGACTTCAGCGCCAGCCTGGCGCAGCTCAACGAGCAGCTGAAGAACTCCGACGGCGACATCCGCCGGCTGATCGCGGCCACCCCGCAGGCCGCCGAACAGGTCTCCGGTCTGTTGCGCGACTCCGGCAACTCGCTGGGCATCGTCCTGGCGAACCTGCTGACCACGTCGAACATCCTGGAGACCCGGACCGCGGGCCTCGAACAGGCACTGGTCACGTACCCAGTCGTCGCCGTCGGGTCGCACACCGTGGCGCCGGGCGATGGCACCGCGCACCTCGGTCTGGCGCTGAACCTGTTCAACCCGCCGCCCTGCGTGAAGGGCTACGAGCAGACCAAGCGCCGCGCCGGTAACGACGTTGCGCCTGCTCCGGCCAACGAGCAGGCCTACTGCGCCGAACCGGTCGGCAGCCCGATCAACGTCCGCGGCTCCCAGAACGCGCCCTTCGGAGGTAAGGTCGCTGCTCCGAGCCAGGCGCAGGTTCAGGGCAACGCAGGCCGTCCGCAGCAACAGCTCGCCGAGCAGGCGAGCCTGCCCGGGTTCGGGCAGAACCCGCCAGGACCGCTCAACCTGATCCAGCTGCTGGGTCTCACGGGAGCATGATGACGAAGCTGTACCGCCCCGCACTGATCGTGTCGATCGTGTTGCTGGTCATCGCGGGTGTGTTCGCCGGGATTTTCGGGGTGATGTGGGCGACCGCGTCCGGCCCGGACGCCGACGTCGCCCGCGCCCGCGAGGAGGTCGCGTCCACCGGCGCGGCCGCGGTGGCCACCCTGACCTCGCTGAACTACCAGAACGTGGACGCCGTCTACCAGGGGTTCCTGGACGTGTCGACCGGCGCGGTGCACGACGACTACGTCAAGAACCAAGAGGACTTCAAGAAGCGGATCCGGGACAGCAAGGTGGTCACCACCTCCTCGGTCCGCGAGACCGCCGTCCAGGACGTGAACCTGCAGAAGAAGGAAGCGACCATCCTGGTCGTGGTGGACACGAAGGTCACCGAGACCGGTGCGCAGAACCCCGACCCCAACCCGGTCAAGCGGCTGCGCATCGAGGCGGCGCTGGACCAGACCGACGACGGCTGGAAGGTCAAGGGTCTGCGTCAGGTGCCTTACTCGGCAACCGGTCAGTGAGCGTCTAGGAAGGACATCGACAGTGCCACCCCCGCGTCGCCGACCCGCCGCGTCGCCGGCCCGGCGCCCCAAGGTCGCCGGGCTGGGCCGGCATGCCGCGCCCGACCCCGCGGACACCGACTCCGTCGCCGACTCGGGCCCGTCCGCACGGCATTCCGCCGATCCCGTTCCGCCCGCGGACGCTCCCTCTGGTGGGGACGAGGTCGTTGAGGACGCTCCCACCGAGACAGCGTTCGACGGCCCCGTGATCGGGCTGACCAGGTCGCCCGGCCGTCCGTCGGCCAAGACCCGTGACTCCGGGACGCTGGTTCCCGACGAGGAGGAGGTACCCGAGCGGCCGAGCCGCTCGCAGCGCCGCCGCCGGTTCGCTGGCGCGCCCGCCGCTCCGCTGCCCGCCGAGCCGGAGCCTCGCCGTGCGTCCGCTTCGGTCGCCGAGGCCGACCCGGAGACCGACGCCGACTTGGACGTCGACGATTCTGTTGATGAAGTCGAAGAAATTGTCGAACCGAGACGGCCTTCGTTCTTGCTGCCGATCGGCCTGGTCGTCCTGGCATTGCTGGTGGCCGGTCTGGGCTGGTGGTTCACGATGAAGAACACCGACGCGCGAGTGGGTTCGGGCAACACCGCGTTGGCCGATGCGAACGCCACCAAGGACGTTGTCGGCGCCGCCCAGCAGGCCGTTTCCGGCGTGTTGTCGTACAAGTTCGACGAGATGGACCAGGCGGGCGCGCGGGCGAAGCAGTACCTCGCCGGTGACGCCGTCGGCCAGTACGACAAATCAATGCAAGCGTTGTCATCGCAGATCCAGTCGCAGAAACTGCAGGTCACCGTGAATCCGGTGAGCGTCGCGGTGGTGCGGCTGAACGGCGACGACGCGCGTGTTCTGGTGTTCGCCGACCAGATCGGCGTGCGCGAGGATAAGCAACCCGCCGGCGGTCCCACGCAATTCGCGATGGACATGCACCGCGCCGACGGAAAGTGGAAGATCGTGAAGCTGGACTTCTTCGACGGCAAGTAACGTGTCCAGACCTGTGCTGCCGCAATGAATTCCGTGATGATTCGGTGGCGTAGGAAGAGATCGTCGGGTATTTCTGGACGGTGTGCACCTCACCGTGTGTTGGGACCGTGCCGGTGACGACGTCATAGGCGTCTTCAGCCCGCACGCGGTGGCCTGGCTGCGCCGGCAAATGTCCGGCTACGAACAGCTGCTCGAATGGCGGTATATCAACTACCGCACCGAGGACCCGACCGCGGAGGCACTCGGAATACCGGTGGCGGGCGAACCCGCCGAATACCCGCCATTGGTGGCGGCGTTGCGCGAGATCATCCCGGCGGACGAACCGGACCCGGTGAAGCTGTGGTGGGAGCCGGACGTGGTGCGATGGCTGTACGCGGGCGCGCGCATGGTCCTGGACACCCTCCCGGAGTCCGGCGGCGTGGTGGTCCTGCGTGAACCGCACGAGATCGAGGCGTGGCAGTACGCCGTGCTCAACATGCGCGTCGTCTTCGCCGTGGCCGCCGGCGTCTGGCCCATCCCACCCGGCACCGAACAAGCCCGCCACACCATGCCCAAAGTCGACCCCACCCGCCACGACCACGACCGCCACCTCACCGACTGGCTGAAAACCGTGGTCGACACCCTCACCGAACTCACCGAACCCGCCGCCACCTCCTAACCCACCCCCGGCGTGTCCCCCTTTCCTCCACCCCGTGTCCCCCGTTGGTCGCCCGTGTGTCCCACGTTCGGACCCGCCGGTGATCGCAGACGATGCGGACCGCTCGCACCTTGAGACCCGACTGCGTGGATGTGGACAGGTGGTCTGAGTGTGGACAACTGCGCTGCTCACGAACGCAAGCGACGATCTTTGTCGGTGGCCGCCGATACGCTGGATTTCGGGGGCCGGCGGCCGAGCCGGACCTCGACGCGAACCAGCACACCGCCCCTGACCAGCGCAGATCTGACCAGTATGGATCTGGCGGCGCCGATCTGACCAAGCAGATTCCGGGCGCTATCCGGCACGCCATGGCCGGTTCGCGGAGATCGACCAGACGTCGGCCGAGCCCGGCGACGTGTCAGGCCGCAATCTGTGGGGCTGCCGCCAGGGTGTCCGCATGCCGGTTGAGCTGCGCGGCTGTACCCGGCGATACGCCAGGACGCCTGCGATCCCGGCGATCCAGCGCTCGACCCACCAGACCGGATGATCACACTCCGCGATGCTTCAGGAGGCCTGCGGTTTGCGGATCCGGCGCCAGGTTGACCGGATGCTGGGCTGGGCTCGGTGGCTGCATCTGGCGATGTGTCGAGGGCCTGCGATCTGCGGATCCGGGCTGGGCCGACCGGCGGGGCGATCACACTCCGCGGAGCGCCAGGGGCCTGCGGTTTGCGGATCCAGTGCCGGGTGACGAGATGCTGGCCGAGCCCGGTGGCTGCACCTGGCGATGTGTCAGGCTGTGATCGGTGGGCCAGGGACAGTTGACCGGATGCCGGTTGAGCTCGGCGGCTGTACCCGGTGATGCGTCGGGGCTGCGATCCGCGGATCCAGTGCCGGGCCGACATGCCTCCGACTGCGCGAGGCCTTCGCGAACTCGGTCTCCTTGTCGATGATCCAGCAGTCCGGATGGCCCGCGGCCCGGTCAAGCGAGCGCCTGCCTGATCGTGCCGGGTCATCGCCGTCGGTACGTGAACGTGCCCGAAGAGCAGCGCAGACACGAGTCCTCGGCCGACGCGGAGTCCGGTCAGGACCGACCCTCTGACGCAGGCTCGCGCGGCCGACCAATGTGGAACACGGCCCCCGCGAACGTGGGACACACGGGCGACCAACGGGGGACACGCGGCGGAGGAAAGGGGGACACGGGGCGGAGGAAAGGGGGACACGGGGCGGAGGAAAGGGGGACACGCGGGGGGAGGAGGAGGGGGAGATGGCGGGTGGGGGTGGGTGGTTTCGTGGGTGATCACCCGTGGCGGTGATGTTCGGACACGACCGGGTAAAGCCCGACGTTCGGGTCTGTGCACGGGTGTGCACGGACAGTAAGTTGCGCGCCGATGAAAATTGCTCTGCCGTCCCATCGTGGGACCCTGGTGGCGGTTGCCGGCGCCACCAGTGCGGCCAAGGCGGAGGTCGCCGACGCGCTCGCGAAGCGGCTGGGTCCTGGCAGCCTGACGATCGGCAACCGTTCCTGCGCCGACCCGGAGTCGAGCGTCGAGGAGCTGATCAAGGTCGACGGCCGGGCCGCCGAGGACGCCATCACGATCGTGCGGATGGCCGAGTCGGCCGCGGTGAGGGCCGCCGAGATCGTGATCACCACGCGGCCGGTGATCGACGAGCTCGCCCGCTACCGCGCCGCCCGCAAGCTCCGCCACGAGTACGTCCAGCACCACGTGATGCGCCGGGTCGAGGACACGGTCGCGTGGGAGGCCGCCGACTACGACTTCGTGGTGTGGGCTCGGTCACCTTTTCCGGCCGCGCCGGTGCGTTGTTTTGACTCCGCGCTCGAGTCCGTACTCAAGGATCTGTGCGTGCCCTATCACTCCCTGTGCCCGCCTTTGATCGACGAAACGGTCGAACGCCTGGTAGTGTCCATCCCCCGCTAGCTGGTCCTTTCCTGTGAAAATGGCTCGTCCACGTGGGTGAACGCCGCGTGGCCCCTTGACTGGAGGGCACGGCAGGGTCACGCTGTTGACGTGAGCGGGCGGCCGCTACGACGGCCGCTGGACAGTCGCCGCTACTTTGGCTAGACTGCGTCTTTGCTCTGCCCACTTTCCGTGCGCCCGTAACTGAGAGCTAGGATGATGGGCATCAAGCACCCTTGACAGTTGCGTTAGTTGCCTGCTAGCGCGGCCGCTCAACCGCTCATTAGTCCTGGAAGGACGCATCTTGGCAGTCTCCCGCGCGACCGAAGCCACTGCTGCGACCAACTCCATGTCCGGAATCCCAGGTGCGCCTCGCCGCGTCTCGTTCGCCAAACTGAGCGAGCCGCTCGGCGTGCCCAATCTGCTCGACCTGCAGATCCAGTCCTTCGAATGGTTCACCGGTGCCGAGGCGTGGTTCCAGCGCCGCGTCGACGCCGGTGACGAGAACCCCGTCGGTGGTCTCGAGGAAGTACTGAACGAGATCTCGCCGATCGAGGACTTCTCCGGCTCGATGTCGCTCTCCTTCTCCGACCCGCGCTTCGACGAGGTCAAGGCCTCCGTCGAGGAGTGCAAGGACAAGGACATGACCTACGCCGCACCGCTGTTCGTCACCGCCGAGTTCACCAACCACACCACTGGCGAGATCAAGAGCCAGACCGTGTTCATGGGTGACTTCCCGGTGATGACCAACAAGGGCACCTTCATCATCAACGGCACCGAGCGTGTCGTGGTGTCCCAGCTGGTGCGGTCGCCCGGCGTGTATTTCGGCACGTCCGTCGACAAGACGACCGACAAGGACGTCTTCGACACCCGCATCATCCCGAGCCGGGGTGCCTGGCTGGAGTTCGACGTCGACAAGCGCGACACCGTCGGTGTCCGCATCGACCGCAAGCGCCGTCAGCCGGTGACCGTGCTGCTCAAGGCGCTCGGCTGGTCGACCGAGCAGATCCGGGAACGTTTCCACTTCTCCGAGACGCTGCTGGCGACCCTGGAGAAGGACCACACGGCGGGGACTGACGAGGCCCTGCTGGACATCTACCGCAAGCTGCGCCCGGGCGAGCCGCCGACCAAGGAGTCGGCACAGACGCTGCTGGAGAACCTGTTCTTCAAGGACAAGCGGTACGACCTGGCCAAGGTGGGCCGGTACAAGGTCAACAAGAAGCTGGGCCTGACCGAGCCGTTCGACGTCGGTGTGCTCACCGAAGAGGACATCGTCACCACGATCGAGTACCTGGTCCGCCTGCACGCCGGTGAGACGATGTTCGTCGGCAAGGACGGCCGGGAGCTGCCGATCGAGGTCGACGACATCGACCACTTCGGCAACCGCCGGCTGCGCACCGTGGGCGAGCTGATCCAGAACCAGATCCGGGTCGGCCTGTCCCGCATGGAGCGCGTCGTCCGCGAGCGGATGACCACCCAGGACGTCGAGGCGATCACGCCGCAGACGCTGATCAACATCCGTCCGGTGGTCGCGGCGATCAAGGAGTTCTTCGGAACCTCCCAGCTGTCGCAGTTCATGGACCAGACCAACCCGATCGCGGGTCTCACCCACAAGCGCCGCCTCTCGGCGCTGGGTCCGGGTGGTATCTCCCGTGAGCGGGCCGGCATGGAGGTCCGTGACGTCCACCCCTCGCACTACGGCCGGATGTGCCCGATCGAGACGCCGGAAGGCCCGAACATCGGCCTGATCGGCTCGCTGTCGAGCTACGGGCGGGTCAACCCGTTCGGCTTCATCGAGACGCCGTACCGCAAGGTCGTCGACGGCCGGGTCACCGACCAGATCGACTACCTGACGGCCGACGAAGAGGACCGCTACGTCAAGGCGCAGGCCAACTCGCCGACCGACGCCGACGGCAACTTCATCGAGGAGCGCGTCCTGGTCCGCACCAAGGGCGGTGAGGTCGAGTTCATCGCGCCGAGCGGTGTCGACTACATGGACGTCTCGCCGCGCCAGATGGTGTCGGTGGCCACGGCCATGATCCCGTTCCTCGAGCACGACGACGCCAACCGCGCCCTGATGGGTGCGAACATGCAGCGCCAGGCGGTGCCGCTGCTGCGCAGCGAGTCGCCGCTGGTCGGCACCGGCATGGAGCTGCGTGCCGCGGTCGACGCCGGTGACGTGGTCGTCGCGGGCAAGGCCGGTGTGGTCGAGGAGCTGTCCGCGGACTTCATCACGGTGATGGCCGACGACGGCACCCGCCAGACCTACGGCCTGCACAAGTTCCGCCGCTCCAACCAGGGCACGTGCATCAACCAGAAGCCCATCGTCAACGAGGGGCAGCGGGTCGAGGTCGGCCAGGTGATCGCGGACGGGCCGTGCACCGAGGACGGCGAGATGGCGCTGGGCAAGAACCTGCTCGTCGCGATCATGCCGTGGGAGGGCCACAACTACGAGGACGCGATCATCCTGTCGCAGCGTCTCGTCCAGGACGACGTCCTGACCTCGATCCACATCGAGGAGCACGAGATCGACGCGCGGGACACCAAGCTCGGCGCCGAGGAGATCACCCGGGACATCCCGAACGTCTCCGAGGAGGTCCTGGCGGACCTGGACGAGCGCGGCATCATCCGGATCGGTGCCGAGGTGCGCGACGGCGACATCCTCGTCGGCAAGGTGACCCCGAAGGGCGAGACCGAGCTGACCCCGGAGGAGCGGCTGCTGCGCGCGATCTTCGGTGAGAAGGCCCGCGAGGTGCGCGACACCTCGCTGAAGGTGCCGCACGGCGAGACCGGCAAGGTCATCGGCATCCGCGTGTTCTCCCGCGAGGACGAGGACGAGCTGCCCCCGGGCGTGAACGAGCTGGTCCGCGTGTACGTGGCGCAGAAGCGCAAGATCCAGGACGGCGACAAGCTCGCCGGCCGGCACGGCAACAAGGGCGTCATCGGCAAGATCCTCCCCGCGGAGGACATGCCGTTCCTGCCCGACGGCACCCCCGTCGACGTCGTGCTGAACACGCACGGTGTGCCCCGTCGTATGAACATCGGCCAGATCCTCGAGACGCACCTCGGGTGGCTGGCCAAGACGGGCTGGAAGATCGACGGCAACCCGGACTGGGCGTCCAAGCTGCCCGAGGACCTCTACAGCGTTGAGCCGGACACGAACACCGCGACCCCGGTGTTCGACGGCGCCAGCGAGGCGGAGCTCACCGGTCTGCTCGGCTCGACCCTGCCCAACCGGGACGGCGAGCGGATGGTCCAGGAGAACGGCAAGGCGGTCCTGCTGGACGGCCGCTCCGGCGAGCCGTTCCCGTACCCGGTCGCGGTCGGCTACATGTACATCCTGAAGCTGCTGCACCTGGTGGACGACAAGATCCACGCCCGGTCGACCGGCCCGTACTCGATGATCACCCAGCAGCCGCTGGGCGGCAAGGCGCAGTTCGGTGGCCAGCGCTTCGGTGAGATGGAGTGCTGGGCGATGCAGGCGTACGGCGCCGCCTACACCCTGCAGGAGCTGCTGACGATCAAGTCCGACGACGTCGTGGGCCGCGTGAAGGTCTACGAGGCGATCGTCAAGGGCGAGAACATCCCGGAGCCGGGTATCCCGGAGTCCTTCAAGGTGCTGCTCAAGGAGCTGCAGTCGCTGTGCCTGAACGTGGAGGTCCTCTCCTCCGACGGCGCCGCGATCGAGATGCGCGACGGGGACGACGAGGACCTGGAGCGCGCCGCCGCGAACCTCGGGATCAACTTGTCCCGCAACGAGTCACCGTCCGTTGACGACGTCGTGAACTGACCTCGCCGGGGCAGGGGCACGTGCGAGCGTGCCCCCGCCCCAGGCCCGAGCCCCCGAATCTGCTGTCTTACAACCAAAGGGGAGAAGAACCGACGTGTTGGACGTCAACTTCTTCGACGAGCTCCGAATCGGCCTGGCCACCGCGGACGACATCCGTCAGTGGTCCTACGGCGAGGTCAAGAAGCCGGAGACCATCAACTACCGCACCCTCAAGCCGGAGAAGGACGGGCTCTTCTGCGAGAAGATCTTCGGTCCGACCCGCGACTGGGAGTGCTACTGCGGCAAGTACAAGCGGGTCCGCTTCAAGGGCATCATCTGTGAGCGCTGTGGCGTCGAGGTGACCCGCGCGAAGGTCCGCCGTGAGCGCATGGGCCACATCGAGCTGGCCGCCCCGGTCACGCACATCTGGTACTTCAAGGGTGTGCCGTCCCGGCTGGGCTACCTGCTGGACCTGGCGCCCAAGGACCTCGAGAAGATCATCTACTTCGCGGCCTACGTGATCACCGGTGTGAACACCGAGCTGCGGCACAACGACCTGCCCACGCTGGAGTCCGAGATCGGGGTCGAGCGCAAGCAGGTCGAGGCCAAGCGGGACGCCGACATCGAGGCGCGGGCCCAGAAGCTCGAGGGCGACCTCGCGCAGCTGGAGGCCGAGGGCGCCAAGAGCGACGTGCGCCGCAAGGTCAAGGAGGGCGGCGAGCGTGAGATGCGCCAGCTGCGCGACCGGGCCCAGCGCGAGCTGGACCGGCTCGACGAGATCTGGAGCACCTTCACCAAGCTGGACATCAAGCAGCTGATCGCCGACGAGCTGCTCTACCGCGAGCTGGTCGACCGCTACGGCGACTACTTCACCGGCTCGATGGGCGCCGAGGCCATCAAGACGCTGGCCGGCAACTTCGACGTGGACGCCGAGGCGGAGAACCTCCGCGAGACGATCCGCAGCGGCAAGGGCCAGAAGAAGCTGCGCGCGCTCAAGCGCCTCAAGGTCGTCGCGGCCTTCCAGGTGACCCGCAACTCGCCGATGGGCATGGTCCTGGACTGCGTCCCGGTCATCCCGCCGGACCTGCGGCCGATGGTCCAGCTCGACGGTGGCCGGTTCGCCACCTCGGACCTCAACGACCTGTACCGCCGGGTGATCAACCGCAACAACCGGTTGAAGCGGCTCATCGACCTCGGCGCGCCCGAGATCATCGTGAACAACGAGAAGCGGATGCTGCAGGAGGCCGTCGACGCGCTGTTCGACAACGGCCGCCGCGGTCGTCCGGTCACCGGTCCCGGTAACCGGCCGCTGAAGTCGCTCTCGGACCTGCTGAAGGGCAAGCAGGGCCGGTTCCGCCAGAACCTGCTCGGCAAGCGTGTCGACTACTCGGGCCGTTCGGTCATCGTGGTCGGCCCGCAGCTCAAGCTGCACCAGTGCGGCCTGCCGAAGGCGATGGCGCTCGAGCTGTTCAAGCCGTTCGTGATGAAGCGGCTGGTCGACCTCAACCACGCGCAGAACATCAAGTCCGCCAAGCGGATGGTCGAGCGGGCCCGCCCCGCCGTGTGGGACGTGCTGGAAGAGGTCATCACCGAGCACCCGGTGCTGCTCAACCGCGCACCGACGCTGCACCGCCTCGGTATCCAGGCCTTCGAGCCGCAGCTGGTGGAAGGCAAGGCCATCCAGCTGCACCCGCTGGTCTGTGAGGCGTTCAACGCGGACTTCGACGGTGACCAGATGGCGGTGCACCTGCCGCTGTCGGCCGAGGCGCAGGCCGAGGCCCGGATCCTGATGCTGTCGTCGAACAACATCCTCTCGCCCGCGTCGGGCCGTCCGCTGGCCATGCCCCGTCTGGACATGGTCACCGGTCTGTTCCACCTGACCCGGCTGGACGAGAAGGCGCCGGGCGCCGGCCTGGCGTTCTCCTCGCCCGCCGAGGCGATCATGGCCTTCGACCGCAAGGTCATCGGCCTGCAGGCGCCGGTGAAGATCCGGATCAAGAACCGGCAGCCGGGCCCGGGCATGCAGCCCGAGGGCTACGAGCCGGGCAGCACGTGGCTGGCGTCCACGACGCTGGGCCGGGTGCTGTTCAACGACCTGCTGCCCGAGGACTACCCGTTCATCAACGAGCCGATGCCCAAGAAGCGTCAGGCCGCGATCGTGAACGACCTCGCCGAGCGGTACCCGATGGTCACCGTGGCCCGGACGCTGGACAAGCTGAAGGACGCGGGCTTCCACTGGGCCACCCGCTCCGGTGTCACCATCGCCATCTCCGATGTCGTGGTGCCGCCGAACAAGTGGGAGATCCTGGACCAGTACGAGCTCAAGGCCGAGGCGGTCGAGAAGCGCTACCAGCGCGGTCAGCTCTCGCACGCCGAGCGCAACAACGAGCTGGTCAAGGTCTGGTCGCAGGCCACCGACGAGGTCGCCAAGGCCATGGAGGACTACTTCCCCGACGACAACCCGATCCCGACGATCGTGAAGTCGGGCGCGGCGGGCAACATGACCCAGGTCCGGTCGCTGGCCGGTATGCGTGGTCTGGTGTCCAACCCGAAGGGTGAGTACATCCCGCGGCCGATCAAGAACAACTTCCGCGAGGGCCTGTCCGTCGGTGAGTACTTCATCGCCACGCACGGTGCCCGCAAGGGTCTGGCCGACACCGCGCTGCGGACCGCCGACTCGGGTTACCTGACCCGTCGTCTGGTGGACGTGTCGCAGGACGTCATCGTCCGCGAGATCGACTGTGGCACCAGCCGCGGCATCATCATGCCGATCGGTGAGAAGGGTGCCGACGGCCGTGTCCTGCGCGACCAGCACGTGGAGACCAGTGTCTACGCGCGCACGGTGGCCGAGGACATCCTGGACGGCGAGGGCAACATCATCGTCAACCGCGGTGACGACCTCGGCGACCCGGCGCTGGCCAAGCTGATCGAGTCCGGCATCGTCAAGGCGAAGGTCCGCAGCGTGCTCACCTGTGAGTCCGCCGTCGGTGTCTGCGCCATGTGCTACGGCCGCTCGATGGCCACCGGCCAGCTGGTCGACGTGGGTGAGGCCGTCGGTATCGTCGCCGCCCAGTCGATCGGTGAGCCCGGTACGCAGCTGACCATGCGTACGTTCCACCAGGGTGGCGTCGCCGGTGACGACATCACCACCGGTCTGCCGCGTGTCCAGGAGCTGTTCGAGGCCCGTCAGCCCAAGGGCAAGGCGCCGATCGCCGACGTCGACGGCCGCGTGCGGATCGAGGACGGCGACCGGTTCTGGAAGATCACGCTGATCCCGGACGACGGCAGCGAGGAGATCATCTTCGACAAGCTGTCGAAGCGTCAGCGGCTGGCCGCGACGCCCGACGGCCCGCTGGCGGACGGCGACCACGTGTCGGTCGGCCAGCAGCTGCTGGAAGGTACGCCGGACCCGCACGAGGTGCTGCGCGTCATGGGTCCGCGTGCGGCCCAGCTGCACCTGGTCGAGGAAGTCCAGAAGGTGTACCGGGCACAGGGTGTGTCCATCCACGACAAGCACATCGAGGTCATCGTCCGGCAGATGCTGCGCCGGGTGACGATCATCGACTCCGGTTCCACCGACTTCCTGCCCGGCTCGCTGCCCGAGCGCGCCGACTTCGAGTCGCAGAACCGGCGGATCGTGGCCGAGGGCGGCGAGCCCGCCTCCGGCCGTCCGGTGCTGATGGGTATCACCAAGGCCTCGCTGGCCACCGAGTCCTGGCTGTCGGCGGCCTCCTTCCAGGAGACCACGAAGATCCTGACCGACGCGGCCATCAAGGGCGCCTCCGACAAGCTGATCGGCCTGAAGGAGAACGTGATCATCGGTAAGTTGATCCCGGCTGGTACGGGCATCAACAAGTACCGCAACATCCAGGTCCAGCCGACCGAGGAGGCGCGGGTCGCCGCTTACGCGATCCCGTCCTACGACGACGGCTACTACACCCCGGATGTCTTCGGCACCGGCACCGGCGCAGCCGTCCCCCTGGACGACTACGACTTCGGCCGCGACTACCGCTGATCCACATCTGATCGAGGGCGACGGCCCCCAGCGTGCTGAGACGCTGGGGGCCGTCGCCCGTTATATGGCCGGAACATGTTCGCATCAGCACTGCCTCAAGGGCCGGAGGAGCCGGGCACCACACCCCAGGCGGATCCCGACGCGCATCGCCGCATGCTGCGGCGTGCCGACCAGACGTTGCGCACCGGGGAAGAACCACCTGGCGCGGTCTCGGCCGATGAGGTGCAGGCGCTGATCCAGGAGCGGCTGGGCCGCTAGGTGTATCGCGTCCTGACGGACAGCGAGGCGATGAACGACATCGTCGCGCTGCCCGCAAAAGCCTTTGCCTGCTACGCCGAAGTCCTTGGTGTGCTTGAACTCGCGCCGAGCCCTACAACCGGGCGAAGCCGGACGGGCCCATGCGCCGGCTCGTGTTCGGGCCCGAGGGCACAGGTGTGGTGACGTATCTGATCCTCGAAGACCAGCACCATCCCAACCGAACCCACACGCCCAGCCCTTCGGCGCCCTCAACCACGCTCAGCCCATCCGCGTCCCGAACGGCACCGCCAGCGCGCTGGCGCTTGGTATCAGGCGGTGCACGCGAATCGTGCCTCGCTCATCGACTCCCAGAACTGCGCCGTCAGCCCTCTGCGTGCCCAGTCCAGTGCGCCCGATCCGTGCCTCACCCACCGCGCGCCCAGTTCATTGGCGGTGGGGAGTTGGGTGGTGCACGCGGATCGGGTCACCTCATCGGCGCCCGAAACGGCGCCGCCAGCCCATCGGCACACCTTGTTAGACGCTCTCTCCGTGTCCACAGCTTCCCTTGTGTTCGTAACGCTGTGGACAACCCATCGTCTCCGCCGCCGAACTGTCGGTGCCGATCACTAGGCTGGATATCGGGGGGCCGAGGGCCGCCCTCGCCCAGAATCGAGCCCCCGTGGGTCCGGCAGCCTCAGTCCGGCATCGCGAATCGGGTCGGCGGTCGAGCCCGAACGGGTAGGGTCCGGGGGTGCCGACTTTTACTGGGGTGGATGGCGCTTCGCTGCACTATGAGGTGGTGGGGGTGGGGGCGCCGGTTGTGGTTTTGCATGGTGGGGCTGGGCTGGATCCCGTGTATCTGGGGGATTTGGCTGGGTTGAGTGCTGGGTATCAGCTCATTGTCGTTCAGCTGCGGGGTGTTGGGCGGTCTCCGCTGCCCGCCGATCCGCTGGACGGGTCGTACTGGCGCCAGGCGCGGGATCTTGAGCTGCTGCGCGAGCACCTTGGCCTGGAGTTGCTGACGATCGTCGCGCATTCGGCCGGGACGAGGCTCGCGTTGGCTTACGCCGCACAGTATCCCGTCGGGCCGATGGTGTTGATCACACCGCCGTCGGCTTATGTGGTCGACGTGCCCAGTGACGTGGATATCTTGCTGGACAAGCGAAAGGACGAACCGGGGTTCGCGGCCGCGCTCAAAACCAAAGCGCAGGGCCCGGATGTGAACGCCGGTGACGACGCCTTCAACGAGTGGCATCGTGCGGGCGCGATGGTGGGGTACGCCGCGTGGACCGAGGTGGAGCAGGAGCATTCCCGCATCGGGAAGTTCAGCCTGCAGGCGGCGTTGAACTACTTCAGCGTCGACCCGCCCGAGGATTTCCCGGACCGGCTCAGGAAAGTGCAGTCGCCGGTCCTGGTCATCGCCGGAGCCGACGACTGCACAACGGGTGTCAGTCAGGTTGTCGCGTTGTCGATGTTGTTCCCGCGGGGTGGCATCGCGTTGATCGACCGGTGCGGCCACTTTCCGTGGGTGGAGCGGCCGAAGGAGTTCCGCGAGGCGGTGGATGCCTTCCTAGGCGCGGGGTTCCCACCGGAAGTAGCGGACCGCGACCGCCCCGAACACCACTAGCCACAACACGCAGCCGGCCGCGCCGATCACCGGTGACCCACCGGACCAGCCCTTGGTCACCAGCTCACCGGCGCCGACCACCGGCAGCAACCCGCCGAACTCGTGGGTCTGCACCAGAATCAGCCCGCCGACCCCGGCCATCAGCACCGGGACGGCCGTGACCTGCGTGGCCTCGACACTCCGGCTGAACGCGGCGGTCGCGATCCCGCCCAGCATCCCGACGGCGACCCCGGCCAGCACACCCACCAGCACGAGCAGCACGTTCCCGGGCATCGGCGCCCCCACCGCCAGGCAGAACCCGAAGAACACCACCGTCTGCACCGTCCCGACCAGCGCGATCGGTGCGCCCACGCCGATGTAGATGTCGTTGTCGGTGAGTTCGGTGGTACGCAAGCGCTTCAACACCAGAGCCTGCCGCCGCGCGGTGAACACGGTGGTGCTCACCATGTAGACCGACAGCATCATCACGATGATGAACTGGCTGCCCAGCAACGATCCCCACCGGTCCGGCGGCATCCCCTCCTTGCTGAACCAGGTCATTGCGCACATCAGCACCGGCACCCCGAACACCGAGAACGCGGTGATCCGCCGCCGCAGCAACAACTTGAGCTCGAACAACGCCAGATGCAGTGTCATCACGCCCCCTTGCTGACCGCGAGGAACACTTCCTCGAGCGAACCCTGCGAAGCCGCAACGTCCGGCAGCCGCACCCCGTACCGGTCGGCCCACCGCAGCAGCGCGTACAGGTCCTCCTGCACCTGCCGCGTCTCCACCACCAGCGTCTGACCATCCACAGTGGATCGTCCCAGGAACGCGGGCAAAGCGGGAACGTCGAACGGCAGCGACGCGGTGATCCTAGACGGCGCCCCGGCGAGCACGTCGGACAGCGGCCCGGCGACCTGGATCCGGCCCTGGTGCATGATCGCCACGTGATCGGCGAGCGACTGCGCCTCGTCGAGGTAGTGCGTGGTCAGCAGGATCGTGCTGCCCGAATCGCGCAACGCCCGCACGGTCTGCCAAAGCCGTTGCCGCGACTCGGGATCCAGCCCGGTAGTGGGCTCGTCCAGGATCAGCAGCGGCGGCCGGCCCCACACGGCCAGCGCGAAGTCCAGCCGCCGCTGCTCACCCCCGGACAGCTTGTCCACAGCCACATCCCGCCGCCCCAGAAGCTCCACTGTGGACAGCAGTGCTTCAGGATCGTCGGTGCGGCTGCGCAGTCCACCCCACAGGTCCAACGTCTCGGCCACGGTCAGCTCACCGACCAGGCCGGAGCTCTGCAGCATCACCCCGGTCCGGGCGCTCAGCCGTGTCCGGTCGGTGACCGGATCCAGGCCGAACACCCGCACCCGGCCACCCGCGGGCGACCGGAACCCCTCGACCACCTCGAGTGTGGTCGTCTTGCCGGCACCGTTCGTGCCGAGCAGCGCGAAAATCTCCCCCTCGCGCACGGTGAGGTCGATCCCGTCCACCGCGGCGAACGAGCCGTACCGGTATCGCAGACCGGACACCTCGATCACGTTCATGCCATGAACCCTGCCGGAGCGGCCCGGTCGCGGGGCAGTCCCCGGCGTCATGAGCTGGCATTACACGTGTCATGTGGTGTTACGGTCGGTGTCGTGTCCGAGACGAACGCGTTGGAGCCGCTGCGGCGGTCCACGAGGAACACGCTCGTGGTCACCGTGCTCACCTTCGGTGCGCTGCCGACCCTCGCGCTGACCTCGCACTACCCGGGGCCGCTGCACACCGCACTTCTGCTCGGCGGGGTCGTCGTCTTCCTGGCCCTGCACGGGTTCCGCCTGTCGCGGGCGGTGCGCGGGCCGTGGGTGCCGTTCCCTGCCTGGCAGTCGTGGGCGCAGCTGGTGTATGTGATGGCGCTCAGCTTCTACGGCTTCTGGCTGGACGTGCAGATCGGGATCATGTCTGTGCTGCTGGTGGGGTTGGCGGCGACCGAGTTCGCCATCGGCCGCGACTGGCGGACGGCCTGGTTGCACATGGGGAGCGCGGCGGTGGCCGAGGGGGTCGTCGCGGCGACCGCGGTGGCCTTGTTCGCTCCCGATGGTTACCCGCTGGTGATGGGCTTGTCGGTCGCCGGGGTGATGGTCTTCTCCTCGTACTGCATCTCGATCGCGTTCCGGCAGTGGGAGCGGACCTTGTTGCTGGACAAGGCCCGTCAGCAGGCCGCCGAGCTGGCGACCACCAAGGAACGCCTGCGGCTGGCCGAGGATCTGCACGACATCCTGGGGCACGCACTGGAAGTGGTGTCGTTGAAGAGCGAGCTGGCGGTCCGCCTCGGCCCCGTCGACCAGGAACGATCGCTGGCGGAGATGGTCGAGGTCCAACACCTGGCGCGCACCGCCCTCGAGGACGTGCGCGCGCTGGTCCAGGGAAACCGCCCGACGGACCTCGGGAACGAGCTGATCGGCGCGCGGAAGTTGTTGACCTCAGCGGGAATCGAGTGTGCGTTCGACGCGAACGCCGATCTGGTCAGCCAACGCGAGCTGCTCGGCCGGGTGCTGCGCGAGGCGGTGACGAACCTGTTGCGCCACGCCAATGCCCGCAAATGCGGAGTGTCCCTTGTGGTCACCAACGCGGAGGCCACCCTCCGGGTGTGGAACGACGGAGCCCCAGAAACGGCTGCGGGCAACGGTTCCGGCCTCACCGGGCTGGCCCGCCGAGTCGGCGAGGCAGGCGGCACGTTCACCGCCGGGCCGGTCGCCCCGGAGTCCTTCGAAGTGATCGCGACGGTGCCGGCGTGATCCGCATCGTGCTCGCCGACGACGAGCAACTCACCCGCCAGGCGGTGGAGACCCTGCTGAACCTCGAACCGGACCTCGAAGTGGTCGCCGGCGTCGACGACGGCGCCAAAGCCCTCCTGGCGGTGGCCGAGCACAAACCCGACATCATCGTCCTCGACCTCGAAATGCCCACGATGGACGGCCTGAAGACGCTGGAACTGCTGGGCGACCAGACAGTGCGTGGCGTGATGCTGACCCGCCACGCCCGCCCAGGTGTCCTGCGCAGAGCGTTGTCCCTGGGCGCCAAGGGTTTCCTCGCCAAAACCGCGCCCGCCTCACTGCTGGCGGACGTGATCCGCCGCGTCCACGCCGGAATGCGTTACGTCGACCCCGAGTTCGCCGCCTCCGCCCTGGCCGAGGTCGACTGCCCCCTCACCGACCGTGAGCTGGAGATCCTCCGCATGGCCCAGGACGACCGCACCGCCACCGACATCGCCCGCGCCCTGCACCTCTCCGCCGGCACAGTGCGCAACTACATCTCCGCCGCCATGACGAAACTCAACGCCCGCAACCGGAACCACGCCGCCGCCATTGCCCGCGACCACGGCTGGATCTAGTGTCCCGCGCGGGCGCCAGGCCCTAACTGCTGAACGGGAAGCTCTCCAGGAAGGACTCCGAGCGGTCCGGTTCCCCGGCGAACTCGTCGAACGCGCAGTTGGCCAGCGTGCCGATCTCCTTGCTCAGCTCCAGCTGCCCGACCAGGTCCGCCGAGATCGTGGCGTACTCGCACGAAAGGCCGACGAGGGAACCGGTGAGGAAGCCAGTGGTGGCGCTGTCACCGGAGATGGTGATGGCCTTGGCCACCGTGGGGTGGAACCGGTGGTCGCTCTCCGAAGCGCGGATCGCGATCGCCAACGCGCCCATCGCGGTGTTGCTGTCGCCCAGTTCCGCCAGCACCTCCGGGGTGAGCGGCCGTTGGTCGGTGAGCACGCCGTCGACGGCTTTCGTCAGCGCGGCAAGCACTTCCTCGTGGTGGTCCCACTTCACCAGCACCGCCCGGGCCGCGTCCACGGCACGCAACCGGTGGTTGCTGGACATCAGGTAGTTCACCATCACCGCGTACGCACCCGCGGACAGGTACGCGTTGGGGTGCCCGTGGGTGAGCATCGCTATCCGGGCGCCGAGGCCGAACACGAACTCGGGGTCGTCGCTCCACAACGCGGCGACGCCGGCGACGTTCAGGGCCGCGTTGCCCTGGGACGAGTTGACCGGCTCGTCTGATATGCCCTCGAGGTCGTCCAGCACCCGTGCGCGCAGGGCCTCCAGGGTGGTCCGGTCCGCCCAGCGGCGCACGTACAGCTCGGTGTGCGTTGGCAGCCAGCCGTTCTGCTCGGCCAGCAACCACCGGCGCAGCGCGTGGATCACCTCGTACCACGGGTCCGTCCGATACCGGAACCACGTCGTGCGCAGGTGCGCGCGGATCATCGCGTCGACGCCCATCAGGGTCTGTTGCACCGGCGTGATCAGCGCGCCCGGCCTGCCGAGAACGCCGGTGAACTCCGCCGGGCCGGACTCGCCGTACTTGCGCACGATGGCGTCCGGCTCGTCGAACCGGACGGCCGCGCCCAGCGCCCCGCCGACCGCGCCGCCGTACAGCCAGCCCCAGATCCGGTCGCGTTCCTTGATCGGCACGTCACTGGCCTTCCGGGCCCGCGGCGGCTTCGGACAGCACGACGATCTGCCCGGCCGGCAGGTACGCCGACATCCGGCGCGGCAACAGGTACGCCTGCGCCCCGTGCGGCTGCTGCTCGGTCGGCGGCAGCACACAGGAGACCAGGTTCCACTTGCCGTTCAACCGGATCCGCCGCGGCACCGGGGAGATGTCGCCCTCCGGCGGCAGGATCCGGTCGAACGGCGTGCCCACGGCGTAGATGTACGCGGTCTCGTCGGTGCCGAACACGTCGGCTTCGAAGTCCTCGACGTTGATGTAGTGCAACTCGGTGAAGTAGCTCAGGTGCGGGTCGGGCGGTGTCGGCTGGGCCAGCACCTCCCACGACTGCATGATCTCGCCGGGATCGCGCTGCAGGTCCGGGTAGTTGTGGTACAGCTGGCCGATGAGGTACACCGACGCCATCGACGCCGTGTCGAACACGGTCTCGAACTCGCGGCGGTCGTCGCGTTCCCAGTACCAGAAAGCCACGTAGTGGTCGCCCTCGCGGAGCAGGCACCAGGCCTGGTCGCGGACCTTGCCGATGCTGTAGCGGCGACGGCTGATCTGGTAGCGGATGGCGAAGTCGGCCACCACGTACAGGGCGCGGTCCAGGTCGTCCTTGACCGTCGCCTCGTTCTCCGGCCGGTCCCACGCCACCGAGTTCGCCCGGTCCATCGCGATGCGGGTCACCGAGCGCGGCAGTTCGTAGTTGCGTGACCGGATGTGGTCGACGAAGTCCGGCGGCGGTGGCACCTGGTACGTACGCAGGTAGTACGCGGCCGCACCCGACCAGACCCACTTGCCGTCGGTGAGGAACGCCATCGGGACGTTGTCCCTGCGCTCCGGGTCCAGCAGGTCGGTCACCAGGCCGCGCGAGGCCATCACGACGAACCCGTTGTCCATGTAGGACAGCAGCGCCTCCTGCTCGGCCGCGGAGATGGCCGGGCGGTAGTGGTACGGGCGGTTGTGCGCGTCCATGCCGTCGAACAGCCTGGTCTCCAGGGAGTACGGCTTCTCCGGAGCCGGTACCGGCGGCGCGTAGGGCGGCGTGACACCGAGCAGATCCTCGTACCCGAGCAGCGCGCGCTCCCGCAGCCAGTCCGGGATGGCGCTCGCTTTCCTTGGCAGGTAACGAAGATCCTCGAAGTAGTCGGCCGCGGACAGTCCCGGGTGCTCGTCGTGGCCGTATTCGATCGTCGCCGGGGCACCGCTGTCCACGGCGTACTTCGCGGTGAACCAGGAGCCGTAGCCGGGGCGGTAGGCCATCATCCGCAGCCGGTGGAACCACTGGCCGACGATCGCCGGCGGCGACCAGTACGACTCGGTGCCGTCCGCGAGCGTCATCTTGGCGGTCAGCGTCATCTCCCGGCCCGCCGCCGCGCACTCGATCTCGACCCGCCGCCAGCCCGAGGGGGCGCCACCGGCCACCGCCACGGTCAGGTCGGTGACCAGCCTGTCGGTGTTCGGCACCGGCGGTTCCTCGCGGACGTTCACCGCCATGGGGAACTGGGGCCGGACGTGCGTGACCTCGGCCAGGGTCCGCCGCTGCACGACCAGCTCACCGGACAGCACGCCCTGCATCGGGTCGGGATGCTCGATGCCGAGGACGGTGAACTGGAAGATCGACTCGTGCAGGCCGAGCCCGGCCCGCAGGACGAAGGTGCCGTCGTCGAGCTGCTCGAACTCACTCGACGGGGTCGACCCCGCCGGGGCGACGAGGTCGATGGCTCCCTCGGACTCGGTGGTCCGGTACGCGTACAACTGGCCGCGATGCATCACCAGGTGCGCGGTGCTGGTCCGGACCTCATCGCCGGTAGGTTCCCCCGCGGTCCCCATCAGACTTCGTTTCCTCCGCTAAGGCCCAGTGCTGGGCGGTGTCCATCCAGAATGACCGTCATCGCAGGAACTCCTCCGCTTCCCGGCGAAGCCCCGGCGGGGCCGCTTCCCAGGTCGGCGAGGCGGTGAACCTGCCCAGCGCGGCCCGTTTGTCCTCGTCCGGATCCGAAGCCGACAGGCCGAGCACCGGCCACAGGTCCCGCAGGGTGCGCGCGGGCAGGTCCCAGCCTGTCGTGCGCAGCCAGTTCTCGTTGCGCCACTCGGTCTCGTAGCTGGGCCGCTTCTCGACCGGGAACGTACGGCGTCCGGCCACGTAGAACCCCACGGAGCCGGCCGCCGCGGCGGCCTCGTCGGCCAGCCTCGCGATCTCCTCGTCCGGCACGTCGGCGTCTTCGGGCGCGTCCACGCTGAAGTGCCAGTGATCGACGGAGTCCCGCCACAGCGTCAGTGACGTTGAGTCGATGTTCGCTGCGGGGCTGCCGTTGTCGGGGTAGTCGCGCGAACCGAACTGCTCGTCCTCCAGGTCGGTCAGCCGACCGGCCCGCCGCAACCCCAGCCGCTCGCGCAGGGCGGTCAGCCCCTCCTGGTCCAGCCGCCCGGTCAGGTTCAGCACCAACCGTAGTTTCCGCTTGCTCATGCGTCTCCGACCTCGTGCACGATGTCCAGCGTCGCCGATCCCGTCCCGGCCAGCACGACGAACTCGATCTGCCACAGGCAGCCTATGCCGGTCTGTGGATAGGCCAGGATCGCTTCGCGGGGCACGCGGGCGGCGATGATCACGCCGAACCGCTCGTGGCTCTCCAGCCAGTCCGCCGCCACCTGGCGGTCACCGGTCCACGCCGAAAGCGGCCGCTGCGGCGGCATTTCCATGGCGGTCCCTGGTTGCTGTAGTGCCCACTGTGGACGCTCGTCCAGGTTCCACGAGTAGCCGCGGTACAGGACGAGGTTGTTGACACCCCGCTCGGCCAGCGCCCGTTGGGTCTGCTCGTACTGGACCCGCAACAGTTCCCGGTGCACGTCGCCGTGCGCGGCGACCTCCTCCTGGACCCGGCCGCTGAGCTCGTCGCTCATCCGCCAGTCCTGCGTGCGGCGCAGGCCGAACTCGGCGACCGCTGCCTCCTGGATCGCCAGCGACCGGACGTTCGTGCCGTTCGAGTCGTGTGCCCAGGACATGATCAGCTCGCTGACCGCCATCTCCCTGAGCAGCCGCTCGATCCCCGGATCGTCCATCGGCCGCAGGTGGTCCGCGGCGTGCCGCGGGTTCTCCGGATCCAGCTCGGAGCGGTGCAGCAGCTCACCGCCCATCGAGGGATACGCGGGGTTGCGCATCGCGAGCACGTAGTCGCCGTCGCCGATGCGGTGCAGCGTCTCGGGGTTCACGTGCTTCTCCGCGGCGGCGGGCAGCAACTTGTCGAGCGGCGCCGTCATCCGGTCGGTGACGGACTGGATGACCTTGGTCTTCGCCTCCTCCGACCGCGTCACGGTGCCGTCCTGGTAGACGATGTCCCTGCTCAGGTCCCGCGACCAGTCCCGCTGCGCCGTCGACTCCGGCGGCACGGCGTCGGCCGGGCCGGGCTCGGCCGGCTGACCGCCACCGCCGGGCGGCAGGTCCCCTTCGGGCCGCTGCACGATCCAGTCCGTGTCCTGGAAGTGCACGTAGAAGCCCTTGTGCGACATGTCCAGCGGGCCGCCCTCGTTGAAGACGGCGTACGACATGTCCCGGCCGGTGCGCGCGGTCCATTCCTGCTTCCACCGCAACAGATGCGGGTACTCGCGCTCGACCAGCTCCTTCAGCAGGTACCCGTGGTCCTTCGTCAACGGCTTGGTGGTGGTTTCCGGGTCGTACGCGGCCGCGGCCCGGTCGAACATCTCGCGCGAGGAGATGTTCAGGTCGAAGTCACTCGGCTCGTCGAGACCCAGCTTGTGCATGGCGTCGAACGGGCGGCTCGTGGGCCGGTCCGGGTCGTCGCCCAGCCACTCCCGCAGCTTCGCCTGGGCCTCGGGACTGTTGCGCACCTCGTCGCAGTCCAACGGCTTGTGCACACCCGAGAAGAACTCCGCCCCCGAACCTCGCATCCGGATATCCACCCGGTTCGGGTCGATCCCATCCCGGCGCAACGCCTCCAGCAGCTCGACCCGCCACTCGCGGTAGGTCTCCCTGGTCATACCCAGCGGCGCCTCCCGCGCCATCCAGGCACTCACCTGGTCTTCGGTGACCCCGATGAAGTCCAGGTCCCGCTGCTTGATCACGTAGCCGTTGCCCGGGTCGGACGGCCACTCGTGCGGGATGTTCGCCGGGGGCTCCGGGTCGATGTCCCACGCCGGTCGCGGCTCGTCGCGGTGTTCCGGTTGAGGCGCGGCATCCACCTGGTGCCGGGCGTCGGGCTGATGTTGGGTGTCGGCTTCGTGCTGGGTGTCGGGCTGGTGCTGGGCATCCGGCTGGTGCTCGACGTCCGGCTGGGTCTGGGCGTCGGGCTGATGTTGGGTGTCGGCTTCGTGCTGGGTGTCGAGCTGGTGCTGGACATCCGGCTGGTGCTCGACGTTCGGCTGGTTCTGAGCGTCGGGCTGGTGCTCGGCATCCGGCTGGTGCTCGGGGTCTGGCTGGTGCGGGATGGCTGGGTCCGATGCGCCGGCCGGTTCGTCGCCGCGGATGTAGGCGGTGGGTGCCTCTGCGGGCAGTTCGCCGCCCCAGGTCGGCGGGCGGCCGGGCGGGAACGGCCGGTGCAGGGTGTCGGCCGTGTGACCGTTCTCGAAGACCCGCCACGCCCCGTTCGGCGGCCACTTCGGCTTGGGGTTGTGGTCGTCGATGGAGATGTTGTCCGCCGCGAACGTGTTGCCCTCGTTGTCCACCCACGAGTCCGTGGTGGGCGCGATGACCCGGTGCCCGGACAACTCGGAGAGCCGTGCGGCGAACCCATCCGGCAGCTTCCCGGTATTGCACCCGGTGAGCACGATGTCGGCCGGAGGATGCTTGGGGAAGTACGGATTGCCGTCGATCATGTTCCACAGATGCTCGGGACTGATCGGCGTGCCACCCGCACGGGTACTGGTCTCGTTGCCGTGCAGATCGACCACGAACTGCCCGTCGACATTCCGGACCCCACTGGCAGTCCCGTACTGACCATGGTCCCGCGACCCAGGCCGATCAAACACAGCCATCCCCGCAGGGCTGCGCCACACATAGTCGCGAATGGCGTTCATCGGATGACCCCGCAGATCATCCGGCAGGAACCGATCGTCCGCCCCCTCAGTGTGAGGAAGCGTCAGCTCATCACCCAACGGGGTGAGCGACTCCGACCGCGGCCGCTCGACAACCGCCGACTCGAACCGCCGAGGAGCACCGGCATCACCAGTCCCCGGCACCTCCACAGGCGCGTCGTAACGGGCGTGGACGAGGGTGGGCTCGTCCGAGCCAGTGACCGTGTCGGCAAGACCCTCCGACCCAGTCGGCCCGAACGAGTGCCCCTGCCACGGCCCGGAAAGCCCAGACGGATACGACTGCCCGCCATCCCAATCCCGCCGCTGTCCACTGTAGACACCCGGTTGTGGGGATTGGTACGGCTGGGCCTGGTATTGCTGCGCGGACGGCTGCTGCCGCGGTTCGCCGACCGGCTGCTGAGACGTAACCGGCTGACTCTGCCAGGGCTGCTGCGTGCCCTGCTGCGCCTGCGAACCCTGCCATGGCTGTTGGGTGGGTTGCTGTGCTTGGGACCCCTGGATGGGGTGCTGCGTCTGCGACCCCTGAGCGGGTTGCTGTGCGTGCGAACCTTGCCATGGCTGTTGGACGGGCTGCTGTGCTTGCGAACCCTGGGTGGGATGCTGTGTCTGCGGCCCCTGGGTGGGTTGCTGTGCGTGCGGCCCCTGGGTGGGGTCCTGTGCGTGCGAACCCTGCGTTGGCCGTTGGGTCTGCGAACCTTGCCACGGTTGTTGGGTCTGAGGGCCTTGCTGCGGCTGTTGAGTGCGTTGCTGTGCCTGCGCGCCCTGCTGGGACTGTTGGGCGTCTGGCTGCGTCCGCAGACCCTGTTGCGGTTGTTGGGCGCGCTGTTGTTCTGGACCGCCTTGTGTCTGCCCCATCTGCTGGGCCGGAGCACCCTGCTGAGCGCGCTGTTGTTCCAAAGCACCGTGCTGTGGGTGTTGTGTTTGCGGGCTCTGCCACGGTTGTTGGGCGCGGTGTTGTCCTTGCTGGGTCTGCCGGAGCGGAGGTGGCTGCTGGCCATACGGCAGCCGACGGTCGTGCGAGGACGGTGCCTGCTGCCCCTGCGGAGGTTGCTGTCCCAGGCCCGGGTGAGGCTGTTGCCCCTGGAACTGACCCTGCCCGGGCACGCGCTGTTGCCCCTGCTGGCCAGGCAGGCCCTGCGGCGGCTGCCCATACGGCTGTCCAGGCTGGGGCTGCCCTAGCTGCTGCGGCTGTCCCACCAGAGGTTGGCCTGGTTGTTGCGGCTGTCCCGCCATGGGATGGCCTGGTTGTTGCGATTGCCCGTACTGAGGCTGGCCAGGTTGCGGCTGACCAGGCTGTTGCTGCGGCTGTCCCGCTAGGGGTTGGCCCGGTTGCGGTTGCCCCTGCTGCGGGTGGCCTGGCTGAGGCTGACCCTGTTGCTGAGGCTGACCTGGCTGTTGCTGCGGTTGTCCTGCCTGAGGTCGGCCCTGTGGTTGTCCTGCTTGGGGTTGGCCTTGTTGCTGCTGCGGCTGTCCGGTCTGCGGTGCGGGTGGGCGTTGCTGGGCAGGCGGTACCTGGGTGGGAGGCTGGTTTCCCGGCCAGGGGCGTTGAGCCTGCTGCGAGTACTGGCCGCCGGGCTGCTGCCCGTATGTCGGCTGGTTGCCTTGCTGGGGCTGGTACTGCTGGCCGGATGGAACCTGGTTGCCTTGCTGGTACTGGCCTTGCTGTCCCGGCTGCTGCTGAAGACCTTGCTGTGGCTGGTATTGGTGCTGGGCCGGTTGCGCCTGCGGATACCCCGGTTGCGGCCTGGGCTGGTAGGACGGCCGACCGGGCTGACGCTGGTCCGTGCCTTGCGTCGTCGACTGGCCACGTGGAGGTTGGTAAGGACTCGGGACCTGGTGTTGGCCTGACGGCTGGTGTGCCGCTGCGGCAGGGACTTCCTGCAGCTGGATGTGGTACACGCCGTTGGCGTCCGGGCCACCGCGGCCGATGACCTTGAACTGCGTGCCGCTCGGGAACAGCACCTCGCCCTCACCGGGATTGTGCGACACCATCGAGATGTCGCGGCCGGTGAGCGAGTTGACGTACAGCACGACCGGGCCGGGGAAGGGTTTGTGGCCCGGTTTGCTGGTGCTCAGGAACGCCCGTTCGGTGACGATCGTGCCCTGCTCGTAGAGGGCGGCACGCAGCGCCCCGTGCCTGGTGCGGATCCCGCGCACAACCTGGCCCCGGTACGGCGGGAGCTGGTTGAGCGCCGAGTTCACCACCTTGATCATCGCTTCTTTGCTCTGCAGCACAGGCAGGTTGTTCTCCCGCAGTGCCCGGTTGATCTCGTCGAACGAGTGGTGCGCGGTGTACCCGCGCAACGCGATCAACTGGTCCTTGGGGATGTGCTGCAGGTGCGGGTTACGCGCGATGATCTCGTCGATCTTCTCCGCGTCCCGGTCCCAGAACTCGTCGCCGTACCCGGCCCGCATCTGGGCGACATCGTCGGGGGTGGCGCGGAAGTCGTGACTGTTCTCGAAGAACAGCGGGGCGTCCGCGGGCGCCAGTGGCGCGGGCTCCGACTTGCCGAAGTCGCTGAGGTCGTCCTTGTGGACGGTCGGTTCAGGGTCCGGTGGGTCGGGTTGCGCGTGCTGGGACGGGTTCAGCCGGTCGGTGATGGGCGGGGAGAACTTCTCCGGGTCCATGTCCGTGCCCGGCATGTGCTCACCACGGCGATGCGCGTTGCGCGGACCGTCCTCGCGCATGTTGCGCCAGTCCGGTGTGGTGCCCGGCGCATGCGGCTGGGTGTGCGGTGTCCGGCTGCCATCCGCCTTGAAGGTCGCCCACTCCCCGTCGGGCGGCCAGCCGGGCCGGAAGTCCGTGCGCTTGCCGTCCAGGATGGACGAGCTGGCGAACACGTTTCCGTTCTCGTCGGTCCACGCGTCCTTGGTGGGCGCGGTGACCTCGGCATTGCCGCCGAGCTCCCGTGCCACCTGCGCGGCGAACCCGTTTTCCTTCTCACCGGTCCGGCAGCCGAGGAGCAGAACCGGCTGCTCACCGTCCCAGCCCGCGGCCTTGATCGCCTCAGCGGTCTCCCGCGCGCTGATCCCCCGCTCACCCGCGACCATCCGATCGGCCGAGCCATGGCCGTCGACCACGAAGTGCGTCGGGTGCGCGACCCGCTGGGCGGACTGGCTGAACGCCGGGAAGTTGTGGCTGTGCTGGTGGAACACGATGCCGGACGGGGTCCGCCGGATCAGCGGCTCCAGATCCTTGAGGTGCTCCGGCATCCGGACCGGATCGTCCAGCAACGGCGCGCGCCGAGGCTCGTGCCCCGCCGGCGGCTGTGCATCCCCAGCGAACCCCGTCGCAGGCCCACCCGGCGTCGGCGGATCACCTTGATGCGGCGAACCAGGCTCTGGATGTCCGGTGCCCGTGGTGTCCTGGGAGTCTGGGCCGGGTCGTCGTTCGGCGCTGGGGGTGTCGCGGGGGTCTGGGCTGGGCCGGTGGGCGGAATCCGGTGCGGGGCCGGGATGTTGTTCGGTGCCCGCGGTGTCCCGCCCCGGCTGGCGGGTGGGGTCGGGTGTGGTCCTGGAGTCTGGACCGGGTTGGTGTCCGGCGCTTGGGGTGTCCCGGGAGTCCGGACCGGCGGGGGTGTTCCGTGGGTCTGGTCCCGGCCTGCGGGTGGGGTCTGGCGGGATGCGAGAGTCCGGACTGGGGCGTTGTCCAATGCTCGGAGTGTCGCGGGGGTCTGGGCCGGGCTGACGTCGGGGGTCCGGTGTGGTGCGGGACTGTCCGGCGTCCGGTGTGGACTGTGGGCCCGGCCTGTTGCCTGTGTCCTGAGCGGACGAGCGGGGGTGTGGGCTGGGGCGCTGGCCTGTGTCCGTTGTGGACCGTGGTGGAGCGCCGGGTGGTTGTGTTGCTGGGCTTGGCTGAGGCCTTGGCGACTGGTCAGGTGCGTTCCGGTGAACCGGCTGCGCGGGAGTTGCCGTTGCGCGCGGGTACGGGCTTGGCCGTTGGCCACCGGGATCCCCTACAGGCGACGGCCCTTCCCCCATCGCAGCGGCATCGGGGCGGCGCGTCGGCGTCTCTTGTGGACCGCGCGGACCCGCAAGCCCCTGCGGGGGCGCTACCGACTGCGCACTGACATCCTGGCGGGTCTGCTCGTCTCTGTGGGACGCCTCCGGCCCGGTCGTCCTGGCGGGGCCGCCGGTCGTGTGCGGACTAAGACCACCCGTGGATGGCGTAGGGGGACCAGGCGTACCTGCCACAGGCGCTGGAGGGTGGCTGGCGGGTGACGGCGCCGGGGTCGATGTGCCGCTGGTGGGTGACGGGCCGCCGGAGCCGGTGGCGGAGGAGGACGGGCTGCCACCGGGATGCGGGGTGCTGCCAGCTGAAGGCGGCGGTGTTGCGCTGCTGGTGGGCGGCGCATTGCCGGGACCGGCTGCTGCGGATACGGGGCTGCCAGCTGGAGATGGAGTGCTGCTGGTGGGTGGCGGGTTGCCGGGGCCGGTGGCGGAGGACGAGGGGCTGCCGTTGGGATGCGGGGTGCTGCCCACCGAAGGTGCAGGTGTTGCGCTGGTGGTGGGCGATGGACTGCCGGGACCCGCAGGACTGCTGCCGGGGTGCGAAGTGGTGGCGGGCGTGGCGCCGGTTGTCGGCGACGACGGGTTGCCGGAGCCGGATGCGGGGCTGCCACCCGGAGAGGAAGTGCTGCTGGTGGGAGAGGGACTGCCGGTGCCAGTCGCGGAGGACGCTGGGCTGCCAGCAGACGGGGTGTTGCTGGTGGGTGACGGGCCGCCAGCGCTGGACGCAGGGCTGCCGGGACTGGGCGCAGGGCTGCCGGGACTGGGCGCAGGGCTGCCGGGACTGGATGCGGGGCTGCCGGAGCTGGATGCAGGGTTGCCAGGGCTGGATGCGGGGCTGCCGCCAGAGGATTGGGTGCCGCTGGTGGAGGGTGCCGCACTGCTGGAGGGTGTCCCGCTGCTGGAGGCTGCCGGTGCGGCATTGCTTGGTGGCGCCGCACCGGAGGGGGCGCTGGCCGTGGCGCCTGGGGTGGCGGTCTCGGCCGGTTGGTTGTGCGCGGGGGTGTCTGGGGGTGGTTCGGGGGCGAAGCCCGAGGTGGCCACCGAGTCGTCTTTGGACGGACGCGGGTCCGGAGTGGACTCCGGCGACGACGCGGAGGACGAGGACGAAGGCGAGGGCGACGAGGAGGACGTCGAGGCAGAAGACGCCGACGGGTTCTCGGTGTTGTCCTGAGTAGACCCGGTGGGGTCCATGCGGCTGGTGATGTTCGTGCCGCTGTTGACGTCCGGGACCGTGGTCTTCGCCGTGTGGATGTCCGAGATGTGGCCCTTGCCGCCCTCGAAGGCGCCGCTGACGGCACCGGAGGTGGCGCCCTTGGCCACGTCCTCCAGGCTGAAGTTCCCCGACATGGCGCCCTCGACCGCGGTCGACGCGGCGCCGGTGACGCCTTCCTCGATGCCCTCGCGGACCATGGCCTTGCCGATACCGGGCAGCGCCTTGCCCAGCCCGCCCTCGGCCACGTCGGCGGCGATGTGGCTGCCCTCTTCGCCGAGCACCTTGCCGAAGGTCTTGCCCATCCCGGCCGCGACCCCGACGCCGACCACACCCGAGATCGCCCCGGACTTGGCCGCGTCCAGGGTCTTGCTGACGTCGAAGTCCTGCCGGGTGCCCTCCGCCATCTGGAACAGCTGCACGGCCCCGTCGATGGCCACGTTCGAGGCGACCTCGGTGGCCACGCCCACCGCCAGCCTGCGCAGCAGGCTCTTGCCCGCCTGGTCGCCGACCGCCTTGATCAGCCTGCGGATGATCGTCATGATCACCTGGCGGCAGCCCATCTGCGCGACCGGGATACCGGCCGTGGAGGCGCCGAAGGTGGCGAACGCGGCGGCGATCATCGCGGCGATCTGGATGACCAGGGCGATCAGCGACGCGATGATCGAGAGCTTGGCGTACTCGATCTCCATGGCGCAGTTGCGGCAGGCCTTGGCGAGCTGCTCGGAGCCGGATTTCAGCTGGGGGAACGCCGCGTCCTCGCCGTTGACGAACTTCGCCCAGAACTCGTCGAAGGCCTTGGCCGCGTCGCCTTCCATGTGGCTGCGGGCGTCGCGGACCGCCGAGGTGGCCGCGGTCATCGCCGACTCGACGTCGCGGGCGGCCTGGTCCCAGGCGTCGGCGAGGCGCAGGACCGCCGTCTCGTCACCCTTCGGCCAGTCGGAGCCCAGCACCCATGGCGAGATGGTCTTGACGAACTCCGGAACCTCGATGCCCATGTCAGACCTGCTGGTTCTTGAAGGTCTGCGCCGCGCCCTGGTCGGTCTGCTGGGTCCGGTCGGCCTGGGTCTTGAGGTTGTCGGCGATCTGGACCAGGGCGTTGGCCACATCGGACACTGCCTGGCTGATCGCGTCCGCGGCCGGGACGTAGTCCTTCGCAAACGCTTGCCCGGTCTCGTCGTCACCCCAGCAGGGGCCCTCGGCCTGGAGTTTGCGCAGCAACGCGGCCGCCTTGCCCTGGAACTCGGTGCCGGCCGGCCGCAGCCTGCCCGCGCCCGCCCGGACGCCGTCCGGGTCCATCTCCATCGGCGACCCCGAGCCCGATGTCACCATTCGTTCGGCCTCTGCGGCTCGTCGCGGTTCCACATCTTCTGGTTGGCGTAGTAGTCGTCGTCCGCGACGTCGCCCTCGGGCTCTTCCTCGTCCTCTTCCGGCAGGTCCACTTTGAACAGTTCACGCAGCGAGGGGGCGCCCGGCACGAGGTCCGGCAGGTCGACCATGTCCTCGCCGGGGGTCAGTGCCTGGACCTCACGGGTCACCTCGACCCGCACGCTCGCCGCGGCCTTGCGGACCACCCTGGTGATCTCGGCCGCCAGCTGCTCGGGGGTACCGCGGTCGAACGCGCGCGAGGACAGCGTCAGCGAGGTGAGCAGCCCGGTCCGGTCCACCTGGGCGGTCACGATCCCGTCGGCGGAGCTGGCCTCGCCGGTCAGCTGGGCCATCCGCTCCTGGGCCTCTTTGAGCTCCTCCGTGCGCCGCCGCAGGTCGGCCATCATGTCGTCGACCTGGCTGCGCATGGCGGCGTTGCGCGCGGCCAGCTGCGCGTACTCGTCGTCCGGTGCGGACAAACCCCTCGCCCCCCGGCTTGTCGGGTCCTCTGTCGTGACGGAATGTACCCGGGCGGTCTGACAGTCCGGGTGGTTTTGCGTACAGTGCTGTGCGGTGTCGCCCGCCGTGACGATCTCGTGACCCACCCCCTCGGCCTGGGCAAACGCCATCGCGCACTTGGTCAGGGGGCCCCGGTTTTGATCCGGCGATCAGGCCGGGTATCTTTGCTAACCGTGCCCGACTGATGTCGGGCCGCTCCGTGTGCCATCGAGTGTGTGAAAGCCTCGGGTCGCACGTCGGAGTCCTCCCAAACCCCGTTGGGATGCCGCAGTTGTTCAGGTGGCGCAGTCCCGCACGGGCCGTACGAGGCAGGCGACACGCCCGACCTCGGGTTACGGCGGGGCCAGGGCGGAAGCGCTGTAACCAGGGACAACGCCAAGTAGATGCAGTCGTAGAGAAAGCCGGTCCATGCCCACGATCCAGCAGCTGGTCCGAAAGGGCCGCCAGGACAAGGTCGCCAAGACCAAGACCGCGGCGCTCAAGGGGAGCCCGCAGCGGCGCGGTGTGTGCACACGCGTGTACACCACCACTCCGAAGAAGCCGAACTCGGCGCTGCGCAAGGTCGCCCGTGTGAAGTTGACCAGCGGCATCGAGGTCACCGCCTACATCCCCGGTGAGGGTCACAACCTCCAGGAGCACTCGATGGTGCTCGTGCGTGGCGGTCGTGTGAAGGACCTCCCCGGTGTTCGCTACAAGATCATCCGTGGCTCGCTGGACACGCAGGGCGTGAAGAACCGCAAGCAGGCGCGCAGCCGCTACGGCGCGAAGAAGGAGAAGAGCTGACATGCCCCGCAAGGGACCGGCCCCGAAGCGGCCGCTGATCTCCGACCCGGTCTACAGCTCGCCGCTGGTCACGCAGCTGATCAACAAGGTGCTGCGGGACGGCAAGCGCTCCGTCGCGGAGAAGATCGTCTACGGCGCCCTCGAGGGCGCCCGCGAGAAGACCAGCACCGACCCGGTGGTCACGCTCAAGCGCGCGCTGGACAACGTGAAGCCCACCATCGAGGTGAAGAGCCGCCGCGTCGGTGGCGCCACCTACCAGGTGCCGATCGAGGTCAAGCCGGGCCGCAGCACCACGCTGGCGCTGCGCTGGCTGGTCAGCTACTCCCGCAGCCGCCGGGAGAAGACCATGGTGGAGCGGCTGATGAACGAGCTGCTCGACGCGAGCAACGGTCTCGGCGCCAGCGTCAAGCGGCGCGAGGACACGCACAAGATGGCCGAGTCGAACAAGGCCTTCGCCCACTACCGCTGGTGACGTAGACCAGTCTCGAGCTCTGCAAGACAGGGGAAGATTCTCGTGGCACTCGAAGTGCTCACCGACCTTGCCAAGGTCCGCAACATCGGGATCATGGCGCACATCGACGCGGGCAAAACCACGACGACCGAGCGGATCCTCTTCTACACGGGGATCAACTACAAGATCGGCGAAGTGCACGACGGTGCCGCGACGATGGACTGGATGGAGCAGGAGCAGGAGCGTGGTATCACCATCACCTCCGCCGCTACCACCACGTACTGGAACAACAACCAGATCAACATCATCGACACGCCGGGCCACGTGGACTTCACCGTCGAGGTGGAGCGCAACCTGCGCGTGCTGGATGGCGCCGTAGCCGTCTTCGACGGCAAGGAGGGCGTCGAGCCGCAGTCCGAGCAGGTGTGGCGGCAGGCCGACAAGTACGACGTGCCCCGGATCTGCTTCGTCAACAAGATGGACAAGCTCGGTGCGGACTTCTACTTCACCGTGCGGACCATCTCGGAGCGCCTGGGCGCCAAGCCGCTGCCGATCCAGCTGCCGATCGGCGCCGAGAACGACTTCATCGGCGTCATCGACCTGGTTGAGATGCGCGCGCTGACCTGGCGCGGCGAGGTCACCAAGGGCGTGGACTACTCGATCGAGGAGATCCCGGCCGACCTGCTGGACAAGGCCAACGAGTACCGCGAGGCGCTCGTCGAGGCCGTCGCCGAGACCGACGACGAGTTCATGGAGCAGTACCTCGACTCCGGGGAGCTGTCCATCGAGCAGATCAAGGCCGGCATCCGCAAGCTGGTGATCGGCCGCGAGGCCTACCCGGTGCTGTGCGGCTCGGCGTTCAAGAACAAGGGCGTGCAGCCGATGCTGGACGCGGTCATCGACTACCTGCCGTCCCCGCTGGACGTGCCGGCCGTCGAGGGCACGCTGCTGGACGGCGAGACGGTCGCCACGCGCAAGCCGTCGGTCGACGAGCCGTTCTCCGCGCTCGCGTTCAAGATCGCCGCGCACCCGTTCTTCGGCAAGCTGACCTACATCCGGGTCTACTCCGGCCAGATCCCCTCCGGCGCCCAGGTCATCAACTCGACCAAGGAGCGCAAGGAGCGCATCGGCAAGCTCTTCCAGATGCACTCCAACAAGGAGAACCCGGTCACCGAGGCCATCGCCGGCCACATCTACGCGGCGATCGGCCTGAAGGACACCACCACGGGTGACACGCTCTGCGACCCGCAGAACCCGATCATCCTGGAGTCGATGACCTTCCCGGAGCCGGTCATCCAGGTCGCCATCGAGCCGAAGACCAAGGCCGACCAGGAGAAGCTGGGCACCGCGATCCAGAAGCTGGCCGAGGAGGACCCCACCTTCAAGGTCAAGCTGGACGAGGACACCGGCCAGACGATCATCGCCGGCATGGGCGAGCTCCACCTGGACATCCTGGTGGACCGCATGCGCCGCGAGTTCAAGGTCGAGGCCAACATCGGCAAGCCTCAGGTGGCGTACCGCGAGACCATCCGCAACACCGTGGACAAGGTCGAGTACACCCACAAGAAGCAGACCGGTGGTTCCGGCCAGTTCGCCAAGGTGCTCGTCAAGCTGGAGCCGCTGGCCACCACGGACGGCGCGCTCTACGAGTTCGAGAACAAGGTCACCGGTGGCCGCGTCCCGCGCGAGTACATCCCGTCGGTCGACCAGGGTGCTCAGGACGCCATGCAGTACGGCGTGCTCGCGGGCTACCCGTTGGTGGGTCTCAAGCTGACCCTGCTCGACGGTGCGTACCACGAGGTCGACTCGTCCGAGATGGCGTTCAAGATCGCCGGTTCGATGGTGCTGAAGGAGGCCGCGAAGCGCGCCAACCCGGTGCTGCTCGAGCCGATGATGGCCGTCGAGGTGACCACGCCCGAGGACTACATGGGCGACGTCATCGGTGACCTGAACTCCCGCCGTGGCCAGATCCAGGCCATGGAGGAGCGCAGTGGCACGCGCGTCGTGAAGGCGCTCGTTCCGCTGTCGGAGATGTTCGGCTACGTCGGTGACCTGCGGTCTCGGACCCAGGGCCGCGCGAACTACTCCATGCAGTTCGACTCCTACGCCGAGGTTCCCACGAACGTCGCGAAGGAGATCATCGCAAAGGCGACGGGGGAATAACCCCTCACCGGAGCACCACACAACGTGTGGGCTCTCCGGGGTTCCCCCGGGGTCCGCACAACCGACCCTGATGAGCCGGCGGGGCGAGGCGAAATCTATTGTTTCGCCCCATCGGATAAGAACAAGTCCAGGAGGACAATCCAGTGGCGAAGGCGAAGTTCGAGCGGACCAAGCCGCACGTCAACATCGGCACCGTCGGTCACATCGACCACGGCAAGACGACGCTTACCGCGGCCATCTCCAAGGTCCTGCACGACAAGTACCCGGACCTCAACCCCTTCACGCCGTTCGACGAGATCGACAAGGCGCCGGAGGAGAAGCAGCGCGGTATCACCATCTCGATCGCTCACATCGAGTACCAGACCGAGAAGCGGCACTACGCGCACGTCGACTGCCCGGGTCACGCTGACTACATCAAGAACATGATCACCGGTGCCGCCCAGATGGACGGCGCGATCCTGGTGGTCGCCGCTACCGACGGCCCGATGCCGCAGACGAAGGAGCACGTGCTGCTCGCCCGTCAGGTCGGCGTGCCGTACATCATCGTCGCGCTGAACAAGTCCGACATGGTGGACGACGAGGAGATCCTCGAGCTCGTCGAGCTCGAGGTCCGCGAGCTGCTGTCCGAGTACGAGTTCCCGGGCGACGACGTCCCCGTGGTCCGCGTCTCGGCGCTGAAGGCCCTCGAGGGTGACCCCGAGTGGTCGGCCAAGCTGCTCGAGCTGCTCGACGCCGTCGACGAGAACATCCCGGAGCCGGTCCGCGAGACCGACCGTCCGTTCCTGATGCCGATCGAGGACGTCTTCACGATCACCGGTCGTGGCACCGTCGTCACCGGTCGTATCGAGCGCGGCGTGATCAACGTCAACGAGGAGGTCGAGATCCTGGGCATCCGGGAGAAGGCCACCAAGACGACGGTCACCGGCGTCGAGATGTTCCGCAAGCTGCTCGACCAGGGCCAGGCCGGTGACAACGTCGGTCTGCTGGTCCGCGGTGTCAAGCGCGAGGACGTCGAGCGCGGCATGGTCGTGGCCAAGCCCGGCACCTCCACCCCGCACACCGAGTTCGAGGCGCAGGTCTACATCCTGTCCAAGGACGAGGGTGGCCGGCACACGCCGTTCTTCCAGAACTACCGGCCGCAGTTCTACTTCCGCACCACCGACGTGACCGGCGTCGTGACCCTCCCCGAGGGCACCGAGATGGTCATGCCGGGCGACGACACCAAGATGTCCGTCCAGCTGATCCAGCCGATCGTGATGGACGAGGGCATGCGGTTCACCATCCGTGAGGGTGGCCGGACCGTGGGCGCCGGAACGCTGACCAAGATCATCAAGTGATCTAGGTCCGATTTTCGGACCCCGATTTGGACGCCATATTTCGGTATGGCATCCTGTATAAGTTGCTCGTCGTGGGGCGGCCGGGTTTCCTCGCGGAAACCGGCCGCCTCCGCGCGAGGGCGGTGGAGCTAGAACACCGCCACGTTGGACAACCAAGGGTTATGCCGGGAATTCTGTTGAGCTTCCGGCCGCCCGTCCCACAGACGTCAGGTTCTCCCCGCGAGGACGAAAACGACAGTGGGACCGGTCTGTGAGTGTTACGGCGACACGCCCGACCTCGTGGACCGGGGACCATGACTTGTGAACAGGGGAGCGGAGTCTCCAGATCGGCCATCCTGGCCGGTCAGAGCTCTGACAAGGGACATCACGGAAGGAACGGCAAAGCCACCATGGCGGGACAGAAGATCCGCATCCGGCTCAAGGCCTACGACCACGAGGCGATCGACGCCTCCGCGCGCAAGATCGTCGAGACCGTGACGCGTACCGGCGCCCGGGTCGTCGGGCCGGTGCCGCTGCCGACCGAGAAGAACGTCTACTGCGTCATCCGCTCGCCGCACAAGTACAAGGACTCGCGCGAGCACTTCGAGATGCGCACGCACAAGCGTCTGATCGACATCCTCGACCCGACGCCGAAGACGGTCGACGCGCTCATGCGCATCGACCTGCCGGCCAGCGTCGACGTCAACATCCAGTAAGCGCCTGCGCGCGAGAAACGCAGCGGAGAGAACGAGACCATGTCTGACAGGCAAGTGAAGGGCATTCTGGGCACCAAGCTCGGTATGACCCAGGTCTTCGACGAGGCCAACCGGGTCGTCCCGGTGACCGTCGTCCAGGCCGGGCCGAACGTGGTGACCCAGGTTCGCACCCAGGAGACCGACGGCTACGTCGCGGTGCAACTGGCCTTCGGCGCCATCGACCCGCGCAAGGTCAACAAGCCCGAGACCGGGCACTTCAGCAAGGCCGGTGTGACCCCTCGGCGCTACCTCGCCGAGCTGCGGACCACCGACGCCGGCGAGTACACGGTCGGCCAGGAGATCACCGCCGAGGTGTTCGAGGCGGGCACCGAGATCGACGTGACCGGCACCAGCAAGGGCAAGGGCTACGCCGGTGTGATGAAGCGCCACGGCTTCAAGGGCCTGAGCGCCTCGCACGGCACCCAGCGCAAGCACCGCTCCCCGGGCTCGATCGGCGGCTGCGCCACCCCGGGCCGCGTGTTCAAGGGCCTGCGCATGGCCGGCCGGATGGGTCACGTCAAGGTGACCACCCAGAACCTGACCGTGCACCGGGTCGACGCCGAGTCCGGTCTGATCCTGATCAAGGGCGCGGTGCCCGGCCCCAAGGGCGGCCTCGTGTTCCTCAAGAGTGCCGCGAAGGGTGGTGCGTGAAGATGACCAGCGTTGACGTTCGCACCCCGGACGGCAAGACCGATGGCAGCGTCGAGCTGCCCGCGGCCGTCTTCGATGTCCAGGCGAACATCCCGCTGATCCACCAGGTCGTCGTGGCCCAGCAGGCCGCCGCCCGCCAGGGCACACACGACACCAAGACCCGCGGCGAGGTTCGCGGTGGTGGCAAGAAGCCGTACCGCCAGAAGGGCACCGGCCGCGCCCGCCAGGGTTCGACCCGGGCGCCGCAGTTCGTCGGCGGTGGCGTCGTGCACGGCCCCACTCCCCGCGACTACTCCCAGCGGACCCCGAAGAAGATGAAGGCCGCCGCCCTGCGCGGTGCCCTGTCCGACCGGGCCCGTGACGAGCAGCTGTTCATCGTGTCCTCGCTGGTGACCGGCGAGACGCCGTCCACCAAGGACGCCCGCAAGGCCCTGGCCGCGCTGACCGACGCCAGGCGCGTGCTGGTCGTGCTCAACCGGGACGACGAGCTGAACCTGCTGTCGGTGCGCAACCTGGACAACGTCCACGTGCTGTGGCCGGACCAGCTGAACACCTACGACGTGATCAACAACTTCGCCGTGGTGTTCACCAAGGACGCCTACGAGGCCTTCGTCGCCGGCCCGATCAGCGGCCGCTCCGCCAAGGCCACCGCTCGGTCGAGTGAGGTCGAGGAGGAGGACAAGTGATTCCCGACCCCCGCGACATCCTGCGCGCGCCGGTCATCTCCGAGAAGTCCTACGGGCTGCTCGAGGAGAACAAGTACACCTTCGTCGTGTCCCCGGACGCGAACAAGACGGCCATCAAGATCGCCGTCGAGAAGGTGTTCGGCGTCAAGGTGATCAGCGTGAACACGCTGAACCGGCAGGGCAAGCGCAAGCGCACCCGCACCGGCTACGGCAAGCGCAAGGACACCAAGCGCGCCATCGTCACGATCTCCGCCGACAGCAAGCCGATCGAGATCTTCGGCGGCCCGGCCGCCTAAGGGAACGAGGAACTCGAAGAGATGGGCATCCGCAAGTACAAGCCGACGACGCCGGGCCGTCGTGGCTCCAGCGTCTCGGACTTCGCCGAGATCACCCGGGACCACCCGGAGAAGTCGCTGGTCCGTCCGCTGAACAAGAAGGGCGGCCGCAACGCGCACGGCAAGATCACCACCCGGCACAAGGGTGGCGGTCACAAGCGCGCGTACCGGCTGATCGACTTCCGGCGCAACGACAAGGACGGCGTGCCGGCCAAGGTCGCACACATCGAGTACGACCCGAACCGCACCGCCCGCATCGCGCTGCTGCACTACGCGGACGGCGAGAAGCGCTACATCATCGCGCCGGACAAGCTGCGCCAGGGCGACCCGATCGAGAACGGCCCCAAGGCCGACATCAAGCCGGGCAACAACCTGCCGCTGCGCAACATCCCGGTGGGCACCGTGATCCACGCCATCGAGCTGCGGCCCGGTGGCGGCGCCAAGATCGCCCGGTCGGCCGGTGCGAGCGTGCAGCTGGTCGCCCGTGAGGGCGCGCTGGCGCAGCTGCGCATGCCGTCCGGTGAGATCCGCAACGTCGACGTCCGCTGCCGCGCCACCATCGGTGCCGTCGGCAACGCGGAGCAGGCGAACATCAACTGGGGCAAGGCAGGCCGGATGCGGTGGAAGGGCAAGCGTCCGACCGTCCGCGGTGTGGCCATGAACCCGGTCGACCACCCGCACGGTGGTGGTGAAGGCAAGACCTCCGGTGGTCGGCACCCGGTCAACCCGGCCGGTAAGCCCGAAGGCCGGACCCGTCGCCGCAAGGCGAGCGACAGCATGATCGTCCGTCGCCGCCGTACCGGCAAGAAGCGCTGAGCAGGAGGGAGTGAACCATGCCGCGTAGCCTGAAAAAGGGCCCGTTCGTTGACGACCACCTGCTGAAGAAGGTCGACGCGCTGAACGAGTCCGGTAAGAAGACCGTCATCAAGACGTGGTCCCGTCGTTCCACGATCATCCCGGACATGCTGGGTCACACGATCGCGGTGCACGACGGCCGCAAGCACGTCCCGGTGTTCGTCTCGGAGGCCATGGTCGGGCACAAGCTGGGCGAGTTCGCCCCGACCCGGACCTTCAAGGGCCACATCAAGGACGACCGGAAGTCCCGCCGCCGCTGAGCGGCGCGCCAGATCACGAACCAGCAAGGGGTAAGCAGCGATGAACGCCCGTAACGAGGCCACGGTGGAGGAGCTTCCTCGCGCCGTGGCCCGGGCTCGCTACGTGCGCACCACGCCGATGAAGGCGCGCCGCGTGATCGAGCTCATCAGGGGCCGTAACGCCAGCGAGGCCCTGGCCGTGCTCCGGTTCGCGCCCCAGGCCGCTAGCGGTCCGGTCGCGAAGGTGCTCGCCAGCGCCATGGCCAACGCCGAGAACAACCTCAGCCTCGACCCGGAGACCCTCTGGGTGAGCGCCGCGTATGTGGACGAGGGCCCGACGCTCAAGCGGTTCCGGCCGCGCGCGCAGGGCCGTGCGTACCGCATCCGCAAGCGCACCAGCCACATCACGGTCGAGGTGGAGTCGCGCCCGAAGAAGGACGCGGCGACGCGGAAGCCGGCCCGCAAGGCCGCCGCGAAGAAGACCGAGACCAGTGAGAAGGGAAGTGCCAGCTAGTGGGTCAGAAGATCAACCCGCACGGCTTCCGCCTGGGTATCACCACTGACTGGAAGTCCCGCTGGTACGCGGACAAGCAGTACGCGGAGTACGTGGCGGAGGACGTCAAGATCCGCAAGCTGCTGTCCAAGGGCATGGAGCGCGCGGGCATCTCCAAGGTGGAGATCGAGCGGACCCGTGACCGCGTGCGGGTGGACATCCACACCGCGCGTCCGGGCATTGTCATCGGCCGCCGCGGCGCCGAGGCCGACCGCATTCGCGGTGAGCTGGAGAAGCTCACCAAGAAGCAGGTCCAGCTGAACATCCTCGAGGTCAAGAACCCCGAGTCGGATGCCCAGCTGGTGGCCCAGGCCGTCGCCGAGCAGCTGTCCAACCGCGTCGCCTTCCGGCGCGCGATGCGCAAGGCCATCCAGTCGGCCATGCGCTCGCCGCAGGTCAAGGGCATCCGGGTGCAGTGCGGTGGCCGTCTCGGCGGCGCCGAGATGTCCCGCTCGGAGCACTACCGCGAGGGTCGCGTCCCGCTGCACACGCTGCGCGCGGACATCGACTACGGCTTCTTCGAGGCCCGCACCACCTTCGGCCGCATCGGCGTGAAGGTCTGGATCTACAAGGGCGAGGTTGTCGGCGGCCGCCGCCAGCACGACGCCGCCCAGAACGCCACGCAGGAGCGCGCCCCGCGCCGCGAGCGTCCGAACCGGGCTCGTCGTTCCGGTGCCACCGGCACCACCGCGACCAGCACCGAGGCAGGGCGTGCCGCTGCCGAGGCCGCGCAGGCTCCGGCCGAGACCGCTCCGGCGGCTCCCGAGGCCACGGCAAACGGGGAGGGCTGAGCCGTGCTCATCCCACGGAAGGTCAAGCACCGCAAGCAGCACTCACCGAAGCGCTACGGCGCCGCCAAGGGTGGCACCAAGGTCAACTTCGGCGAGTACGGCATCCAGGCGCTGGAGCCGTCCTACGTGACCAACCGGCAGATCGAGTCCGCCCGTATCGCCATCAACCGGCACATCCGCCGTGGTGGCAAGGTCTGGATCCCGATCTTCCCGGACCGTCCGCTGACCAAGAAGCCCGCCGAGACCCGGATGGGTTCCGGTAAGGGCTCGCCCGAGTACTGGGTGGTCAACGTCAAGCCGGGTCGCGTGCTGTTCGAGATGAGCTTCCCGAACGAGGCGGTGGCGCGTGAGGCACTGCGCCGCGCGATCCACAAGCTGCCGATGAAGTGCCGCATCGTCACGCGTGAAGGTGGTGACTTCTGATGGCAGTGACCGCTTCGGAGATGCGCGAGCTGACCGAGGAGGAGCTGGTGCTCCGCCTGCGCGAGGCCAAGGAAGAGCTGTTCAACCTGCGCTTCCAGATGGCGACCGGGCAGCTGGACAACAACCGCCGGTTGCGGACCGTGCGCCGCGACATCGCCAAGATCTACACAGTGATGCGGGAGCGCGAACTGGGCTTGTCGGCTTCCCCTGACGAGACAGTTACGGATGAAGGTGCCGCATGACCGAGCCTGTTAAGAACGACGCCGCCGAGCCGCGCGGCCGCCGCAAGGTCCGCGAGGGCTACGTGGTGTCCGACAAGATGGACAAGACCGTTGTCGTCCAGCTCGAGGACCGCAAGAAGCACGCGCTGTACGGCAAGGTCCTGCGCACCACCACCAAGGTGAAGGCGCACGACGAGGAGAACACCGCCGGCGTCGGCGACCGCGTTCTGCTCATGGAGACCCGCCCGCTGTCGGCCACCAAGCGCTGGCGGCTCGTGGAGATCCTCGAGAAGGCCAAGTAAGAAAAGTCCCCGCGGTGGGGCGGGCCCCCTTGGGGGCGGAAAAGCACAGTGACCGCGCTTGTCAGGTCGGAAATCTGACAGGCCACAACGGGTCAGGGAGACCAAGTGATTCAGCAGGAGTCGCGGCTGCGCGTCGCCGACAACACAGGTGCCAAGGAGATCCTTTGCATCCGTGTTCTCGGCGGGTCCGGCCGTCGCTACGCGGGGATCGGCGACATCATCGTCGCCACCGTCAAGGACGCGATCCCGGGTGCGGGCGTGAAGAAGGGTGACGTCGTCAAGGCCGTCATCGTTCGCACCGCCAAGGAGCGCCGTCGGCCGGACGGCTCGTACATCCGGTTCGACGAGAACGCCGCGGTGCTCATCAAGAACGACACCGAGCCGCGTGGCACCCGCATCTTCGGCCCGGTGGGCCGCGAGCTGCGTGACAAGAAGTTCATGAAGATCATCTCGTTGGCACCGGAGGTGCTCTGACCATGAAGGTGCATGGAACGGAGTACGACACGGTCGTCGGAGCGGCGATCTCCACTCTGGTGCTGGAGGTGACCAGGTGAAGGTGAAGAAGGGCGACACGGTCGTCGTCATCGCCGGCAAGGACAAGGGCGCCAAGGGCAAGGTCATCCAGGCCTACCCGAAGGAGAACCGGGTTCTCGTCGAGGGTGTCAACCGGATCAAGAAGCACACCAAGATCACCCAGACCCAGCGTGGCGCCCAGTCCGGCGGGATCGTGACCCAGGAGGCCCCGATCCACGTCAGCAACGTGATGGTGGTCGCCGACGGCAAGGCCGTGCGCGTGGGTTACGAGGAGAAGGACGGCCGCAAGGTGCGCGTCGCGCGCGGCAAGGGCAACGGGAAGGAGATCTGATCATGACTACTGCTGAGAAGACCATCCCGCGGCTCAAGGCCCGCTACCGGTCCGAGATCGCCCCGGCGATGCACAAGGACTTCTCCTACGAGAACGTCATGCAGATCCCGGGCGTCGTCAAGATCGTCGTCAACATGGGTGTCGGCGACGCCGCCCGCGACGGCAAGCTGATCGAGGGCGCGGTCCGCGACCTGTCCATCATCACCGGCCAGCGTCCCGAGGTGCGCAAGGCCCGCAAGTCCATCGCGCAGTTCAAGCTGCGCGAGGGCATGCCGATCGGTGCGCGCTGCACGCTGCGCGGCGACCGGATGTGGGAGTTCCTCGACCGGCTGCTGACCATCGCGCTGCCCCGTATCCGTGACTTCCGCGGCCTCTCGCCGAAGCAGTTCGACGGCAACGGCAACTACACGTTCGGTCTCAACGAGCAGTCGATGTTCCACGAGATCGACCCCGACTCGATCGACCGCCAGCGTGGCATGGACATCACCGTCGTGACCACCGCTACCACCGACGACGAGGGCCGGGCGCTGCTGAAGCACCTGGGCTTCCCGTTCAGGGAGAACTGACGATGGCCAAGAAGGCGTTGATCAACAAGGCCGCGAAGAAGCCGAAGTTCCAGGTTCGTGGCTACACCCGCTGCCAGCGCTGCGGGCGTCCGCACTCGGTGTACCGCAAGTTCGGCCTGTGCCGGATCTGCCTGCGGGAGATGGCGCACCGGGGCGAACTGCCGGGCGTGAGCAAGTCCAGCTGGTAATCGGCTCACCAACAGAAGCCTTTTACCTCCCACATCGCCGTAGGCCCCGGCGGAAACGACACGGGGAACCCCGGTGAGAAAGGTTGACAGGTCACCATGACGATGACCGACCCGATCGCAGACTTCCTGACGCGTCTGCGCAACGCCAACTCGGCGTACCACGACGAGGTCGTGCTGCCGCACTCGAAGATCAAGGCGAACATCGCCGAGATCCTCAAGCGTGAGGGCTACATCGCCGGCTACCGCGCGGAGCAGGGCGAGAAGAGCAAGAACCTCATCGTGGAGCTGAAGTACGGCCCCAACCGTGAGCGCAGCATCGCCGGACTCCGCCGGATCTCCAAGCCGGGCCTGCGGGTCTACGCGAAGTCGACCAACCTTCCGAAGGTCCTCGGTGGCCTCGGCGTGGCGATCATCTCCACGTCGACCGGCCTGGTGACCGACCGGCAGGCCAACAAGCAGGGTGTGGGCGGGGAAGTCCTCGCCTACGTCTGGTAGGGGAGGAGAGGCATGTCCCGCATCGGAAAGCTGCCGATCACCGTCCCCGCCGGGGTCGACGTCAACATCGACGGTCAGACGGTCAACGTGAAGGGCCCCAAGGGCACCCTGACGCACGTCATCGTCGAGCCGATCAGCCTCGAGCGTGCCGAGGACGGCACCCTGCAGGTGAAGCGGCCCAACGACGAGCGTCAGAACCGTGCGCTGCACGGCCTGACCCGCACGTTGGTCAACAACCTCGTCGTCGGCGTCACCGCCGGCTACGAGAAGAAGCTCGAGATCCACGGTGTCGGTTACCGCGTCGCGCTCAAGGGCAGCGACCTGGAGTTCTCGCTGGGCTACAGCCACCCGATCAAGGTGACCCCGCCGCAGGGCATCACCTTCACGGTGGAGACCCCGACCCGGTTCTCGGTCAGCGGGATCGACAAGCAGCTCGTCGGTGAGGTCTCGGCCAACATCCGCAAGCTGCGCAAGCCCGACCCGTACAAGGGCAAGGGCGTCCGCTACGCGGGCGAGAAGATCCGCCGCAAGGTCGGAAAGACGGGTAAGTGACATGAGCGAAGCAACTGTTACCAAGCGCAAGCCGGTGGGCAAGGACATCTCCACCCGCCGCCGCGTCGCTCGTACGCGTCGTCACTTCCGGCTCCGCAAGAAGATCAGCGGCACGCCGGCCCGTCCGCGGCTGGTCGTCAACCGGTCCTCGCGGCACATCGCCGTGCAGCTGATCGACGACCTGGCCGGGCACACCATCGCCGCCGCGACCTCCTTCGAGGCCGACGTGCGTGCGCTGGAAGGCGACAAGAAGGCCAAGGCCGCCAAGGTCGGCCAGCTGATCGCCGCCCGCGCCAAGGACAAGGGTGTCGACAAGGTCGTGTTCGACCGGGGTGGCTACGACTACCACGGCCGGATCGCGGCGCTGGCCGACGCGGCCCGTGAGGCGGGGCTGGAGTTCTGATGACCCGCGAAGCAATCGAGAACGGAAGGAACGCCTGATGCCGGGACGTACACGGCAGGGTGGCGGCTTCGGCGGCGGCCAGGGTGGTCAGGGCGGCAACGACCGCGGTGACCGCCGGGACCGTCGCGACCGCCGCGACGGTGGCCGGGGCGGAGCGGCCCAGGAGAAGACCCCGCACCTCGAGCGCGTGGTCGCGATCAACCGCGTCGCTAAGGTCGTGAAGGGTGGCCGGCGCTTCAGCTTCACCGCGCTGGTGGTCGTCGGCGACGGCGACGGCCAGGTCGGTGTCGGCTACGGCAAGGCCAAGGAGGTGCCCGCCGCGATCGCGAAGGGCGTGGAGGAAGCCAAGAAGAACTTCTTCCGCGTGCCCCGGATCGCCGGCACCATCCCGCACCCGATCCAGGGCGAGGACGCCGCCGGCGTCGTGCTCCTGCGTCCGGCCAGCGCCGGTACCGGTGTGATCGCCGGTGGCCCGGTGCGTGCCGTGCTGGAGTGCGCCGGTGTGCACGACGTGCTGTCGAAGTCGCTGGGCAGCGACAACGCCATCAACATCGTGCACGCGACCGTCGCCGCACTGAAGGGCCTGCAGCGTCCGGAGGAGGTGGCCGCCCGCCGCGGGCTGCCGCTCGAGGACGTCGCCCCCGCCGCCATGCTGCGCGCCCGCGCACAGCAAGGAGCCTGACGATGGCGAAGCTGCAGATCACCCAGGTCAAGAGCAAGATCGGCACCAAGCACAACCACCGCGAGTCGCTGCGCACCCTCGGGCTGCGCAAGATCCGCCAGAGCGTGGTGCGTGACGACACCCCCCAGGTCCGTGGCCTGATCCACACGGTCCGGCACCTGGTGGTCGTCGAGGAGGTCAACGACTGATGGCCATCAAGATCCACCACCTGCGCCCGGCGCCGGGGGCCAAGACCGAGAAGACCCGCGTGGGTCGCGGTGAGGGCTCCAAGGGCAAGACCGCCGGTCGCGGTACCAAGGGAACCAAGGCCCGCAAGAACGTGTCGGCCCGCTTCGAAGGTGGGCAGATGCCCATCCACATGCGGCTGCCGAAGTTGAAGGGCTTCAAGAACCGCTTCCGCGTGGAGTACCAGGTCGTCAACATCGGTGACCTCGTGGAGCTGTTCCCCGAGGGCGGCAAGGTCGGCATCCTCGACCTCGTCGCCAAGGGCGCCGTCCGCAAGGGCCAGCTCGTCAAGGTCCTCGGCGACGGTGACATCAAGGGCACCAAGCTGGAGGTGACCGCCAACGCCTTCTCCGCCTCCGCCGTGGAGAAGATCACCGCCGCCGGCGGCACCACCACCAAGCAGTAGCCCCGCAGTACCCAGAAAGGCCCGCCGGATCCCGGCGGGCCTTTCTTTGTGCCCCAAGGCAACCGCGCCTCAACCAACTTCGTCACCCGCAACGCCAGGTCACATGCTTTCTTCGTGTCCGCGGCGAACTCGAGCACGCTCGCCAGGCGCCGCTGTCCTTGATGAACACCTGGTCTGCCCACCCGGTTGATCACCTTCTGTCAACATTGTGACTCTCTGGTTCCTGTTGGGGCGGATTGTTAGGCGTGACCGGTTTGTGTTGTTGGGGTGCCACGATCCGGGCATGACTGGGTGGGTTGGGCGCAGGCTCGTTGGGGTGGGGCTCGGGTTGGTGGGGGCGGTGCTGGTGCTGGTCGCCACCTTCTTTCCGCTGTTCAGTGGGTCGGTGGGGAACGGGCGGCTGCGGATCACGCTGACGGCCACGCCGTGGGGCTTCAAGGCCGCCGGGACCGGCGCGACGCAGGTCGGCGCCATCCCGGTGAACGCCTATCCGATGATCGTCTCCGTGGTGTTGCTGCTGGTCGGCACCGTGACGGCCTTTGTCGCCGCGCGGACCGACCCCACTCCCCTCAGCCGGCGCGCGTCCGTTGTCCTCATGGCTGTCGGCGCCTCGTTCACCTCCGCGACCGCGCTCACCGTCGGCCTCGAGGCGGTTTCGTGGGAGGACAGCTTCCGGCCGACCGGTACAGGCGTCCGGATCACCGACGCCGCGCTCGGTCTCGGCTTCTGGGGACTCATCCTCGGCGCGGTGGTGGGCATAGCCGGCGCCATCGTGACCGCGCTCCCCGCCCGGCCGGTGGACCCGCCCACTCCGCCATTCGGGTTCCCCCTGCCCGAAACCGGGTTCACCGCACCCGAAACCCCGGCCGAGCCGGGTTAGTGTCGGCGCATGGAGTTGGTCGTCCTACTGGACGAGGCCGGGCAGGCCATCGGCACCGCTGACAAGGCAACCGTGCACCACCGGGAGACGCCGCTGCACCTCGCGTTCTCCGCGTACGTGTTCGACGCCCAGAATCGCTTCCTGCTGACCCGCAGGGCCCAGACCAAGAGAACCTGGCCAGGGGTCTGGACCAATAGCTGCTGCGGCCATCCAGGGCCCGGTGAGGCCTTCCCGGACGCCATCGCCCGCCGGCTCAAGGACGAGCTCGGCCTGGACGCCGGACCCGTCGATCTCGTGCTGCCCCGGTTCCGCTATCGAGCGGAGATGCCGGACGGTGTCGTCGAGAACGAAATGTGTCCCGTCTACCGGGTAACCGCTGCGGGTGATCCTCGGCCGGACCCCGAAGAGGTCATGGACTTCGAATGGGTTCAGTGGCCGCCGCGCGACCGCGAACTGTCTCCGTGGGCCGTCGAGCAGTTAGGCCAACTGGCCCAACTGGGGCCGGATCCGCGCAGGTGGCCGGTGGCGCCGGCCACAGAACTGCCCCCTGCGGCCAGTTAGTGACGCAATGCGCCGGACGGGGGGTGCGGAGTCGCACCTCGGTACTGTTAAAGTTCGGGACACGCTTCGGGACAACTGTGCCCCGAAGCGTTCCTGGCTTGTCCGGCCAGGCCGTGTTCCCGCCGGTTGTGAACCACCACCGGCCCATTCGTTCGCCGGCCGCGCGCCGGTGACGCGAGGAGGTCTTGCGTGCTAGGCGCCTTCCGCTCGGCTCTCGCGACGCCGGATCTACGCAAGAAGATCCTGTTCACCTTCGGGATCATCGTGCTCTACCGGGTAGGAGCCCTCCTGCCCTCGCCGGGCGTGTCCTACCCGAACGTGCAGAAGTGCATGGCGGACATCTCCGACCAGAGCGGGATCTACTCGCTGCTGAACCTGTTCAGCGGCGGTGCCTTGCTGCAGTTGTCCGTCTTCGCGCTCGGCATCATGCCGTACATCACCGCGAGCATCATCATCCAGCTGCTCACCGTGGTCATCCCGCGGTTCGAGCAGCTGAAGAAGGAAGGGCAGGCGGGTCAGGGCAAGCTGACCCAGTACACCCGCTACCTGACCATCGCGCTCGCGATCCTGCAGGCCACCGGCATCGTCGCGCTGGCCGACCGCAAGCAGCTGTTCGGCAACTGCGAGTTCGACATCATCCCCGGCGACGGCATCTGGCCGCTGGCCGTCATCGTCATCACGATGACCGCCGGTACCGCCGTGATCATGTGGCTGGGTGAGCTGATCACCGAGCGCGGCATCGGCAACGGCATGTCCCTGCTGATGTTCGTCAACATCGCGGCCCGCATCCCGGCCGAGGGCAAGATCATCTGGGACAAGGGCGCCATCACGTTCACCGTGATCTGCCTGTTCGGTCTCGCGATCATCGCCAGCGTCGTGTTCATGGAACAGGGCCAGCGCCGCATCCCGGTCCAATATGCCAAGCGCATGATCGGGCGCCGGATGTACGGCGGCACCTCGACCTACCTCCCGCTGAAGGTCAACCAGGCCGGTGTCATCCCGGTGATCTTCGCGTCCTCGCTGCTCTACCTGCCCGACCTGATCTCGCGCCTGGTCGGCGGCAACCAGGACTCCTGGTGGCAGCGGTTCATCGCGCAGTACCTCGTGCAGCAGAACAACTGGGTGCACATCCTGGTGTACTTCGCGCTGATCATCTTCTTCACGTACTTCTACATCCAGATCACGTTCAACGTGAACGAACGTGCCGACGAGATGCGGAAGTTCGGCGGGTTCATCCCGGGTATCCGCCCGGGGCGCCCGACCTCTGAGTACCTGAGCTTCGTGCTTGGCCGCATCACCCTGCCCGGCTCGATCTACCTCGGCATCATCGCCATCCTGCCCAACTTCTTCCTGTCCATCACCGGACAGGGGCAGAACCAGAACTTCCCGTTCGGCGGTACCGCGGTGCTGATCATGGTCGGCGTTGGCCTCGACACCGTGAAGCAGATCGAGAGCCAGTTGATGCAGCGTAACTACGAAGGGTTCCTCAGGTGACACGACTCGTTCTGGTCGGCCCGCCAGGCGCGGGCAAGGGCACGCAGGCCGGGACGCTCAGCGAGAAGCTCGGCGTGCCTCACATCTCCACCGGCGAGCTGTTCCGTGCCCACATCGGGGACGGAACGGCCCTCGGCCGCAGCGTTCAGGGCTACCTCGACGCCGGGAAGCTCGTCCCGGACGAGGTCACCAACGAGATGGTCCGCGAACGGCTGGCCGATGCCGACGCACAGGACGGGTTCCTGCTCGACGGGTTCCCCCGCAACATCGCGCAGGCCGAGGTGCTGGACAAGATCCTCGCCGAGTCCGGGCACAAGCTGGACGCGGTCGTGGAGTTCCAGATCGACGAGGACGTCGTCGTGGCGCGGCTGCTCGGCCGTGGCCGTACGGACGACACCGAAGAGGTCATCCGGCACCGTCAGCACGTGTACCGCTCGGAGACCGAGCCGCTGCTGAACTACTACCGGGACCTGCTGCTCACCGTCGACGCCGTCGGTGACGTCGACGAGGTCACCTCCCGCGTCCTCAAGGCGCTGGACCCAGACGGACAGGCGTGACCACGGGTGGTGTGCTCGGGCGACTGCGTGGGCGCCGCAGCATGATCGAGATCAAGTCCCGCGGTGAGCTGGAGGCGATGCGCGCCGCGGGCATCGTCGTCGCGCGGGCGCTCGCCCTGGTCACCGAAGCGGTCAAGCCGGGCGTGAGCACCGCCGAACTCGACGAGATCGCCGAGCAGACCATCCGCGACGCGGGTGCGGTGCCGTCCTTCAAGGGCTACCACGGCTTCCCCGCGACCATCTGCGCGTCGGTCAACGAGCAGGTCGTCCACGGCATCCCGGCGCCCACCCAGGTGCTCGCCGAAGGCGACCTGATCTCGATCGACTGCGGCGCGATCCTCAACGGCTGGCACGGCGACGCGGCCGTGACCGTGTGCGCGGGCACGATCCGCCCCGAAGACGCGGCCCTCTCCGAAGCGACCCGCGCATCCATGTTCGCGGGCATCGAAGCGATCCAGGTCGGCGCCCGGCTGTCCGACATCTCGCACGCCATCGAGCAGTCCATCCTCACGTCGGCCACCAAGGACGGCGTGAAGTACGGCATCGTCAAGGATTACGGCGGCCACGGCATCGGCACCGAGATGCACATGGAACCGTTCCTGCCCAACTACGGCAAACCAGGCAAGGGCCCGCGCCTCATCGAGGGCATGGCGATCGCCATCGAGCCGATGCTGACCCTCGGTGGGAACAAGACCGATGAGCTCGATGACGGGTGGACGGTCGTCACACTCGACGGGTCTCGGGCGGCGCACTGGGAGCACAGTGTCGCTGTGACCGATGACGGGCCGTGGATTCTCACCGCGCCTGAGGACTAGCTCACCTCGGCTTTGTGGACGAGGTCGGCCCATGTGGGCTGAAGGTTGGTTTTGCGTGGCCAGGTCGGCCTCGGTGAGTTGGAGATCGGCCGTGTGTGGCCCAGGTCGGCTTTGGTGGCTGGAGGTCCGCTTGTGTGGGCCAGATCGGCCTTGGTGAGCTGGAGATCGGCCGTGTGCGGACCGGGTTGGCCTTGGTGGGCCAAAGGTCGGCTTGTGCCAGGTCGGCGTTGGTGAGCTGGAGATCGGCCGTGCGGGCCAGGTCGGCCATTGCGGGCCGGAGGTTGGCGTTGTGGCTAGGTCGGCTGGGTCGGCTTTGCGGTTTGGCGCAGGTCGACCTTGGTGAGCCGGAGGTTGGCTTTGTGCGGGCTAGGTCGGCCTCGGCGGGCCGGATCCGCTTGTATGGGCCGGATCGGCCTGGGGACTGAAGGTCGGCTTTGTGGGTCAGCTCAGCCTGGCTGAGTCAGGTCTGCCTTGGTGAGCTGGAGATCGGCCGTGCGGGCCAGGTTGGCCTTGGCGGGCCGGAGGTCGGCTTTGTGGCTAGGTCGGCTGGGTCGGCTTTGAGGTTTGGCGCAGGTCGGTTTTGTGGCTGGGGCGCGGTTCGGTTTGACATGGGTCCCGTCGGCGGCCCTGCGGCAGGTATGCGGGCAGGTCCAAATTGGGGCTAGTGCTCGCGGTCGATGCAGGCCGGGTCGGGACTGCCGCGCTGGAAAGCTTAGGGCCGCCGCCACCCATGTAACACCGAACCGCGCTCAGTGCTCCCCACACCCACCTGGGCGCGGTTCGACATAGAGAATTGGCCAACAAAGCCTTCGCGATTCTCTGCGTCGCCTGGTTCCAGTGGGCTCGGCGACTCAGTTGGTGTCCTGGCTCGCTGATCGAGGCTGTGTTTTCTCCGCGCGCCCAGCACCCGGCTGCCCGATCCGTTCACCACCCCGCCTGTGGACAACCGGTGCCAAGTCGATCTTGCTGCTCCGGGAGTGTCGGTGCTCGTTGGTAGCGTGGGATTCGGGGGCCGGAGGCAACGGTGGGGCCCGGGCATGGTGGGGCTGGCCCTACCTCAAATGTGGGGTCTGCGCCATCCGTTCTAGGGCCCTGGGCTGGGACCATGGATGGGTGACAGAGGGCATCACTCCGGATCGCATTCGCGTCACCGACCTGGACCGGCAGGCGGTGGAGGCCCGGCTGCGGCTCGCGCACGCCAACGGCAGCCTCACCCTCACCGAGCTGGACGAGCGCCTGCTCGGTCTCTGGCAGAGCCGCACCCGCGGGGATCTGCGCCTGCTCACCTTGGACCTGCCGGTGCTGCCGCCCGCGCCGGTCCCCAAGCCGGAGCCCAAGCCGAGTGTCGCGCTGAAGGTGCTCGCCACCATCTGGCTCAGTCTCTCCGCCGTGAACACGACGATCTGGTTGATTGTCTGCGTCACGACTGCGACCCTTGTTTACCCCTGGTTCATCTGGGTCCTGCTGCCCCCGGGCGTGGTGCTGGGCGTGATCGCCGCGATGCTCCGTCCGCGCAGGTAGGGACCCCGATTTGGGCGCTGGGCGCACGGTGCGTACACTAGGTCAGTGGCGCGCTCGTAGCGCCGGTCTCGTCGTGCGGTTATTTCATCAGCTGCCCTCGCGTGCCCGGCTCTCGCGCGTGCCGGGCAAGAAGCCAGTCATCTAGTCACGAAACGCGGAGGACATGGGCAAGAAAGACGGGGCCATCGAAGTCGAGGGTCGCGTGGTCGAACCCCTACCCAACGCGATGTTCCGCGTTGAGCTGGAGAACGGCCACAAAGTTCTCGCACACATCAGCGGCAAGATGCGGCAGCACTACATCCGTATCCTGCCGGAGGACCGGGTCGTCGTGGAGCTCTCTCCTTACGACCTGTCCCGTGGGCGCATCGTCTACCGCTACAAGTAGTGACCTCCACCAGGCTTGAACAGGAGAGCTGAGGCGTGAAGGTCCAGCCGAGCGTCAAGAAGATCTGCGACAAGTGCAAGGTGATCCGCCGGCACGGTCGCGTCATGGTGATCTGCGAGAACCTGCGTCACAAGCAGCGCCAGGGCTGATCGACTTATAACCAAGAGGACCTCCCAGCACCTGCCGGATCACACGGATCCGGCGTACCCCCGGACTTCAGGCCGGGGCCCGGGCTCATCAGACGAGTCGGCCCGGGGCGGTCAGGGAGCAGACCTGGAGACAACATCAAGGAGACAACGCCGAAATGGCACGACTCGCTGGCGTAGACCTCCCCCGCGAGAAGCGGTTGGAGATCGCGCTTACCTACATCTTTGGCATCGGGCGTACCCGTTCCAAGGAACTGCTGGGCGCGACCGGTCTCTCCCCGGACCTGCGCGTGAAGGACCTGTCCGACGACGACGTCCTCAAGCTGCGCGACTACATCGAGGAGAACTTCAAGGTCGAGGGTGACCTCCGCCGTGAGGTCCAGGCCGACATCCGCCGCAAGATGGAGATCGGCTGCTACGAGGGCCTGCGGTGGCGCCGCGGTCTGCCCGTCCGCGGTCAGCGGACCAAGACCAACGCCCGCACCCGCAAGGGCCCGAAGAAGACGGTCGCCGGCAAGAAGAAGGCCGGTAAGAAGTGATGAACGCGTACTGCGGCCGGAGTCTCAAGCTCGTCACGCAGCCGCGGCGCGGCCGGTCCGCCATGCGGGCCACGCTGGTCGCCCCGCAGAACGCCCGCCCGGCGGCGCTGCGGGACCTCTACCTCGACGCGGGTTCCCGGATCCGCCGTCAGGCCATCACCTCTCCCGAGCCGACCCCCAGCGCTTCCAAGTAGGAGACACCCCCAGTAATGCCACCCAAGTCACGCACCGGCGCCGGTGCCGTCAAGAAGGTCCGGCGCAAGGAAAAGAAGAACATCTCCCACGGGCACGCCCACATCAAGAGCACGTTCAACAACACGATCGTGTCGATCACCGACCCGCAGGGCAACGTGATCAGCTGGGCCTCCAGCGGCCACGTCGGCTTCAAGGGCTCGCGCAAGTCGACCCCGTTCGCCGCGCAGATGGCCGCGGAGAACGCCGCCCGCAAGGCCGCCGAGCACGGCATGAAGAAGGTCGACGTGTTCGTCAAGGGCCCGGGCTCCGGCCGGGAGACCGCGATCCGTTCGCTGCAGGCAGCCGGCCTCGAGGTCGGCACGATCCAGGACGTGACCCCGCAGCCCCACAACGGCTGCCGCCCGCCCAAGCGGCGCCGGGTCTGAGGCACGGGGAGGAGTAACTCAAGATGGCTCGTTACACGGGACCAGCCACGCGCAAGTCGCGCCGGCTCAAGGTTGACCTCGTCGGCGGCGACCAGGCCTTCGAGCGCCGCCCCTACCCGCCCGGCCAGCACGGCCGCGGCCGGATCAAGGAGAGCGAGTACCTGCTTCAGCTCCAGGAGAAGCAGAAGGCCCGGTTCACCTACGGCGTGCTCGAGCGCCAGTTCCGCAAGTACTACGAGGAGGCCGTGCGCCAGCAGGGCAAGACCGGTGAGGTCCTGCTGCAGCTGCTGGAGTCGCGGCTGGACAACGTGGTGTACCGCGCGGGCCTGGCCCGCACCCGGCGCCAGGCGCGCCAGCTGGTCAGCCACGGGCACTTCATCGTCAACGGCCACAGGGTGAACGTGCCCAGCTTCCAGGTCACCAAGTTCGACATCATCGACGTGAAGCCGAAGTCGCTGCCGACGCTGCCGTTCGAGGTCGCCAAGGCGACCTACGGCGACCGCCCGGTGCCGGCCTGGCTGCAGGTCGTGCCGTCGAACCTGCGGATCCTGGTGCACCAGCGCCCGGAGCGCGCGCAGATCGACACTCCGGTGCAGGAGCAGCTGATCGTCGAGTTCTACTCGAAGTAAGACGTTGACGGCCCGGCGTTCCGATGGCGCCGGGCCTCCCGCGGCAGGCATCAAATAGCGGGTGCCTTAGGGAAGGAAAAAGAAAGTGCTTATCTCTCAGCGTCCCAGCCTTGCCGAAGAGCCAGTGGGCGAGACCCGGTCCCGGTTCGTCATCGAACCGCTGGAGCCCGGTTTCGGCTACACGCTCGGCAACTCACTGCGCCGGACCCTGCTGTCCTCCATCCCGGGGGCGGCGGTCACCAGCATCCGCATCGACGGCGTCCTGCACGAGTTCACCACCGTGCCGGGCGTGAAGGAAGACGTCACCGACATCATCCTGAACCTCAAGGAGCTCGTGGTGAGCTCCGAGGAGGACGAGCCGGTCACCATGTACCTGCGCAAGCAGGGCCCTGGTGAGGTCACCGCAGGCGACATCGTGCCCCCGGCCGGTGTCACCGTGCACAACCCCGATCTGCACATCGCCACGCTGAACGGCAAGGGCAAGCTGGAGATCGAGCTGGTCGTCGAGCGGGGCCGCGGCTACGTGCCCGCGGTGCAGAACAAGCAGGCGGGTGCCGAGATCGGCCGGATCCCGGTCGACTCGATCTACTCGCCGGTGCTCAAGGTGACCTACAAGGTCGAGGCCACCCGTGTCGAGCAGCGCACCGACTTCGACAAGCTGATCCTGGACGTGGAGTCCAAGCCGTCGATCACGCCGCGTGACGCCGTCGCGTCGGCCGGCAAGACCCTGGTCGAGCTGTTCGGCCTGGCCCGTGAGCTGAACGTCGACGCGGAGGGCATCGAGATCGGCCCGTCGCCCGCCGAGGCGGACACGATCGCGGCCTACGCGATGCCGATCGAGGACCTCGACCTGACGGTCCGCTCGTACAACTGCCTCAAGCGCGAAGGCATCCACACCGTGGGTGAGCTGGTCTCGCGCAGCGAGGCGGACCTGCTGGACATCCGCAACTTCGGTGCGAAGTCGATCGACGAGGTCAAGATGAAGCTCGTCAGCCTCGGCCTCGCGCTGAAGGACAGCCCGCCCGGGTTCGACCCGAGTGCCGCCGCGTCGGACTACCCGTCCGCCGGGGAGACCTCGTGGGCGACGGACACCAGCCTCGACACGGGCCACGACGACGGCCACGACTACGCGGAGACTGAGCAGCTCTAGGCCCCTGGCTGGAGCACATTCGACTAGGAGCAAGGAATGCCCACCCCCACGAAGGGCCGTCGCCTCGGCGGGTCTCCGGCGCACGAGCGGCTGCTGCTGGCCAACCTGGCCACCTCGCTGTTCACGCACGGCCGGATCACCACCACGGAGGCCAAGGCCAAGCGGCTGCGTCCGCTGGCCGAGCGCCTGATCACCCGGGCCAAGCACGCCCACCTGGCGAACGAGGAGTTCGCCAAGACGGCACCGGAGACCGAGCGCAAGGACAAGCACGGCAACGACAAGGTCAGCCCGGCCGCGCTGCACGACCGCCGCGAGATCACCAAGGTGATCCGCAACAAGGACGTGGTGCACCGCCTGCTGGCCGAGATCGGCCCGTTCTTCGTCGGCCGTGACGGTGGCTACACCCGCATCGTCAAGACGCTGCCGCGCAAGGGCGACAACGCCAAGATGGCGATCATCGAGCTGGTGAACGAGAAGCTCGTCGCCGGTGACGCCGAGAAGATCACGAAGGCGGCGGCCAAGAAGGACGCTGCCAAGAAGGCCGAGGAGCCCAAGGCCGAGGCCGCCACCGAGGCGCCCGAGGTCGAGGACACCGACGCCGAGGCGCCGGAGTCGGCGACCAAGGACGCGGCCGAGGAGCCCGCCGAGGGCGCCGACGCCAAGGACGAGTCCGAGAAGAAGGACGAGTCCTGACGGCTCAGCACGACCGGCACGAGCCCGTCGTTCCCACTGGGGACGGCGGGCTCGTGCGTGTGCGTCTCGACATCTCCTACGACGGCACGGACTTCTCCGGGTGGGCGCGTCAACCCGGACGCCGGACGGTCTGCGGCGTCCTGGAGGACACGCTCGGCCAGATCCTGCGCGGCCAACCGCCCCGGCTGACCGTCGCGGGCCGCACCGACGCCGGTGTGCACGCCACCGGGCAGGTGTCCCATGTGGACCTTCCGGTCGACGTCGAGCCGGATCGCCTGTGGTACCGGCTGAATCGCGCGCTGCCGGGCGACGTCCGGATCCTCGGCGTGCGGCAGGCGCCGTCCGGCTTCGACGCCCGGTTCTCCGCGATGCGCCGCCACTACACCTACCGGGTCTCCGACGCGGTGGTGGAACCGTTGCAGCGCAACCACATCGTCGGCTGGCCGCGCCCGCTCGACCTGGACGCGCTCAACCTCGCCGCCGCGAAACTCCTGGGAACGCACGACTTCGTGGCGTTCTGCAGGAAACGCGAAGGCGCCACGACCATCCGTGAGCTGCAGCGGCTCGACTGGGACCGCGACGGCGACGTCCTGCTCGCCCGGGTGTCCGCCGACGCGTTCTGCCACTCCATGGTCCGCAGCCTCGTAGGGGCCCTCCTCGCCGTCGGTGAGGGCCGCAAACCCGCCGACTGGCCAGTGTCCCTGTTGACGGCCGAAAGTCGCGCCAGCGGCGTCACAGTGGCCCCTGCGCACGGCCTGGTGCTCACCGCCGTGGACTACCCGCCGGACGACCAGCTCGCCAGCCGCGCCGAGCTCACCCGCAACGTCCGCACCCTCGACTGATTCACAAGAAGTCGTACCCGGTGAAGGAGGTGACCGGGACGTAGCCGATGCGCTGGTAGAGCGCGTTGCTGGTGGTGTTGGCGGGGTTCGTGAACAGCACGACATCCGTCGCACCCGCGGCCAAAGCGGCCCGGCTCACCTCGACCGTCACGGCACCCGCGTAGCCGAGCCCCCGCAGGTGAGCAGGGGTGTAGACCGGATCCACCCGGACCATGCCGCCGACCATCCGCGTCGAGCCCGCCATCGAAACGGGAGTGCGGTCCGGGGTCTCCCAGAACGTGAACTGCTTGTCGGCGAACCGCGAGACCGCCCAGGACTCGGCGGGAGCCTCCTCGACATCGGCGCGGAAAGCGTCGCACCAACGGACGACCTGCTCGTGGTCCTGCGGCTCCGCAACGCGACCCCAGCCCGCGGGAACCGGCTCCGGTGGGGTGAGCGTGCCGAGCCGGTAGAGCAGCACCTGCACGGTGGGAACAGCCGCCGCGCCCGTGAGCCGTTGCCACGCCTCGGAAAAGGCGGCTGCGGTGTCGTTCTCCGCTGTGACACCGGAAAGAGTGACGCCGGCCAGCCGGGCGGCGAGGGCGCCGGACTCCTCAGCCGACAAGCGGGAGACGGTCAGGCGTTGGTTCGGACGGTGGTAGAAGAACGCGCTGACTTCGTTTCCCCTCCCCAGCCAACCAAAGACGGCATCCGTCCCTTGTGTCCGCAGTTTCTCGATCGTCGTCAGCGGAGTGGTGTGCCGGGCGGGCTGTGAACGCAAGAAATCCCCGGCGTGGGCGAGAAACTCGGTGATGTCCCCGGTGGTGTGCCAGTCGTCCGAACGCATGGCCGCATGATGCCGGAAACGGCCCCGCACGGACCGAAGCGGCTCCCGTGCAGGGTCGGGAGCCGCCTGGCCGCAGGGCTTTCTAGAGGGTGCTGGTGTTCAGCAGGCGGTTCGGCGAGCCGGAACCGGGGTTGGTGACCTTGTTCGGGGTGGCCTTCGCGATCAGCTGGGACGCGACGGTCGCCGCGGAGGCGGTCGGGTTCTTGGCCAGGTACAGCGCGGCCGCGCCGGCCACGTGCGGGGTGGCCATCGAGGTGCCGCTGATGGTGTTGGTCGCGGTGTTGCTGCCGACGCCCCACGAGGACGTGATGTTCACGCCCGGCGCGAAGATGTCGGTGCAGGTGCCGAAGTTCGAGAACGACGCGCGGGCGTCGTTGCTCTGGGTGGCGTTCACCGTGATGGCCTGCGTCACCCGAGCGGGCGAGGAGTTGCAGGCGTTGGCGTTGGAGTTGCCGGACGCGATCGCGTAGGTGACACCGGACGCGATCGAGTTGCGGACCGCCGTGTCCAGAGTGGTGCTCGCGCCGCCGCCGAGGCTCATGTTGGCCACGGCCGGCTTGATGGCGTGCTGCGTCACCCAGTTCACGCCGGCGATGACACCGGCGGTGGTGCCGGAGCCGTCGCAGCCCAGAACCCGGACGGCCACGAGCTGAACGGCCTTGGCCACGCCGTACTGGCTACCGCCCACGGTGCCGGCGACGTGCGTGCCGTGACCCTGGCAGTCGACCCCGCCCGTGCTGGGCGTCACCGCGTCCGTGCCGAGCGTGGCCCGGCCGCCGAACGTCGTGTGGGTGAACTTGATGCCGGTGTCGATGATGTACGCGTGCACGTTCGACGCGGTCGTCGAGTAGTTGTACGCGTTGTTGAGCGGCAGGTTCGCCTGGTCGATGCGGTCCAGACCCCACGACGGCGGGTTCGTCTGGGTGGCGTCGATCCTCATCACCTGGTCGGCTTCCACGGACGCGACCGATGGGTCGGCGGCCAGCCTGCGGGCCTGCGCTTCGCTCATGTCCGCCGCGAAGCCCTGGAACACCGCCGAGTACTGGTATTTGACGGTACCGCCGTACTTCGAGGTCATCGTGGTGGCGGTCTTCGCCGAGTCCTTCAGCACCACGATGTACGAGCCCTTGACCGCGGTCGGCAGGTCCAGGCCCAGAATCTGGCCCTGTGCGGCCTGGGCAGGCGCCGCCAGGCCCAGTGTCGCGGCCAGCAGGACAACGGCACCGGCTGTCCCCGCCAAACGGGCAGCCTTGGATACAGCCATTCTCTGGTCTCCTTCATGCAGGGCACGGGGTGGCATTGATCGCCCTCGCCGCCACTCCCGTGAAATCGGAAGGAACGGACACCAGAGTTGTCCTTCAGAACGTCATTACGCAAGAGAGCCGAGTAACTTCGAGCTGTCACTCTTTCCCTGGGAATGAATTAGCCCGTCTGCCGGTTTCCGCTGCGGCAAACGGGCTAACCGAACGGCGTGTTGATCAGTCGCCGCGCCGGATGGGGCCGAGAATCTGCTGCTCACGCTGTGTGGTGACGAGCCGGATCGGTTTCCAGGTGTTCTGCCCGAGCGCCACGATCTGGTCGTCACCGAGCCCGGTCAGCTGATTCACCAGCTGCGGCGGCAATCGCCAGATCCGCGCGGCCAGCTGGGCCTGGCCGGCGGGAAGCCGTTGCATCAGGACGATGTCCGCGGCATTCGCGGTGGCACCGGCCTGGGGATGCAAATATGGCAAAACGTAAATGGTCGTCTGCCACGGAGTTCGCGGCGGAAATATCTCCTGCGGGGTCGGCCCGCCGTCGTGAACCACGAGCAGCGGGCTGTCCTCGCTCGGCGTCGGCAGTTCCACCGGGCTGAGCCGGCGGATCTGCACCAGCGGAACCGGGCGGCCGTCCGGCGTGGTCCCGGCCGCCTTCGCCAGCACCTGCCACTTCGCCGGGCGCCCGGTGGCCACGACCACCCACGCGCCCACCGCCATCGCCCGCAACGCGGTCTGCAGCGCCAGGTACAGCCCGCCGACCAGCACGATCCTGGTCGGCGCCGGGCGCAGCGCGGAGATGGTGAACGGCTCGCCCTGCGGCCCCTGGCCGAGCAGCACGCCGCCACGGTCGCCGGACGGGCTGACCTGGTCCAGCATCGCGGGGGACAGCAGGAACTCCGGGGCGACGCCCTTGTTCATGCCCTGCGTGTCGAGCAACCGGCTGGATCCGCTCACACCGCACCTCCCAGCGGCAGGGTCGCCGCGAGCCCGGCCACCTGCAGGCCCCGCAGCGGCGTCAGGGTGATGCCGATCCGGTCGGAGATGGCCTCCAGCCGTTCGTCGGCCTGGTCCAGCTCACCCGGGGTGCGGGCGCTGACCCGGACCAGCCCGCGCACGCCGATCTGGTCGTCCTCGCTGCCCGGCGAGAGCGACAAGGCCACAGTGGACGAAAGCGCGCGGACGCTGGTGAGGGCGTTGAGGCTGTTGGCCATCTTGCCGTTCGGCCAGCCGGTGATCGCGTAGCTCGCGTGCCCGACACCGGCCGCGGTCACGCCGGTCCACCGTTCCTGCAAGGAAACCCGGTTGTTCGTACCCGCCACCGCGGTGAGCTCGGCCGCGGAGATGCCCGCTCGCAACAACTCGTCCGGGTCAAGCGGGCGCGTCGGCACGCCACGGGACTCCAATGCGTTGCGAACACGGGAAAGCGCGCCGATCAACGCGCGATGGGCGCCGACGACACCGCCGCCACGTTCGCGGACGGCCGCCGGGCACCGGCTCGGGTCCAGCTTCACCGCGACCCACGTCGTCCGGCGGGCGACCGCGGGCAGCGGGCCCAGCACTTCGAGATACGAGGCCAGCGCGGGCGAGTTCGGCGGCAGGGCGGTGCTGCCGGGGTAGCAGTGCCAGATCACCTGGATCGCGTCGAGGACCACGCCACGGTCCTCCAGGCAGGGCCCGAGGGCGCCGAGCGGCAGGCTCGGGGTCGAGCCCACCTGGGTGACCAGGCTCGGCGTCGGGTCGACCAGCAGCACCGCGGTCCACGTGCCGTTGTGCCAGGCGAGACCCAGCGGGTTGCGCTCGTGGTCACTGCCGTGCGCCACCACGAGGTCCGGCACGGCCAGCCGCAGCAGGCTGACCCGCGGGTCCTCGGGGCCGGTCACGGTCGTCTCGCTGTCGGGCTCGACCGGCATCGGCGGAGGCGTGGGCTTGGTCACCCGGGAGTGCGACCGGAACGTGTACTTCGTCGTCAGGTTCACCCATTGGGGGAACCAGCGGCCGCGCCAGCGGATGAACGCGAACAGCAGCGCCAGCACGAGCACGCCGATGGCGACGTAGAGCAGGCCGGTGTCGACCGCGAGCAGGATCAGCCCGATGGCCAGGCCGATCTCCACCACGACCAGGTTGGACACGGGCAGCGCGCCCAGGCTGGCGCCGCCGGTGCGGCGCCTGGCGTGGATCGGCACCCGGGGCGGCCCCGGCGGCGTGGGCGCGGGCATCGGACCCGTGCTGCCCGGCGGACGAGCCCCCGGTGGCGGGCCGGGCGGCGGGCCCGGCGGGCGTCCGCCCGGCGGCGGGCCACCTCCTGGCGGGCGTCCCCCAGGCGGTGGCATGCCAGGTCGTGGAGGCGTTGTCACCGACATCCCTGTTCCGTCTCTTCCCCTCGATCACGCTGGTCAGCACCGGTTCTGCCAAAGCGCGGGCCGGGCGTCTCCGGTACGGCTATCCTGCGGAACCGTACCGCGACAGGGAGAGCTGCAGGCCGAGAATGCCCTCAACACCGACGACGAAATCACAGGTTCAGGCGTACCGGTTCGTGCTGCGCAGGATGCAGTCGGCGCTGGTCCGTAAGGACGCGGTGATGCTGCACGACCCGATGCGCACGCACTCGCGCGCGACCATGGTCGGGGTCGTGCTGGCCGCCGTGGGCGTGCTCGGCTTCGTGATCGTGGGGCTGTTGTCCCCCGCGCCGCAGGTGCCCGACAGCGGGATCATCATCGCCGAGCCGTCCGGCACGGTGTACGTGGTCTCCGGCAACCCGAAGACGCTGACGCCGACGTTCAACCTGGCCTCGGCCCGGTTGCTGCTGCTGGCCCAGCAGGAGCAGGGCAACGGGCAGCAGGCCGCGCCGCCGCCCGCGGCCAACGACGACTCCGGCACCCCCGCGCAGGCCCCGGGCACGCCGACGGTGATCTCGGACGACAACCTCAAGGACATCCCGAAGGCGCGCCTGGCGGGCATCCCGAACGGGCCGCAGCTGCTGCCGTCGGACGACCAGCGGATCAAGGACGACTGGGGTGTCTGCGACCGGATCCTGATCGACAGCACGCTGCCGCAGGAGCGGTCCAAGACCGGTATCGAGACGACCGTGCTGGCCGGTGTCGACTCGTACGACCGCGAGCTGCGCGAGGGCGAGTCGTTGCTGGTGAAGGCCAAGAACAACCGGACGTACCTGATCTACCGCACGCCGACCTCGGTGAACCAGCAGAACTCCAACGCGGTGCGGGCCGAGGTCGACATGAACAAGTCGTCGGTGGTGCAGGCGCTGAAGCTGTCGCCGAACAGCGTCCGCGAGATCAGCACCGGTCTGCTGAACGCGATCCCCGAGGTGAAGGCGCTGGCCGCGCCGAACATCCCCGGCACGAGCACGTCGGTGAACCTCGGGCTCCCGCTGGGCGCGGTGTTCGCGGTGCCGCGCGCGGGCAACCAGCGTGAGTACTACGTGGTGCAGTCCGACCACATCGACAAGATCAAGCAGACCACCGCCGACCTGATCCGGTACGAGAAGTCGGCCAGCCCGAACATCCCGGACATCGCCCCGGAGCGGATGAGCGCGCTGCAGCCGAGGACCACCATCGACGACTCCGCCTCCCCGGACGCCGTGCCGGACGTGCTGGAGGCGCAGGCCGCGGGCAACTCGGTGGCCTGCCTCGAATGGAGCCTCCAGGGCACCGGAACCGCGCGCGACCAGCACACCTCGCTGCACATCAGCGGCGACCTGCCGACCCCCAAGGACGCGCAGGGCAACAAGATGGCCCCGGTCAGGATCTCGACGCCGAGCGCGGACGGGACCAAGATCGACCAGTTCTTCATGCCCCCGGGCCGCGCGGCGGTGGCGCGGGCCTCCTCGTCGAAACTGGACTTCGAGACCGGCTCGATCTCGTTGATCTCAGACAGGGGCGTGAAATACGGGATCCCGGACGTCAAGACCGCGGGCGCTCTCGGCCTCGCCAAACAAAGCCCCGCGCCCGACGCCATCATCCGGCTGCTGCCCGACGGCGCCAGCCTGAACACCAAAGACGTCATGCGCAGCTACGACACGGTCCCCATCAACCCCAACGCCGGCACCATAGCCACCCCATCAGCCCAGCCCGGCGGCAACTAGCCGGGGCTCAGTCGTCGTCTTCGCCGATGACTGAGGGGGCGCCGTCGAGGGGGTCGCCGAAGATCTCCTCGAGCGGGGCGACGAGGCGGGATTTGCCGCTGTGGTCCTGGGAACCGCCGCCCATCCCGGCGCCCATCATCGGCGGCATCATCATCCCGCCCATCCCACCAGCGGCCGCTGCGGCCGCAGCCGGAGCGGCAGCCGCGGCAGGCGAAGCGGCCGCAGGCGGACTTGGCGCGATCTCCCCGACAGCGGTACTCGCGCCAGGCGTCAGGGGCTTCGCAGCCGGAGCCGGCGTCGGAGTCGCGTGCCCGGCCGAGCTGCCGCCACCGTGACCAGCGGATCCAGCCGAGCCAGCGGAGCCGGAAGAACCGGCCGAGCCCGAAGAACCAGAACCAGCCGATCCGGAAGCCCCGGCGGGGCCGGGGTGATCCGCGGCGGGGTGATCAGCGCTGGGCTGGCCGGTCACGCTCATCACGCCGGCCGGAACCTCCGGCACCGCCCAGTTCGCGGCCGGCATGGTGTGCGTCATCGACACGGCCGCGAACGGCTTGGTCCCGTCGATCCCGTTGCACAGCTGGACAAAAGCCTCCAGCACCTGGCGAACCGACTCGAACAGCCCGCGCGTGGGTCCGTGCACAGTGGACAGATGGGCTCGCGTCCGTTCCTCGCCCGCGACCATCATCGACTGCGCGCTCGTGGCGGAGGTGTCCTCGAGGACCGAAGCCAGTTCGGTCACGATCGTCTCGATGCCGTCCGCGGTCCTGTCCAGGACCTCGCCCATGGCGTTCATGGCGTCGGACATGTCGTTGCCCGCGAGCCCGACGTTCTGCATGTACGCGATGAACGAGTCCGCGGTCTCGCCCTCCCAGTTCGCGTCCAGCGCGCCCAAGGACGAGGTGAGCGACGCCGACACCTGGTCGGCCGCCTTGCCCGCCGCACGCCAGCGGGAGGCCTCCTCGCGCATGGCGCTCCACCGGCCGACCACGGGCGCGAGGTACTCCTCGACCGGGTCCGGCACTCCCAGGCGCTCACATAACGACGACAGGTACTCCAACGAGTTCATGTCCGCTCCGCCCGCTTGATCGTGCGGACGTTGCCGTGCTCGTTGTCGGTGTATCTGGAGACGACCTCGTTCAGGCTGTCGGACGCCGAGTGCAGGGTCTCGATGGCGCGGGTCAGCTGGGAGCGCAGGGCCGCGGCCGCACGGGTGTACGCCTCCGCCGTGTGCACTTGGCGGCCCAGCTCACCGAACGCGTCGCTGCCCAACGGGTCCCCGACGGCGACCGCGGACAGCTGGTCGGCGCCCTTGACGGCGGTCTTGGCGTACGCGCTCACCCAGTCCGGGTCGATCTTCACGCCGGTACCTCCAAGGTCGGATAGCGCTCCGACGCGGGAGAACCGGCAGCGGTTCCCTCAGGACACCTTTTTGTTGCGGCGCAGGGTGTGCATGATGAACATGGTCAACAGCAGCAGCACGATCCCGCCGCCGGTGCCGATCAGCGCCACGTTCATCGCCGACCAGTCCTTCCGCTTGTACGGCGGCATGTTCGGCGGCAGCGCCACCGCCTTGTCCGCCGCGATCCCGGACTCCGACGGGATCATCGCGGTCAGCGCGGCGATCGGGTTGATCATGCCGTAGCCGACCCGGTTGTCCCGGCCGCCCGGCGCGGAGGGGTGCTGCGCGGTGGCCTTGATCCGGTTCATCACCTCGCGCGCGGTCAGCTTCGGGAACCGTTCCCGCACCAGCGCGGCGACCCCGGCCACGTACGGCGCCGCGAAGCTGGTGCCCTGGATCGGGATCGACCTGCCGCCGTCGATGGTCAGGTTCGCCAGCTTGCCGGACGGGTCGAGCGAGATGATCTCGGTGCCCGGCCCGGCCACGCTCACCCACGGCCCCTGCACGCTGAAGTCGGCCAGGTTGCCCTTGCGGTCCACGGCGGCCACCGAGAGCACGTCGTCGGCGAACCACGGCGGCGTGACGATGTACGCGGGGTTGTTGGGGTCGCGGCCGTTGTTCGGGTCCGGGCAGTTGTTGCCCTTGTTGCCCGCCGACGCCACGACCACCTTGTTGTGGTCCACCGCGTACCGCAGGGTCCGCTGCAGGTCCCGCTCCGCGTCGGAGATCGGTTTCGCCGACGACCGGCAGCTGTCCACCGACATGTTGATCACGGTGACCGCCGGGTCGTCGGCGGCGTTGCGGATCGCCTGCGCGAGCGTGTTCAGGTCGCCCGCGTTCTGCTCCTGCGGCTGCGGGTTGTCCGTCGTTGGCTGCGGGGTGCCCCGGTACTTCTCGCTGGACTGCCGGATGGCCTTGATCTTGGCGTCCGGCGCCACCCCGGTGAACCCGATCTGCGTCGAGTCCGGCGTGCGCGCGGCGATGATCCCGGCGACCTCGGTGCCGTGCCCGTCGCAGTCCTCGGTCGAGTTCGCCGTGGTGTTCACGTAGTCCGGGCCGTCGATCAGCCGCTCACGGGGCAGGAAGTCGTGCACCCGCACGCCGGTGTCGATCACCGCCACCACCTGGCCCTTGCCGGTGGCGAACTTCTGCGCCTCCTCGATCCGCAGCTGCTGCTGGCCCCACGGCTTGTTCGGCAGGACGATGTCGCCGGTGCTCAGCGAGCCGGTGCACTCGGTCTTCTTCTCGTACTTGACGTTGCCCGGCGGCTTCTGGGTGTCGGTCACCGGGGCGCGGCCCAGCTCGACCGGCGGCGGCGTCGCGCCGGACCCGGGGGCCTGCGCGAACGCGGGCTGCGCGGTGGCCAGGCCGGCCACCAGCGTGACGATCGCGAGCTTCGACCGGGTGCGCATCAGATCTTGAAGTTGAGGTGCCGCAGCGTGGCGTACAGGTCCATCACGGCCAGCGCCACCGGCAGCACGGACGCGATGCAGATCGCCTCGACCACCTCGACGCTGCGCCGCAGCGGCGGCGAGAACTTCTGCTCCGGGAAGACCACACCGAGCACCAGCGCCAGCGCGCCGATCAGCACCAGCGCGCCGAACACGAACAGCAGCCGGTTCGAGGCGGTCGTCGAGACGAGCCAGCCGATGAGCACACCGCCGCCGGACAGCATGCCCGTGGCCAGCAGGGCCACCGCCTGGCTGCCGTTGGCGTACGTACGGCCGCGCAGCAGCAGGACCAGGGTCACCAGAACGGCCAGGATCACGCCCCAGATGCCGGGGGCGCTGGCGGCGATCACGGCACAGACCGCGGCGACCACGCCGGACCCGATGATCATGCCGGTCATGTACTCGTGCGCCAGGCCCGCGCGCCGCTCGATCGACCGGTAGTCGGGGAACCCGGAGTCCTCCTTGAGGTCCTCCGCGCTGCCCGGCACGTTCGGCAGCGGCAGCTTGGCCAGCTGGATGGTCAGCCGCGGCAGCATCGAGATGCCGGCCAGCGCGGCGGCGGCCGTACCAGCGGCGATGCCCGGCGCGGGGTGGTCGATCAGGGTGCCGACGGCGAACGCGAGGATGCCGAACACCGACGCGGTGCCTGCCGCCACGAACGTCGTGACGCCCGCGCCGAGCAGCATGATCGAGGCGGACGCGACGATCCCCATCAGCGCGCAGCCGAGCAGGAAGTTCGCCGCGCCGAGGCCGTTCGGCACGATGTAGAGGCCGGACACGAACGCCATCGGCAGCCCACCTGCGGCGGCGATGAGCACGCCTGCCGTGGTCGCCTGGTACCCACGGGCCACGACGGCACCCGCGGCGACTGCTATCACTGCCGTCGCACCCGCGGCCACAGCTGCCGCCAACGCACTGCCCCCACTGACGGGGCCACCCAGGAACACCGCTACCGAGGCGGCGAACAAGGCGAGCGCGCCGGCGACGTACCCGATGCGGTTCGCGGTCTGCTTGGTCCAGGGCCGGAAGCTGTCCGGCGCGGACTCGGCGATCGCGTCCACGACGTCGTCATACAGTGGCGGCGGGGGGTTCTCGTTGCGTCGGCGCAGCTGCAGCATGTCGCCGTCGACGATGCCCAGCGAGCCGAGCGTGCGGCTCGGGTCGAGCGGGCTGTCGCCGAGCTTGGCCAGGCACCAGCCGCCGTGCCGCGCGCCACCGTCCGGCGTGGCCTCCTTGGCCATGTCCAGCAGCATGGGCAGCAGGTCAGCCACTGACACGTCAGCAGGAAGTGCGACGTCGATGCGCGTTCTGGGCGCAACGACCGTCACCCTGCTGAACACCGTGGTACCGGTAGCCACCGCCTGCCCCCTTCGAGCTGTCCATCCGTCTGCCCACAAGGCCGGGTGCTTATTCACCGAATGGCGCACCCCTGTCGGTGGGCGACCTTAGTATGGCCGCACCGGGATCTGCTCCGCTGGCGGTTCCGGCACAAAGACCGACGAAGAGGGGCCGGAGAACCGTGAGCACGCTGCAGTTCAAGCGTCTGCCACGCCTGCAAGCGCCGCGACCGCCCGGGGGCGAGGTCCACCTGGAGCCGCCGCCCGAGGTGCCGCGCGTGATCCCGGGCAGCATCGTGATGAAGCTGATGCCGGCCGTGATGGTGCTGGCCATGCTGGGCATGGTCGTCATGATGTTCACCCTGGGCGGCCCGGCCGGGCGCAGCCCGATGGCCCTGCTGTTCCCGGTCATGATGATGTTCTCGATGGTCGGCATGTTCGCCGGCGGCGGTGGCCGCAGCGGCGGGCAGAAGAAGGCCGAGATGAACGAGGACCGCAAGGACTACCTGCGCTACCTCGGCCAGATGCGCGACCGGGCCCGCGAGGCCGCCCGCGACCAGCGGGCCGAGCGCGAGTGGGTGCACCCGGACCCGGAGGCGCTGTGGTCGATGGCCACCAGCCGCCGGATGTGGGAGCGCCGCCAGGCCGACGCCGACTTCTGCCACCTGCGGGTGGGCCGCGCCTCGACCCGGCTGGCCACCCGCCTGGTGCCGCCGCAGACCGGCCCGGTCGACGAGCTGGAGCCGATCGCCACGCTGGCCCTGCGCCGGTTCGTCCGGGCCCACTCGATCGTGCCAGACCTGCCGATCTCGCTGGCCATCCGCAACTTCGCCGCGGTCGGGTTCACCGGCGACAAGGCGCTGACCCGCGGCCTGGCCCGGGCGATGGTCGGCCAGCTGGCCACCTTCCACAGCCCGGACGACGTGATCATCGCGGTGGTCACCACCGGCCGGGCCAAGCAGGAGTGGGAGTGGGCGAAGTGGCTGCCGCACGCCCAGCACCCCACCATGGTCGACGGCATCGGCCAGATGCGGCTGATGGCCGGCTCGCTCAGCCAGGTCGAGGCCTGGCTGGACGAGGAGCTGCGCAAGCGCGACCGGTTCATCCGCAACGCGCCGCCGCAGCCGGACCAGCCGCACATCGTGATCGTGATCGACGACGGCGACATCACCCGCGAGGAGAACATCGTCCTGATGGAGGGCCTGATCGGGGTCACCCTGCTGGACCTGTCCGACTCGCTGGGCAACCTGACCGCGCGGCGTGGCCTGCGCCTGGTGGTCGAGCCGTCCCGGCTGGGTGCGCGCAGTGCCAGCGGGGTGGAGTGGTTCGGTGCCCCGGACACGCTGTCGGTCGCCGAGGCGGAGGCGCTGGCCCGCAAGCTGTCGCCGTACCGGGTCGGCGTGGGCGCGGCGGACACCGGCGACGAGGAGCCGCTGCTGTCCAACCCGACGCTGCTGGAGCTGCTCGGCATCCCGGGCGACCCGATGACGTTCGACGTGCAGCAGGCCTGGCGGCCGCGGCCGGTCGGCGACCGCTACCGGGTGCCGTTCGGCGTCGGTGAGCAGGGCCAGCCGGTGGAGCTGGACATCAAGGAAGCGGCCATGGGCGGCATGGGCCCGCACGGCCTGTGCATCGGCGCCACCGGTTCCGGCAAGTCCGAGTTCCTCAGGACGCTGGTGCTGGGCATGCTGGCCACGCACTCGTCGGTGAACCTGAACTTCGTCCTGGTGGACTTCAAGGGTGGTGCGACCTTCCTCGGTCTGGGCGAGGCGCCGCACGTGGCCGCGACCATCACCAACCTGCAGGGCGACCTGACCCTGGTCGACCGCATGAAGGACGCGCTGGCGGGCGAGATGAACCGGCGCCAGGAGGCGCTGAAGAACGGCGGCAACTTCAAGAACGTGTGGGAGTACGAGAAGGCCAGGGAGAACGGCGCCGACCTCGACCCGCTGCCCGCGCTGTTCATCGTGGTCGACGAGTTCTCCGAGCTGCTCTCGGCGAAGCCCGACTTCATCGACCTGTTCGTCGCGATCGGCCGGCTGGGCCGGTCGCTGCAGATGCACATGCTGCTGGCCTCGCAGCGCCTGGAGGAGGGCAAGCTGCGCGGCCTGGACTCGCACCTGTCCTACCGGATCGGCCTCAAGACGTTCTCGGCCGCCGAGTCGCGGGCCGCGATCGGCGTGCCGGACGCCTTCGAGCTGCCGTCCATCCCCGGATCGGGCTACCTGAAGTTCGACACCAGCACGATGGTCCGGTTCAAGGCCTCGTACGTGTCCGGCGCGTACCGGCCGGGCGGCATGCAGCCCGCGGGCCCGTCGGCGCCGGTGACGAGCGACCGCAGGCCGCGGCTGTTCGTGCCGGACTTCATCGAGATCCCCCGGGAGCCGGAGAAGCCCGCCGAGCAGCCCAAGGAGAACAAGCCGGAGGGCGGCGGCACCGAGGTCAGCGAGCTGGACGTGATCGTCAAGCGGCTGGTCGGCCAGGGCCCGGACGCGCACGAGGTGTGGCTGCCGCCGCTGGACCTGTCCAGCCCGCTGGACGACCTGTTGTCCCCGTTGCAGCCCACCGACGACCGCGGGCTCACCGTGCCCGGCAACTACTTCAACGGCCGCCTGCAGATGCCGCTGGGCATCGTGGACAAGCCGTACGAGCAGCGCCGTGACCTGCTGATCGCGGACTTCTCCGGTGCGGCGGGCCACGCGGCCATCGTCGGCGGGCCGCAGTCGGGCAAGTCGATGCTGCTGCGGACCATGGTGATGTCCATGGCGCTCACCCACACCCCGCAGGAAGTGCAGTTCTACTGCCTCGACCTCGGTGGTGGCACGCTCGCCTCGCTGCGCGGCCTGCCGCACGTGGGTGGCGTGGCGTCCCGGCTCGACCCGGACCTGGCCCGCCGGATGGTGGCCGAGGTGTCGTCGCTGATCGCCGAGCGCGAGCAGCGGTTCCGGGACATGAACATCGACTCGATGGTCGAGTTCCGCAACCGCAAGCGGCGCGGCGAGATCCCGGACGACCCGTTCGGCGACGTGTTCCTGATCGTGGACGGCTGGCTGAACTTCCGCCAGGAGTTCGAGACGCTCGAGGCCCAGGTGGTCAACCTGGTCTCGCAGGGTCTGTCCTACGGCGTGCACGTGATCGTGGCGGCCAACCGGTGGGCGGAGATCCGGCCCGCGGTCAAGGACCTGATGGGCACCCGGTTCGAGCTGCGGCTGGGTGACCCGACCGAGTCCGACATCGACCGGCGGGTCGCGGTGAACATCCCGCCGGGGCGCCCCGGCCGTGGCCTGTCCCGCGACAAGCTCCACTTCCTGGTGGGCCTGCCGCGGATCGACAACTCCAGCAGCGCGGAGGACGTCGGTGCCGGTGTGCAGGACGCGATCGCCAAGATCCGGTCCTGCTGGCGGGGCCCGGCCGCGCCGCCGGTCCGGCTGCTGCCCGACCTGCTGCCGTACGACGACCTGCTCAAGCAGGACAAGTACCGCAACACCAAGCTGATCCCGATCGGCGTGAACGAGGACGAACTGGCCCCGGTGTACCTCGACTTCGACGCCGAGCCGCACTTCCTGGCGTTCGCGGACGGCGAGTCCGGCAAGACGAACCTGCTGCGCACCATCGTGCGCGGCATCATGGACCGCTACTCCGAGGACGACGTCGTCATCCTGCTGGTGGACTACCGGCGCACGATGCTGGGATTCATCAACACCAACCACCTGCTCGGCTACGCGGTCAGCGCGAACCAGCTGAACGAGATGATGGGCGACGTGCTCGGGTCGCTGCGCAAACGACTGCCGGGCCCGGACACCACCCAGGAGGAGCTGAAGAACCGGTCCTGGTGGTCGGGTCCCGAGCTGTTCGTGATCGTCGACGACTACGACCTCGTGGCGACCTCCAGCGGCAACCCCCTGCAGCCGTTGCAGGAGTTCCTGCCGCAGGCCAAGGACGTCGGTATGCACATGATCGTCACGCGGCGCAGCGGTGGCGCCTCCCGGGCGTCGTACGACCCCATCCTCGGCAAACTGAAGGAACTGTCCAGCCCGGGCATGGTGGGCAGCGGCAGCAAGGACGAGGGCATCCTGATGGGTACCTACAAAACCAAGCCGTTGCCACCCGGGCGGGGCACCATGGTCAGCCGCAAACTGGGCCAGCAGGTCATCCACGTCGCCTGGATCCAGGACTGATCTTTCACCCGCCCGGGCCCCGGCCCGGGCGGGTGATCACACCCATCGCGGTTTGGCGAAAACCTCGTAGCCATCGAGGAAAGCGAGTCGAGGGCTCACGAACCCGTTGATGGCGTTGAGGAACACACCGCGGAAGGCGGCCCGCTGATCGCGCTGCGTCTTCGGAATGGCCACCCCACAGTGGCGCCTTCGTGGGTTGGGGCGGCGCCTAGTTGATGGTTGGGGCGGTTCGATCACCAGGCACCGCAATGGAACCTGCCACGTTTCGCGATCGCGCCTCCCGCACTGCGCTCGTGGAGACCCACGTCCGCAACACGTACGTAGCCGCCGCGGCCTGTCCACCAGCGCCGTGATCGTGCCCCCCGGGGCGTCCACATGCCTTCCCTGCACCGCAATTGCGCAGCCTCCCGCGCCGCCGTCACTGCCCCCACCCACCGCAGCCCCATCGCCAACAGCCCCAGTCACCACCACGACCGCTGCACCACGACCGCTGCACCACGGCCGCTGCACCACGGCCGCTGCACCACGGCCGCTGCACCACGGCCGCTGCACCACGGCCGCTGCACCACGGCCGCTGCACCACCACCGTCACTGCCCCTCACCGCTACCATCACCACCCGGCGACCCCGTGGCCTTCGTCGCCGCCCTCGCCACCATCCGCCACCATCCGCCGCTGCCCGCAGCCCTCGCCGCCCGCTGCTCGCAGCCGCTGCCCGCCGCCCCCGCTGCCCCCGCCCCGCCACCGCCGTCTCCGATGCCGCCGTCGCCCTGGTCGCCGTACAGGTGCCTCCCTAGTGCCGCGTTCGACCAGCCCCGCTGGTGGTCGCCTGGCGCCGAACCTGGTCCGAACCACGGCCCTGGCCCCGCACGGCGACGCCGGCCCGGCGCCCCCACACCCGCCAACTCCTCGGCATCGAGAGCGGCCCAGATCACCCGCCCCCGCCAGAGCGAGACCAAAGTATGAAGAGCGTCGTCGCTGGTCCGGCTAGGGTCCCGAGGTATGGGTGTGCGGCGGTCGGGGCGGGATTGGGTGGTGGATTCGCTCGCGTTTGTGGTTGCTGTGGTTTTCGGGTTGGTGTTGGCGGGGGCGCGGTTGCGGGCGTTGCCGGATCCGCCGTGGTTGTTCGACGTGGATCAGTTCGCGGGGGTGTTGGGGTGTCTGGCTTTGTGGATGCGGCGGCGGTGGCCCGTGCACGTCGCGTTGGTGGTGATGGCGTTGTCGACGTTCTCGGAGTTGATCTCCGGGGCGATGCTGCTGTCCCTGTTCTTCGTCGCGGTGCATCGGCCGCCGAAAGTCACGTTGATGGTGTTCGGCGTCAGTGTGGCCGCGGCGACGGTCTACTCGCAGTTGCGGCCCGAACCTGAGCTCACGCCGTGGTTCTGGTGGGGGTTCGGGGTCGCTGTGCAGGGCGCGGCGGTGGGGTGGGGGCTGTACATCCACAACCGGCGTGAGCTGATCCGGTCCGAACGCGACCGTGCGGTCCGCGAAGCCCGCACCGAGATCGCCCGCGAGATGCACGACGTCCTCGGCCACAGGCTGTCGCTGTTGAGCGTGCACGCGGGCGCGCTGGAGTTCAACCAAGCAGCGTCCAAAGAGGACATCGCGCGAGCCGCGACGGTCATCCGGGAGAGCGCACATCAAGCCCTGCAAGACCTTCGCGAGGTGATCGGCGTCCTGCGCGCGCCCGTCGACGAACTGCCCCAGCCCAAGTTCGCCGACCTGCCCGAACTGATCGCCGACTCCCGCACCGCGGGCATGCGCGTCGAACTGCACGAAGACGTCCCGGACGCCGTGCCCGACCGGTTGGGCCGCCCGGCCTACCGCATCGTCCAGGAAGCCCTGACCAACGCCCGGAAACACGCCCCCGGCACCGACGTCCGCGTCCGGTTGCGAGGCGCCCCAGGCGAAGGCCTCACCATCGAGGTGCACAACACCGAACCGGCCCGGCCCGCCACCCCCGGCAACGGCAAAGGCCTGATCGGCCTGGCGGAACGAGTCGCGCTGGCCAAAGGCACCCTCGAACACGGACCGGTGACCGGCGGCGGCTGGCGGGTACGGGCCTGTCTACCGTGGCCGTCATGACCGTTGGTGTGCTCATTGTGGACGATGACCCGCTGGTCCGGGCCGGCCTGGCGATGATGCTCGGCGGCGCGCCGGACATCCGGGTGCTCGCCGAGGCCGCCGACGGCACCGAGGTCCAGCCGCTGGTCGACCGGCACGCCCCCGACGTGGTGCTGATGGACATCCGGATGCCGGTGATGGACGGCCTGACCGCCACCGAGGCCCTGCGCGCCCGCCGCGACGCGCCCGAGGTGATCGTGCTGACCACGTTCGACGCGGACGCCCACGTGCTGCGGGCCCTGCGCGCGGGCGCCGCCGGGTTCCTGTTGAAGGACACGCCACCCGCCCAGATCGTCAACGCCGTCATGCAGGTCGCCGCGGGCCACCCGGTCCTGTCACCCGCGGTCACCCGCAGGCTGATCGCCCGCGTCGCCGGTGAGGACCAGGACCGCAACCGCGCGCAGACCAGGCTGGACCGGCTCAGCACACGGGAACACGAGGTCGCGGTGGCGGTCGGCCAGGGCAAGTCCAACGCGGAGATCTCGGCCGTGCTGTACATGAGCGTGCCGACCGTGAAGACCCACGTCTCCAGCATCCTCACCAAGCTCGGCCTGAACAACCGGGTGCAGATCGCGCTGCTGGTGCACGACGCGGGCTTGCTCGACCAGGAGGACTGAGCGCCCCCTACGATCCTCCTGACGCCGAGACTTCTGGGGGTGACGGACTAGATGGCGCTGCGGGTCGCGGTGGACTTCGGCACGTCGAGCACGTGCATCGCGGTCTCGGTGAACGGCCGCGCGCCCGAGGTCGTCGCCATCGACGGGCGCCCGGTGATGTCGTCCGCCGTCTACGCCGCCACCGACGGCACGCTGTTCGTCGGCCTGGAGGCGGAACGGCAGGCCGCGGTCGACCCATCCCGGTTCGAGCCGAACCCGAAACGCCGCATCGACGAGCCCGAGTTGTTGCTGGGCAACACGGTCATCCAGGTCCGCGAGGTCATCCGCGCGGTGCTCACCCGGGCCGTTGAGGAGGCCCGCAGGTTTGCCGGTGGCGCAGCCATTGACCTGCTGGTACTCACCCATCCGGCGGACTGGGGCGGAATCCGGGCGCGGGTGCTGCGCCAGGCCGCGAACGGCCTCGCCACGCAGATCACCCTGCTGCCCGAACCCGTGGCCGCGGCGGTGTTCCACGCGGGCAACAACCCCGGCGACGCGTTGGCGGTGCTGGATCTCGGCGGCGGAACCGTCGACGTGAGCGTGGTCCGGCGGACGCCGGGTCAAGGTTTTCACGTACTGGCAACCAAAGGCGACCCGTCGTTCGGTGGCGCCGACGTGGATCAGGCGCTGCTGCAACACATCGGTCAGGTCGTGTCCGCCACGGACCCGGAGACCTGGCGCGGTCTCATGGAAGGCCGTGGGCTGGCCGACCGCCGCCGTCGCCGGGTGGTCTCACAGGATGTCCAGGGCGCCAAGGAGACCCTGTCGCGGCACACCTACACCGACGTGCCCATGCCGCCGCCGTTCGCCGACGCGCACGTCACCCGGGCCGACCTGGAGGCGTTGATCGCCGCGCCGCTGGGCCGGGCCGTCGAGCTGACCGCCGCGGCCATCAAGGAGTCGGGTCTGCCCAGGGTGGACGCGGTGTTCCTGGTCGGCGGGACGAGCCGGATCCCGATGGTGGCGCGGCTGGTGCACGAACGGGTCGGCATCATGCCCACCACGCTCGACCAGCCGGAGACCGTCGTCGCACGGGGCGCGTTGCTCGCCATTCCCGAACCCAGGCGGGCCGATTCCGAGCGCACGATGCGGACGCCGCCGTCGATGCCGGTGGCCGTCCCGCTGCCTCCTCCTGTTGTCCCGCAGTACATGCCGATACCCATACAACCGCCCGCGCCGCCCCCACCGCCGAGGAACAAACGCAAGATCGGGTTGCTGCTCGGCGCCGCGGCGGTCGTGTTCGCGGTCGCTGTGACCCTGGTGGTCATACTGTCCTCGGAGGACACTCCACCGGCCGGCAAGACGATCGCCCAGTTCGACTACCAGTTCACCCTCCCGGCGGACTGGACGCAGGTCAGCGCCAACACGGACTTCCGCGAGGTGCGGGCCAAACCGGCCGGCGCGGAGACCGGGGACGACCTGATCGTGGTGCAGGAACTGGCGTTGTCGTTCGACGCGACGTCCGAACGGGACCGGGCGGTGCGGGACCTGCGCACCAAGTACGAGCAGTCCGGCTCACAGCGGCTGTCGGACCTGCAGGAGAAGGCGACGTTCGCGGGGCGTGACGTCGTGTCCTACAAACAGCGTATCGAGACGGGCACAGTCGAGTGGTTCGTGTTGTTCGAGAGCCACGCTCAGGTCAGCATCGGGTGCCAGCACACCGACACCGGCCGCGATCGGGTGATGAGCGCCTGCGACACCGTGGTCCGCACGATGAAGGTGAACTAGATGACCCAGGACTTTGGCCTCCCGGAGTTCTCCGCCGCGGTCGATGACGCCATCACCCGCGCCCGGCGCGCGGCCGCCGAGGTCCGCGAGCAGAACACCAAGCTGCGCGCGGCACTCGCGCCCCCGCAAGAAGAACCCGTTACCCCATCGGGTGACGACGACGAGGACTTCTCGCAAAAGCAAATCATGACGAGTGACTAGTGTTCGCAGCAGTAAACCCCCTGGTAGGGCGCCCTTTATTGGAGCGGTTCCACGTATGAGCGTTTACAGGTGCAAGTACTTGGAACATTCCCCGGGACAGGTGGAACCGAAGCTGGCAGGGTCTGCGTCGGAGGGGTTGTACGAACAAAGAACGCACAACCCGAACTTCGACCTAGGGGGTAACTCCCAATGCCGGTTGGTTATGAGGTCAAGGCCGAGGACCTGCACAAGGCCTCCGTCGACACCGACACGATCAAGGGCCACACGCAGGGTCACATCAACCACCTGCGCGGCCAGCTGCAGACCGTTGAGTCGGCCTGGCGCGGCGACGCCGCCACGGCCTTCCAGCAGCTCTTCGAGCGGTTCAACACCGCCGCCAACAAGCTGCTCAACGACCTCGGCGTGATCAGCGAGAGCCTGGGCACCGCCGCCAAGAACTACGGCCACCAGGAAGAAGAGACGAAGTCGTCCGCGAACAAGATCTCCGGCAACTTCTCGTTCTGACCATTTCCCGCTGTACGCACCCAAGCCAACCTGTAGCAAAGACTTTTCGGGAGGATCGAAATGCCTGACGGCATCAAGGTTGATTTCGCCGCGGTCGAGGCCGCCGGTTCCGACATCACCTCGACGTTCAACAAGATGACCAGCGAGCTGGACACCCTCAAGCAGAACCTGGCCCCGCTGCGCGCCGCCTACACCGGTGAGGCGCAGGTCGCGTGGGACAACGTCCAGCGCGACTGGGAGAAGTCCATGGCCGAGCTGGCCCAGATCCTGTCCTCGATCGGCACCGCCGTCTCGCAGGCCGCCCAGGACTACCAGCAGACCGAGCACGGCGTGAAGCGTCTCTGGGGGCAGTGACAGCCCGCTGACTGAAGGGCCCCGGCACTCGTGCCGGGGCCCTTATAGCGTTATCCGCGGATCTGTCCCAGCCTGGCCCAGAAGTCGTCGACCGCGGCCTTGTCCGGCAGCGCCGTGACCTCGGCGGGCTGCGGCACGGGCGGGTAGTCGTCCGAGGCCGACGGCCCCTTCGTCTCGTAGCCCACCTGGAGCTGGACCTTCCCGGCCTTGCCCAGCACCGCGCCGTTGACCTCGATCCGGCGGAAGGTGCCGTCGCTGTTGAGGGTCAGCCGGACCGGGATCAGCTTCCCGGTCATGTCCGGGTCGATCCGGGTGGTGATGTCCGCGGGGATCGGGATGACCGTGGCGTCGAGGAACGCCTTCAGCGTGATCGAGGTCTCGATGTCGGTGCCGCCGTCGTCCAGCCGCCGGGTCTCCGTGCTCAGCCCGGGCGGCGCCGCCTTCCTGGTGGCGTCGATCGTGTCGGTGAGCTTGCACAGGGTCTGCAGGCCGGGCATGGCGCAGCTGAAGTCGCTGGCCGAGAAGGCCGCCATGGACACCCACTTGGTAGGGGCGAGCTTGGCGTAGCCGGGGCCGAGCCGCACGTAGTCCAGCGCACTGCCGGCCGGGTGGAAGACGTCGTAGTCGAAGCCGCTGTGCGAAGTGGAATGGATCTTGGTCATCACCGCGGCGGGCTGTCCCATCCGGCTGACCTCGACCTCGGAGCCGCTGCCCTTGTCGTCGATGGTCGCGTAGCGGAAGACCGTGCCGCGGAAGTTCGCCGACGTCTGGACGTACTTGCCCATGGCGGCCACCCCCTGGTCGAGCGTCCGGTCCGCGGCCTGCCTGGCCGCCTCGGGGTTCGGCGCCGGGCTGCCTGACACCGCCTGCCCGCACGCCGCGAGGCCGAGAGCGGCCAGGGGCACCAGCAGCCATCGGGTCCGGATGGTGATCTTGAACATCTGTTCGCCGGTACGGCCGGGGATCCCCGTGATCATCGGGTTACCGGCTGTGACCGGGCGCCGGCCGGACTGTGGCCAGATCCGTGTCCCGCCCATGTGAGCTCCACCCCTCCGGACAAGCGGATTCCGCAGGTCGGCAGGGTAACGTAGGTGCTGGTGGGGGCGCCCGCGATCGCGCAAAGGGGGGCCGTTTTGACCCTGCGATACCGCGCCAGGTAATCTCTATCGTTGTTGTGCGGAGCGGCGTGTGACCACTCGCGCCCTTGGTGGGTCCGACCTGCCGTGGGTCCGGCCCGCACAGGCACTCCAGACGCAAGTGACGATGAGGTAGATCCGTGCCCACGTACAGCCCGAAGCCCGGCGAGGTGGCCCGCGCCTGGCATGTGATCGATGCCGAGGACGTGGTGCTCGGCCGCCTTGCCACGCAGGTCGCCACCCTGCTGCGCGGTAAGCACAAGCCCACCTTCGCCCCGCATGTGGACACCGGTGACTTCGTTGTCATCGTGAATGCCGAGAAGGTCGTCCTGACCGGCGCCAAGCGGGACCAAGCCTTCGCCTACCGGCACAGTGGTTACCCCGGCGGGCTTTCCAAGAAGTCCTTCGGTGAGCTGCTCGACACCCGTCCCGACCGGCTGGTCGAGAAGGTCGTCAAGGGCATGCTGCCGAAGAACAAGCTCGGCCGCGCCCAGGGCAAGAAGCTCAAGGTCTACGCCGGCCCTGACCACCCGCACGCGGCACAGCAGCCGGTGCCCTTCGAGATCACCAAGGTTGCCCAGTGAGTGAAGAAGACATCGTGAGCGCCCCGGAGACCGAGGGCGCCGAGTTCGACGCCGAGGTCCCCGCCATCGAGGAGGAGACCACCGAGGCGCCCGCCGCCCCGGTCATCCGCCTGACCGGCGAGGTCGCCCAGACCGTCGGCCGCCGCAAGGAGGCCGTGGTGCGGGTCCGGCTGACCCCGGGCAGCGGCCAGTTCCGGCTCAACGGCAAGAGCCTCGAGGAGTACTTCCCGAACAAGGTGCACCAGCAGCTCATCCGTGAGCCCCTGGTCATCCTGGAGAAGCCCGAGGTCTTCGACGTCCGCGCGAACCTCAAGGGCGGCGGCATCACCGGCCAGGCCGGTGCGCTGCGCCTGGCTATCGCCCGCGCGCTGATCGAGCTCGACCCGGAGGACCGCCCGGCCCTGAAGAAGGCCGGCTTCCTGACCCGTGACCCGCGGGTCAAGGAGCGCAAGAAGTACGGTCTGAAGAAGGCCCGCAAGGCGCCCCAGTACAGCAAGCGCTGACGCGACAACGCTCGACCGGACGGGAGCAGCAGGATTCTTCTGCTGCTCCCGTTCGTCTTCCCGCCAGGAGCTAGGAAGGGACGCAGCGGATGGCACGGCTGTTCGGCACCGACGGGGTCCGCGGGCTCGCGAACGTCGACCTCACCCCGGAGCTGGCGCTCTCGGTGTCCACCTCGGCGGCCCGGGTGCTGGCGGAGCACGACCGGTCGCACCGGCCGGTCGCCGTGGTCGGCCGGGACCCGCGGGCCAGCGGCGAGATGCTGCAGGCCGCCGTGGCCGCCGGGCTGGCCGCCGCCGGGGCGGACGTGCTGCAGGTCGGCGTGGTGCCCACGCCCGGGGTGGCGTTCCTGGTCGCCGATCTCGGTGCCGACCTGGGTGTGATGATCTCCGCCTCGCACAACCCGATGCCGGACAACGGCATCAAGCTGTTCGCCGCGGGCGGGCACAAGCTGCCGGACGAGATCGAGGACGAGATCGAGGCCGGCATGGCCGGCACCCCGGTCCGCCCGACCGGTGCGGGTGTCGGCCGCATCTACGACGTGCCGGACGCCCTGGACCGCTACATCGCGCACCTGCTGCAGGCCACGCCGCAGCGGCTGGACGGCCTGAAGGTCGTGGTCGACTGCGCGAACGGCGCCGCCTGGGCCGCCGCCCCCCGCGCCTACCGCGAGGCGGGCGCCGAGGTGATCGCCATCCACGCCCTGCCCGACGGCGAGAACATCAACGCCGAGTGCGGCTCCACCCACATCGACTCGCTGCAGAAGGCCGTCCTGGCCGAGGGCGCCGACCTGGGCATCGCGCACGACGGCGACGCCGACCGCTGCCTGATGGTGGACGCCGCCGGTGAGCTGGTGGACGGCGACCAGATCATGGCCATCCTGGCCATCGCCATGAAGGACCGCGGCGAGCTGGTGGCCGACACCCTGGTCGCCACCGTGATGAGCAACCTGGGCCTGCACCTGGCCATGCGGGCCGCCGGGGTGAACATCCGCACGACCGCCGTGGGCGACCGCTACGTGCTGGAGGAGCTGCGCAACGGCGGCTACTCGCTGGGCGGCGAGCAGTCCGGGCACGTGGTCGTGCCGGGTCACGCGACCACCGGCGACGGCCTGATGACCGCGATGGGTGTGATGGCCCGGATGGCCGCCACCGGCAGGGCGCTGGCCGAGCTGGCCGGTGTGATGCAGCGGCTGCCCCAGGTCCTGGTGAACGTCAAGGTCGCCGACAAGGCCGCGGTGGCCCGGGCCACTTCGGTGAACGACGCCGTGGCCGCGGTCGAGGCCGAGCTGGGCGAGTCCGGCCGGGTCCTGCTGCGCCCGTCGGGCACCGAGCAGCTCGTCCGGGTGATGGTCGAGGCCACCGACCAGGCCGCCGCCGAGGCCGCCGCCCAGCGACTGGCGGGGGTCGTCTCCTCGGTGTGAACCAATCGGGCTGTTCATCCTTCGCACCGCTGCTGACGTCGGTACATTCAACCGGACGTGAATGGCACCGAGTGGCGCCCGCGTGCGTCGAACCGGATGTCAGCCAGGAGTAGAGGGAGAGGGGGGACCATGCCGGACGGGAAGACGGACATCAAACCCGACCAGCTACGGTCCGTTGCCGCGGATATCGACGCGCTGGGGACGGCGTTCGACCGAGTGACCCAGTACGCCACGCAGAACCCGACCAAGGCCGAGCACTTCGGCAAGATCGTCGGCAAGTCCGACATCGCCGGTCAGGCGTTCCAGGCGCTGGCCACGGCCATGCAGGCGTCGCTCGGCAAGGGGGCCGCGTTCATCCACGGTGTCGCCGCGACCCTGAAGGCATCCGCCGACCAGCACGGCAGCACCGAGCAGTCGAACAAGGAGAACATCTCGAAGGCCGACGGGGGTGCCTGATGAGTGACGCTCTGGCCAAGCCCGTTGTCGACGCGATCGTCCAGCCGGCCGGGGTGGACTCCTCGGACACCTCGGACGCGCTGCTCGACCGGGTGAACTCGTTCATCACGTTCATGTCCGGCAACGACATGGGCGGTCTCTACAACATCTGGTGCGAGCACCCCGCCGCCGCCGACGACGTCCGGTTCCCCAAGAACCCGCAGCGCGCGATGCTGGACGACGCCGCCGAGAAGACCAAGATCCCGGAGATGCGCGGCATCAACATGGGTCTGCTCTGGGACGCGACGGGCCGCTACGAGAGCCTGTCCAAGGTCGCCGCCGCCGCATCGACCAGCGTGACCAACGGGGTCAACGGGATCCACTCGGCGTGGACGGACAAGACCGGTGCGGCGGCCGCGGACAAGTTCAACGAGATCGCCAAGCCGATCACCGACTTCGGCACCGCCGCCGACACGATCTCCAAGGCGGCCAAGGGGTTGTGGGGCGCCTGCCGGGTGCCCATCTACAACCTGTCCCAGCTGGACATGCCGAACATCAAGAACATGAAGGACAAGTACCACTCGCTCGACTTCAACCAGAAGCGCACGCTGATCATGTACCTCGACCGGGCGCACACCTACGGGCGCGACTGGTCGGGGACCAACGACGTCGACGACGACGGCGACGGCACCGGTGAGATCTCCTGGAACGACCTGCGCAACACACCCGGCCTGATCGACATCAACGAGGGGCACGGCTGGGAGATCTACGCCGACTCGTTCATCCGCGAGATGGACGAGTTCGCGCGGTACTACCGCAACGCCATGGAGTCGTTCCGTACGCTGATCAACAACGCGCACAAGTCGGTCAGCGACGGTATGCAGGCCTTCACCGACGCCATGCCCACCACCGCCAACCCGTTCGACGTGCTGCAGCCGCCCGGCGGCCAGCAGCAACAGCAGCAGCCGCAGGACGGCCATGGCGACGGGAACGGCAATGGACACGGCAACGGGAATGGCAACGGCTACCCGCAGCAGACCGGTTCCGGCGGCACCGCGAGCCAGAGCTACCAGCCGCCGCCCATCGAACAGCCGCAGCCGCAGGAGTCGCAGCCGCAGGCCAACCCGCAGGACGGCACCGATCCGTCCAGTGTGGACACCGGGATGCCGGTCGACCCCTCGCAGGACCCGACCAAGAACGGGCAGCAGCAGCACCCCGAGTCGGTGACGATCGAGGACGGCAGCAAGAAGTACACCGTCAACAGCCCGGACGGCCAGGGTCACGTCAAGATGACCGTGGACGACGGGTCCGGCCACCCGAAGTCCTACGACATGGACTTCAGCCAGCCGGACGCCACCCAGGGCCAGCACGCGGCGGTCGGCCCGGACGGCAAACCGCTGCAGACCGGTCAGCTAGGCCCGGATGGCCGTCCCGTGCAGCAGCAGCTCGGCCCGGACGGTCAGCCGCCGCAGAACCAGCAGTTCGGCCCGGCCGGTCAGCAGCTGGGTCCCGACGGTCAGCCGGTCACCGGCGCCGATGGTGTGCAGCACGCGGTCGCCGGGCCGGACGGCAAGGTGGTCCTGCACGACGGCAACGTGACCATCACGGCCGAGCAGAACCCGCCGGGCTCGGAGAACGTCAAGCTGACCATCGACGACGGGTCGGGCAAGCCGACCACGTACCTGATCGACTACGACGCCCAGGGGCAGGGACACCTCACCCCGGGCACGCCGGACCCGGCCCAGCCGGTGATCGGCCAGCCGAACACCGACCCGAGCCAGGCCCACACGCTGCCCGCCCCGGCCGACAACGCCACCGGCGGTGCGCACTCGTTGCCGCAGGACGACCCACGGCAGCACGGGTTCGCCAACGCGGACTCGTCGAACCTGGCGACCGCGCAGGACTCCGGCCCGCAGCACGCACTGGCGGACACCGCCGCCGCGCCGTCGCAGCTGACGGCCACGCAGTCGGTCGGGTTCGACTTCGGCGGCGGGACCGACGGCCTGTCCGACACGACCTGGTCCACCCAGGGCGACCTGCTGGCCGACGGCGGCGGTCACGACCAGGTGGCGCCCGCCGCCGGGGAGGCCGGTCTGGCCACGCTGCCGGACGACGGCGCGCACCACCAGCAGCCGGGTGGTATGCAGGCCGGTGCGATGGGTGGCGGGATGCCGATGATGGGTGGCATGGGCGCGCCCGGCGGCGGTGAACAGGAACGCAGCCCCAGCCAGTGGAGCACCCAGGGCGACCTGTTCGACGACGGACCGGCGGACGCGGCGCAGATCGCCGGGCTGCTGGACAACGAAGCGCGCTGAGTGAGGGGGACCGCGGGTGTTCGAGTACTACGAAAGCCCTGAGGCGCAACGGGTCCGGATCCGGTTCGAGGAGATCGCGGCGGTCTACCGGGCCGACCACGAGCGCGCGCTGGCCGCGGACGAGCAGCGCGGCAAGGAGATGCGCGAGCAGCAGGAGAAGGACGCCCGCGCGGAGGAGCTGACCCAGCAGGCGGCCGCGGCCCGCAAGGCGCGGACGCAGCCCGCTGCCGACCCGGACTCGCCGTGGACCGCGCCGCGCGAGGTCAGCACGGTGATGTCGTTCGGCGAGTTCGAGGACGAGGAGCGGCCGTCCAGCACCTGGTCCAGCCCGACCCCGCCGATGGGGTTCCCGCCCCCGCCGCCGATTCCGGATCCCATCCCGGAACCGGAGCACTTCCGCGGTACGTCCGAGCAGCCGGTGATGTCGTTCGGTTTCGAGGACGACGAGGCGGAGACGCCTCCGCCGCCCGTCCACCAGGAGCAGCCGCAGGCGCCCCGCCCGGGCCGCCGCAGGCGCCAGGAGGACGACGACGAGGACATGTCGAGCCAGAGCTGGCTCAGTTAGCTGACGTGTGGGGGCACGAATGGTGACCGGCAAGAACGACATCGGCATGGACCACGAGGTGGTCGCCGAGGTCGGCAAGGACCTGGCGGCGTTCGCCGACGCGGTGGCCGCGGTGCGCGAGTATGCCCACAGCGACGACGGCCTGACCGCGGACAAGTTCGGTGTGCTGGCCCAGCGTTCCGGTGTGGGGCAGACCTATGTCCAGCTGCGTGAGCAGCTGCGCAACGCGCTGGACAAGGCCGGTCCGATCGTCGAGGCGATGAGCCGGTCGCTGGCGTCCTCACAGAAGCTGCTGACGGAGACGGACGCCGACGTCAAGCAGAACATCGCGAAGGTCGACGGGAGCTTCTGAGCATGCCCGCGCCAGAGCTCAACGCCGCGCTGAAACCGGTGGTGGACAAGGACATCAGCTCCGGGCCCGAGCTGCAGAACGCGTTCGGCTGGTTCCGCGACATGCTGTCGGCGAGGACCGGCAGGTACGGCGAGATCTACCAGTCGTGGCGCAACCATCCGGCCGCGCGCGGGTGGACCGCCCAGCCGTGGGGTGCCGAGGACGACCGGCTGTTCGACGAGCTGAACGGGATCGAGTTCGGGCCTCTTTTCGCTGACGCGCAACGGTTCGCGAACCTGAGGGGCGCGTCGGAGGAGCTGCGGATCGGCGCGGACGGCATGCGCAGCCGTCTGCACGACGCCTGGTCCGGCCCGGCCGGGCAGGCCGCCGTGGACGCGTTCGACCAGCTTGGCAAGGCCGCCGCGGTCTACCGGGACACGTTGAACCAGTTCGCCGCGGCGCTGGACCTGGCCCGGCTCACCACGCGTGAGGCGATCGTCAGCTTGCAGCACAGCGGGTTGCGGCGGTTCGAGCTGGCCGGTGGGGTGGAGCTGCGGCGGGAGCAGATCCGGCGCATCGATCAGGCCATGGCCGGGCAGCAGCCGTTCGGGCGTCCGTTGTCGCCCGCGGAACTGCAGCGGCCGAACCTGGTGGACCTCAACGCGGGCAACGTGGAGAAGTGGTGGAGCCACGAGGCCATCAACGCGCTGGATGCCATGTGCGACAGCTACTCCAGCGCCATCGACGGGTTGCGTAAGCTGCTTTCCGAGACGTCAAAGGCGATCGCGGACTCTTGGTCCACTTTGGACGATGCGTTGAAGAAGCTGCACAGCGGGAATCTCGACCCGTTCGCCGGGGTGAAGGCCGGTGAGCCTGCTGGGACCACGCCCTCGGGAGCGCCGGAATCGGTGACCATCGAGGATGGGCAGCGGCGGATCACCACCGAGCGGGATGCCCAGGGGCGGTTGAGCCTGACCGTTGACCATCCTGGGGCCGCTCAGCCGTTGACCGCTCAGCCGCCGCCTGCCTCCGTTCCCTCCGGTGGGGGCGGCGGCGGTGGTGGCGGCCGGGCTGGTTCTGGTGGTGGCGGGGGCGGTGGCTCCGGCGGCGGTGGAGGCGGTGGCGGTTCGGCCACTTCGCACCAGCCTGCTGGGCCCGGTTCGTTGGTGGGTGCCCAGCAGCCCGCGGCAAGTCAGGAACCGCAGCAGGCCGGGCACGCGGCCGCCGCGGCTGCCGGTGGAGCGCCGCCTGGTGGTGGCTCGCCCATGGGTGGCATGCCGATGGGCGGGATGGGGGCCGGGCAGGGCGGCGGTGACCAGGAGCGCAAGCCGAGCCGGTGGCGGATCCAGGGTGACCTGCTGTCCGACGCGGCGCCCGAGGTCGTGCCGATGGTCATCGGTGACGTGGACCCGTACGAGACCAAGCCGAAGGGGCGGAAATGATCGACGAGTCCGACCCGGCCGTGGTGGCGATGAAGGCGGAGTTCGAGCAGATCACCACGCGGCACCGGCAGGGCATCACCGAGGCCATGGCGCAGTACGAGACGCGCGAGGCGGAGAACAAGGCGCGCCAGGAGGAGACCGCCCGCCGCCAGGCAGCCGCGGCGACCCCACCCCCGCCGCCTCCGCCGAAGAACCCCTGGCTGTCGCGCCGCAACAGCCCTCCGCCGCCGAAACCGTCCGACGAGGACGACGGCACGGACACCGGGTACTACCAGAACACCTGGATGCGGAATTCCTGATTCCTGACGCTGATTTCCGCAGGACATCATCCGCGGAATGGCCGGGTGGAACTATCGTCACCGCGTCGAGTACCGCCGCGTAACCGGCGATTCCCGCACCCTGGAATACGTCGAGACCGTCCAGGACCAAGGCTGGTGCCTCACCCACCCACCCGCCCTGCACCAGGCCTGGCTCACGACGTACACCCGCGCGTGCGCCGAGGACTACCTCGACCGGCGGCTGGCGCGGGCCGGGATGTTCATCGTGACGGTGTACCAGGACCGCGAGGAAGGCCTAGTCCTGGTGTGCGCGATCCGCCTGAAATGGCCCGGCCAGCCTCGGAAGGCCAAACGCCCCCTCCTGCCTGGATAGCCCATCGTGAGTGGTTGTGCCGGTTGGAACCACTCACGATGGGCTGTCTGGGGCCGGGCGGTGGGCGGGGCGGAGATCGGATAACGTCGGCGCATGGCGAGCCTGGTGTACGAGCTGTCGTTGCCCGGACCTCATACGGTGATGAGGGGGGACTTGGGGCTGGTCGGGCTGCGTGGGGTCGTGTTCACCCCGAAGACTGGGCGGGACCTGCCCGCCATCGCGTTCGGGCACGGGTGGTTGCAGCCGCCGTTGCGCTACCACGGGTTGCTGCGGCATCTGGCGTCGTGGGGGATCGTGGTCGCCGCGCCCGGGACGCACACGGGGCCGTTCGGGTCGCACCGGTTGTTCGCGGCGGACCTGAGTGCGGCGCTGGACGCGGCCATCGGGGTGCGGTTGGGGGACGTGCGGGTCTCGCCCGAGCGGCTGGGGGTCGCTGGGCATTCGTTCGGGGGTGGCAGCGCGGTGCTCGCGGCCGCGGCCGACGAGCGGATCAAAGCGGTGGCCACGCTCGCGGCCGCGGAGTCCCGGCCGTCGGCGTCGATGGCCGCGCAGCAGTGCCGCATGCCCGGCCTGCACGTCACCGCGGGCCGCGATCTCGTCGCACCCGGCGTGGGCAACGCCGACCTGATCGCCCAGAACTGGGCCGGCCCGGTCCAGCTGCGCGAACTTCCCAAAGCCGGCCACCTGGGCTTCACCGAGGGCCGGCACTGGAGCCAGCTGCTCGTACAGGGCAAACCGGAACGCAAGACCCAGCGCTACGCCCGCGCCCTGCTGACCGCGTTCTTCCGGACCCACCTCGCCGGCGACAGGACCTACGCCGAGTTCCTCGAGGAAGACATCAAGGGCGCCCCGCTAGCAACCTGAGAGGACACCCATGCGCGGTGTATGGCGGACCGACCGGGTCAGGGCAGCCGAACAAGAGGTGTTCAAAACCCTGCCAGAGCCCAAGTTGATGCAGCGGGCGGCGTTCGGTGTGGCGGTGTGCGCCACGGAGTTCAAGCCGCGCAAGGTACTGCTCCTGGTCGGCGCGGGCAACAACGGCGGCGACGCGCTGTGGGCCGGGGCGTTCCTGCGCAGGCGGGGCATCGCGGTCGACGCGATCCTGCTCAAACCCGAACGCGCCCACCAGGAAGGCCTCAAAGCCTTCACGGCCAAGGGCGGCCGGATCGTCGACGCCCCGGCCGGCCATGACCTCGTCATCGACGGAATCGTTGGCATCTCAGGCAAAGGCGCCCTGCGACCGGAAGCCGCGGCGATCGTCGAGCGGATCACCGCGCCGGTCATCGCGATCGACCAGCCCAGCGGCGTCGATCCGGACACCGGCGCGGAAGAAGGCCCCTGCGTCACGGCGACGGTCACGGTCACCTTCGGCGGCCGCAAACCCGTGCACGTGCTGAGCACCCGCTGCGGCGAGGTCCGGGTCCTGGACATCGGCCTCACCCAAGCCCTGGACGACCCGGACATGATCGTCCTCGACCACGAGGACGTCGCCGAGGCGTGGCCCATCCCCGGCCCCGCGGACGACAAATACACCCAGGGCGTAACGGGAATCGCCGCCGGCTCGGCCACATACCCAGGCGCCGCAGTGCTTTCCGCGAGCGGCGCGGTGCTCGCCACCTCCGGGATGGTCCGCTACGCCGGGACCGCCGCGGACAACGTCCAGCAGCGCTGGCCGGAGATCGTCAGCACCGGCTCGGTCAACGACGCCGGGCGGGTCCAGGCCTGGGTGGTCGGCCCGGGGATCGGCACCGGCACCGCGGGCCGCGAACTGCTCAGCCACATCCTCGGCGTCGGCGTTCCGGTCTGCGTGGACGCGGACGGCATCACCCTGCTCGCCGAGAACCCGAACCTGTGGGACCGCAGGGATCCCGACACCCCCGTCGTCCTCACCCCGCACGACCGCGAGTTCGCACGGCTCGGCCAGTTGGGCAAAGACCGTGTGGGATCGGCGAAAGCGCTTGCGGCCAAGCTCAACGCGGTCGTGCTTCTCAAGGGCTACAACACAATCGTGGCCGACCCGAACGGCCGCGTGCTGGTCAACCAGGCTCCCTCGGCCTGGCTCGCCACCGCGGGCTCCGGCGATGTCCTTTCCGGAATCCTCGGCGCGGTCCTGGCCGCGGGCGTCGACCCGTGGCTGGCCGCGGGCTGCGCCGCCTACATCCACGGCCTCGCCGGGACTCTCGCCGCCAGCGGCGCCCCGGCGCCCGCTTCCGCTGTGGCGGCGGCGATCCCGGACGCCATCCGCGAGGTCAGGCTTTGGTGACACCCAACGTCATCAGGCGCGACACGTAGTTCGCCAGGTCCTCGGGCGTCCACGGCATCTTGTCCACGACGATCATCCGGCCGCAGCTCTCGCAGATCGACGCCAGCAACTCGGCCAGCACAGGCGCTTTGCGTTCGGTGTCGGCAACGTCGATGGTGGACAGGTACATGATCACAAGGTCGCGCAACCGTCCCAGGATGGTGTCGCGCGCCGCCCGGACCCGGCGGGCCACCGCGGACTCGGAGTTGCGTGAGGACTCGAAGACCACGCGCCACGAGTCGGGGGCCTCGGTGGCCGCCTTGAGGAACGCGGTGAGCCCGGAGCTGATCAGCGCCTCGACGTCCTCGAAGGACGGCATCTTCGGCAGCGCCGCGATGACCGCGTCGAACAGTTTTTTCTCCTCGCGGCTCAGCAGCGCCAGCAATAACTCGTCGCGGTTCTTGAAACACTCGTACACCACGGGTTTGGTAACTCCCGCAGCATCGGCGACGGCCTGCATGGATGTGCCTCGGTAGCCATGTGCGAGGTACACCTGCAGGGCGGAGTCAAGAATGAGGGGCCGTCGTTTCTCCGGGCCCAAATGCGCCGCCCGCCGGCGGACCGCCCTGTCTTGCGCCACTGAACGAACTTACAGTATCCCCCAACTGAGTGAGGCCCAAGTTGGTCACATCCGCACCAAAATGTCGCTCGATTTGATACGAACGGCGCCGGACACACCTCCTCGCGCACGCGGTCATCAGTGTCGCCACCAGGCGTTTCCGGCAGGGCGCGCGCGGACTTTGTCCGGCTTGGAACGAAGTGGGTATGTCAAGGGTGGAGGTCTTGCCAGGCAACATGTACACAACCGGTATGCACGTTGTATATCGGTAGTACACAGGGTGTGTACGAGGTGTGCACAACCGGGTCCTAGTCGGCGAATTCCGTTTCCCAGGCGGGAGTCTCGTCGGTCAGGATCGTGGAAGCGCGGGCCAGTAACGATCGCAGCAGCGCCAGCTCCTCGTCGCTGAACCCGGCGGCCAGCCGTCGTTCCACCGAGACCGCCCGCCGGTCCGCGACGTCGAACGCGGCCTGGCCGGCCTCGGTCAGCCGAGTCTCCAACATGTTGCGGTGCCAGGGATGCGGCGTCCGCACGATCAGCCCGGCGGCCTCGAGGTTGTGCAGGATGGTCGTCATCGTCTGCGGGGTCACGCGGCACATCCGCGCGAGCGCCGCGGCCGAGATGCCGGGATTGTCCACCAGGAACAGCAGCGTCGAGTACTGCGGCACGGTCAGCCCGGCCGGTTTCACGGCCGCCTGCTTCGCCGTCATCAGATCGTCCACGACCTGCTTGAAGTCGCCGCCGAGGCGCTCAGGGACCGGCATCCGCATCAGAACAGCCTACGTGCGGTAAATACTTTGATAGATATCAGAACTCTGATTATGGTGAGCACACTGAACCTAGGAGGAGTTCTGATGAGAAGGCTGTTACTCCTGGTGCTGGCCGGGGTGATGCTGGTCTGCGGCCCCGCGGTGGCCGGCCGGTACCCGAGTGCGATCGCCGGGCACGGCCCCACGCTGCACCCCGAAGGTGTGACATGGGATCCCAGCAGGCAGGCGTTCCTGATCGGCTCGTTCCAGCACGGCGACATCTCCGTCGTCCGGCCCGACGGCCAGACCCGCACCCTCGTGCACGACGCGCAGGTCACGCAGACGTTTGGCGTCCACGTGGACGCCATCCGCAACCGGATCCTGGCGGCCACCTCGACCGGCGTCGGCATCTTCGACCTGCGCACCGGCCGGACGCTGCACCTGGCCACATTCGGTACATCGCCGAACGATCTGGCCATCGACTGGGCCGGAAACGCCTACGTCACCGACATCCACTCCGCCACGATCACCCGCGTCGACCCGCAGGGCCGCGCGACGCCGCTCGTCACCGACCCGAGGCTCGGTTCGCCGGACATCGGCGCGAACGGCATCGTCTGGCACCCGCTGGGCTTCCTGCTGGTGGTCAACTACTCGACCGGCAAGCTGTTCCGGATCGCCACCGGCACCGGCCGGATCGACGAGGTCCGGTTGGACCGGCCGCTGACCGGCGGGGACGGCCTGGCGCTGCGGCCGGACGGGTCGCTGATCGCGGTGACCAACTCGTTCGGCGGCCCGGGCGTGGACGCGGTGAGCGTGCTCGACCCGGTCGGCCGGTGGAGCGCCGCGACGACCCGGAGCCACCGGGCGTGGCCGATCTCCGCGCCGACCACCGTGGCCGTCACCCCATACGGTGACTATGTGCTGAACGGCAGGCTCGACTGGCTGATTCTCGAGGGCCGGACCACGGACGAGTTCTTCCTCACCCGAGCCTGACATTCGCCGTGTGCGACCATGGGCGACGTTATGTCCGACCAGAACGCGCCACGTGCTGAGGCGGTCGTCGACCTCGACGCCCTGCGGCACAACGTCGCCCTGCTCGCCGGGCGCGCACACGCCCAAGTCATGGCCGTGGTCAAGGCCGACGGCTACGGCCATGGCGCCGTGCCCGTCGCCAGGGCCGCGCTGCAGGGCGGCGCGACCTGGCTGGGCTCCTGTTCCGCCCCGGAAGCCCTGCACCTGCGCGAGAACGGCATCGAGGCGCCCATCCTGGCCTGGCTTTACACGGCGGGCGAGGACCTGAGCGCGGCCGTCGCGGCGGGCGTGGACCTGTCCGTGGCCAGCCTGGACGAGCTCAAGGCGGCCGAGGGCGCCAGGATCCACCTCAAGATCGACACCGGGCTGAACCGCAACGGCTGCCCGCCCGAGCTGTGGCGCGAGCTGGTGAACGCGGCCAAGGACCACAACGTCGCCGCCATCTGGTCGCACCTGGCCAGCGCGGACGAGCCCGGCGACCCGTCGATCGAGCGCCAGCGCGCCCGGTTCGACTGGGCCTACGAGGTCGCCCAGGAGGCCGGCCTGACCCCGTTGCGGCACCTCGCGAACTCGGCGGCCACGCTGACCCGCCCGGACCTGTCCTACGACATGGTCCGGGTCGGTATCGCGATGTACGGGCTCAACCCCGTGCCGCAGCCCGAGGATCTGCGTCCGGTGATGACGTTCCGGTCCAGTGTGGTGCACGCGAAGCGGACCCCTGCGGGCGAATCGGTGTCCTACGGCCAGACCTGGACCGCCGAGCGGGACACGACGCTCGCGCTCGTGCCGGTCGGTTACGCCGACGGCGTACCACGCGGTTTGTCGGGGCGGCTTGAGGTTCTCGTCAACGGCATGCGCAAACCCGTCGTCGGCCGGGTGTGCATGGACCAGATCGTCGTGGACTGCGGGGACGACGACGTCAAACCCGGTGATGAGGTGCTGCTCTTCGGCCCGGGCGACCGCGGTGAGCCGACCGCCACCGAGTGGGCTGACCTGCTGGGCACCATCGACTACGAGATCGTCACGAACATGTACCGTCCACGCGTGCGCCGCCGCTATCTGGGGGTGAAGTGAACGGGCGGGTTGCCGGGCTGATCGGCGGGGTATTGGGTGTCGTGGCAACTGGTGCGGCCATAGGAGCCGCGGTCCGCTCGAGGCGGCGCGATATCGAGGACCTGTACGCCGACGAGCCGTTCGGTCTGCTCAAACCGACCCGTACCTGCACCGTCGCGGCTGACGACGGTGTTCCTTTGTCCGTCGAGGAAATCGACCCGGACGACGGCGGAACCCCCGAGATCACCGTGGTCCTGGTGCACGGGTTCGCGGTGAACCGGCTGTGCTGGCACTTCCAGCGCCGGATGTTCGCCGAACAGACCCAGCCCCGGGTCCGGCAGGTGCTCTACGACCAGCGCAGCCACGGCCGGTCCGGCCGGGCCTCCGAGGAGTCCAGCACGATCGAGCAGCTCGGCCGCGACCTGGACGCGGTTTTACGCGCGGTGGTCCCGAAAGGCCCGATAGTCCTGGTCGGACACTCGATGGGCGCGATGACGATCATGGCGCTGGCCGAGCAGAAGCCCGAGCTGTTCGCCGACCGGGTCCGTGGCGTCGCACTGGTCGGAACCTCCGCGGGGGAGATCGGATCCAGCGGCCTGCCGCGGCCGATCCTGTCCCGCTACAACCCTTTGACCCGCAGCGTCGGCACTTTGGCCGACTGGCAACCAGGTCTGGTCGAGCTAGTGCGCGCCGCAGGCGGCCAGCTCACCCGCCGCGCCGTGCGCCTGCTGGCTTTCGGCAGCCGCAGTGTCTCGCCCCGGCTGGTGGACTTCCTGATGGACATGCTCGACGTCACCCCGGTTCGGGTGCTCGCCGACTTCATCGAGACTTTGGGCAGCCACAACAGGTACGCGGCCTTAGCGGGTCTGCAACACTGCTATGTGCTTGTGCTCAGCGGTGACCGGGACCGGATGACCCCGTTCTCGCACGCCGAGCGGATGGCCGCCGAGCTCCCGGACGCCAAGCTGGTCCGGGTGCGCGGCGCCGGGCACATGGTCATCATGGAACAGCCGGACGTGGTCAACATCAGCCTGATGGACCTGGTCCGGCAGTGTGCGAGCGGTCGTGGAGCGGGTCGGAGATGGTGGCGGCGCAGGGCATGAGCACGAACACGGATACGAGCATGAAACTCCCTCTCGTCGAGGACACCGTCGAGTTCGGACGGAAGATCGGCGCACTGCTGACCGCGGGCGACCTGGTGCTGCTCGCCGGCCCCCTCGGCGCGGGCAAAACCGTTCTGGTGCGCGGAATCGCCGAAGGCCTCGGGGTGATGGGCCGGGTCAGTTCGCCCACCTTCGTGATCGAGCGCGTGCACAAACCCGGCCCGGACGGGCGGGGCGTGCAGCTCGTGCACGTCGACGCCTACCGCCTGATCGGCCACATCGAGGAAGTCGACGACCTCGACCTGGACACCGACCTGACCGACGCGGCGGTCGTCATCGAGTGGGGCGAGGGCCTGGCCGAGCAGCTGTCCACGGACTACCTGCTGATCCGCCTCGAACGACACCCCGACGACACCCGCACGGCCCACCTCGAACCCCACGGCAGCTGGAAATCCCGCCTTTAGCCGGCCAGGAGGGTCGCGCCGCGTTTGACGGTCCGGATGACCGGCGCGGTCTCCAGGTTCTCGACTGTCTTCAACGCCCCGAGCTTCTCGACGAGGTACGTGTAGAACGCCGGTGTGCTGGGGCAGGCGATCGACGCCACCAGGTTGCGCGAACCCGTTGTGGCGGCGGCGAAAGTCACTTCGGGGTGCCGCGCGACCGCCCGGCCGATCTCCTCGAGCTTGCTGGGCGGCACGGACATCCACAGCCGCGCCTCCACCGGGTACCCCAGCGCCCGCATGTCCATGTCGACGTCGAAGTACAACGCGCCGATCTCCCGGAGGTGGTCCAGCCGCCGCTTCACCGTCGACTCCGACCACCCGGTCACCTTGGCCAGCTCGGCGAAACTCGCCCGCCCGTCCTGTTCCAGCGCCGCCAGCATCCGATGGTCCGCGTCCTCCAGTACAACCATCTCGTCCGAAGTGGACACCTTGTACCGCAACGCATCCGCCTGTTCGGGGGTCAGGTAGCGCATGATCCCGCAGTGCTCGTCCGCCCCACCCAGGAACACGTGCAACAGACTGTGTGCGCTCACGTCCAGAACCCGTGGCGTGCGCGGCAACTTCTGCAGCAGCAACGTCCCCGGCTCCTGATGACGCCCCTGCACGACACAGTCCAGTTCGGTCCCCCCGGACAACATCCGCACCCAGTACGTGTCCGGCCGGTGCGCCAACGCCGAAGCGACCGAAACGGACACATCCGGTGCGCATCGAATCCGCAGGTACCACCGGGTCTCCTGCACCCGCCACGGGTAGGTCAACCCGACCACGCGGGCGGTCGTCGTTGCCCGCAGCTGCCGGTACCGGCGGGCCACGGTCTGGTCGGAGACGCCCAGCACCTCGGCGATCCGGCTGAACGGCGCCCGCCCGTCCAGGTTGAGCGCATGGATCAGCTGACGGTCGATCGTGTCGAGTTCCACCGTCGAAGCGTAACTCAATGTCGAGAACTTGCACCCGGGCCGACTCTGTGGCAATCGCGCCCGTTGATCGATCAGAGTCTGCGGGGTGAGAGTCATGGGTAAGTGGGCACCGCTGGTAGCGGTGTGTGTTGGTGCGTTCATGTTGCTTGTGGACGTCACGATCGTGACGGTCGCGCTGCCGGACATGGCGAGCGACCTGCAGGCGTCGTTCACGGGCTTGCAGTGGGTGCTGGACGCGTACGCGCTGGCGTTGTCCGCGTTGGTCCTGGGGGCGGGCTCGTTGGCCGACCACATCGGACGCCGGAAGGTCTACCTGGGCGGGTTGCTCGTCTTCGCCGTCGCCTCGCTGGTCTGCGGCATCGCACCCGGACCCGAGGTGCTGATCATCGCCCGGGTCGTGCAGGGCATCGGCGGCGCGGCGATGCTGGCGACCACGATGGCGCTGATCAACGTGACCTACCACGGCAAGGAGCGCGGGATCGCGCTCGGCATCTGGGGCGCCACGATCGGGGTGGCCGCGTCGGCCGGGCCAGTGCTCGGCGGCGTGCTCACCGAGTACCTGGACTGGCGGGCGATCTTCCTGGTGAACCTGCCGATCAGCGCGATCGCGGTCTGGCTGACCGCCCGCGCCATCCCGGAGTCCAGCAACCCGCACGCGCTCGGCGTCGACGTGCCTGGCGTGGTGAGCTTCACCGTCGGCGCGGGCGCGATCACGTACGGCCTGATCCTCGCCGGTGAGGATGGCTGGACCGCGGCGGGCACCCTCGCCTGGCTGATCGGCGGCGCGGTGGCGCTGATCGTGTTCGTGGTGGTGGAACTGCGCAGCGACCACGCGATGCTGGACCTCAAGCTGTTCGCCAATCCCGCGTTCACCGTCACCTTGCTCGCCGCGGTGTTCATGTCGTTCTCCGCGTTCGCGTACTCGCCGTTCCTGTCGATCTGGCTGCAGAACGGCCTGGGCATGAAGCCGCTCGCCGCGGGTCTCGCCCTGCTGCCGATGAGCGTGGCGTCGTTCCTGGTGTCCAGCACCGTCGGCCGGCACCTGCACTCGATCCCGGCCCGGTTCACCATCGGGTTCGGCCTGCTCGGCATCGGCGTCGGCGCCTTGTTGCTGCACACCGGTTCCAGCTGGGTCGCCGTCCTGCCCGGGCTCGCGGTCGCCGGTCTCGGCGTCGGCGTGATCGGTCAGGCGCTGCCGGGTTCGATGATGGCCACGGTCCCGCAGAACCGCGCGGGCATGGCCTCGGGTGCGCTGAACACGTTCCGCCAGCTGGGTTTCGCGCTCGGCGTCGCCGTGCTGGGCACGGTTGTCCGTGGCGGCAAGGAGTTCACGTCCGGGCTGGAGGACTCCTTTGTGGTCGCCGGGGTGAGCGGGATCGTCGTGGCGCTGCTGTCGGTTCTGCTCATCCGGTCCCGCAGGACCGTTGCGGAGTCCGGGAAGGCCGTCCCGGCGGAGGTCTAACCCAGGGCGCGCTTGGTCACCTTGCCCATGTCGTTGCGGGGCAAGGCATCCAGGAAGCGGACGATCCGGGGGCGTTTGTGCGGGGTGAGCAGGCGGGCGACGTGGTCGATCAGGTCCTGTTCGGCGGGGGTGCGGCCCTCGGCGGGGACGATCCAGGCCACGATCCGCTCGCCGAGGTCCTCGTCCGGCTCGCCGGTGACCGCGGCCTCGGCCACGTCGGGGTGCTCCAGCAGGACGTTCTCGATCTCGCCCGCGCCGATCTTGTAGCCGCCGCTCTTGATCAGGTCGGTGGCGCGGCGGCCGACGATCCGGACATAGCCGTCCGGGTCGGCGGTGGCCACGTCACCGGTGCGGAACCAGCCGTCCCGGAACGCCTCGGTGGTGGCGTCCGGGCGGTTGAGGTACTCCAGGAACAGGTTCGGGCCGCGGACCTCGATCTCGCCGACCTCACCCTGGGCCACCGGCGCGCCCTGCTCGTCGACGATCCGCACGTCCACCCCGTCCACCGGCGGGCCGACCGCGCCGGGACGGCGCTCGCCCGCGGCCCGGACGCTGCAGTTCATCAATGTCTCGGACATCCCGTAGCGCTCGACGATCCGCTGGCCGGTGGCGCGTTCGATCCGTTCGTGGTCGCTCGCGGGCAACGCCGCCGAGCCGGACACCAGCAGCCGGGCCTGCCCGAAAGCCTTGGCCAGCGCGGGATCCCGCTCCACATCGGCCGCGAGCCGGTGGTACATCGTGGGAACGCCGAACACCATCGTGGCGCCCGAGGTCAGCTCGGCCGCGATCGCCGCGCTGTCGAACTTCCCCAGGTGCCGCACGCAACCGCCGCGCCGCAACGGTCCCACGATCCCGAGGATCAACCCGTGCACGTGGAACAGCGGCAGCGCGTGCACGAGCACGTCGTCCCGGGTCCACTCCCACGCCTCGGCCAGAGCGTCCAAATTGGACTCGATGGCCCGGTGCGGCAGGACGACTCCCTTTGGTGGTCCCGTTGTACCGGATGTGTACACGATGAATGCAGGGTGTTCACCACCGGTGTGCACGTTGTATACATCGTGCATACCGAGCTTCACCTCGAGGCGTTCGACGCCCGGCGGGGTGGCGGTGCCGGGACCGGCCATGATCACGTCCGGCCGGCTGTCCGACAGGATGTGCTCCAGTTCCCTGGTGCCCACTTTGGGGTTGATCGGGATCACGGGCACACCAGCAAGCAGCGCCCCGGTGACGGCCACCGCGGTCTCGATGCTGGGCGTCGCCCACACCGCCACCCGGGCCTTGTCGCGGATCCGGGCGGCGACGCCACCCGCGACCCCGGCGAGTTCGCCGTAGGTCAACGCGGTGGCGCCGAAACGCAGGGCGGGGCGGTCGTTGCCGGGGGTCAGCTCGCTGAACACGACCCCATTGTTGGGGTTCGGCAGGTTCAGCGCGTCATGAACGACCTCACACCAGGGTTTCCACTGAAATCTGCCAGAGCCGCTCGGCGGCCTCGGGGTCCAGCGCGTAGGCGGCGACGCCGGTGCGGGTACCGGGCTGGTTGGGCTGGGCCTCGTTGCAGTCCTCGAAGTACTTGCCGCTCACGCCGTCCAGCAGCGGTGAGGCCGCGAGCAGCACGGACGTGGCCGCGCCCTGCTCCGGGGTCTTCCACTCGGTCACGGCGGAGCCCATCTGCCGGCGAATCGCCTCGATCTGCTCCATCGACACGTGCCGCTGCAGGTTGGTCCTGATCCCGCCCGGCATCACCGCGTTCGCTGTGATCCCGTCGCCGGCCCAGCGCCGGGTCGCCTCGACGGCGAGCAGGACGTTCGCGGTCTTCGACTGGCCGTAGGCCGACCAGGGCTCGTACTCGCGGTTGGTGAAGTGGATGTCGTCGAACACGATCGGCGAGCGCAGGTGCCCGGACGAGCTCACCGACACGATCCGCGCGCCATTGGCCGCGGCGAGGGCGTCGTGCAGGCCGGTGGTGAGGGTGAAGTGGCCGAAGTGGTTGGTGGCGAACTGCATCTCCCAGCCCTCGGGCGTGCGGGCCAGCGGCATCGCCATCACCCCGGCGTTGTTGACCAGCATGTGCAGCGGTCCGTCCCAGGTGCGCACGAACGCTCGGACCGACGCCTGGTCGGCGAGGTCGAGCCAGGCCACGTGGACCTGGTGGTTGCCCGTCGTGCCGACGATGTCCTCAGCGGTCAGCTTGCCCGCGTCCAGGTCGCGGACCGCGAGCGTGACGTCGGCGCCCGCCCCCGCCAGCGCCCGGGCGGTCTCGATCCCGATCCCCGAAGCGCCACCGGTGACCACCGCGCGCTTGCCGGAGAGATCGACACCCTGGAGGACCTCAGCGGCTGTCGAGTCCTTGTCGAAGGGGGTGGTGACAGTCATGTCTCTTACTTCCCTGCAGCCGGTACCATAGAAGCGGAGGAACCTCCGCTATGTCTCCGACTGTAAGCGGAGGAACCTCCGGTAGGCAAGTGAGCTGCACCACAAGGGAGGACTCCGTGTCGGCACCGAAGCCGTTGCGCGCCGACGCCCAGCGCAACCGCGACCGTCTGGTGGAGGCTGCTGTCCGTGCGTTCACGGCGAGCGCCGATGTCACGCTGGAGTCGATCGCCAAGGACGCGGGGGTGGGGATCGGGACTCTCTACCGGCACTTTCCGACGCGGGAGGCTCTTATTGAGGCTGCGTACCGGAATGAGTTGACGAAGCTATGTGATGCGGCGCCGGAGTTGTTGCGGGTCAAGCCTGCTGATGAGGCTTTGCGGTCTTGGCTTTCCGCTTTTGTGGACTACATGGCCACCAAGCATGGGATGGGGGATGCGCTGAAGGCCGTGATCGCCTCCGGCGGGAATCCTTTTGAGCATTCCAGGGCGCGGTTGTCGCAGGCTATGTCGACTTTGCTTGAGGCGGCTGTCGCTCAGGGCACTGTGCGGGGGGATGTTCCGGCTTGGGATGTTGTGGTCAGTGCTAGTGGGGTTTCGTTGACTTCCGCTTCCGGGGATCCCGCGCAGGCTGGGCGGTTGCTGGATTTGTTGATGGATGGGTTGAGGTTTCGCGCTGGCCGTTAGGGGCGTTTGTTGCGCTCGCCGCGCTGCAGCGCCTCCCAGAGGGGGACCGTGTCCTGTCCCACCGGGCAGGCCACACCGGCGGGACAGGACAGGAAGATCCGGTGCGCTCGCGCGCAAAAGCGCCGGATGTTGCTTTGCGCTCGAGGTTCGAGCAATCAGGTGCGGCGGCGGTCAGTGGGTTGCTGTGAGTTGGGGGAGGTAGGGGGCCAGTTCGCGGAGGAGGGCTTGTTTGGGGCGGGCTCCGACGATTTGGTAGACCAGTTTTCCGTCTTGGTAGAGGCTGAGGGTGGGCATGCCCATGACCTTTTCCTCGGCCGCGGTGACCGGGCTGGCGTCGACGTCGACCTTCACTACCTCGAGGATGTCCTTGTGCTCCTCCTCGATTTCCCTCAGCACCGGCTCTATCATCCGGCAGGGTGGGCACCAGGTGGCCCAGAAGTCGACGAGGACCGGCTTTTCCGCTTCGTTCAGGTGGGTCCGGAATGTGGTGTCCGTCAGTGTTCGCATTGGTGGGGGTGCGGCCTTTCTTGTACTGCTGCCAGTTGGGCGGCGAGGCGGCTTCTTATTTCGTTGAGGCGGGTTATCCCCTTGTCGAGCTCCGCAAGTTTCCTTCGGTAGACCTCTATTGATGCGGGGCAGACGTCTCCGGCTCTGTTGCCCGCTCGCAGGCATTCCACGAACGGGCGGGTCTCCTCCAGGGCGAAGCCGATCTCCAGCAGGCTCCTGATCTCCTGGACCAGCCTGAGGTCCGACTCGTCGTACTCGCGGTGGCCGTTGGGCGCACGTCTGGCAGGCAGCAGACCTTGTGCTTCGTAGTACCGCAGTGACCGTGTGCTCGTGCCGGCCAGCTGGGCGAGCTCTCCGATCCGCATCATGTCCTCACCGTAGGTCTTGACACCGACGTCAAGTCCAGGAACGGACCTCGTAGGCTTGGCTCGTGCTTGTACTCGCCCTGGACACTGCGACGCCGGCGGTCACCGCGGGGGTCGTCGAACTGGCGCCCCATGGCGCCGTGGAAACGCTGGCCGGGAGGGTGACGATCGACGCGCGGGCGCATGGGGAGCTGCTCACGCCGCACACCCAGGAGGCGCTGGCGGAGGCGAAGGTCGGGTTCGCCGACCTGGACGCGATCGTGGTCGGCGCCGGGCCGGGGCCGTTCACCGGTCTGCGCGCGGGGATGGTGACCGCGGCCGCGCTGGGGCAGGCGTTGGGCAAGCAGGTCTACCCGGTGTGCACGTTGGACGCGATCGCCGCCGATGTGGTGGCGCACCGGTTGGTCGTCCTCACCGACGCGCGCCGCAAAGAGGTCTACTGGGCGCGCTACGAGAACGGGCACCGGGTGGATGGGCCCAATGTCGACAAGCCGACCGAGGTGCCGGGGGATGTCGACATGATCGTCGGCGCGGACCTGCTGGACCGGCCGGTGGAGGAACCGCGTTACCCGACTCCGGCCGGGTTGGTGCGCGCCGCGAGCCCGATGCTGCTGGGCGAGGAGACCCCGCCACCGCTGACCCCGTTGTACCTGCGCCGCCCGGACGCGGTGGAACCCGGTGCCCGCAAGCGAGTGAGCCGGGCGTGACTGTCCATTTGGACCTGTTGCGCGGCGAGGAACTGGCTCGGTGCGCCGAGCTGGAGCGGGTGCTCTTCCCGGACGAGGACCCGTGGAGCGAGCAGGCGTTCAGCTCCGAACTGGCCGCGGGCAACTACTACCTGGGCGCGTACGTGGACGGCGAACTCATCGGCTACGCGGGGTTGTCCCTGCTCGGGCCGGTCGGCGCGGTCGAGGCAGAGGTGCACACGATCGGTGTGGACCCGCGCTTCCAGGGCCAGGGGATCGGCAAGGCGTTGCTGGAGGCACTGCTCGAACGCGCCGACGAGGTGCGGGCCCCGGTGTTCCTGGAAGTCCGCACCGACAACGTGCCCGCGATCACCCTGTACGAGAAACACGGCTTCACCCAGATCGGCCTGCGGCGGCGGTACTACCAGCCGTCCGGCGCCGACGCGTACACCATGGCCAGGCCGAGGAGGCCGGAGTGACTGACAAGATCATTCTCGGTATCGAGAGCTCCTGCGACGAGACCGGGGTCGGCATCGTCCGGCTCGGCGGCGACGGCGCGATCGAGCTGCTCGCCGACGAGGTCGCGTCCAGTGTGGAGCAGCACGTGCGGTTCGGCGGCGTGGTCCCGGAAGTGGCCAGCCGGGCGCACCTCGAGGCGATGATCCCGACCATGGACCGCGCCCTCGACGCGGCCAGGCTGAGCCTGTCCAATGTGGATGCCATCGCGGTCACCTGCGGGCCGGGCCTCGCGGGCGCGCTGCTTGTCGGTGTGTCGGCGGCGAAAGCGTATGCGGCCGCGCTGGATGTGCCGCTGTACGGCGTGAACCACCTCGCGGGACACGTCGCCGCGGACACCCTGCAGCACGGGCCGTTGCCGTCGGAAACGTTGGCACTGCTGGTTTCCGGCGGTCACACGCAGCTGCTGCGGGTGGACGACCTGGCCGGGAAGATCACCGAGATCGGCTCGACCATCGACGACGCCGCGGGCGAGGCCTACGACAAGGTCGCCCGGATCATCGGCCTGCCCTACCCGGGCGGCCCGCCCATCGACAAGGCGGCGCAACAAGGCGACCCGAAGGCGATCGCGTTCCCGCGTGGCCTCACCGGTCCCCGGGACGCGAAGTTCGACTTCTCCTTCTCCGGCCTGAAGACCGCGGTCGCGCGCTGGGTCGAGGCCCGCGAGCGTGACGGCGAACCGGTGCCGGTGGAGGACGTCTGCGCGTCCTTCCAGGAGGCGGTGGCGGATGTGTTGACCGCCAAGGCGGTGCGGGCCGCGACCGAGCTGGGGATCGGCACGATGGTGATCTCCGGCGGGGTCGCGGCCAACTCCCGGATCAAGGCCCTGGCCGCGGACCGCTGTGCGGAGGCCGGGATCGAGCTGCGCGTGCCGAGGCCGCGGCTGTGCACGGACAACGGCGCGATGATCGCCGCGCTGGGCGCCCACCTGGTGGCCGCCGGGGTCCGTCCGTCCAGTTTGGACCTGCCGACCGACCCCGGCCTCCCGGTGGACACCATCTACGTCTAGCTGCTACCAGTGGCGCCCATCACCGAGCGTCCCCGTGCCGTACGGCACGAACGCGGGCTGCACGTCCACGTCATCGGCGTTGACGAACATGACCCGGTGACCGAACTGGATCTGGTAGTACTGCGTCTGGCCGCGCACCACCGCGTGCGTGGCCTGGTCGAACGTGACGGCGTAGTAGTACTCCGAGGTCAGCTTTTCGCCGAGCGAGTACTTCTCCCCGGCGGAGAACGTGTACTGCAACGGGGTCACGGCCTGCGCCGGGATGCCCGCCGGGTACGCGGACGCCTCCGGGTACGCCCGCCCGTAGACCGGCACGGTGTCCTTGCCACGCTTGGGCGTGACGACCAGACCCAGCGTGCCCAGCGCGGTCGGGTGGTTGCGCGGGTTGTAGAACCAGCCCTTCTGGCCCAGGTACCAGATCGCGGTCCAGTCGCCCATCACACCCGCGACGGCGTACCGCTGGCCGCTCTCCACCCGGCTGCCGTGGTCGGAAACCCCCATGGTGGTGGCGGATCCGTCCGGGTGCAGGCCGATGTCCTTGAGCAGCGGGGCATCCGCGCGCGGCTCGGTGTGCAGGATGACCGACGACGAACCCCGCAGCGGGCACGGCTGGCCGGCCTGTGAGCAGCCGGTGAACGCGGGCTGGTTCGACGCGAAGTCGGGCTTGATCGTCACCAGACCGGTGTTGTACCCGGGCAGGCCGAAGAAAGGCGCGCCCAGCAGGTCGAAGTAGTGCGCCCAGTCCCAGTAGGGACCCGGGTCCCAGTGCATGCCCTGGACCGTGCTCGGGATCGTGCCGGGAACGTTGTCGTGGCCCAGGATGTGCGCTCGGTCCAACGGGATCCGGTACTTGGCCGCCAGGTAGCGGACCAGCTTCGCGGACGACCGGTACATCGCCTCGGTGTACCAGGTTCCTTGCGCCGCAAAGCCTTCGTGCTCCAGGCCGATCGACTTCGCGTTGACGTACCAGTTCCCGGCGTGCCAGGCCACGTCCTTGGCCAGGACGTGCTGGGCGACGTGCCCGTCGCTGGAGCGCAGCGAGTAGTTCCAGCTCACGTACGTCGGGTCCTGGACCAGCTTGAGCACGCCGTCCCAGTAGCCCTCGGTGTCGTGGATGATGATGTAGTTGATCTGCTGGTTGTCCGGCCGGTTGCTCAGGTCGTGGTTGCCGTAGTCGTTGTTCGGCAACTGCTGGTAGGGCGCGGGAATCCACTCACAGCCCAGGTCGGCCGGGCACTCCGTGCCGTCCGCGTTGGCCGCGCGCAGGCCGAGTTTGCCCAGCTGCGCGGTGTTCGGCTTGACCGCGGTGGCGGCGAGCTTGATGTGCTGGCCGTCGTCGGTGACCCGGTCGGCGCCGGACGAGATGGTCTTGAACACCTCGTCGGCGAAGGCCGCCGCGGTCTTGGTGTCCGCCGCGCTGCCGTACTTGGCCACCGCGCCGTACCAGTCGGCCGGGTTGGCGCTGGTCACGCCCAGGTCCCGCTGGTACTTGGCGAGCAGCGCGGCGCCGCCGCGGATGTTCTGGGTGGCGTCCGACCGCAGCACGGCCTTGTCCACGCCCGTCAGGGCGGCAGCGGCGTCGACCGTCTGCAGTTGCGGGACGGGCTGGACCGGTGCGCCTGCCTTGGGCAACAGGATCTGCCGGGCCTCGTCGCCGCGAGGGTCCTCCTTGCCCTGGTCGTGGTGCGAGCCGCCCGAGTTCGCGGTCCGCACGTCGGTCAGGTGCATCGGGCCATAGCCGGCGCTCGTGCTCGGAGTCCCCGCGTTGGTGTCCCAGCGGGACTCCAAATACGACACGCCGAGCAGGACACTCGTCGGCACACCGAACTCTTTGGCGGCCGCCGTGAAGGCTTGTTGGCGTAACTGGTTGGTGGGTTCGGCGGCTGCTGCTGCCGTGGTAACGCCGCAGGCCAGACAGGCTGCGGCAACCATGGCCGTGATGCGGGCAGGGCCCATGGAGAGCTCCCCAGAAATGAAGGCTGTGGGACACGACAGCTTTACGCCGCGGCGTCCCACAGGTCAATAACTTGCAGCCAATCGGGCTAGTATGTGTAGGACTTACACCGGATTGAGAGCCGGTTTGCGATCTTCCACTACGAAACTTGCCGCGGTCTTGATCTCCGCGGCCCAGTGCCGGTGTACGTCCCCCGTCAGCACGACGCCGTTGCGGACAGTGCCTAGGCCTGCGCGATCCTCGCCGCGGCGGACCACGTGCCGGAACCGTTCGTCGGTGGCGATCTCCCACTGCACCGGGATGGGACGGCCGGGCATGCCGCCGAGCCCGTTCCGGCGAAGGGGTCCTGGGCGAGCCGGGTCCACAGGATCACACTGTCGGGGGTACGGGTCACCGGACGCCACACCGAGCGCGGACGGGTCGGTGAGCTTGCCGGGGGCGGCCGAGGCGGGCGCGCCGTCGAGCGCGGTCAGCCCGGCGGCCGCCACGCCGCCTGGGAGGATCGTCCGTCGAGAGGGAGTGGTGGGAGTCGGCCTGCGGATCGGCACAGCAACCTCCTGGTCAGGGGTTCACTGGCCGATCACCCTTCTCGTTGGGAATGACCTCTACTTTCCTTGAGGTGAGCCGCGGGTGAACCTGCGGCTAGAGGCCCGCTATGCACCATTTCGACGACTTCTTGGACATCTCCAGGCTCACGGTCTGGGTCTGGCTGCCCATGTTGATCTTGATGATGCCCTGTGCGTACGTGCCCGACTCGTTGACCCCGGACAGTGTGGCCTTGGCACTCGACGGCAGCGTGTTCATCGCGCTGGTGAGCTCCCTGGTGGCGTTCGAGTCGCACGTGTAGTCGCCGATCTCGCTGGTGGACCGCGAGTTGATCACTTCGACCGCCTTCTCGGCCAGCGCACGCGTCTCGGCGCTGCCACCACTGCTGCTGCCGCTGCTGCCGCTGCCGCTCGACTTGGTCTTCGGCGCGTTGGGCGGCGGGAGGGTGGCCTCCGGGATGCCGCCGGTGGGCTTGCCGTCGGCGGCGGGCGTGGTCTTGTCGTCCGGCTGCAGGACGATGACCAGGACCAGCGCGATGATGGCGGCCGTGGCCAGGCCGGCCAGGGCCACGATCAGGCCGGTGTTCTTCTTGGGCCCCTGCGGCGGATAACCCGGTGGCGGGTACCCGCCAGGTTGCTGCGGATAGCCCTGCTGTGGATAACCCTGCTGCTGTGGATAACCCTGTGGGTAACCACCCTGCTGCGGTTGTCCGTACTGTGGCGGATAGCTCATTGAAAGCCCCCAGCTGGATCTCTGTTTCGGTTGGAGACTAACCACGGCGGATCGGTTCCGCAGGATTTCGGAAATGCCCGTCACCTGGATGGGTAACCCCCGTCGTCCACAGGTCCCGAGGGGGCGATTGAACGGCTGGCACTCGACTGGGTAGAGTGCTAGTTGCACGGCACCAACACCGCCCCGGCACCCGCGACGGCGGGGTGGCAGGAGCCGCTGTAGGTACCTGCCAACGCTTTCGACGACCCGTGGAGGTCACACCGGTGAGCGTGAACATCAAGCCGCTCGAGGACAAGATCGTTGTCCAGGCCAGCGAGGCTGAAGCCACGACGGCTTCCGGTCTCGTCATCCCGGACACGGCCAAGGAGAAGCCCCAGGAGGGCAAGGTTCTGGCTGTGGGCCCGGGCCGCATCGACGACAACGGCAACCGCGTCCCGCTGGACGTGAGCGTCGGCGACGTCGTCATCTACTCCAAGTACGGCGGCACCGAGGTCAAGTACAACGGCGAGGAGTACTTGATCCTCTCGGCCCGCGACGTGCTGGCCGTCATCAACTGACGCCTTCTAACGCCAGACGCCCCGGCGCCCCTTTACCGGGGCCCGGGGTGTTTGTCATACAGAGAGGTAGTAAATGCCCAAGCAGATCAGCTTCGACGAGGACGCTCGTCGGGCACTCGAGCGTGGGGTGAACAAGCTCGCCGACGCGGTCAAGGTCACCCTTGGCCCGCGCGGCCGGCACGTCGTGCTCGCCAAGAAGTTCGGCGGCCCGACCGTCACGCTCGACGGCGTCACCGTCGCTCGCGAGATCGAGCTCGACGACGCCTACGAGAACCTCGGCGCGCAGCTCGCCAAGAGCGTCGCGACCAAGACCAACGACGTCGCGGGTGACGGCACCACCACCGCGACCGTGCTGGCCCAGGCCCTGGTGCGGGTCGGCCTGCGCAACGTGGCCGCGGGTGCGAACCCGACCGCCATCGGCCGGGGCATCCAGGCCGCGGTGGACAAGGTCGTCGAGGCCCTCAAGGCCAAGGCCACCCCGATCAAGGGCCGGGACAACATCGCCCAGGTCGGCACCGTCACCTCCCGGGACGCCTCGATCGGCGCCCTGCTCGGCGAGGCGATCGAGAAGGTCGGCGAGGACGGCGTGATCACCGTGGAGGAGTCCTCCACGATGGCCACCGAGCTCGTGATCACCGAGGGTGTGCAGTTCGACAAGGGCTACATCTCCGCGCACTTCGCCACCAACCCGGAGGCGCAGGAGGCCGTCCTCGAGGACGCGTACATCCTGCTGTACCGCGAGAAGATCTCCGCGCTGGCGGACCTGCTGCCGGTGCTGGAGAAGGTCGTGCAGGCGGGCAAGTCCCTGCTGATCGTGGCCGAGGACGTCGAGGGCGAGGCGCTGTCCACCCTGGTGGTCAACTCCGTGCGCAAGACGATCAAGGCCGTCGCGGTCAAGGCGCCGTTCTTCGGTGACCGCCGCAAGGCGTTCCTGGACGACCTGGCCATCGTCACCGGCGGTGCGGTGATCTCCAGCGAGATCGGCGCCAAGCTGTCCGAGACCACCCTGGACCAGCTGGGTTCCGCCCGGCGGATCGTGGTCACCAAGGACGAGACCACCCTGGTCGACGGCGGGGGTGAGAAGTCCGAGGTCACCGCGCGCGCCGAGCAGCTGCGCAAGGAGATCGAGGCCTCCGACTCCGACTGGGACCGGGAGAAGCTGCAGGAGCGGCTGGCCAAGCTGTCCGGCGGCGTCGCGGTGATCCGCGTGGGTGCGGCCACCGAGACCGAGCTGGCCGAGCGCAAGCACCGCATCGAGGACGCCGTCGCCGCCACCAAGGCAGCGGTCGAGGAGGGCATCGTCCCCGGTGGCGGCACCGCCATCGTGCACGCCGCCAAGGAGCTCGAGGGCAACCTCGGCCTGACCGGCGACGAGGCCACCGGCGTGGCCATCGTCCGCGAGGCCCTCTCCGCCCCGCTGCACTGGATCGCCAGCAACGCCGGCCTCGAGGGCGCCGTCGTCGTGCACAAGGTCCGCGAGCTCGACTGGGGCCAGGGCTTCAACGCCGCCAAGCTCACCTACGGCAGCCTCATCGACGACGGTGTGGTCGACCCCGTGAAGGTGACCCGGTCGGCGGTCGCCAACGCGGCCTCCATCGCGCGGATGGTCCTCACCACGGAGAGCTCCGTGGTGGAGAAGAAGGAAGAGGCTCCTGCCGCGGCCGGTCACGGTCACGGGCATGGGCACGGTCACTGAGTTTCGTTCTGCGGGAAGGGGCCCCGGCTGTGTGCCGGGGCCTTTTCTTGTGGAGAGGACGCGAAGACCCGGTTTTGCGCTGGCGCGCAAGGACTTCGTGCTTGCTTCGCGCTGATGGGCGGCAGCCTGCGCTGCGCTGGGAGCGCTTCTTCCATTGCCCTGAGGGAGCTTCCGTGCCCGGCAGCGCTCTGATGGTGCGTCCCGCGAACACAATCTGATTCTTGTTGCCTCGCTGGGCCGCCGTACCCCGGATGCCCTCGCTCAATCGGCACCCCTGCGTGGCGTATTGCTCGGCAAGCGTCGCCCCGCCGAGGCTGATGGGTGGGCAGCCTCGGCGCGGGCTGGGGTCAGGCGCTGGTGGTGACGACGAGGGTGCGTTTGCGGGATTTGATGATGTTGTCGCGTTCGGACTCCGAGAGGCCGCCCCAGATCCCGTACGGTTCGTGCACGGCCAGCGCGTGTTTCCGGCACATCTCCAGCACCGGACAGGCGTGGCAGATCGCCTTCGCCCGCGCCTCCCGCCTGCTGCGTGCCGGACCCCGCTCACCGTCGGGGTGGAAGAAGAAGGCGCTGTCCATGCCGCGACAGGTACCTTCCAGCTGCCAGTCCCACACGTCCGCATTGGGGCCGGGAAGCCTGCGCGTGTCTGCCATCGTGGCCTGCCTCCTCGTTCGAGGACGTCAGTACTCCATTCGGTCCAACGATGGCGACAGTAGAACCGCGTCAATACTTGTTCAAGGGTGATCACCTAGAGATCACCCAATCCAGTAACCGGTCCACTACACAGAGCACTGGGTGATCGACTTGCTGGCTGTATGTAGTGGTTGCTGCTCCCCGGTTGCCGGTATCCCGGTGCGACCTGACGATGGGCGGGTGGCGACGGGGCCGGATTCCACGCTGGACGGCATACCCCCTACGGGGGATGTGCCGGAGCCGTCCTTGCCGGTGGCCGCGGTCGCCCGCCGGCTCGGCATCGCGCCGTCGACCCTGCGGACCTGGGACCGCAGGTACGGGCTCGGCCCCCGCGGGCACAAGACCGGACGGCACCGGCGCTACGGCCCGGACGACGTAGCCCGCCTCGAACTGATGCAGAAAGCCCTGGTCCGTGGCGCCTCACCCGCGGAAGCCGCCGAGTACGCGCTCAAGGCCCACGGCCAGGTCCGCGAGGAGGAGCCACCCGCGACACCCCTGGCGGAGACGCCCGGAGGCGCCGCCCTGGCCAAAGGTCTGGGCCGTGCCGCGCTGGCGATGGACACCGCCGCGGTCCAGCAGCTGCTCATCGACGCGATACGCACCGATGGGGTGATCGCGTCCTGGGATCGGGTGATCCGCCCTGTGCTCACCGCAGTCGCCGGGCGCTGGGCGCACTCCGGGGAGTCGGTCGAAGTCGAGCACCTGCTCCACGAGTGTGTGCTCGCGGCGATGATCGGGGCGACGCCGCTGCTGGGGCCCACACGCAACCCACGGCCGGTACTACTGTCGTGCGCGCCGGAGGAAAGACACAGCTTGCCGCTGTACGTACTGCGCGCCGCACTGGCACGCCGGGAGGTCGGAACCCAGATGCTCGGCGCCGCGTTGCCCGCAGACGCCCTGGCAGCCGCCGTTAGACGCACAGCCCCAGCGGCCGTCGTCGTGTGGGCACAGCTACCGCGCTGTGGTGACCCGACGGTATTCAACCAAGTGCCGCGGACTCGTCAGCGCGTACGGATGTTCGGATGCGGCCCCGGCTGGGCCAGTGCCCGGCTGCCGAGTCAGGTCGAACGCCTCGACGCGCTCAAGGACGCGGTCGACCGCCTCGAAGCGGTGGTGGTCGGTGACTGAAGAGCTCCGCCGGGCAGCCTTCGGCGACCGGCCCGACATTCACGTCACCGCAACGGGCACTGCTAAGGACCAGTGGTTGACAGCTGTCGTCCTCGGCGGTCAAGGCAGGTACGCGGCCGCGTCGGCGTTGCTCACAGCGTTGCTGACCGACCCCGATCCGGTACTGGCCTCACTCGCCGCGAGCACCCTCGGGTCCCACCGGCGCCAGGTCGGCGGACACGACGCTGCGCGGCGCCTGGACGCGGCGGCCCTCGCCAGGCTCCCGGCGGCCGCCACCGACGGCGACCGGGACGGTGTGGATCTCCTGGGGGCCCGTTCGGATGCATTGCTGGGGCTCGCAGCGGACGCGTTGGGTGTAGGCCGTTTGACGGCGGCACGACGGCTCATATCGGCTGCGGATGCCTTGGGCGATGTCGGCTGGCGCGGACAGGTCCGGCTGCGATGGGTACGCGCCGAGGTCGAACTGGCCAGTGGTCACCCGGACGCGGCGTTGCCGCACGCCGAAGCCGCACTCCGGCGGGCTCGGGCGGCGGAAGCGGCCCGGCATGTCGCCAAGTCCGAAATGGTCCTCTCGGCGACACTCGCGGCATGCGGCGGGGTCACGGAACGTGAACGGGCCCGGGACCTCGCCGAAGGGGTGGTGGATCGGGCCATCGAGTTCGGTTTGTTGCCCCTGGTGTGGCCTTGCTCACTCCTACTGGCTGATCTGGACCCCCTAGGGGCTGACGGCCACCGCCGCCGGGCGGCCGGAGCGTTGCACTGTGTGTTACGACGAAGCGACCCGATCGCGCGACGCCTGGCCGCGTCCTCCCCTTGGGTGCCGAACACGCTGGTGGTGCCCCTCGAGGCCGCCCAGGCAGGCATCCGGGCGAACTCGTTCACAGAATTACCACCAGATCGTGTCAAGGTCGGGCCGCAAGCGTCCGATAGGGGAGGTGGAACGTCACTCGGCTGCAGGAAGGAGTCCCCGTGACGACGGTCTTGATCTGCGACGACCGCCGCAGCGTGCGGGAAGGTCTCACCCGCGTCATGTCTGCGGTGCCCGGGGTCAGTCGCATCGACTGCGTAGCGCACGGTGACGAGTTGCTCGCCCGCTTCTCCCGCCAGCCGGTGGACGTCGTACTGGTTGGTACCCAGCGCGCCGTGCCGACTGGGGTGGAGGCCACCCGGCGGCTCGTCTCGGCCAACCCCCAGGCAAATGTCATCGTCTTCGGTGCCCCGGACGACGCGGGAAGCATCGCAGCGGCGATCGCCGGTGGTGCGCGCGGCTATCTCCGCTGGGACGCGTCCCGGCCCGAACTGGTCGCCGCCCTGGCGCACACGCTGGCCAGCACCTCGGTGCCGGCGCCGCGGCAGCCGTCGGACCCGGGCGTCCAGCTCACCGACCGCGAGCTGCAGGTGCTGCGCGGGATGAGCCAGGGCAAGAGCAACGGCCAGATCGGCCGTGAGCTGTACCTGTCCGAGGACACCGTGAAGACCCACGCCAGGCGCCTGTTCCGCAAGCTCGGCGTGCGCGACCGGGCCCAGGCGGTGGCGCACGGGTTCCGCCGCGGCCTGGTCTCCTGACACCGGCGCGGGACCAAATAGGACGTGTCACGGCCCGGGGGTGCTACCTTCGGGCCGTTACGCATGTTCGAGATGTTGTATTGGTCACTCTTGGTCGGATCCGACCACGAATCCCCATCCGGCGGTTAGTCCGCTTGGGGGTGACCGGTACGGTGGAGAAGCTGTCACCGTGACGGGGAATACTCCGCGCACGGGGGCCGTCACTGTCGGATGCCTACGAGTAACGCCAAGGCTGTTGTCTGCGATGACGAATTTGGGGGACGGACTGGACGCTTCAGTGAGCGCTGCCGTCGAGGGAGATCCTCGCGCGGTCGGTCGTGTATTGGAGTCCATTCGTCCCCTCGTGGTGCGGTACTGCCGCGCACGGGTCGGTAGGCAGGAACGTTCCTTCGCTTCGGCGGACGACGTCGCCCAGGAGGTGTGCCTCGCGGTGCTCACGGCTTTGCCCAGCTACCGCGACCAGGGACGACCATTCCTGGCCTTCGTGTACGGCATCGCCGCGCACAAGGTGGCGGACGCTCACCGGGCGGCCGCTCGCAACCGCGCGGAGCCGGTGGCGGACGTTCCTGACGAACCGGAGACCGACGCGGGTCCGGAACAACGAGCAATGCAGGGCGAGCTGACCAGGCGCATGAAGCAACTGTTGGACGTCCTGCCCGACAAGCAACGCGAGATCGTGGTGCTACGTGTGGTCGTGGGCCTGTCCGCGGAGGAGACCGCCGAGGCGGTCGGTTCCACTCCGGGGGCGGTCCGGGTCGCGCAGCACCGTGCCCTCGCACGGCTACGCAAGACTCTGTCAGCGGAGGAGGTGGTCTGAATGGCCGACCGGCACGAAAGTGACGGCAGAGAGTCACCCGAGTCGCCGCAGACCGGCCGATCGGGTGAACCTCACCCGATCACCTCGGGCGCTATGTCCACGGAACGTGACGATACCCACGTTTCCGCAGAAAATGAATACTTTTCGGCCCTCGACCTTGACGATCTGAGCGACGAGGAGCTCGAGAACGGCGAGCCGGAGGACCTGGCCCAGATCAGGTCCGACGACGCCCTGCTCGACGCGCTCGCGGCCCAGTTCAGGGCGGCCGAGGAGCCGGGCGTGGACGGCCCGGGGCCGGACCAGCGCGGTGTGGATCAGCGCGGTGTGGACTTCGACGACGAACAGCTCAACGCGCTGCTGGTCGCCTGGCGCCAGGACGTCGACAGCGTTCCCGTCCCCGAGATCGTGGACACCCACACAGCCGTCGCCACGGTGACCGCGGCCAAGTCCGCGCGCCGCCGTAGACCCAGGCTGCTGGTGCCCATCGCGGTCGCGGCCGCCGTCGTCGCCATCGGGTTCGCAGGGGTAGGCATGCTTGCGCGGGACGCCCAGCCGGGCGACGCGCTCTGGGGTTTGAGCAAGGTCCTCTACGCGGATCACGCACGGTCGGTCGAAGCCGCCCAGTCCGTGCGCACAGACTTGAACGACGCGCAGACCGCCCTGCAGCAAGGCAAGATCGACGAGGCCAAGGACGCCCTGCGGGCCGCCGGCTCGGCGTTGTCCGCCGTGTCCAGCGAGGACGGCAAGGACGACCTCAAGGCCAAGCACGAGTCCCTGCTCGAGCAGCTCACCAGCACCGCCCCGTTCACGCCGACGGTCCCGCCGGCCACCCAGCGGTCCGAGACCACCCCGGCGCCGCCGAGCTCCGTGCTGACCACGCCGACGCCACCCACCTCAGTGAAGCCCAGCGACACCCCGTCGCAGCCGCCGACCTCGAGCGCCACGCCACCCTCCAGCCAACCCACCGGGCCGAACTCCGCGACCGAGGAACCCCCGCCCCCAGTCGGCGGCGGCCCCGGCCGCAGCGACAGCCCGAGCCCCAACGGCGTGTCCAGCAACAACGTCGGCCAAGGCGACCAAACCCCCTCCGGCACCTGACACCCACCCGGTTTCTCTCCCAGGGCGCCGCCCCCACCCGGGGCGGCGCCTTTGCGTTCGCCGGGATTGCATTCAGGCTCAACGATGGGGGCGACATTCCAGGCCTGTGGACAAGGCCTGTGGATAGCTTGTGGATAGGGGGGTCGCTTCGGCGGCTCAACTCCAGTCGCGAGCTGGATTCTGACTGGCTGACCCCAGCACCGGTCCAGATTCGCGACCCCACATCACGTGCCCAGGATCCAGATCCACGAGGCCGCGTCCGGCATCCCGAAGCCGACCTGGTCAGCATCCAGATTCGCGAGCCACGAAGCCACCACCAAGGCCAGGCAGATCGAACCGCCCCCAGCCCGGCAGCGGCCCACCCCCAGACAAGACCGCAAGCCCAGCCAGGCGCAGGCCGCAGAAGAGTCACATGCCCCAGCCGAGCCGCCCAGAACCCCAGATTCCAGGCACCGTGAACACGCCGCACCCCGGGGTCCCCGAAGAGACCACCGGCCGCCCCACAGCGCCAACCAGGCCTAGCGGGCGCTCTCGGTCGCGGTCACACCGTCGGCGAACCCACGGCAGTACTCCCAGCTGACATACGCGCCGGGATCCGGGTCGAACGCGGGCTCGTGGGGCCGCATCCGGCCGTCGTTCAGCAGCTGCTCGAGGCTGGCGCGGAGCAGTGCCCAGTCGTGGTAGTGCGGTTCCTGGCACTCCGCGCAGTCGACCACCACGCCTTTGATCCCGCGTGGTTCGAGCAGCGCCTGGTACACGGCCAGGTCGGTGAGGTCGGTGAGGAGTTCCGCCCGCTCCTCCTCGGCCATGGGCGGGCCGATCTCGTCCTCGGGGTCGGCGATGGCCCGGGCGGGGTCGTCCGGGTCGCCCGCGAAGGGGTCTGGGGGCAATGAGTCGTGCGGCACGGTCTCGCACGGTACCGAACGGGCCCCGGACACTGTCCAGATACCATGGTGTCAACGGCCTCGCCTGGGAAAACAGTCGGGCGAGGCGCACGTCAGGCGTAGGAAGGCCCGCCACCCACCATGACCAGCGAGCTCACCTCCCCCGAGGTACCGAGCAAGTTCGCGATGCTCGGCCTGACCTTCGACGATGTCCTGCTGCTACCGGCGGAGTCGGATGTCGTCCCCAGCGAAGTGGACACGAGCACCCGGCTCTCGAGGAACATCACCCTGCGCGTCCCGCTGGCCTCCGCGGCCATGGACACCGTCACCGAGGCGCGGATGGCGATCGCCATGGCCCGTCAGGGTGGTATCGGGGTGCTGCAGCGCAACCTCCCGATCGACGTGCAGGCCGGCCAGGTCGAGACGGTGAAACGGTCGGAGGCCGGGATGGTCACCGACCCGGTCACCTGTTCGCCCGAGGACACGCTGGCCGAGGTCGACGCGATGTGCGCGCGCTACCGGATCTCCGGCCTGCCGGTGACCGACGCCACGGGCAAGCTCGTCGGGATCATCACCAACCGCGACATGCGCTTCGAGCTGGACCACACCAAGAAGGTCGCCGAGGTGATGACCAAGGGCCCGTTGGTCACCGCCCAGGTGGGGGTGTCGGCGGAGGCCGCGCTCGGCCTGCTGCGCCGGCACAAGGTGGAGAAGCTGCCGATCGTGGACGGCGCGGGCAAGCTGCGCGGCCTGATCACGGTCAAGGACTTCGTCAAGACCGAGCAGTACCCGATGGCCACCAAGGACCCGGACGGCAGGCTGCTGTGCGCGGCCGCGATCGGGGTCGGCGACGACGCGCACAAGCGGGCGATGGCGCTGGTGGACGCGGGTGTGGACGTGCTGATGGTGGACACCGCGCACGGCCACCAGCGCAACGTGGTCGAGATGGTCTCCCGGCTGAAGAAGGAACTCGGCGACGTCGTGGACGTGGTCGGCGGCAACGTCGCCACCCGGGCGGGTGCCCAGGCCCTGGTCGAGGCGGGTGCGGACGGCGTGAAGGTGGGCGTCGGTCCCGGCTCGATCTGCACCACGCGGGTGGTCGCGGGGGTGGGCGTGCCGCAGATCAGCGCGATCTACGAGGCGAACCTGGCCTGCGGGCCGGCGGGCGTCCCGGTGATCGGCGACGGCGGCATCCAGTACTCGGGTGACATCGCCAAGGCCATCGCGGCCGGCGCCAGCTCGGTCATGCTGGGCAGCCTGCTCGCGGGCACCGCCGAGTCTCCTGGCGAGCTGATCCTGCACAACGGCAAGCAGTACAAGACCTACCGGGGCATGGGCTCGCTGGCCGCGATGCAGTCGCGCGGCGAGGGCAAGTCCTACTCCAAGGACCGCTACTTCCAGGACGACGTGCTCGCCGAGGACAAGCTGGTGCCGGAGGGCATCGAGGGCCGCATCCCGTTCCGCGGCCCGCTGTCCAACGTGGTGCACCAGCTGGTCGGCGGCCTGCGTTCGGGCATGGGCTACACCGGTTCGCGCAGCATCGTCGAGCTGCAGGACGCCCAGCTGGTCCGGATCACCGCGGCCGGCCTGAAGGAAAGCCACCCGCACGACATCACCATGACCGTCGAAGCGCCGAACTACACGACCCGCTGAAGTTTCTCGGGTCATCGGGGAAGGACAACTCACAGTGCGGGACCTTGTCGAGATCGGCATGGGCCGGACCGCCCGGCGTGCCTACGAGCTCGGTGACATCGAGATCGTGCCGTCCCGGCGGACCCGGTCGTCCAAGGACGTCTCCACGGCCTGGCAGCTGGACGCCTACCGGTTCGACATCCCGCTGGTGACCCACCCGACCGACGCGGTGGTGTCGCCGCGTTCGGCCATCGCGATCGGCGAGCTCGGCGGTCTCGGCGTGCTGAACGCCGAGGGCCTGTGGGCGCGGCACGCCAACGTCGAGGAGGCGCTGTTCCGGCTGATCGAGGCCGCCGAGGAGGCGTCCGAGACCAGCGCGGTCACCAAGGTCCTGCAGGACCTGCACGCGGCGCCGATCCAGGCCGACCTGATCGCCAACGCGATCAAGGAGGTCCGCGACTCGGGCGTGACCGTGGCGGTCCGGGTCTCGCCGCAGCGCGCGGCCGAGCTGACCCCGGACCTGATCGCCGCGGGCGTGGAGATCCTGATCGTGCAGGGCACCATCGTGTCCGCCGAGCACGTGGCCCGCGACGGGGAACCGTTGAACCTCAAGAGCTTCATCGAGGGCCTCGACATTCCCGTCGTGGCGGGCGGCGTGCACGACTACCGCACCGCGATGCACCTCATGCGGACCGGCGCCGCGGGCGTGATCGTCGGCTATGGCTACAGCAGCGGCGTGACCAGCACGGACAGCGTGCTGGGGATCGGCGTCCCGATGGCGACCGCCATCATCGACGCTGCCGCCGCCCGCCGGGACTACCTCGACGAGACCGGTGGCCGGTACGTGCACGTGCTCGCCGACGGCGGGATCGACACCAGCGGCGAGATCGCCAAGGCCATCGCCTGCGGCGCGGACGCGGTCATGCTCGGCGCCCCGCTCGCCAGCGCCACCGAAGCCCCTGGCCAGGGCCTTTACTGGACGGCAGCCGCCGCACACCCCTCCCTTCCGCGCAGCCGCGTCGTCCCGGCCGCCGACAACGAGGTGGACCTGCGGACGCTGCTGTTCGGCCCGTCCACTGATGCCGACGGAACGCTGAACCTGTTCGGCGCGCTCCGCCGGGCGATGGCCAAGACCGGCTACTCCGACCTCAAGGAGTTCCAGAAGGTCGGCCTCACCATTCGCGGGTAGTGCCGTGAGACTGGGGGTGGTGTATGCGGTCCGTTGTGGTGCGCGGTGACGGCGTCGAGCTGGCCGAGTGGCAGGACGGTGACCTGGAGTGGCTCAAGGCGCACAACGACGGCGCCTACGATGTCGACCGCGATGAGCGACCGATGCCGCTGCAGGTGCAGGCGTACCGGCTGGTGATCGCGGCAGGTGACGAGGTACTCGGCAACGTCAGCTGGCACGCGGTCTCGTACGGCCCGAACTTCGGCTCGGTGGCGTGGAACCTGGGCATCGGGCTCCTGCCTGCCGCGCGGGGCCGTGGGGTGGGTGCTGAGGCGGTGCGGTTGCTGGTCCGGTACCTGTTCGAGACGACCGAGGTGGACCGGCTGGAGGCCAGCACGGACGTCACCAACGTGCCAGCCCAGCGCACCCTTGAGCGGGCCGGTTTCACGCGGGAGGGTGTCCTGCGAGGCGCCCAGGAACGAGCCGGGGTCCGGCATGACCTGATCGGGTACAGCCTGCTCCGAACCGATGTTACCGACGAGAAACTTACCGCTAGTCAGAACGCGTCCGCCGAACTAGCCTCAGAGGATGGTCGACTATGACGTCATCATCGTGGGCTCGGGGTTCGGCGGCAGCGTCGCGGCGCTCCGGCTGACCGAGAAGGGCTACCGGGTGGCCGTGATCGAGGCCGGCCGGCGGTTCGCGGACGACGAGTTCGCCAAGACGTCATGGGACCTGCGCCGCTACCTGTGGGCGCCCGCGGTCGGCTGCTTCGGCATCCAGCGAATCCACCTGCTGCGGGACGTCATGGTCCTCGCCGGTGCGGGGGTCGGCGGGGGTTCGCTGGTGTACGCGAACACCTTGTACCGCCCCTTGGAGCCGTTCTACGCGGACAAACAGTGGGCGCACATCACCGACTGGCGCGCCGAGCTGGAGCCGCACTACGACCAGGCGAGCCGGATGCTCGGCGTGGTGACCAACCCGACGGTAACGCCGTCCGACGAGGTCATGCAGAAGGTCGCCGCGGACATGGGCGTCGCCGACTCGTACCACTCGACGCCGGTCGGCGTGTACTTCGGCAAGCCCGGAGCCTCGGTGCCGGATCCTTTCTTCGGTGGCGCAGGGCCTTCGCGGACCGGGTGCACCGAGTGCGGGTCGTGCATGACCGGGTGCCGGGTGGGCGCGAAGAACACGTTGGTCAAGAACTACTTGTACCTGGCCGAAAAGGGCGGTGCGCGGGTCATTCCGCTGACCACCGTGACGGGCGTGACCGAGCGTGCGGACGGCACGTTCACGGTTGCTCTTCGCAAGACTGGCAAGCGGTTCAAGCATTCGCTGACCGCTTCGCACGTGGTTCTGGCGGCCGGGACTTGGGGGACACAGCAGTTGCTGCACCGGATGAAGGATTCCGGTGCGCTGCCTCGGTTGTCTCCGCGGCTCGGTGAGCTGACCCGCACGAACTCCGAGGCCATCGTCGGCGCCGGAAGGTTCACTGTGGACTCTTCGCGGGACTTCAGCGAGGGCGTTGCGATCACTTCGTCGTTCCATCCGGACGCGAACACGCACATCGAGCCGGTCCGTTATGGCAAGGGCAGCAACGCGATGAGCCTGCTGCAGACGATCTCCACCGACGGCGCTTCGGAGGTTCCGCGCTGGCGGCAGGCTTTGCGGTTCATGCTCCGGCATCCCGTGCAGACCGCGAGGCTGCTCAACGGCTACCGGTGGAGCGAGCGCACGGTGATCCTGCTCGTCATGCAGTCACTGGACAATTCCATCACGACCTATCTGGACCGTGGCCTGTTCGGACGGCGCAGGTACACATCCAAACAGGGCCACGGCGAGCCCAACCCCAGCTTCATCCCCGCCGGGTACGAGGCGACCCAGTTGACCGCCAAGCACATCGGCGGGATCGCGGGTGGGACCTGGGGCGAGATCTTCGACATTCCGTTGACGGCGCACTTCATCGGCGGCTGTCCGATCGGTTCTACTGTGGACGAAGGCGTGATCGACCCGTACCACCGGGTGCACGGTCATCCGGGACTGTCTGTTGTGGACGGTTCGGCCATCACCGCGAACCTGGGTGTGAACCCCTCGCTGACCATCACCGCCCAGGCCGAACGCGCCTTTTCCATGTGGCCCAACAAAGGCGCGGCCGACACCCGGCCGGCACCCGGCGATCCCTACGTGCGCGTCGCCCCCATCCCGCCGGATGCTCCCGCCGTGCCCGCCTCAGCCCCAGGTGCGCTTCGGCTTTGACCTGCGGTGCCGCGGCACCGTGACCTGACCAAGGCAGAACCCCGTGCCCGCCGCCGCCTCGAAGTCGATGACCTCGACATCCGTCGGCCGCCCCAGCTGCTGGCGGTACCCGGCCCAGAACGCCTCCACCGGCGTGGGCGCCTTTTCGCTCATGACTGACTCCCCATGCGTAGCGACTCGTCCGATCATCCCGCTACCACCACCCGTCCAACTGCGCAGAACCCTCGCTCAGACACCAACCTACCCCCGCGCGGTCGATGTTTCCGCAGGTCGACCTGCACATATGAGTTATCCACACCCCCTCCGGTTATCCACACATCACGTTCAACCCCTATCCCACCCGCACTATCTCGGTAGGCTGGAGCGGGGACGCCCCCCGAGGTGGGTGGGGGTTTGGTTTCCCGTGGTGGGGCGGGTTTCGCTGGTTGGGGCGGGTGGGGTGTGAGGAGTTCAGCCGCGGTGGGGTGGGTGGCTCACGCTTGGTCATCCTGAGGTGTCATCCGGGTGTGGGCGCTTTCTTCAGGCTGGTGGCGGGTCAGCTCCAGGTCGATTTGCGCACCGGGCAGCGGGGGCCGGTTTGTCGGATGCGGTCGGTGTGGTGCCTCTTCGTTGGACCCGCGGTCTGCTGGCCTGGTGTGCGGCGGATTGTGGTGTGCGTGGGTTGGACGCGCTTCTGGCTGATGGTGTTTTGCGTCGCAGGGGTCTGGTTGTCTGGGTCGGCATGGGAGCGTTGAGGTGGGGTTGGGGCAAGGCGCCTTCGGGGGGTGGATCGGTTGAGCGAATGGGTCTGTATGGCTTCCAGCGTGGTTGCTTTGGGAGGGCGGACCGGCGATGGGTTGGCGCCCCCCTTGACAGATGCGGTTGCGCAAGCGCCAGGCCATACGGGAGGGAGAGAACGCGAGGGCGAGCTGTGGTGCGCGGGCACGCGGACGAAACAACGCTCGGGCCTTCCCCTTCTGTTCAGGCTTGGGCCATGTTTCAGAAGCGGAGCCTGGGCGCGCACCACCATCGTGCGGCCGTTTCCGCTCGCTGGGCCGGTTTTGCGGCGGGGGCGCGGGAGGGCGGTCGCCCCGGGCGGATGGGGGTTGGGGTGGACCGCGGAGGGGTTCTCCTTGTGGGATCGGGTGTTTAGCGGGAGTTGACGGCTTCGGCCAGGTCGTCGTCGGTGCCGATGAAGCCCAGTTGCTGGAGGATCGACAGGCGGTCGGTCATGGCGGCGAAGTGGGTTATCTTTCCGCCTTTTGTTGTCAGCCACAGGATTCCGGTCCAGGTGGCGTGCGTGTTCGTTCCCTGCGTCCTTCGGTAGGGGCCGGTGTTGGTGGCTTGTAAGGAGATTCGGGCTGCTGTCCGGTCTCCTTCGGTGATGGTGTCGGTCACTTCTATGTGGATGTCCGGGAAGGACTCGAGCATCTGGGTCCAGCCTTCGAGGAAGGTCTGGAGGCCTCCGCCCGTGGGCGCGTCCACCACGATGGGGCCTTCTTCGACGATATTCTCGTCGATCAGCTCGTGGGCGTTCGTGAGGGTGTGGGTGTTGATCATTTCGACGAAGCGGGCCAGGACGGTCACTGTGGGTTCTCCTTTTACGGTGTAAAACGGTATGGTTCTCTTACGGTGTAAAAATGTCAAGGGGTGCTGGTGCGGCTCAGCAGGGATGTGGTGCTCGACGCGGCCTTGCGGTTCGTCGACGAGCACGGTGTGCAGGCGCTGTCAATGCGCAAACTGGGTGCTTCCCTTGGGGTCGAGGGGATGGCGCTCTACTACTACGTGCCCAACAAGGACGCGTTGCTCGACGGTCTCGTCGAGCGGGTGACCGAGGCGCTCACCGATGAGCTGCCGGATCGGGAACTGCCCTGGCAGGAGTGGCTACGGCGGTTCGCGCACGCGATGCGGGCGGTGCTGACCAGGCATCCCGCCCTGCTGCCGCTGCTGGCCACCCGCGATGTGATGACGCCCGCATTCCTCGGCGCGTTCGAGACCGCGCTGGAGGTCCTCGGTTCATTCCAACCAAAGCAAGCCGTGCACGTCTTCAATAGCGTGACGACATTCGTACTGGGCCACGTGCTGGCCGAGGCCGGCCGGGCCGGTCAGCACCCGCCCGAGTTTCCGGGCGGATATCCGCTGATCGCCCGCGCGGTGGCGGCCGGTGCGGGTCACGATGACGACGCGGAACGCTTCGACTTCGCGATCGGCGCCCTTCTCGACGGCTTCGACCGGCGGTTATGCACGTGACGACAAAGTTGTGCGAATAACCGCCGGGCGTTCGATGATGGGCAGGTCGGGAGGAGTCGGGGATGATGGATCGGCGCGCCTTTTTGCGGGCGGCGGGGATGACGGGTGTGGTGCTCGCGGCCGGATGTTCGGCCGGGAGAACGCCGCCGCAGGCCTCGCCGTCGAGCACGCCGTCCGTGCCGACCTCGACGGTCACCCTCCCGCCCGGACCGCCGGACTGGGAGACCTTGCGCGCCAGGCTATCGGGCAACCTCACCCTCGCGGGTGAGGGCAACTTCACCTACCAGGGCTTCAATCCCGCGCGCGATAGCCGCATCCCGGCGGCGATCGCCCGCTGCCACAAGGTGGAGGACGTCCAGGCCTGTGTGGAGGTCGCCGCGAAGTCCAAAGTGCCCATCGCGGCACGCAGCGGCGGCCACAGCTACGCCGGCTACTCCACGCCGGACAAAGGCCTGCAGGTCGACCTGAAGAACATGGCCGGGGTCGAGGTCCGTCCGGACGGGACGGTCCGGATCGGCGCGGGCGCGCAGCTGAGCGACATCTACGCGGCGCTGGGCAAGGCGGGCCGCTGCCTGCCTGGCGGGTCGTGCCCGTCGGTGGGCATCGCCGGGCTCACCCTCGGCGGCGGAATCGGTGTGCTGGCAAGGAAGTACGGCCTCACCTGCGACCGGCTCGACGCGGTCACCGTGGTCACGCCGGACAGCAAAGTCGTGATGGCCAGCAAAGGCAGCGACGCGGACCTGTTCTGGGCGCTGCGCGGCGGTGGCGGCGGGAACTTCGGCATCGCCACCGAGTTCATCTTCACCACCGAGCCAGCGCCCGACCTTGTCGTGTTCTCGATGCGGTTCCCGGCCGGGTCGGCCGCGAACGTCCTTGGCGCGTGGCAACAATGGCTCACGCAGATCCCCAATGAGCTGTGGACCAACCTGGTCATCACCGGCGGCAGCCCACCCACGTGCCGCGTCGGTGGCTGCTTCGCCGGAACCGTGAGCCAGCTCAACGGCCTGCTCGCCACCTTCAAGCCGTCCGCCAAACCCACGTCGAAGTTCGTGCAGGCCAAGGGATACCTCGATGCGATGAAGTACTTCGCGGGCGGCCCGCCGCAGCGGGAGTCCTTTGTGGCCTCATCACGCGTCCTCAACGCACCCGTGCCCGACCCCGCCGCCGTGGCGAACCTGCTCGCCGGGAAGTCCGAAATGGACATCCTGCTGGACAGCCTTGGCGGCGCGGTGGCCGAGCCGGAGCCGTCCGCGAGCGCCTTCCCGTACCGCAAAGCCCTTGCCAGCGCCCAGATCTACCTCAAGACGCCACCGGCCCGGGTGGATTCCGCGTCCGCCGAGGTCGGCGAGGTCCGGGACAAGCTGGGCGCGATCACCGGCCCGACCGGGTACGTCAACTACATCGACCCGTCGATGCCGGACTGGGCCAAGGCGTACTACGGCGACAACCTGCCGCGCCTGCAGAAGATCGTCAAACAGTACGACCCGGACTCGGTGTTCGCGTTCGCTCAGGCCATCCCGCGCTGACCGGTCCCGGAGCCCAGGCACACGAACGGCCGCCGGAACGGGTCCACCGCCACCGCGTCGGCCAGCGCGACGGCCGGAGTCGCGCCCGAGGCCAAAGCGCGGTGGTAGTCGTCCATCGCGGCGGCCGCGGGCAGGTCACCGACCTTCGACGCGGCGGCCACGACCGTGTCCACGCCCCCGGCCAGCAGTGCACCGGCGAACCCGAGCGCCTCGTCCCCGGGCCGGATCCGGCTCAACGCGAGCTCGCACGCGGCCAGCACGACCTGCCGGGGCGGATGCTGCAACCGGCTCAGTTCGTGCGCGAACAAGGCTCCGTCGATCAGCTCCAGCCGGGAGAACAGCGCGTTGTCGGCCTCGTGCTCGCCGTGCGCCGCGATGTGCGCCAGTTCGGCGCCGTCCAACGCGATCATCACGCTGGCCACGTCAGCCTCGTTGTCCGCCAACAGGATGGCGTTGTCGTGGTGTGCCGCCAACTTGTCGATCTCACCGACCGCAGCGGACAACCCAGGCCCGCGCACGAGCACGGTCCCACCGTTGGCGCGCGGCTTTGACCGCACTGCCCCCAGCCATGCTGTAGCGGACGGCGCGACGACGACCGGACGCGACCGCAGGGACCCCAGCACACCCCACGGCACTGCATGCAGTGCGCCAGTGGGGATGATCACGACGTCCCTGTCGGCAATGATCCGGCTCAACGGCTGCAACAGTTGCGCGTCCAATGCGTTGGCATGCTTGCGCGCAGATGCCGAGACCGCCTCGAACAACGGCTGCGACAGTACATCTGGGGCTATAGCCGTCAGATCCGCGTGCAGCCGTCGTGCGTTCTCGATGGCGTGCGACGACGAACCCAACGGAATCAGCCGCACCGCGCCGTCGACGAGCACCACCGCCAGCAGCGAGTCACCCGATACGGCGAAGCTGATCAGCACCCCCTCGCCCAGGTCCGCGCTGACGTCGTCCACATCCGCCACCGGCCGCGGCTTGCCCCACCGCGACGCCGCGTGCCAGCCCAGGCGCATCGCCGCGCGCTTGCGTTCGGCGTACCGGGCCTGCAGCTTGCCGACCGGGCGCCCGTCCAGCCGCGCCTGGCGCAGCGTGTGCCCGAGGTGCCGGATCGCGGCGATGACCTCCACCAGTTCGGGGTCGTCGGCCCGGGAGACCGGCTCGTAGCGGTACATCTGCGCGCGCGTGCGCTCCAGCCAGCCGAACATGCGGCGCGCCTCGGCCGGTGAGTCGCCGCCGTCCAGCACCAGCCGGACCGCCAGGTCACCCAGCTCCTGGCCGTGGATCGCGGTACCGGACAACAACTCCAGCCCGCCCATCCGGTCGCGGGCCTGGCCCAGCTCGGCCAGCCCGGCCAGTGCCTGCGCGAACGCCTTGCGCCGGTTGCCTTCCGCCACAGCCAGTTCCGCGCGGCTCAGCCGGACGAGCATGCGCTGGTCGATCGTGGTCAACGGCCCCGGCTTGCGCAGCCCACGCAGCAGCTCGTTGGCCCTGTCAACGTTGTCACGCCGCAACTCCAGGCGCACTGCGAGGGTCTGCGCCAGCGCGGCCTCGTCGAACAGGCGGAACTCGGTCAGCTCGGCGGCCATCGCGACCGCCCGCGCCGGCAGCTTCGCCGGGACCTTCTTCTCGGTGAACGCCCGCGCCACATCCACCCGCAGCTCGATGAGCGCCGCCAGCGCCGCCCACGCGTCACTGCCGCGCCGCTTGAACCGGCGCCGCGCGGACGCCGCGAGCCGCCGCGCCAGTCCGAGATCATCTTCGAGCAAGGCCGCGGTGGCCCGGACCGCCTCGGCCTCGGCCAGGTCCTGCTGAACACGTTGCTCGCGCATCTGCGGCAGCACCTCGTCGAGCCCACGCCCGGCCTCGTCGGCCAGACCGGCGGTCAGCAGGGCTTGGCCTTGGTCGATCCGCAGCCGCCCCAGCATGTCCGGGCCGATCTCGAGATACGTGCGCTCGGCCTCTTCGTAGCACCGCAGCGCAGCCGGCACGTCGCCGGTCCGCAGCCGCAGGTCACCCAGGACATGCTTGGCGTAGGCGAGCTTCATCGCGAAGCCATGGTTCTGCCCGAGCCGGATCGCCCGGGTGAGGTTCCTGATCGCCGGATCCACCCGGCCGAGCTCCACATAGGCCAGCCCGAGGTTGGTGATCGTGCCCACCAGCGAGTCGGTCATCTGCCGCGGGTCCTCGGTGCCCATCCGCAGGGCGCGTTCCTTGTGCGCCCGCGCGGACTCGAACAGCGGGATGCTTTCGTCGTACTGGCCGGCGCGCACCAGGATGCCCGCGTGGTTGCCGTCCACGAACCCGTTGAGCTCCGAGCGGATCGGCTCGTCCTCGAGCGCCAGGACCTGCGGGCGGATCGCGTCGAGCCGGGCGATGCCGTCGCCCGTCTTGCCGAGTTCGGCCTCGACGAAGGCCAGCGTGACCTGCAACCGGATCCAGGTCCGGACCCACTCCGGATCGGCCGAGACCGCCGACTCGAGGATCTTCAGCGCCCGCAGCAGCAGCCGGTGCTCGGTGGTCTCCCGGCCGGCGTGACCGGCATCCAGCCCGCGGGCGTGCAGCTCCCTGGCTTGCTCGACGGCCTGTGCCGCAGTCAGTGGGCGCTGGGGTGTACGACGATGCGGCGCGGACACCTGTCTATCAGAACACACCGGGGAAACGGACGGTGCCAGTCGATCGAGTGATCGACTGGCACCGGACGGGTCAATGATCTCAGGGGCCGGTCGGGTCGGTGTCGTGACTGACCGGACCGTCGGTGGTGGCGCCACCGTCACCGCTCCCGTCGCCGTCCCCGGGCTCCGGGCCGTCGTGGCTCACCGGCCCCATCGGCCGGTCGATCCGGTCCCCCGCGGGGAGCACGACGTCGTGGCTGACCGGGCCCGTGGGCCGGGTCGGCGTGCCGGTCTTGGCGACCAGAGTCTGAATGTCGTCGTGGCTCACCGGGCCCTGCGGCCGCGTGGGCACGTCCGGGTTCGTCGGTTTGCCCGGCAATTCCAGGTCGAAGTCCTCGGATTCAGTGGTGGGGTTGGACATGCGTTTCCTCCCTCGTTCGCCGTCCTGTGAGCGGCTCTCCCCGATATCGCGTCGTGGGCGGCGGTACGACGCAAAGTGATCACATCCGGTTCCCCCCAACGGAACCACTGCGAATCTACCGCACGAATGGAGGCATGGGAATTACTCGGAGCAATGAGATCTGGGCTCGTTTACTCCGATTGTGACGAAATCGCGCCGATCAGAGGCTAACGTTTGTCAGAACCGTTATCCGCTGCTCGGTGAGGTCGTTCATGGCCGAGCGAACGCCCTCGCGGCCGAACCCGGATCCCTTTACCCCGCCGTAGGGCATTTGGTCCGCGCGGAACGACGGAACGTCACCGATGATCACCCCACCGACATCGAGCTGCGCGCCCGCACGTGTGGCGGTTTGGATGTCGTGCGTGAAAACGCCGGCCTGCAGGCCGTACGCGGACTCGTTCACCTGCGCGAAGGCCTCGTCCACACTGTCCACAACGGACACCGCGAGCACCGGGCCGAAGACCTCCTCGGCCCACACCTTGCTGTCGTGCGGGACATCCACCAGCACCGTCGGGTCAACGGTGGTCCGGTGGTGGCCGCCGCCGGTGAGGACCTTGGCGCCACGGGACGTAGCCTCCGCGACCCACTCCGTGATGCGTTCGGCCGCGGCCACGTCGACGACCGGGCCGACCTCGACCTCGGGGTCATGCGGGTCACCGGTGGGCAACGCGCGCACCGCGTCGACGAGCTTGCCGATGAACTCGTCGGCGTGCTCGCGGGTGACCAGAACGCGCTGCACCGCGATGCAGGACTGGCCGGCCTGGTAGTTGCCGAACGTGGCGATCCGTCGCGCGGCGAAGTCGAGGTCGGTCCAGTCCGGACAGACCACGGCCGCCGCGTTGCCGCCGAGCTCGAGCACGAAGCGCTTGCGCGGGGCCATGTCCATCAGCGACCAGCCGACCGGGCCCGACCCGGTGAACGACACCACCGGCAGCCGCTCGTCGCGCACCAGTGCGGCGGTCTCCTCGTTGCCCACCGGCAACACGGAGAACGCGCCCTCGGGCAGGTCGGTCTCGGCCAGCAGTTCGCCGAGCACGAGCGCGGACAACGGGGTGCGCGGCGCGGGCTTGATGATGATCGGCGCGCCCACCGCCAGGGACGGCGCGACCTTGTGCGCGACCAGGTTCAGCGGGAAGTTGAACGGCGCGATGCCCAGCACCGGCCCGTACGGGAACCGGCGGACCAGCGCGACCCGGCCCTCGGCGCCCGGCTCGGTGTCCAGCCGCTGCAGGTCACCGCCGGACCGGCGGGCCTCCTCGGCGGCGAACCGGAAGGTCGACACCGCCCGGCGGACCTCCACCGTCGCCCATTTGAGTGGTTTTCCGTTCTCGGCCGTGATCAGCTCGGCGAGTTCCTCGGCCTGGGCGGCCAGACCACGGGAGACGTGCTCCAACGCCTCGGCACGCAGGTGCGCGGGGGTGGCGCGGAACTCCTTGGCGACCGCGTCCGCCGCGGCCACCGCCCGCTCGATCTGGTCGGGTCCGGGCACGGCCACGGACGCCACTTCCGATCCATCGAACGGGTGGGTGACGGTCAATGCGTGAACGCCCTGCTCAGGGTGTCCGGCGATCCAACACGGGCGGGGCGTGGGCGTGTACGCATCCATAATGTGCACGGTAGTCACTCCACCGAGTGCTCTTTCAGGCACTCCCAGTAAACGCTTACCCCCCACACGGTTGATCTTTTGCCCAGGCTGGGATGCTTGACCTGCGTACATCCAGTTTTCCGCGGAGGAGTGGTGCAGTGTCCGACGCCAACGCCCGGCCCGTGCTCGTGGTCGACTTCGGCGCCCAGTACGCCCAGTTGATCGCCCGCCGGGTGCGTGAGGCGCAGGTCTACTCCGAGGTCGTGCCGCACACCGAGCCGGTCAAGGAGCTGGTCGCCCGCGACCCGGCGGCGATCATCCTGTCCGGCGGGCCGGCCAGCGTGTACGCCGAGGACGCGCCCGCGGTCGACCCGGCCCTGTTCGAGACCGGCATACCGGTGTTCTCCATCTGCTACGGGTTCCAGGCGATGGCCCGCGAGCTGGGCGGCACCGTCGAGCCGACCGGGATCCGCGAGTTCGGGCGGACCGAGCTGACGGTGTCCGGCGGGGTCCTGCACGAGGACCTGCCCGGCAAGCACCCGGTGTGGATGAGCCACAACGACAGCGTCACCAAGGTCCCTTCGGGGTTCACGGTCACGGCGACCTCGGACGGCGCCCGGGTGGCCGGGTTCGAGGACGTCTCGCGGAAGTTCGCCGGGGTGCAGTACCACCCCGAGGTCGGGCACTCGCCGCACGGGCAGGAGGTGCTGCGGCGGTTCCTGCACGAGATCGCGGGCATCCGGCCACAGTGGACTGTCGCGTCTATTGTGGAGGATCAGGTCGCCGCGATCCGGGAGCAGGTGGGTTCCGGGCGCGCGGTCTGCGGTCTGTCTGGTGGCGTCGACTCGGCGGTGGCGGCCGCATTGGTGCAGCGGGCCATCGGCGACCGGTTGACTTGCGTGTTCGTCGACCACGGGTTGCTGCGGACCGGCGAACGGACTCAGGTCGAGCGTGATTTCGTTGCGGCCACTGGGGTTCACCTGGTGACCGTCGACGCGCGGGAGCGGTTCCTCACCGCGTTGGCGGGCGTGACCGACCCCGAGGAGAAGCGCAAGATCATCGGCCGCGAGTTCATCCGCGTCTTCGAACAGGCCGCGCGGGACATCAAGGCCGAGGGCGGCGTCGACTTCCTCGTGCAGGGCACGCTGTACCCCGACGTCGTCGAGTCGGGCGGCGGCGCGGGCGCGGCGAACATCAAGTCGCACCACAACGTCGGCGGCCTCCCGGACGACTTGAAGTTCCAGTTGGTCGAGCCGCTGCGGACGTTGTTCAAGGACGAGGTGCGCCGCGTCGGCCTGGAACTCGGGCTGCCGGAGACCATCGTGCACCGCCAGCCGTTCCCCGGCCCCGGCCTCGGCATCCGCATCATCGGCGAAGTCACCCAGCACAACCTCGACATCCTGCGCGCCGCCGACTCCATCGCGCGCGAGGAGCTGACCTCCGCGGGCCTCGACCGGGACATCTGGCAGTGCCCCGTTGTGCTGCTGGCCGACGTGCGAAGCGTTGGCGTGCAAGGAGACGGGCGGACTTACGGGCACCCGGTCGTGCTGCGGCCGGTGTCCAGTGAGGACGCCATGACCGCCGACTGGACGCGCCTGCCCTACGACGTCCTCGAACGCATCTCCACGCGCATCACCAACGAGGTCCCCGAAGTCAACCGCGTAGTCCTCGACGTGACGAGCAAACCCCCCGGCACCATCGAATGGGAATAATTTCGCCCATCCGAGCGAACCCCGTGCGAACGGCCCACTCGCACGCCTCATTCCCCCTCCACCCCCTCCCACCTCGATAGACTGGCACCGGGGCGCCCGCCCGAGGTGGGTGGGGGCGTGTGTGTTCCGCGATGGCAAAGCAAAACCCCTGGTGGCGGTGCCACCAGGGGTCTTTTGCTTGTGTACTAGCGGTTTCGGCGGCGGACGGAGCTGCCGAGGAGGAGCAGGCCCACGAGGACCGCACCGCCGGCGAGCAGCCACCGGGGGTCGAACGAGGGCAGCCAGGTCCGGCCGTCGGTCAACACGTAGGCGGCCATCAGCAAGGTCGCCACGCCGGCCAGCAGGGTCAGCAGGTCGAGGCGCTTGCGCTCCGGTGTCTCGTCGGGGTCAGCCACGGTGCACCTCCACGGTTCCTGAGCTGGCGCGGGCGTTGATGGTGATTGTCGGGCCTCCGAGTCCGTCGGTGCCGTTGTCCTGGGTGCTGAAGTGGATGTCCGCGCCGTTCTGCTCCTGGCCGAGGCATTCGACGGAGCCGAAGCTGGTGTCGCACATCACCTGGACGTCCGCGTTGGCCGGCACGCGCACGGAGACGTTGCCCAGGCCGACGTTGAGGTCGGTGACGACCGTGCCCATGGTGATGTTGGTCAGGTCGAGGTCGATGGAGCCGCCGCCGATGTCGTACGACGGCAGCACTTCCTGCGCGGTGGTCGGGCGCAACGAGATGTTGCCCCAGCGCTCGTCCAGGACGTTGCGGCCGTCCGGGCCGGTGGTGTTGGTCAGGACGAACCCGGCCAGCGCCAACGGAACCGCGAGACCGATCAGGCCCCGGCCGCCGCCGACCATCGACCCGAACACCATCCCGATCCCCAGCACCGCCAGCACGATGCCGACGATGTGCGGCGCGGTCAGGTAACCGGTGTACGGGGACACCAGCCACAGCCCGCCGCCGACGGCCAGTGCCGCGCCGAGGGTGATCCCGCCGACCTTCGTCGAGCGGCGCCGTTTAACGGGCGGCTCGGGTTCTGGTGTGGCGGGGGCAGGCTCGGGCAGGTCCCACGCGAACGGCGCGGCGCCGAGCGGGTCCCACGCGGGTGGGCTGGTGCGCGGCGGCTCCGGCAGGGTGACCGTCGGCGCGTCCGTCTGTGGCATCCCCAACGGCAGGGTCGGCTGGGGTGGCACCGGGTCCGTGGGCCGCGCGGAGGTCTGCTGGCCGAGCGAGGAACGGCTGCGGTGCAACAGGTACAGCGCGATGAGCAACAGGATCAGGCCCACCAGGCCGGTTCCCGTGCCGCTGAACGTCCAGAACGAGAACCCGATCGCGGTCAGGCACAACAGCACCGTGAAGAACGTCGACGTGCTGCTGCGACCCTGGTTGATCATGCCCATGAAGGGCGCTTCCTCGTCGTTCTGCTCCGGGAAGAACAGCCAGCAGGCCAGGTACAGCAGGATGCCCGCACCGCCGTAGAAGGCCGTCACTACGAACGCGACCCGCACGATCACCGGGTCGATGGCGTACCGGTTGCCGATGGCCGCCGCGACACCCGCCAGCTTCCGGCCGCGGCGCGGCCTGCGCGGCCGGCTGTTCCAGAAGTCCTTCAGCGTGTCCTCCGCGCCGGCCAGCGGATGGGGTTGCTGTCGCTGCGTTCCACTCACGGTAGCCAGGATGCAGCGAAAGGCCCGCTGACCACATCAGGGCACGCCCCTGAGCTTGTCCCCGGGGCGTTCCCTGATGACCGGGTTGCCCCGGCGTGTGACCATCTACATGTGGCTTTGCAGCTCCGACGCGACACCAACCTGGCCGCGGACCCCACGGTCCCGGAGATCCAACGGCTCTACCGCAGGAGAAACGGCCGGACGGTGGCCGGGATCGCCGGTGGCCTGGCCGATCACCTGGGTGTCGACGTGCTCTGGGTGCGCCTGGTGTTCGCCGCCGCGGCGATCGCGGGCGGCGCCGGGGTGATCGCCTACGGGCTGCTCTGGGCGTTCGTGCGGCAGCAGGACCCCGATGTCGAGTCCGCGCCGGTGTCGACGCGGGAACGCCAGCAGGCGATCGGCCTGATCGCGCTGGCCGTGGGTGCGGCGCTGGCGATCGGCTCGTTCGGCGGGACGGTCAGCGGCTGGGCCGCGGCCGCGCTGGTGATCACCGTCGTCGGTGGCGCGATCATCTGGCGCGAGGCGGACGAGGCCCAGCGCCGCAAGGACAAAGACGGCCACATGTTCTCCGGCGCGGGCCGGTCCGTGCTGGTGCGCGTGCTGTCCGGGGTCGCCCTGGTGATCACCGGTGTGGTCGGGTTCCTGCTCGAGGCCGCCGGCAACCTGAACACGCCGCAGCTGTTCATCGTGGTGGTGCTGACCGTGCTGGTCGGTGTCGCGGTGATCACAGTCCCGTGGTGGCTGCGCCTGATGCGCGACCTGAGCGACGAGCGCCGCCGCCGCATCCGCACCGAGGAACGCGCCGAGATCGCCGCCCACCTGCACGACTCGGTGTTGCAGACGCTCGCGCTGATCCAGAAGCAGGCCGACGCGCCCCGCGAGGTGCTGCGCCTGGCCCGCGGCCAGGAACGCCAGCTGCGGACCTGGCTCTACGGCCCCTCCGGGTACGGCCGCGACGAGAACGTGAACAACGGGCCGAGCCTGCTGTCCGAGGCGATCGAGATCGCCTGCGGCGAGGTCGAGGACACCTTCGCGGTCAAGGTCCAGCAGGTGGTCGTGGGCGACTGTGAACTGGACGAGGCGCTGACCGCGATGGTGCAGGCGACCCGGGAGGCGGCCGTCAACGCGGCCAAGCACGCCGGGGTGCCAGAGGTGAGCGTGTACGCCGAGGTCGAACACGATCGGGTGAACATTTTCGTCCGGGACCGGGGCAAGGGCTTCGACGAGAAGGCGGTCGGTGAGGACCGGCATGGCCTGGCCGACTCGATCAGGGGCAGGATGGACCGCAACGGGGGATCGGTCCGGCTGCGTACCGCCCCCGGTGAGGGCACCGAGGTGCACCTGGAGATGCCCAGGAGCCCGGTGCGGACCGCGGGAAGAGAGGCCAAGGCGTGAGCGAGACCGAGACCGAGAGCGGCACCAGGCGGGTGCGGGTCTTCCTGGTGGACGACCACGCGTTGTTCCGGGCCGGGGTCCGGACCGAGCTGGACTCGATCACCGACGAGGTCGAGGTGGTCGGCGAGGCGGGCACGGTCGGTGAGGCGGTGGCCGGCATCTCCGCGAAGCTGCCCGACGTCGTGCTGCTCGACGTGCACATGCCCGACGGCGGCGGGGCCGAGGTGCTGCGCCAGATGCGGCAGACCCACCCGGCCATCACATTCCTGGCGCTGTCGGTGTCCGACGCCGCCGAGGACGTCATCGCGGTCATCCGCGCCGGCGCCCGCGGATACGTCACCAAGACCATCTCCAGCCAGGAACTGGTCCGTGCGGTCGTGCGGGTGGCCGAGGGCGACGCGGTGTTCTCGCCGCGACTGGCCGGGTTCGTGCTGGACGCGTTCGCCGACCGGCCCGGCGCGGCCCCGATCAGCGACCCCGAACTGGACCTGCTGACCCCGCGCGAGCGGGACGTGCTGCGGCTGCTCGCGCGCGGCTACGCCTACAAGGAGATCGCGTCCGAGCTGTACATCTCGGTGAAGACGGTGGAGACGCACGTGTCCAGCGTCCTGCGCAAGACGCAGCTGTCGAACCGGTACGAGCTGTCCCGGTGGGCGTCGGATCGCCGTTTGGTGTAGTGCTCGTTGATCAAGCGAACGCGACCGGCCCGTCGATCTACGTCGACGTGTCCGCGCCGGCCGCGTGGGTGCGGCAGAACATCGGCGGCTGAGCCGTCAGCTCTGGTGGGCGTCGACCTGGGCGCCCACCATGGGCTGCTCCGGCACGAGGTCGGCCGGGCGCGGCTTCGGCTGCCAGCGGGTCAGGCCGACGCCGACCAGGACGACCACCATTCCGGCGATCACCCGCAGCGTGACAGGCTCGTGTAGCACGACGGCACCAAGCAGCACTGACACCACAGGCAGCAGGTAGCCAACAGTCGTAGCGGTGACGGGGCCCTCGTCCGCGATCAGCCGGTAGTTCACCGCGATCGCGACGCCGGTACCGAAGACCCCGAGGATCACGACCGCGATGACGCTCCACGGGTGCAGCGTGACCGGGGCGAAGCCGCCGATCGGCAGCGCCAGCACACTCAACCCGGTCGCGGGCACCAACTGCGCCGCGGACAACGCGATCGGCGTGCTGCCCCGGCCGGACAGTTGCCGCGCGATGTAGATGTAGGCAACGGCGTAGCTGGCCGCCGCGGCGAGGATCGCCAGCGCTCCCCAGCTCGCCAGGCCGTGCGACTGCCACGGCGCGAAGATCAAGAGGGTGCCGGCGAACCCGAGCAACAGGCCCAGCATCCGCACCGAGAACAGCTTGCGCTCGTCGCGAAGGAGTACGGCGATCAGCACCGCCCACAGCGGGGTGGTGGCGTTGAGCACCCCGGCGACCCCGGAGTCAACGGTCTGCTCACCGACGCCGAACAGGAAGAACGGCAGCGAGTTGCCGAAGAACGCGGCCACGGCCAGCTTCGCCCAGACCTTGCCGCCCCTGGGCAGCCGGTCGCGGCTGATCCAGCACATCACCAGCAGAACCGCGGTACCCAGCGCGATCCGCAGCAGCGCGAGCTGCGCGGGCGCGAACGACTGGAGTGCGAACTTGATCCACAAGAAGCTGGATCCCCACACCAACGCCAGAACCATCATCCGGATCAAGGTGCCCCTGCTGCCCATGGCACCAACGGTGCCGCAGCTAACTACGCAGGACAAGTGAATATAAGTGCACTAACCTTTAAGCAGAACTGTACGATCAGGTCATGCTCGACGTTCGCCGCATGCAGCTGCTCCGAGCCGTCGTGACCAGCGGTTCGGTCACTTCGGCCGCGGGCAACCTCGGCTATTCCCCGTCCGCCATCAGCCAGCAGCTGGCCGTGCTCGAACGGGAAGCCGGGACGCCCTTGCTGGAACGCGTCGGCAGGGGTGTGCGGCCGACCGCCGCGGGCCGGCTGCTGACCGAGCACGCCGAGATCCTCAGCCGGAACCTCAGCGACGCCGAGACCGCGCTCAAGGAGCTCAAGGCGGGCCGCACCGGACGCCTCTCGGTCCGCTACTTCGCCACGGCCGGTGTCGCCCTGGTGCCGCCGTCGCTCGCCCGCCTGCGCAAGGACCACCCGGGCGTGCAGATCGACCTCAAGCTGATCGACCCCGAGGACCCGTTGCCCGAGGTCGAGGCGGGCAACGCGGACGTGGCCATCGTGCTGCACCCCCGGCTCAAGACGTCCAGCTCGCTGCGGCTCGTGCACCTGTTGCGGGATCCGCTGCGGGCCGTGTTGCCGCGCGGGCACCGGCTGGCCGCCAAGCGCGTGCTCGACCTGGCCGACCTGGCCGAAGAGCCGTGGATCAGCGCGGAAGGGCAGGCCGGGCCCTGCTACGAGATCATCTCGGACGCCTGTGCCGCGGCGGGGTTCGCGCCGCATGTCGTCGTCGACGCGGAGGACTACGCGACCGCGCAAGGATTCGTGGCCGCCGGGCTTGGCCTGGCGCTCATCCCCCGGCTGGGGCTGGACACCACACATTCGGGTGTCATCGTCCGACGGGTGCGCAAACCGGAGCCGGTACGGGAGATCTACGCCGCGGTGCGCGAGGCGAACGCGGAAACGCCTGCGGTGCGGGCGTTCCTGACCGCGTTGCAGGAGGTCGCCAAGGCGGTGCCTGCCTGAGGCTCAGCCCTGGCTGAGGATCTGCCAGTCGTCGATCAGCAGCTTGTCACCCTGCTTGACCAGGAAGAACTTGTACCGCGGCTTCTCCTCGGAGCCGTCCTTGCCGTGGAACCGCAGCGTGCCGGTGACGGTGTTCTCGCTCTGGCTGGTGTCGCTGATCCGCACGTCGTCGAACTTGGCGTAGAAGTCGAAGAACGCCTTCTTGCCGCCGCTCTTGGCCTGGGCCTTCGGGCTGAGGTCGGCCCAGGCGGAGTCGGGGTCCTCCGGAAGCTTGTCGTAGTACCGCTTGACGAAGTTCTCGCCGTCCGCGAACGCGTCCTCGTCCTCGGTCGTCGTCGTGGTGGAGCTGGTCGTCGTGGTGGTCGAGGACGTCGTCGTCTTGGTCGAGCTCTTCGGCGTCGACGGCGGCAGCGTCTGGGTGACCGTCTGCTGCGTGGGCGTCGTGGCGCCGGTCGACGCGTTCGTGTTCGACGAGTTGGTGAACAGGCTGGCCACCAGCACACCCAACGCGGCCGCGGCGACGATCGCCAGCACGGTCAACAGGATCTTGCGGATGTCCGTGGACTTCTGGTCGGAGCCGGGCTGCTGCGGCGGCTCGTGGCTCACCGGCGGCACGGGGCGGCCGGTGCCGCTCGCGTTGACCGGGCCGAACCCGCCGGGCGGTGTTCTTCGCGGCTCCGCCAGCGGGTTCGCGTCCAGCCGGGTGACCGGGTGCTTCGCCGACGGCTGCGGCGGGACCGGCGGCGGCATCGGCGCGGGGATCGGGTTCGGGCGGTGCGCCACGGTCGGGCCGTCGTAGCTGCCGGACAGCAGGCCAGGTGGCACGGGACGGCCCGCGGCGATCGCGGTCAGCGCCTCCCGGGCCGCGGTCATCGACGGCCGCTCCTCGGGGTCGGTGCGCAGCAACCGCATCAGCAACGCGGTCAGCGGCCCGGCCTGGCGCGGCGGGGTGATCTTGCCCGCGGCGACCGCGTGCAGCAGCGCCAGCGTGTTCTCGCTCAACCCGAACGGGGAGTGCCCCTCGACACAGATGTACAGCGTGGAACCCAGGGAGAACACGTCCGACGCGGACGAGGGCTCCATGCCCTTGGCGACCTCGGGGGCCAGGTAGGCGGGGGTCCCGGCGAGCATGCCGGTGGCCGTCACGGTCACGTCGCCGACCGCGCGGGAGATGCCGAAGTCGGTGATCTTCACGCTGCCGTCGTCACCGAGCAGCACGTTGGCGGGCTTGATGTCCCGGTGCACGATCCCGGCGGCGTGCGCGGCCACCAGCGCGGTCGCCACCTCGGCGCCGATCCGGGCGGCCTCCTGGGGCGGCAACGTCATCCGCTCGTCCAGCACGGCGGCCAGGCTGCGGGACGGCAAGTACTCCATGACCAGCCACGGCTGGCCGTCCTCGTCCACCACGTCGTAGACGGTGATGGCGTTGGGGTGCTGCAGGCGGGCCGCGATCCGGCCCTCCCGCATCGATCTCAGCCGGCCCTCCTCCGCCTGAGCGGCGGTCAAACCGGGCTGGGTGAGCAGCTGCTTGACGGCGACCGTGCGATGCAACCGTTCGTCAAGTGCCTGCCACACGACGCCCATGGCACCGCTGCCGATGCGCTGCACCAGTCGGTATCGACCCGCCACCAGGCGGTGTTCGTCGGAGGGCAACGCCTAACTCCTGTACGGCTGGATAACTCGGTTATCAGTATGTCGTTTGAGATCGGGTCCAGGTTGCCCTGGGTCGGCCACCGTGTCAGCCGCCACCAGGATTGCCGCCACCCGGCGGAGGCCCGGACGACGAGGTAGCTCCCGACGACGTCGGAGTGGACTTCGTGGTCGTCGTCGTTGTGGTGGTCGTTGTCGTTGTGGTGGTCGTCGTTGTGGTGGTCGTCTTGGACGAGGTGGACTTCGGCGGCGCCTTCGTGGTGGTGGACGTCGTCTCGGTCGTCGACTCCGGAGTGGTGTAGGTCGGCAGCTGGCTGGTCGTGGTCTGGCTGCTGTTGACCGGCGACGGGCCGTTGTTCTCGCTCTTGCCCGGCCGGGCAGCGATCAGGTAACCGCTGATCGCGATGACCAGCGCCAGCGCCACCCCGCCGATGATCAGCGGACGCTTCGACGACGTGGGCGGCGGCGCCGCGGCCGGGCGGACACCGGTCCGCGAACCAGGTCCTGCGGCGGGCCGGACGCCCGTGCGTGAGTTCGGCGACGCCGGGCGGACCGCGGGACGCGACCGCTGCGAACCCGGGTTGATCGCTCTGGTCCTCGGGTCGGTGCCGGGTCCGGCGGCGAACAACGTCCTGGTCTCGGGCACCTCCGGGTGGTCGCCCCGGGCCACCGCGGCCAGCATGTCGCGGGCCTGCGCGGCGGTCGGGCGCTCCTCGGCCTCGGTCGCGAGTAACGAGATCAGCACGGGGGCCAGCGGTCCCGCGTAGCGCGGCGGGTTGATCTTGCCCGCGGCCACCGCGTGCAGCAGGCCCAGCGTGTTCTCGGACAGGCCGAACGGCGGCTCGCCCTCGACCGCGGCATAAAGCGTGGAGCCCAGGGAGAACACGTCCGTCGGCGGGGTCGGGTCCTTGCCGTAGGCGACCTCGGGGGCCAGGTAGGCGGGCGTGCCCGCGATCAGGCCGGTCTTGGTGACCGTGACGTCGTCGCTGGCCCGGGAGATGCCGAAGTCGGTGAGCTTCACCGCGCCGTTGTCGGCCAGCAGGATGTTGCCCGGCTTGATGTCCCGGTGCACGATCCCGGCGGCGTGCGCGGCGGCCAGCGCGGCGGCGATCTGCGCGCCGATCGCGGCGACCTCCTGCGGCGCCAGCGCCCCGCGCTCCTTCATCGCCGCGGCCAGGCTCTGGCTCGGCACGTACTCCATCACGAGCCACGGGGCGTCGTCCTCGTCGACGACGTCGAACACCGTGACGGCGTTCGGGTGGTGCAGCTTCGCGGCGATCCTGCCCTCACGCTGGGTGCGTTCCAGCGCCTCGTCGATCTCGTCGGCGGACAGGCCCGACTGCAGCAGCACCTGCTTGACGGCGACGACCCGGTTCAGCCGCTCGTCGCGCGCCTGCCAGACCACCCCCATCGCGCCGGTGCCGATGCGGTGCAGTAGCCGGTAGCGACCGGCGACCAGTCGGCCTTCGTCGCTCACGACACCTCCTTGCCCGCGAACAGCTCGCCGGCGATCTTCCCAGACAGGCTGACTCCCCGTTGCGCCCCGGATGCGGGCAACGGGCCTCCAGGCTATGCGCTCACTCTTCGCGCGCGGCCAGAAGACCGTTACCTGGATACGAAGCACATCGGGGTCACGTAGCGCCCTGGCCACGAGATGAGACCAACGCCACACGGGCCCGATCGCTCGAGCGCGCCCAGCTTAGCCCGAACGGGGGGAGCGGTGGTGACGCGAGGTACCCATTCCGCCCAAGTCGCCCCCACGTCGGGTGAGAGGACCACCGATCCGGATGACCCCATATTCCAGCCTCACCCACCTGGCCCCGGCCACCAACTCCAACTACGCCCTGACTCGGCCGCGGCCCTCATTCCCCCTGGGCCGCCGCCCGCTTGACGCCCCGTCCACTCCGCCTCACCCCGCTGCGCCTGGCTTGGCCGCGCCGGTCGTTTCCGGCCGCGACACGCGCAGCCTCGCCCCGCCGAGAACCATCACACGCTGGTGCAGCGAGGCTGGCCGCGTGGCGCGGGCCGGAAATGACCGGCTTCTGGCGGACAAGCCGCGCCCGAGCGGAGCGAGGGCAATCCAGCACAGCGCGGGCCGGAATGACCGGCTCCCGGCGGCCAAGCCCGTCCGAGCGAGCGAGGACAAATAAATGTGGTGAAGGCCACCCGGTTCGTATCCGGATGGCCTCCACCAGGGGAGAAGCTCAGCTCTGCTGCGCGGAGATGATCTCGGCGCCGGTGATGCGCTGCGGCATGGTCTCGGTCAGCCGCAGCAGCTGCTGGACCCGCGCGGTCCCGCCGTTGGGCAGGACCATCGACACGACGGCGAGCAGGGTGCCGTCGGTGCGCTGCTGGACGTCCAGCACCTTGATGCCGCGGACCTGGGTCCACGAGTCGACGAAGTGCGACAGGTCGCTGGTGCGCAGCACGCTGTCCAGCAGCCCGAGCGCCTGGCTCGGCTGGCTGGCCAGCAGGTCGTAGTAGCGGCGGACCAGCTCGGCGTTCACCGGCTCCTGGGTCACCTGGTGGCCGGTGACCGGCCGTTTGGGCTCCGGCTGGGCCACCCGGCCCGCACCGGGGCTGTCGACCGACGCGGCGGCCGAGCCGGTGTTCGGGGCGGGCAGCTCGGTGGTCACCTTGCGCTCGGGACCGGTGGCCGTGCCCAGCGTGAAGAGGTTCGGCAGCATGGCCTGCTCATCGGTCATCTCGATGGCGGGCCGGGCGGCTGCGTCGGTCGCGGCCTGGCGCTTGGTGGTGATGATCGAGGCCGCGGCGACGGACGCGCAGAGCACTGCGGCCGCCACGCCCAGGCCGGCCAGCTTGGCCAGCTGCTTGGTGCGGGCGGGCGTGCGCCGGTGCGTGTTGGGAGCCGGGTCCTGGCGTGACGGCTCCGGCTCGCGCATGACCATTTCCTCGGTCTGCGGCTCGTCGTCACGGGAGGGCAGGCGAACCGGGGTCGGCCGGTTCTTGATCAGCTCCGCAACGGTGATCGACCCGGCTCGCATGTGCCGGCGACCAGACGTCGGACGCTCCACTGGTAGTACTTCCTTGCTCGTGTGTCTGCTGCGCTTGGTGTCGAGTACCCGGTGACCGGTGCTTCACCCGTTCGGGTTGAGTAGCGGCGCAGCCTGTAGCTCGATCGGGCCAGCGGTAACCGCTGGCACACTCCGTATCGGCTCGTTCGGCCCAATACTTAATGGGTAACTTCGGAACTGATCTTCGGGTTGCTGCCGGATGTGAATCTCAGCTTCCTGACCTCGGTGATCGTGGATCCGTCGGTCTTGGTGATCTTCACCTCACTGACGGTCGTCCCCTGGTTGGGGTCGATGCTCATCCGCCGCACCTGGACCGACCGGATGCCGGCGTACCGGCGCTTGAAGGCGTCCTCACCCTGCAGGTACATGTCCCCGGTGGTCATCTTGTAGGCCGCCGAGGGGTTGGCGGTGACCTGCTTGTAGTAGGTCTCGGTGCGGTCGCCGATCTCCTTGGGGTCGTTGACCGCGAAGACCCGGGGCGGGGTGGTCTCCCGGATCGGCGGCGGCGCGGGCGCCTCGGAGGTAGGACTTTCACTCGACGGTGTGACGGGTGTCACATTGGTCGTGCCGCTGCTCGCGGGCCGGTGCGGCGGGCTCGACATCAGGCTGGAGCGCTGCTGTTGCTCGGGGCGCTTGCTCGGCGTCGGCTTGGGCGTGCTGCCGACGCCGGTCTCCGACGGGGTCTCCAGCAGCAACGGCATGCTGGGGAACCCGGGCAGCGCGTCGATGCCGCCGGGGTTGCGCGACCGGCCCATCAGCGTGGACGCGGCGAAGATCAGGCCGAACACCACCAGCATGGAGGCGCCCACCGCGAACCAGGCGGCCCGCCGCCAGCTGCGCGGCGGCGTGACGCTGGCCGGGATGCTGCCCAGGTCGAACTTGCGCAGCCCCGGCACGGTGATCTCGGCCGGGACCTCGGGCTCCAGGCGGGCGTGAGCGGGTGCGTGCAGCTGCTGCACCTGAGGCGTCCACGTGCCGGTCCCATGCCGGTGGCGTCCGTGTTCCGGCTGCTGCTCCCCGCTGGTCATACTCCTGTGACCCTTCTCACTGCCTGTCATGACGTGATCACCGAAGATCACATCCAGGCGGTCACCGGTCCGGAGTGACCGGCGCTGGCTCGGGTTCTCATTCCCGCAGCCTAAGCGCTGCCGGTTCGTGAAGAACCGCAGGTAGGGCCACAAATCCAACGTCACACAACAGAGTGAATTCTCTTGACAGCCCTGGCTTGGCGCGGCCAAACCAGGGCGCTCCCGGCGGGAGGGCGCGTCTCTACCGGTCGGTCTTGTAGCGCTTCTGGGTGGACTCCAGGGCCTTGACGGCCACACCGCCGGAGCCCGCACCCAGCAGGATCGCCAGGACGTCCATGAAGTCACCGCCGCTGGTGAACCACAGCGCGATCAGGGCGCCGATCGTGGTGCCCGCCGCGATCGGCCACCGGCTCTGCACGTACTGGGCGACGGGGCCACCCCCGGCCCGCCGCTTCGCGGCCGAGTTCAGCATGGCGAGGTAACCCGCGTGCCCGAGCGCGGCCACGATGGCCACCAGGGCGACGATCACGGCGATCAGCTGCAGCATGACACCAGTGTGCCCGTTTCCGCGCCGCCACGGATGGGTGATCGCCCTGATCGTTGCCCTGAAGTTCCCCGCGTGTCCCACATCCGCCGCCCCCGTGTCCCACGTTGACGGACCCCGTTTTCCCCATTCGTCCGCCCAGAGGTTCCCGCCGACGGGGAACTTGGGGGCGGCGAGTGTGGGACACACCCTCGCCGGGTGTGGGACATGCGGGGTGTCAGCGTCCCAGGCGGCCGCGGCCCATGTTCAGCAGCGCCATCGCTAGCTGCCTGCCCTCGGGCCCCAGCTCGCGGTAGCGGGCCAGCACGTCCATCTCCCGGTTGTAGACGATCCGCGGGCCGCCCGCGGCCATCCGCGCGGCGCCGATCGTCTTGGACACCTCCACCCGGCGTTTCACCAGCCGCAGGATCTCCGCGTCCAGCCAGTCGATCTCCTTGCGCAGCTCGGCGATCTCCTCGGCCGCCGGGAGCTCGGCGGCGGGAGTGGCATCGTCCTTGGTGGTGGGGGTCATCGGCTCGTCCGTTCCGTACTGGAGGCCAGGCCCGGGAAGACGAAGCCCCCGGGTCCGAGGACTCCGGGGGCTCGTGGTGTCTGTTGGCGTCAGGCAGCCACGGGAACCGGAGTCCGGGTCCCGTAAAAAAAGTAAAAGCGGCCTGTCAGCACGAACTCATCTTGACACAAGACGGCGGCCGCCGTCGAGGCGGGCCCGCACCGCCAGATGGATCAACAGGCTGACCGCCAGGAAGGTCATCGGGAACACCGGCCAGAAGAACGGCGCTCCCGAGTACACCCAGCGGACGATCACCAACGTGCTGACCAGCAGGACGATCCCGGCGTGCACCGCGAACGCCAGCCACCCCCATGGCGGCGCCACCGCCACGGGGCGCGGCAGGTCCCGGGTCAGCTCGGCGAGTTCATGCCGGTAGCGGGCGGCGTACACCCGCGCCAGCCGCTCCTCGGTCTCGGTGATGGTGAGCCGGCCTTCGCCGCCGGCGGTCTGGACGATGGAGGCGACATCGGCGCGTTCCGCGTCGGACGCCAGGACCTGCTCGGTAGTCATACCCCCATGGTCGACGGGACGGCCTCACGCGTCGTCGGCTGAGGAGCGGCTGTTTCCGCTACGTCCTCTGACGTATCCACGCGCTTGAGCAGCTTGCCCATCACGAACGCGCCGATCACCACCCCGCCGAGGACCATCGCCCAGGACAGCAGCCCCGAGTCGACGAACTGGCTGGCCCCGCTGAGCGCGGCCCCGACCGCGGTCCACAGCGCCGCCCACACCACGGCGGAGATCGCCCCGAACAAGGTGAACCGCCGCAACGGCATCCGCAGCGCCCCCGCCAGCACCGGCGCGAGGGTGTGCGCCACCGACACGAACCGGGCGGTCACCAGGAGCAGGCCGCCGTTGTCCCCGACCAGCTTCTCGGCCTGCTCCCACCGCTTGGCCCCCGCCTTGCGGCCGATCCACCCGTGCCGCACCGCCGGTCCCATCCAGCGGCCGATCGCGTAGCCCCCGAGCTGTCCGGCGAGGCATCCCGCGGCCGCCACCACCCCGGCGATGGGCGACCACGACACGTGCAGCACCCCGATGCACGCGCCCACGAGCACTTCCCCCGGCAGGACCACACCGACGACCAGGGTGGTTTCCAGGAACGACAGCACGAAGATCGTCACCAGCACGAGTACTGGCGACAGTGCTGTCAGGTCCGGCATCAGATCCTGGAACACCCTCTGGCCCCCTTCGTCTCTCCCCGTCCTTACGCACTTCAGACTGTCGCGCGTGGACGGCATCCGGATCAGGGAGCAGCCCCGAAAGATCCCGGAAACCGTCCCTGAACACCCGGTGACACCCCCTAGGTCCAGGGGACACCACGGCCTCTACCTGGGCCAACTCATTTACGGCCAGTTCTATGCCCGACGAACTTGGCTGGATGAAGCCAGCGAGACTGCACACCTGTGCGAGTCGTGTGGGGCTTTGCCGGCCGGGGCGGGTACGGTTTAACGCGATGAGCGCGCTGTTCGAGCTTCCCGGAACCACTCCCGTCGACCCGGCTGTCGCCGCCCTGCTCGAGGGCCTCAACGACCGGCAGCGTCAGGCCGTCGAGCACAGCGGCACGCCGCTGCTCGTGGTCGCGGGCGCGGGCTCGGGCAAGACCCGGGTGCTGACCAGGAGAATCGCCTACCTGCTGGCCGCGCGGGACGTGCACCCCGGCCAGATCATGGCGATCACGTTCACCAACAAGGCCGCCGCGGAGATGAAGGAACGCGTGGCCGACCTGGTGGGCGGCCGCGCACGGGTGATGTGGGTGTCCACGTTCCACTCGATGTGCGTGCGGATCCTGCGCCGCGAGGCCAAACAGCTCGGCATGTCGTCGAACTTCTCGGTGTACGACTCGGACGACACCCGGCGGCTGATCACGTTGGTGGCCAGGGATCTCGATCTGGACCCGAAGCGCTACACCGCGCGCTCGCTGGCCGTGCAGATCTCGAACCTGAAGAACGAGCTGGTCGACCACGAGGCCGCCGCGGGCCGCGCCACCAACGACTTCGAGCGCCGGGTCGCCGAGGTCTACGGCGCCTACCAGAACCGGTTGTCGCAGGCCAACGCGTTCGACTTCGACGACCTGATCATGCGCACGGTCGAGCTGCTGCAGGCGTTCCCGGACGTCGCCGAGTACTACCGGCGGCGGTTCAGGCACGTGCTAGTCGACGAGTACCAGGACACCAACCACGCGCAGTACATGCTGGTCCGCGAGCTCGTGGGCACCGGCGAGAACGGCGTCGAGCCGGGCGAGCTGTGCGTGGTCGGCGACGCGGACCAGTCGATCTACGCCTTCCGCGGCGCGACGATCCGCAACATCGAGGAGTTCGAGCGGGACTACCCGCAGGCCACCACGATCATGCTGGAGCAGAACTACCGCTCCACACAGACGATCCTGTCCGCGGCGAACGCGGTGATCTCGCGCAACGAGGGCCGCAAGGACAAGCGGCTGTGGACCGACCACGGCGACGGCGAGAAGATCGTCGGCTACGTCGGTGACAACGAGCACGACGAGGCCGCGTTCGTGGCCGGTGAGATCGACAAGCTGGTCGACCAGGGCGACGCGCGCAACGGCGACATCGCGGTGTTCTACCGGACCAACAACCAGTCGCGCGTGTTCGAGGAGATCTTCATCCGCCTTGGCCTGCCGTACAAAGTGGTCGGCGGGGTGCGGTTCTACGAGCGGCGCGAGGTCCGCGACGCGTTGGCGTACCTCAGGGTTCTCGCCAACCCGGAGGACACCGTCTCGCTGCGCCGGATCCTGAATGTGCCCAAGCGCGGCATCGGCGACCGGGCGGAGGCCGTGGTCGCCACGCACGCCGAGCAGGAGCGGATCTCGTTCAACGCGGCCATGCGCAAGGCCGTCACCGGTCAGGTGCCGCTGCTCAACCCGCGGTCGGAGAAGGCCATCGCCGGGTTCGTGGAGCTGCTGGACTCGTTGCGGTCCCAGCTGGACGACGGGCTTGGCGTGGCCGAGCTGCTCGAGGCGGTCATCGACCAGACCGGCTACCAGGCCGAGCTGGAGGAGAGCGAGGACCCGCAGGACGCCACCCGGCTGGACAACCTGCGGGAACTGGTCACGGTCGCGCGCGAGTTCGCCCAGTCCCCGCCGCCGGTGGACGACGAGGAGACCGCGCCGCAGGAGGGTTCGCTCGAGGCGTTCCTGGAGCGGGTGTCGCTGGTCGCGGACGCCGACCAGGTGCCGGACGCGGAGTCCGACGGGGTGGTCACGCTGATGACCCTGCACACCGCGAAGGGCCTGGAGTACCCGGTGGTGTTCTCGACCGGTTGGGAGGACGGGGTTTTCCCGCACCAGCGGGCCCTGGGCGACCCGGTCGAGCTGGCCGAGGAACGGCGCCTCGCGTACGTCGGCATCACGCGTGCGCGCGAACGGCTGTACCTGTCGCGCGCGATCACGCGGTCCGCGTGGGGGCAGCCGTCGACCAACCCGGCTTCCCGGTTCCTGGACGAGATTCCGGCCGAGCTGCTGGACTGGCGGCGGATGGCGCCGGTGCGCCGGTCGTCGGGTCCGTCCGCGGCGACCACGTGGAGCCGCACCGGTTCGGACTCCGCGCAGGCCCGGATCGCCGCGCAGGGCATGAAGACCACCTCGTTCAAGGGGTGGAAGGACGTGCCCGCGCTGAAGCTGGAAGCAGGCGATCGGGTGAATCACGACAAGTACGGGCTGGGCACCGTGGTGGCCACCGACGGCACCGGCCCGCGCGCCACGGCGACCATCGATTTCGGCAGCGCGGGCACAATCCGGCTGATGCTGATCGGCAGCGTTCCCCTGGTCAAACTCTAGGCTGACCGAAGACTCAGGGACTCCTTACGGGTGTTCCCGGATGCGTGCGGCCCCCGACGGGTTCAAGATCTGTTCTTGGAATCTCGGGGGAACCTTTCCGAGTCGAGGTACTAACGCGCGTTACGGAGAATTCGTGAACACCAAACCCATCCAGGACGCAGTCAGTAACTGGTTCAAGCGCACCGCGGGCGGGCCCGAGCGGCCGGTCATGTTCGACATCGACCAGACCTACCCGGCCCTGCGGCGACTCGACAACGGGTATTCGGACATCCGGGCCGAACTGGAGGAGGTGTTGAAGAATCGGGACGTTCTGCCCGCGTATCACGATCTTGATCCGGACCAGGCGGACATCTCCAACGTCACGCCGAAGGAGTGGAAGATCTACTACCTGTGGGCAATGGGCGAGCGGGCCGAGCCGAATGCCTCCAAGTGCCCCAAGACGGCCGCTCTGGTCGGTTCGATCCCGAATGTCTTCCAGGCGTTCTTCTCGATTCTGGAGCCGGGCAAGTCGATCCCGGAGCACGAGGGCCCGTATTGCGGCTACCTGCGTTACCACCTCGGCCTGATCGTTCCGCCGGACTCGCCGCCGCGGATCCGCGTGCACGACCAGTGGTACACCTGGCAGGAGCAGCAGAGCGTGCTGTTCGACGACAGCTGGAACCACGAGGTCACCAACACTAGCACCGGTGAGCGCATCGTGCTGATCGTGGACGTCCTGCGGCCGATGCCGTTGCCGCAGACCATCGTCAACCACGGCGTGGCCCGCGTCGCCCGCTACGTCTACGGCCGCAAGGTCCTCAAGCGCGCCGCCGACGGCGCGGCCGCCACAGCCACTCACTGAGTCGACGACCGGGGGCCGGGGATCGAACCGGCCCTCGCTCAGGTGTTCCGAAATTGTCAGACCCCTGTGCTTAGCTTCCGGACATGCAGATCACCAAGCACAGGGCAGCACAGTGGACGAGATCCTGTTCCGCGCGCTGGACGAGCGCGTTCGCGGCCATCTGGACGAAGTGGACCGCCTCGCCGCCACCACTCACCCGGCCCGCACCGCCGTCGAGCTCCACCGCCTCACCACCGCCTGGCGAACCCTCCTCGACCTCCACACGCCCACCGCCACGCGCCGCACCAACCGCTGTCCCGTCTGCCGCACACCAGGAATGTGTCCAGTCTGGAAGGTCGCCACAGCCATCTTCGTTCCCTGATCTCCGCCGTGCGCGAGCGACATCCGTCGTGGTGCGGACGGCCGTCCTTGCCCTGAGATCCCTTGTCGCCCAGGCACATTCTGCACAGTTGTCAGTTCACTGTGGTCCGTCGTCACCGCGGCTGCCAGCCCTGAAGGCTGCGCTTCCCTTGGCATGGTGGCATTCCGGTGTGGACCTGAGCGAGCCACCAGCGAGCTTTGACCTGCCGACGCTGTGGGCCACCGGTCGGAAACTGCTGCGTGCCTTGGCATCGCGGCCCGTCGATGTCGCCTGCACGTGTACTGCTCAGCTGTCGCCGAGCTCAGCTGGATCGCCCTGGTGCGTGGATGCGCGGCAGCAGGACATCGAACTGCCTCGCCGACCGACTATGGCGAGCGTGCCTTCCTCCACCACCCGATCAGCCGGGAGACAGGCGAGTTGTGCGGTGCCGCCGACACGGGCAGGTCGTCGGAATGCCAGGCGGCCCTTGGTATCGCGGCTCTCCCATGCCTGCAGCGCACCTTTTCCGGGGCGGAGTTCGCCGGTGGCCCAAGGAAGAAGGCAGCGGTCGCTCGAGCCGGTGGACCTGTCGATCGTGGATCCCCGTCCGGCAAGCGGATTCTGCGAGCCGGCGCGGAAGGCGGGTCCACGGCACTTGGCGCTGCGGCGTTCGTGTACACGCCACGCACATTCCGCCGTCAGGCTGCGGACTGGCAAAAGTCCGTCTTCAGCGGCAGTCGGTCACACAGGGAGTCCGGCGTCGACCAAGCTCCGCAAGGCGTCATGGACGTCGCCGTGGCTCAGCATGAGATCTCGAGCAAGCAGCCCGCGTCGCGGACACCGTGCCGTTGGGTGGGGTCAGAGCTGGATGCCGCGCGCGGCGAGCCAGGGCTTGGGGTCCATCTTGCGGCCGCTGGCGTCCCAGATCTCGAAGTGGCAGTGGGTGCCGGTGGACTGGCCGCGGTTACCCATCCGGGCGATCTGGTCGCCGGCCTTGACCCGGGCGCCTTCCTTGACCGTGATGGAGTCCATGTGGCCGTAGACGCTGATGGTGCCGTCGGCGTGCTGGATGCGCACCCACAGGCCGAACCCGCTGGCCGGACCGGCCTCGATCACCACGCCGTCGGTGACCGCGACGATGGGCGAGCCGAACACGCCGGCGATGTCGATGCCGAAGTGGGTCGTGCCCCACCGGTAGCCGAAGCCGGAGGTGAACACACCCTGGGCGGGCTTGACGTACTTGGGCCGGGACGCCTCGAGCTTGTCGGCGGTCTCCTTGGCCGTGCGGTTGGCGAGCAGCTGCGCGCTCTGGGTCAGCTTCTGGGCCTCGACGCCGCCGTCGGTCGTCCGGGCGACCGTGAGGATCTCGGGAGCGGAGGAGCCTTCACCACCCACACCGCCGAACGCGGCGGCGGCGTCAGTGCCGGTCAGGGGAGCGATGTCGTCGCTCGCGGTCGCGGCGCCACCCTTGAGGGTCTGGCCGGCCGCGGCCGCGGCGAAAGCGCCGAGAGCGACGGCCGCGACGACCACGCGGCCGCGCAGGGCCGGAGGGGGCGCGGGGAGCCGGTGGACTCCACGTCCGCCGCGACGGTCATCCTCCGAGGTGCGTTCGAGCGCCTCGATGACCACCGCAGACTGCTTCTGGCCGCCGGGGGAGCGGTGCTGAGACAAAGCCTGCCCTTCTGCCTCGGGGAGATCCGGGCGGGCGCACCTCGGCTCGCGGGGACGAGCTCTGGCGTGGACACCGGGCGGGGGATCCCGGGTGAGTGGCTCGGGGCACCACTCCGTCCAGCCGTGACCGGACCGTGACAACGGACCCGGGGACAGTAACGAAGGGAGACAGCCCACGGCAACTTCCCTGACGCGCGTTGTGCCGTTCAGGTTGCCGCCGAAAGTTGATATGCAGTGGTTATTACCCAAAGTTAAGGCGACATAACACGACAGGATGTGACCTGCGTTACGCCAACCGGGCGGTTGCGGCCCTGGTGACAACCCGGCAAGGCGGACACCTTGGGCAAAAGCGGCGTTCCACGGACTGCGCCGCCGGACATTCCATAACAGTTGCCCGCGTGCCGCCAAGAAATTTCGCCGCATGCATACCGGAGAGGAGACCACCTGCGAACTGAGCCGACCTGTCCGGACAGGGACGGCCGACCGTGATGCCGTCTCGGCGGGACCGCACGACCTTGTTAGGTTGGGCGCGATGAGTTCCCGGACCCGATCTTCGGAGAACCGGCCGTCGCGGCGGGCATCTGACCCGGCCGCCGACGACCCGGAGGCCGCCGGGCGCGACACCGCGCCGGCCGCCGAGCCGCCCACCCGGTTGCCCGCACCGCTGTTGCTGCGGGTCGCGATCATCGTCGCGGCGTGCGGAGCCGTCCTGACCGCAGCCGGACCACTCCTCGGTGTGCTGGACCCGGATCCAGGCGCCGCGTACAGCAGCGGCTTCGTCCTGGTGCTGCTCGCGGTGCTCCCGGTCGTCCTGGCCGGTGGCCTGGTGGCCGCCGGGCGCCCCATCGGGGCCGCGGGAGTGCTGACCGGCGCCGGCCTGCTCGGACTCGGGCAGGCGGTGAACGACCTGCAGTTCGCGGTGGACGGCCTGGTCGCGCCCCGGCCGGAGCTGGCCGTGCCGACGAGCCTGCAGCCGCCGCACACCGGCGTGGGGACCTGGCTCCTCATCGCCGGGCACGTGCTGGCCCTGGCCGCGGGCGCGCTGGTGCTGGTCCGCGCCGGATCGGTGCCCGGGACGGCGGTCGCGGCCGAGTTCGAAGAGGACAACGGCCAACGCAAGCAGCTGCTCGGCGGCGGGCTGGCCTTCGGTGGCCTGGCCGCGCTCGGGCTGCTGATGCCGGCCTACACATCCGACAACGCCTTCCTGCTCGCGCGGGACCTGCTGAACGGGTCGACCGTCGTGATGGTCGGCGGCCTGCTGGTCGTCGTGGCCGTGCTGCTCGGGAGCGTGCTCGCCGGCACGGCGGGCTCCGCGAAGTTCGGCCGCGGCATCCTGGCCGGGCTCGGCCTGGCGGTGCTGGCCGCGGTGCTGCCGGTGCAGATCGCGGGCATGGCCGTCGACTGGCTGCACACCGACTGGCGGTCCTACTGGGCGACGGCCGGAGCGGTCGGCATGCTCGCGACAGCGGTGTGGCCCGCGGGCTATGTGCCGTGGCGCCGCGCGCACCACGACGAACCGGTGGAGCGCAACGCCAACCGGTTGCACCTGGCCGCGGGCGTGCTGGCGATCGTGGCCGGTGTGTTCGCGATCCTCGGCCGCACCACGAACTTGTTCGTCGTCGAGGTGCCGACGGACGCGCCGATCAGCCAGACGGACATCTCCATCCTGCTGTCCGGCGTGAACCCGGAGACCTACGCGAACCGGTTGCTGGTCCCGGCCGCGGTCCTGCTGATCGCGGTGGGCGTCCTGCTGCTGATCCGGCCGATCGCGGGGGTCGTGCGCCCGGTGCTGAGCGTCGGCTGGGTGGCGATCCCGTTGGCCGGGCTGCCCGCGCTCGAAGCGGCGGCGACGGCGACCGGCACGAGCCACGCGATCCAGTCCGGCGCCGGTGTGGTGTGGACGGTGCTGGCCCTCCTGGTCTCCACGGCCGCTGGGCTGGTCGCGGCCGTGGCGGGCGGCATCGAACGCGAGGACGTCGACCTCACCGAGCGGACGACGAACACGATCCTGGCGGCCCCGGCCGCCGGGGCGGTGTTGTTCGCCATCGGTGCCTTCGCCCTGCCCACAATGCGCGCTGAGACGTTCGTGGCACCGGGTCTGGTGGCGAACTTCAGGCTGGCGTCGTGGGGTCTGTGGCTCGCGCTGATCGCGGTGACCTTGGTCGCCGGGGCTGCCACGCGCAGCCGTCCTTCGCGTGCGGCGGCGCTGTTGTTCGGCGCGGCCGCGGTCGTCGGCGTGCACGTTCTCGAGTACCCGATGACCAGCGCCCGTGCGGAGGACGCGAGCATCGCCGCGGGGACGTGGCTGTCGCTCGCCTGCATCGCCGCGTTGATCATCAGCGCGTTCGTGGCGCTGGCGGTGCACACCGACCGCCGATGATCCGGCTGCTGCTCGTCGAACTGGACCCGGACGACCACGACACCCGGGCGCTCGCCCGCGCGCTGCGCGACGAGGGCGCTGAGGTCGTCTACACAACCGCGGGCACCGCCGACGAGGTCGTGATCACCGCGGCGCAGGAGGACGTGCGCGCGGTCGGGTTCGCCGTACGCACCGACGAGCAGCGTCGGCTTGCGGCCGAGGCCGCCCGCGAAGTCGTGGTGTTCGCCACTGCCGCGCAGGACGAGCCGGACCTGCGGCAAGCCGGTGTGGCGGCGGTTTTCCAGACAGGGGCGGCAGATCACGTCGTCGCGTGGGCCGGGAAACTCGGTTGACCGCGGCGCCCGGTCACATGCGGTGACCGACCTCACCAGGTCCGGCGCCCCGGCCTGCGAAACACCTCGCTAGGGTCTTTGCGTCCAACGCAGTGCGCATATGGTGGAGCAGGAGCTCTCAGTGGACCTGTACGAGTACCAGGCGAAGGACCTCTTCGCCGCCCACGGAGTGCCGGTACTGCCGGGCTCCGTGGCCGACAACCCCGAAGACGCCAAGGCGATCGCGGCCGAGCTCGGCCAGACCGTCGTGGTCAAGGCCCAGGTCAAGACCGGTGGCCGCGGCAAGGCCGGTGGCGTGAAGCTGGCCGACGACCCGGCCGACACCGAGGCCAAGGCACAGCAGATTCTCGGCCTGGACATCAAGGGCCACATCGTCCGCCGGGTGCTGGTCGTGCCCGCGTCGGACATCGCCGAGGAGTACTACTTCTCGTTCCTGCTCGACCGGGCCAACCGCAAGTTCCTCGCCATGGCGTCCGTCGAGGGCGGCATGGACATCGAGGAGGTGGCCGCCACCAAGCCGGAGGCGCTGGCCAAGGTCCTGATCGACCCGATCGAGGGCGTGGATCTGGCCAAGGCGAACGAGATCGTGGCGCAGGCGAAGTTCCCCGAGGCCGTGGCCGGGAAGGTCGCCGAGGTCATCGTCAAGCTGTGGGACGCCTTCGTCGCCGAGGACGCCACCCTGGTCGAGGTGAACCCGCTGGTCCGCGACCCGCAGGACCAGATCATCGCGCTGGACGGCAAGGTCACGCTGGACGAGAACGCGGCGTTCCGGCACCCCGCGCACGCCGACCTGGTCGACGTCGCCGCCGAGGACCCGCTGGAGGCCGCGGCCAAGGCCAAGGACCTCAACTACGTCAAGCTCGACGGCCAGGTCGGCATCATCGGCAACGGCGCGGGCCTGGTCATGTCCACTTTGGACGTCGTGGCCTACGCGGGCGAGCAGCACGGCGGCGTCAAGCCCGCCAACTTCCTGGACATCGGTGGTGGCGCGTCGGCCGAGGTGATGGCCAACGGGCTGGAGATCATCCTGTCCGACCCGGACGTGCGCAGCGTCTTCGTGAACGTGTTCGGCGGCATCACCGCGTGCGACGCGGTCGCCAACGGCATCGTGCAGGCCTTCAAGCTGCTGGAGTCCCGCGGTGAGGCGGTCAGCCGCCCGATCGTGGTCCGGCTGGACGGCAACAACGCCGAGGAGGGCAGGCGCATCCTCACCGAGGCGGCGCTGCCCGGCCTCGAGCAGGTCGACACCATGGACAACGCGGCCGACAAGGCCGCCGCACTTGCTGCTGCGGGGGCGTGACACAGATGGCCATCTTCCTCAACGAGAACTCCAAGGTCATCGTCCAGGGCATGACCGGCTCCGAGGGCACCAAGCACACCAAGCGGATGCTCAAGTCGGGCACGAACATCGTCGGCGGCGTGAACCCGCGCAAGGCCGGCACCGAGGCCGACATCGACGGCACCCTGATCCCGGTGTTCGGCTCGGTGGCCGAGGCGATCGAGAAGACCGGCGCGGACACCTCGGTGATCTTCGTTCCGCCGAAGTTCGCCAAGGACGCCGTGCTCGAGGCGATCGACGCCGAGATCGGCCTGGCCGTGGTGATCACCGAGGGCATCCCGGTGCACGACTCGGCCTACTTCTGGGCGCACGCTGTCGCCAAGGGCAACAAGACCCAGATCATCGGGCCGAACTGCCCCGGCGTGATCTCCCCCGGCAAGTCCAACGCGGGCATCATCCCGGCGGACATCACCGGCCCCGGCAAGATCGGCCTGGTGTCCAAGTCCGGCACGCTGACCTACCAGCTCATGTACGAGCTGCGCGACATCGGCTTCTCCTCGGCCGTGGGCATCGGCGGCGACCCGGTGATCGGCACGACGCACATCGACGCGCTGAAGGCGTTCCAGGACGACCCGGAGACCGAGCTGATCGTGATGATCGGTGAGATCGGCGGGGACGCCGAGGAGCGCGCGGCGGCGTTCATCAAGGAGAACGTGACCAAGCCGGTCGTCGGCTACGTCGCGGGCTTCACGGCGCCGGAGGGCAAGACGATGGGCCACGCCGGCGCCATCGTGTCGGGCTCCGCGGGCACCGCCGCCGCCAAGAAGGAGGCCCTCGAGGCCGCCGGTGTGAAGGTCGGCAAGACCCCGAGCGAGACCGCGGCCCTCGCCCGCGCCATCGTCGAAGGCTGACACACCACCCAGCACCACCCGGAAGGCCGGGCACCACCAGGTGCCCGGCCTTTCGCATACCCGCCCACCCAGCCTGCGCACGCCGCGACGAGCGTCCCCGCCCGAGGGGGACCCCCACTTTCAACGCTGACATCAGGGGAGTGTGGGGTGGGAGGGGGTGGGGATGGGATGTGGACAAGTCCCGGGATGAGGGAGAGATCGGTGCTCTCGGCCGGGATCCCCCGACTTCCACGCTACGCGGGGGGACTGACATTTTCGGGGGTTGGGGTGGGAGTGGGTGAGGCTTTACGCGGGTGTGGGTATGGCTGGTGTAGCGTCCGGGCCTGCCCGTTTGGAGTAACGGGGGCTCCGGGAACCGGACCGGGCCGCGTTGCGTCCAAGGTGGGAAAATATGTGTCCACATCGTGCCCGAGCAGCTGAGGAGAGCACGCGATGACCTTCCCGAGCGGAGCACCGGGCGGCTACCCGGGTCAAGGCCCGCAGCAGTCCCCGCCAGGACCCGGTTACGGTCCCCCGCCCGGGGCCGGCCTGAAGCTGAGCCTCACGCAGATCCTCGCGCTGGTCGCCGGCGGCCTCGGCGTGCTGATCCTCTTCCTCGGTTTCGCGCCGGTCAGCGGCAGTGGCAGCGGCTTCTACGCGAGCTTCGACGCGTGGGTGCCCGCGGGCCTGTTCATCGGCGGCCTGCTGCAGGCGCCGGCGATCCTGCCCGGTGACAAGGAGAAGCAGAAGACCGGCATCGCGCCCGCCGCGGTGACGCTGGGCATCACGCTCGGGTTCCTGTTCCAGGTCTTCTCCGGGGCCAGCCTGGGCGCCGGCGGTGTGATGGTCCTGATCTTCAGCATCATCCAGAGCGGTGCCGCGGTGACCGCGTACCTGTTCGAGACCGGTCTGGTGAAGCCGCCGGCGCCGAACCCCTACGGCCACGGCCACGGTGGGTACCCGCCGCCTCCGCCGTCCCAGCCGGGTTTCCCGCAGACGGGTGGTTTCCCCGCGCAGCAGCAGACCGTGCAGCAGCCCGGGTTCTCGCCGGGCCAGCAGACCACGTTCGCGCCGCAGCAGGGCCAGTTCGGCCAGCCGGGCACGCCTCCGGGCGGGTACCCGCAGCAGCAGCCGCCGCAGTACTGATCGCGGACGAACCGGCGGGGTGGTCCCGGGCGGACCACCCCGCCGTCGCATGTGGACACTCTGTGAGCAGCGCCGACAGGGTTCACTTGATCGGTTGACGGGGCGGCGTGCCTTGGTCCGAACGGACTAGCGCCGGTGTCAGGGTGGGTGTATGTCCCTGTACCCGCCCGACGTTGAGGACGACCTGGCGTATGAACCCGTCCGCGGCCGGGCCCGGGTACTGCTGACGTCCGCGCTGTGGCCGTTGTTCGTCGGCTACGCGGGTGTGGTGTCGGTGTTGGCGCTGGTGATCGCGACGGCGACCCGCGCGCACCTGACCACGGCGGGCGTGCTGACCGCGGCGATGCCGGGCTGGCTCGCGACCTACCAGGTCCCGCTTACCCTTGGTGGCCACGGGTTCGGCGCGCTCCCGCTGCTGCCGACGCTCGCGATGATGCTGTTGATCGCCCGGGTCGCTGGGAACGCCGCCGATCGGCTCGCGGTGGTCGCCGTCCGCGAAACCGTCCCGATCCTCGTCGCCATCACCGCGACCCACGCGACCGCCGGTCTGGTGCTGGCGGAAGTCACCTCGAACGCGTCCGGTCTCGCGGGCTTCTTCGTGCCCGCGGTCGTTTCCGGCGTCGCGGCGACCCTCGGTCTGGCCGCGCGCGGCTGCTTCCACGACCTGCTCGGCCGGTTCGACGACCTCGTCACCCGGGGCCTGCGCGCCGGTCTGCTGGGCCTCGTCGCGTTGCTCGGCGCCGGGGCCCTCCTGGTCGCGTTCGGGCTCGTGACCTCGTGGACCACCACCGAGCGGATGTTCGACCTGCCCGGGATCGGTGACGGCGTGGGCATGTTCCTGTTGTCCACCGCCTACTTGCCGAACGCGGTGGTGGCGGGCACGTCCTTCGCGGTGGGACCGGGCGTGTCGATCGGCCACCTTTCAGCGACCCCGCTGCACTTCACCAACGGCCCGTTGCCGCGCGTGCCGTTGCTGGCGGCGTTTCCGGAAAGCGGTGCCGCCTGGTGGCCGGTGGTCTTCCTGTTGCCCCTCGGAGTGGGCGCGCTGGTCGGCTGGGTCCTGCGGGACGCCTGCGAGGACCCGATCGCGCGCCTGCGGGCAGTCGGCGGTGCGGCGGCGGTCGTGGCGTTGGGGTGTGCGGGGCTCGGGATCGCAGCTGGCGGGCGGCTCGCGGAGGGCCCTTTCACGCCGTTGAGTGTGCACCCCTGGAGCCTCGGTATCGCGGTGTTGCTGTGGATCGCGCTTCCGGCGGCAACGGTCGCCTGGTGGACCGGCCCGCGGCTCGTCCTCGCCCCCTCGCGCAGCCTCCTCGACGACGCCATCGAAGCCGAAGCGGCCGCCGGGGACGAGGCCGACGAAGACGAGGACGTGCAAACCCAGCCCGCGGCTGAGGCGGAGGAACCCGGAGAAGACCCGGAGCCGGACGAAGACCAAGAGCCGGAAGCGAAAGCCGGGGACGACGAACCGGAGGAGCCCGCGCAGGACGGACCTGACGCGGAAGATCCAGAGCTGAACACCTAGGCTGGCGGTGACCCCACCAGGCCAGGAGTTCACGCTGAGCGCTCACCCGAACCCGATCGACCGGCTCGCCCCGCCCACCCCCGCCCGGGTCGTCGTGCTCGTCTCCGGCTCGGGCACCCTGCTGCAGGCGTTGCTCGACCAGGCGGCTGACTACCCCGCCCAGGTGGTCGCGGTCGGCGCCGACCGCGCGGACATCGAGGGCCTCAAGCGGGCCGAGCGCGCGGACGTGCCCACGTTCACCGTCCGCCTGCGCGACCACGCCGACCGGGACGAGTGGGACAAGGCGCTCACCGACGCGGTCGCCAAGTACGAACCCGATCTGGTGGTCTCCGCCGGGTTCATGAAGATCCTCGGGCCCGCGTTCCTGGCCCGCTACGCCGGGCGGGTGATCAACACGCATCCCGCGTTGCTGCCCGCGTTCCCTGGCGCGCACGCGGTGGACGACGCGATCGCGTACGGCGTGAAGGTCACCGGCTGCACAGTGCACCTGGTGGACGGCGGCGTGGACACCGGGCCGATCCTGGCCCAGCAAGCCGTGCCGGTCGAGCCGGGTGCGGCCGCGGCCGAGCTGCACGAACGGATCAAGACGGTGGAGCGTCGGCTGCTGGTCGACGTGCTCGCGCGGATCGTGCGCGAGGGCTGCACTGTGGACGGACGAAAGGTGAGCATCCCGTGACATCTTCCAAGCGCCCAGTCCGGCGGGCGCTGATCGGCGTCTCGGACAAGGCCGGTCTGCTGGAGCTGGCCACCGGGCTGCACGCGGCCGGGGTGGAGATCGTGTCCACCGGCGGCACCGCGAAGGTGATCGCCGACGCGGGCGTCCCGGTCACCCCGGTCGAGCAGGTCACCGGGTTCCCGGAGTCGCTCGACGGCCGGGTCAAGACGCTGCACCCGCGGGTGCACGCGGGCCTGCTGGCCGACACGCGCAAACCCGAGCACCTGGCGCAGCTGGAGTCGCTCGACATCAAGCCGTTCGACCTGCTCGTGGTGAACCTGTACCCGTTCGAGAAGACGGTCGCCTCCGGCGCGGGCCCCGACGAGTGCGTCGAGCAGATCGACATCGGCGGCCCGGCGATGGTCCGTGCGGCCGCGAAGAACCATCCGTCGGTCGCGGTCGTCGTCGACCCGTCGCGCTACGAGTGGGTGCTGGAGAAGGTGCGGGACGGCGGGTTCGAGCTGGCCGACCGGCAGGCGCTGGCCGTTGCCGCGTACCGGCACACCGCGTCCTACGACATCGCCGTCGCGTCCTGGATGGGCAGCGTGCTGGCGCCGGACGACGAGGGCTCCAACTTCCCCGGCTGGGTCGGGGCGAGCTGGGAACGCTCGAACGTGCTGCGCTACGGCGAGAACCCGCACCAGAAGGCCGCGCTGTACGTGTCCAGCCACGGCGGCCCCGCCGGCCTCGCGACGGCGGAACAGTTGCACGGCAAGGAAATGTCGTACAACAACTACCTCGACGCGGACGCGGCCTACCGGGCCGCCTACGACCACGACCGGCCGTGTGTCGCGATCATCAAGCACGCCAACCCGTGCGGCATCGCGGTGTCCGATGTGGACATCGCCGAGGCGCACCGCAAGGCGCACGCGTGCGACCCGGTCAGCGCGTACGGCGGCGTGATCGCCACCAACCGCGAGGTCTCGGTGGACATGGCCGAGCAGGTCGCGGAGATCTTCACCGAGGTCATCGTGGCCCCCTCGTACGCCGAGGGCGCGGTGGACGTGTTGACCCGTAAGAAGAACATCCGCATCCTCATCGCCCCGGAGCGCCGGCGTGGCGGCGCCGAGATGCGCGCGGTCTCCGGTGGCCTGCTGCTGCAGACGTCGGACACCATCGAGGCCGAGGGCGACGACCCGGCCAAGTGGACGCTCGCCGTTGGCGAGGCCGCGGACGAGGAGACGTTGGCGGACTTGGCTTTCGCGTGGCGCGCGTGCCGCGCGGTGAAGTCCAACGCGATCCTGCTGGCCTCCGGCGGCGCCACCGTCGGCGTCGGCATGGGCCAGGTCAACCGGGTCGACTCGTGCCGCCTCGCCGTCACCCGGGCGGGCGACCGGGTCAAGGGCTCGGTGGCCGCGTCCGACGCGTTCTTCCCGTTCCCGGACGGCCCGCAGGTGCTGATGGACGCGGGCGTGAAGGCGATCGTCCAGCCCGGCGGCTCGATCCGCGACCCCGAGGTCATCGCGGCCGCCGAGGCCGGAGGCGTGACCCTCTACTTCACCGGAACCCGCCACTTCGCCCACTGACACAACGAAGAGAAGGCCCGGCCCCGCGCGCGGGACCGGGCCTTCTCTTCATCGGACTACTTCAGCGTGAACGCCTTGATGATGGTCTGGTCAACCGTGACGCCGTGGGTGTCACTCGCGGATGCCTTGAGGGACACCGACTTCGCGCCCCTCGGGTGAACGAGCAGGGTGAACATCCGGCCGCCGATGGTGAGCACCGGCAACGCCGTCCACGTCTTGCCCTCGTCGTAGGAGACCCGCACTGCCGGCGTCCTGGTCCTGGCGCCGGTGTTGCTCTCCACCGTGATCGGCAGCAGCGTCGGCAGCACCGCCGAGGTCTGGTTCTGCGCGTCCAGGTTCGGCGCGAAGCGGACCGCGAGCAGCCCGAACGGCTTCGGCGTGTCCCCGGTGACCGTGTCGGACTTGAACGTCCAGTCCACACTGACCTTTGTGGACACATTCAGGTCCCGCGTCGCCTCGGTGTGCAGGCGGAACGAGGCAGGCCCGGGCTCGACGTTGAACACGCCGGACCCGTCGTACGGCTGGGTACCGACCAGCTTGTCGTTGCGGTACAACGAAGTGCTGCCGGTGTTCATCGAGTACCCGTAGCGCCCCTTGCCCTGGTCGGTGAACATGCCGACGCCGAAGCCCAGCTGGTCGCCGATGCGGCCCGCGTACCGCCACTCACGGCCGGGGTCGGCGGGGAAAGCGGGCCCGAAAACGCCGTAGTTCCAGCGTTCCGTGGTCGTGCGGCCGAGCTTGAACGAGCGCGTCTCGACGGAGTACGACCCGGTCTCGGTCTGGAAGTCGTCGGCCTTCAGCTTCTGGCCGAACGACCCGAACCACGGCACGTCCGGGGTGTAGAACTCCTCGAGCGTGTACGGCAACGGCTTGACGATCATGTTCTCGCGCTCACCGAACCGGCCGGCCGCGGTGGTCGCCTGCTCGGAGTGCACCTTCGCCAGCTTGCTGTCGGACACGTGCTGCACCAGTTCGCTGGGAACCTTGGCGTCGGTGTTGTTGTGCACGTTGTACAGGTACGGGCTGTTGTTGAAGCTGCCCTGCGCGTCCGCCTCGGCGAGCCTGGCCTCGGCGAAGTAGTTGAACTGCTTCGGCGCGGACGAGGTCGTCGACGGGCGCACGTAGACATCGTCGAAGTTGCCCAGGACGTAGTAGTTGCCGGTGCCGCCTTCCCAGGTGGTGGATCGCTCGAACCCGAGGGTCGCCTGGCCCGGCTTGGCGTTCGGCTTGTCGACGCTGATCCCGACCGGCTTGGCCGCCCTCGCGTCGATGGTCAGCGAGGCGTCCCCGGTTACCACGTACTCCGGCTCGACCACGATGGTCAGCTTGCGGGTCGAGAGCTCCTGCACGGACGAGTCCAGGTAGAACCGGCCCTTGGGCAGGCGCGCGACGACCGTGCCGGACTCGTCGTACGGCAGGTACGCCTTGGGGTGGTCCAGGTCGACGAACCGGAAACCGTAGTCCGGCGTGGGTTTCCCGTCGAACCCGAGGAAGGTCAGCTTGACGTTGTAGCTCTCCACCTCACGCGTGACCGCGATCGGCGTACGCACATCACCGGCGACAACGACACCGCTGTAGATGCCGTCGGGCCCGTTGACACGTGTGTCTGTAGTGACTGTGGCCTGTGCCTGGCCGCCCGCGGGGATCGTCAGCGTCGCGGGAGTGACGGTGAACATGCCAGCAGGAGCCGTCTTCCCGTTGGGGTCGTGGGCATCCACGGTGACGTTTAACGTGACCGGCGCAGTGCCGTCGTTGTGATAGGTCACGGTCTTGGTGATCGGCTGGTCGTCGTTGTGCGGCCACTGCGCCACACCCTCGCTGATGCTGCCCGGCGATGAGTACACGCTCTGCTTGACCGCCTTGGCCACGTCGACCCGGCCCGCGCCCTGCTCGAACACCGACAGCGCCGGGTTCGGCTTGGCACTGCCCATCAACACCGCCTTGAGCTGGTCGGCCTTCCACGTCGGGTGCTCACCCGCCAGGATCGCCGCCGCCCCAGCGACATGCGGCGTGGCCATGGAGGTGCCGGACAGCTTGACGTGCGTGGCGTCGACCGGGTCACCGATCTGGCCGTGCGTCGCCTTGGCGGCGACGATGTCCACGCCCGGCGCGGTGATGTCCGGCTTGATGGCGTCGTCCAGCCACCGAGGGCCACGGCTGGAGAACGGGGCCAGGTTGTCGTTGCGGTCCACCGCGCCAACGGTCAGCGCCGCGTCGGCGGCACCCGGGCTGCCGGGAGCGCCGCCCGAGTTACCTGCGGCGATGACGAACAGCGCACCCGACTTGGCGGTGATCTCGTTGACCGCCAACGACATCGCGTCGGTGCCATCGCTCGGGAACGAGCTGCCCAGGCTCATGCTGATCACGTTGGCGCCCTTGTCGGCCGCCCACTGCATGCCCGCGATGATCCACGACTCGGCGCCGCCGCCGAAGTCGTTGAGCACCTTTCCGTTGAGCAGCTTGGTGTCCGGTGCGACACCGGTGTACTTCTCGTGCTGCCCGGTGATGATCGAGGCCACGTGCGTGCCGTGGCCGAAGTAGTCGTCGGTGCCGGTGGTGGCGTCGGAGAAGTTCTGCGCGTCCGCGACCGCCCCAGCGAGGTCCGGATGGCTGGCGTCGACACCGGTGTCCAGCACGGCGACTGTGGTGTTCTTGCCGGTGTACCCGGCCTTCCACGCCTCCGGCGCGCCGATCTGCGGGACGCTGTGGTCCAGCATCGCGGTGACCGGCCCGTCCAGCCAGACGTGTTGCGCCGCAGTGAACGTGCGCAGTCCCGCGGCCTTGTCGACGCGTACGGCCGCACCCTGGATGCTCGGCAGGTCACGGACCTTGGCCGCGGCGATGTTCGGCGCACCGCTGACGATCAGCGGGATGTCCTTGCGTTTCGCGTCGTCGAAGCCGTTCTGCACGAGCTTGGTGATGTTGAACAGCCGCGGGTCCATCCGCTTTGCCCGCAGCATCGGCAGGACGTCCTCGGGAACCACGTGCAGGTCCCCGAGCTCGTCCTTGTACTGCGAGAACCTGGTGTGCTCGCGGCCGTGTGCCGGGCGCACGGTGGCGCCGTGCGGACCGCCGAGCGTGACCTTGTCCCCGGTGAGCAACGTGATCGTCCCGGGCGACCCCGGGACCGCGGCCGGCGCCGCCAGGGCGGTCGCGGCCGGGACGACAGCACCCCAGACCAGCGCTGAGGCCAGTAAGCCACTAGCTGTGCGTTTGTTAATCACGTACAACTAGACACCTGACGGAGTCATTTCGTTGCATCGAGTGAGCTTCTTGGGTTGCACCGGTTTTGTTCGCCTGCTTGTCGTTGAGAGTTCACAAACCGACGGAAGGCTGCCCGGAATGCGAAAAGTCCTGCTTGCCGTGGGTGTCCTGGTGGCCGCCGCTCAGCCCGCGTACGCCAGTCAGCCGATCGTGCTGGCTCAACTGGAAACGCCGCCGTTGTTCGACGATGAGGCGGGCGGCAACGCGGACGCCGACGACCCGGCGATCTGGGTCGACCCGCACCGCCCGGACCGCAGCATCGTCGTGGCCACCGCCAAGGAGGGCGGGCTGTACTCGTACCGCCTCGACGGGACGCAGTTCAAGCACGTGACCCCGCCTTCGGTGCCCGATCACAAGCCCGGCCGGTTCAACAACGTCGACATCGTCGGCGACCTGGCGATCGTCTCCGACCGCGGCAACGACAAGGTCCGGTTCTACCGGGCCGGTGACCTCGCCGACGTCACCGCGCCGGACGTGCCGTGGGTGTTCAACACCTCTCAGTCCGAAGTGGACGAGCAGCGCACGGTGTACGGCCTGGCGGCGTGGTCGGATCCGTTCGACCGGTCGACGTACGTGGTGGTCAGCCGCCGTGAGACGACCCGTGTGGCGCTGCTGAAGGTCGAGAAGCACGGGTCGAAGTACGGCTATCGCGTTGTGCGGACCCTGGATCTGCCTGGGCGGTTCACGTTGCCGAACGGGGCCAAGTGGTCGCCGTGCGACGAGCCGGGCGTGGGGCCGCAGGTCGAGGGCATGGTCGTGGACTGGCGGACCGGGACGCTGTACGCGGGCCAGGAGGACGTCGGCATCTGGCGGCTGTCCGCGCGGCTGACCGGACAGCCCATGCTGGTCGACAAGGTGCGGGAGTTCGGTGTGCCCGGCACGTACGACCCGTCGACCGAGGAATGCGTGCCCGGTCAGGACCCCGGCTTCGGCGGCAAGCACATCTCAGCGGACGTCGAGGGCCTGACCATCCACTATGGACAGAATCTGCTGCTGGCGTCCAGCCAGGGCGACAACACCTTTGCCGCGTACCGGCTGCCGGGCGTGTACAAGGGTTCGTTCCACATCGGCGACGGGAAGACCGACAGCGTCGAGGAGTCCGACGGTGCCGCCGTGAGCGGCGCGTACCTCGGCCCCCGCTTCCCGAACGGCCTGCTGGCCGTCCAGGACGGTCACAACGCGGGAGAGCCGAGGGACAGCACCAACTTCAAGTTCGTCAGATGGGATGACGTCGTTCACGCGATCCGGTAGGTGTCCTCGGGCACATCGGTGAGGAACATGTGCCCGGGCGAGTGCGTGATGGCGAACGGCGGGCAGGACGCCATCAACGCGGCCTGCGGGGTCACTCCGCAGGCCCAGTAGACCGGGACGTCGCCGGGCTGCGCGTCGACGGCGTCCCCGAAGTCCGGTGTGGACAGATCCTTGATGCCCAGCCCGCCCGGGTCGCCGACGTGCACGGGAGCCCCGTGCACCTCCGGCATCCGGGCGCTGATCCTGGTCGCCGTCTCCACCAGATCGGCCGGGATCGGCCGCATGGACACCACGAGCGGGCCGCGCATCCTCGCGGCGGAACGACATTCGCGGTCGGTGATGTACATCGACACGTTCCGGCCCTGCTCGACGTGCCGCAACGGGATGCCCGCGCGGGTCAGCCCGTGCTCGAAGGTGAAGCTGCAACCGATCAGGAACGCGACCAGGTCCGACCGCCACAACCGGGTGGCATCCCGCAGCTCACAGACCATCTCGCCGTACTCCCACACCCGATAGCTGGGCAGGTCCGTGCGCAGGTCGGCGTCGGCGGCCAGCGGGGTCGAGGTGACGCCCGGATCGGTCACGTCCAGCACCGGGCACGGCTGCGGATTGCGTTGCGCGAACAGGAGAAGGTCGTACGCCCAGTCGCGCGGCACGGCGATCAGGTTGGCCTGGGTGTAACCGGGAGCCCAGCCGCTGGTCGGCGCGACCGTGCCGGCGCGGAACAGCTTCCTGGCTTCCCCGGGGGTCATTTCAGCTCCGTTCCGAGCGTCTCGGGCAGCCCGAACAACGCGACGACGGCGATGGCGTACGCGATCGCGGCGAAGACCATCGCCTCGCTGAGGCTCCAGCTCTGCCCGACCAGGCCGACCAGCGTCGGGAACAGCGCGCCCGCCGCACGGCCGAAGTTGTACGTGAAACCCTGGCCGGTGCCGCGCAGCTCGGCGGGGTAGAGCTCGGCCAGGAACGAGCCGAACCCGCTGAAGATCGCCGACATGCAGAAGCCGAGCGGGAAACCCAGCCACAGCACCAGTTGGTTGGCCCCGGCCGGGATGTTGATGTACGCGACGATCAGCAGCGCGGACAGGATCGCGAACAACGCGAACGTCTTCTTGCGGCCGATCCAGTCGGTGACGTACCCGCCGCAGACGTACCCGATGAACGCCCCGCTGATCAGGAACGCCAGGTAGCCGCCGGTGTTGACCACGGTCAGATGCCGTTCCGTCTTCAGGAAAGTCGGCAGCCAGGTGGCCAGGGTGTAGTAGCCGCCCTGCACACCGGTCGCCAGCAGCGCGGCGAAAATCGTTGTGCGGGTGAGGTTGCCCTGGAAGATCGCCTTGAACGAACCGCGCTCGTGGTGGGAGACGCGCTTCTCGTCGGCCGTGGGCGCGTCGCTGACGTTGCGGCGGACGTACCAGATCAGCACCGCGGGCAGGGCGCCCGTCCAGAACAGGATCCGCCAGGCCAGGTCGTCGCTGGCGATGCTGAACACGACGGTGTAGACGACCACCGACAGGCCCCAGCCGACCGCCCAGGCGCTCTGGATGAACGCGACCGTGCGGCCGCGGTACTTCGCGCTGGTGTACTCGGCGACCAGGATCGCGCCGACCGCCCACTCGCCGCCGAACCCCAGTCCCTGCAAGGCTGTGAGCACGAGCAGCGTCTCGTAGTTGGGGGCGAACCCGCAGAGCACCGTGAAGACCGCGTACGCGACCACGGTGATGATCAGGGTGCGGACCCGGCCGATCCGGTCGGCCATGATCCCGGCGATCGCGCCGCCGACCGCCGAGACGACCAGCGTGACGGTGGTGAGCAGGCCCGCTTCCAGCTTGGTGAGGCCGAAGTAGGCCGTGATGGCCACCATGCCGAGCGGGAGGACTTGGAAGTCGTAGGAGTCCAGGCCGTAGCCGCCGAAAGCGCCGGCGAACGCGCGCCTGCCTTTGGAGCCGAGCGACCGGAACCACTCGAAGGGCCTGGTCCGCTCCGCGGTCGTTGTGCTCATACGCACCTCGCAGGTGAGTTGTATGAGAGTTCAATGTAAGGATCGTTCAACAATCCTTCAAGAGGTAGGATGGATGAAATTCGTGGCCATGGAGGTACAGCGTGACTGCCGAAGTGTCCGGCCTGGCCGCCGACCGTGCCCTCCTCGGCCGGTCGAGCACCGCCGAACGGGTCGCCGACGTGCTGCGGACCCGGATCAGCGAGGGATACTTCCCGCCCGGCACGCGGCTGGCCGAGGACGCGATCGGCGGCGCGCTCGCGGTGTCCCGCAACACTTTGCGCGAGGCGTTCCGGTTGCTGACCCATGAGCGGCTGCTGACCCACGAGCTCAACCGCGGCGTCTTCGTGCGGGTGCTGAGCGTCGAGGACGTCACCGACATCTACCGCGTGCGGCGGCTCATCGAGTGCGCCGCGGTCCGTGACCTGACCGCCCCGCCAAGTGGGCTCGATCGGGTGATGTCCGCCGTCAAAGCGGGCGAAGAGGCGGCGTCGTCCAGTGACTGGCTGGCCCTGGGCACCGCGAACATCCGCTTCCACCAGGCGATCGCGGCGCTGGCGGGCAGCCCCCGGGTGGACGAGCTGATGCGTGGTCTGCTCGCCGAGCTGCGGCTGGTCTTCCACGTGATGTCCGACCCGCGCCGGTTCCACGAGCCGTACCTGTTGCGCAACGGCGAGATCGCGGCGGCCATCTCGGTCGGCGACGGACCCCGCGCCGAGGGCATGCTGGCGGCGTATCTGAAGGACGCCGAAGATCAGCTGGTCGGGGCGTACGGCGAGCTGAATCCCGCCTGACACAAGGCTTTTCTCGTTCGGGTGACCGGCTTGACAACCGGGCCGGACCCTGCGGTAAGCTGGTTCCAGCGATCGAACAGGTGTTCGAAGCGCGCCGGCTCCCCACGGCGGTCGTTCGGTGTGCGGGAGGTGTTCCGGTGTCAGGGTCGGCAGTGACGAGAGCGGCGTCGCTGAAGTCCATGGTCCTGCCCGACGGGGTGGGCGTGGCCAGTGGCCTGGCCCTGACACCGGTCAACGGGGAACGCGTGCTGCCGGTGTCCGAGGCACTGGCGGGACTGTTCCCCTGGGGTGGCTTGCGGCGCGGCAGCACGGTGGCGGTGCGCGGATCCGTCACGGTGCTGCTTGCGCTGCTTGCCAAAGCCACGGCCCAAGGGTCGTGGGCAGGCGTGATCGGTCTGCCGCGGCTCGGGGTGATCGCCGCGGCGGAGCTGGGTGTTGCCGTGTCACGGCTCGCGTTGGTGCCCCAGCCAGGGGCGGACCTGCCGGCCGTGGCCGGTGCCCTGCTCGACGGCATGGACCTGGTGGTCATCTCGGCCGCGGGCCGGATCTCCGACGCCAACGCCCGCAAGCTCTCCGCCCGCGCCCGCAACCGGGGCGCGGTCCTCATCCCCTTCGGCCCGTGGCCCGGGGCGGACCTGGAGGTCACGCATGTGCGTAGCCAGTGGACAGGAATGGACGCCGGCCATGGCTACCTGCACACCCGGAGGCTGACTCTCGCCGCGCGCGGCCGCGGCGCCGCCGCGCGCCCGGTCACGACCTCGGTCGTCCTCACCCCGGACGGTCTTTCCGCCGCCCCGCCCCCTGCTCCCGCGGACGGCGAGACGTGAGCGTCGTTCGCCGGGTGACCCGGACGGCGGCGCCGGTCATGTTCCTGCGGGTCGCCGACGAGCTACCGGCCATGCAACGGGCGTGGGCCGAGCTGGAGGGCGTGGTCGGGTTGCGGGAGCGCAGGTTCTACGGGGTGTTCGACGAGAGGGCTCAGGAGTACCTCGTCTGCGCCGGGATCCGGCCCGGCGACCCGCCCGGCCGGTTCGGGCTGGAGGTCGGCGAGGTGGCCGGCGGCGACTATCTGCGGCTGGAGGGGGAGCCGCCCGGTGTCTACTCCGGGATCGGCCCCGGCTTCCGGGAGCTGCACGCGCTGGCCAGGGCCGACCCCAAGCGTCCTGACGTGGAGTTTTACCGGCGCCGCACCGAGGTCGAGCTGCTCATGCCGGTGATCACTCGTTCGAGCGACATCGGTTGACCCTCAGAAAAACCGCACCTATGTTCGAATCATGCGAACTCTCGTGGTCTGGTGCCCGGACTGGCCGGTGGTGGCGGCCGCTTCGGTAGCAGGCCTGCCCTTCGCCGTCCCGATGGCGGTGGTGGCCGCCAACCGGGTGGTGGCCACGTCCGCCGTGGCGCGGGCCGAGGGCGTCCGGCGGGGCATGCGCCGGCGCGAGGCCCAGGGCAAGTGTCCCGAGCTGGTCGTGTTCGACGACGATCCGGTGCGGGACGCGCGGCTGTTCGAGGCGGTGGCGGCGGCCGTCGAGGAGCTGGCCGTGGGGGTCGAGGTGGTGCGGCCGGGCGTGGTGGCGGTCCCGGCGCAGGGACCGGCGGGATATTTCGGCAGTGAGGAGGGCGCGGCCGAGCGACTGGTCGACCAGGTCGCCGTGCGGACCGAGGTGGAGAGCCAGGTCGGAGTGGCCGAGGGGCTGTTCGCGGCGACGCTGGCGGCGCGGCGCGGGGTGCTGGTGGAGCCGGGGCGCAGCGCGGAGTTCCTGGCGCCGCTGTCCGTCGCCGAGTTGCACCAGCCCGGCGGGCCGGACCGCGCCGAGCTGATCGACCTGTTGCGGCGGTTGGGGTTGCGCACGCTGGGCGCGTTCGCGTCGCTGTCCGAAAGGGACGTGCTGTCCCGGTTCGACGCCGACGCGATGCGTGCGCACCGGCTGGCGCGCGGGCTGGAAGAGCGGCCACCCGCGCGCCGCCGGCCGCCACCGGACCTGTCGGTCCGCGCCGAGCTGGACCCGCCGGTCGAGCGGGTGGACGCGGCGGCGTTCGTGGCCAGGTCGCTCGCGGACCGGTTGCACGAAGGGCTGGCGGCGCACGGGCTCGCGTGCACCCGCCTGGGCATCTACGCGCTGAGCGAGCGGGGCGAGGAGCTGGGCCGGGTCTGGCGGTGCGCGGAACCGTTGACCCCCAACGGGATCGCCGACCGGGTGCGCTGGCAGCTGGACGGCTGGTTACGCGCGGGTGGGCCGACCTCCGGTCTGCGGTTGCTGTGGCTTGAGCCGGAGGAGGTCGTCGAGGGGCGTGCGCTGCAGCTGGATCTGTGGCGTGGCCAGGGTTATGCCGAGGCCGAGGAACGGGCCGCTCGGGCGATGGTGCGCGTCCAGGGCCTGCTCGGTCCCGAGGGGGTGACCACCCCCGTCCTGGAGGGCGGGCGTGATCCGCTCAGCCGGGTCCGCCTGGTGCCGTGGGGCGAGGACCGCCAGTCCACATCGGACCCCGACCTCCCGTGGCCCGGCCGCCTCCCCGCACCGTCCCCCACCGTCGTGTTCCCCGACCTCATCCCCGCCGAACTCTTCGACGAACACAACCACCCCGTCCACCTCACTGCCCGCCACACCCTCTCCGCCCCACCCACCACCATCCGCATCAACGGCGGCCCACCCCGCCACATCCTCGCCCACGCAGGCCCCTGGCTCACCGACCCCCACTGGTGGACCCCACCCCCAACCCCCTCCACCCCAACGTCCACTCGCACCACCACAACCCCCACCCCATCCACCTCGACCCCCACCCCGACGTCCTCAACCCCCACCTCGTCCCCAACCCCCACCTCGTCCCCAACCCCCACCTCGTCCCCAACCCCCACCTCATCCCCGTTCACCCCCACACCACTCACCCCTCCGTCACCCTCACCCCACACCCTCACTCCACCTCGCGCCCCCACTTCACCCCGCACGCCCTCCTCATCTCGCACTCCATCTCCACCCCGCACTCCATCCTCACCCCGCACCGCCCCGGTGCCCTCACCTCAAACCGCCACCCCATCTCCGCCCTACGTTCCCTCCGCACCTCACGCCGCCACCCCACCTCACACCTCGTCTTCCCCGCCCGCCATCACCCCACCCTCAACACACACCCCTGCTTCGCCTCGCCCTCAGACCTCGCCCTCAACGCACACCTCCTCTCCGCCCGCCATCACCCCATCGCCCACACCTCAAACCACCGCCTCATCCCCTCCCCGCGATCCCTCCCCGCGGCACGCCCTTTCCTTGTCTCACAACCTATCCGCGGCCCACATCCCTACCTCACCTTCAACCCACGCACCTTCCTCACCTCACGCCGCCATTCCGCCTCATCCCCACTCTTCGCCCCGCATCTCCATCCCGCCTCAGACTTCGCCCTCCCCGCACACGATCACTCCATCCTCGCCCCGCACCATCCCGGCGCCCGCACCTCAAACCACCGCCCCATCACTTCCTCGCGATCCCTCCCCGCCACACACCCTTTCCCTGCCTCACAACCTGTCCTCGCCCCACGCCCCTACCTCACCCCACACGCTTTCCTCACCCCACGTCCCCTCCCCAACCCAAGACGTCACTTCACCTCCACCGCATGCCATCACTGAGCCCTCAACCGACATCGCCACCTCATCGCCACCTCATGCCGCTACCGCACCTCTGACTCACACCACCACTTCAACTCCCGCCGCCGCACCACCTCGACCATCCACCGCAACCCCGCCCCGCCCCTCACCTTCCTCGACCCCAGCCTCCCGCCTACCCCCAACCGCATTCTTCAACCAAGCCCCGATCTCCGCCCTCACCTCCAGCACCTTCAACCCCCAAGCCCATCTTCAACTCCTCCTAGGCCCCGCCCCCTCCAACACCGTCGCGGCCCCCATCCCCATCAGACCCGTCACAGCCATGCCCCTCCCCGAACCCATTTCCACAACAACTGGCACTTCCTCAGTGCACACCCATCTCGCCTCTCACACCGGCCCGCCCTCCACGCCCGAATCCAACTCAGCCACGACCATCCATCAGACCTTCACACCTACTGCCCCCACCTCTGTTGCTTCCCACACGCCCACCGCCTCCGCGCTCCCCGCCCCAACAACGCCCACCTCTGCCCCGTCAGAGACTTCCGATGAGCCCGCGCCGATCACGCCGATCTCCGCCGCGCCCTCCGCTGGCAAGCCGCACACCGCGGCGGTGCCCGAACGCCCGGCGACCCCGACAACCGCCTTCCTGGTCACCTACACGCAAGGGGGCTGGCGCCTGCACGCGCACTACGACTGACCACTCGCGACCGTCCTCTGAGGATGAACGCAGTGAAGGCGGTCGCGACACGCGCGACCGCCTTCAACTTGACCCGGGTGACCCACAGGGACATACTCGAACACATGTTCGAGAACTTCTCATCGCTGTACCGGTCCGACCGTGACATGGCTCAGGATCTGCTCGCCGAGCTGATCCCGCGGCAACGTCAGCCGATGGATGATCAGCCGAAGTGCTGGGGTCCTGGCTGGCCGGGGCCGGGGCCCGCGGCCGACTTGAAGTAGGCGTTGGAGTCGGGCTGGAACAGGAAGAACAGGGTCGCGCCCTGCGCCGCGAGCTGGACCAGCAGGAAGATCAGCAGCACCGCGCCGAAGCCACCGGTGACGGTGAACACCAGGCCGATGCCGAACAGCGCGATCAGGCCGAACAGCACGCCGAGGCCGTCGAGCACGGCGAGCACGATCCGCGCCCACTCGGCACCGTTGCGCATCATCACGGCCAGCACGACCAGGCCGAGGGCGATGATGATCTGGAAGATCACCGTGCCGCTGAAGCCGAGGTAGTACCCGGAGAACGAGATGATGTACAGGATGCTGTAGAGGATGCTGATCACGGCGCCGCCCGCGGCGAGCAGGAACGCCCAGATCACGCTCTTGGGTGTGGGCAGCGTGGGCCGCGCGCCGCCGGTGCCCCAGTTCGCGCCGAAGCCGGTGAACTTCTGGGCGAAGGCGGGGACCTCGGGGATCTTCGCGCCGGCGCCGGGGGCGCCGTAGGGCTGTTGCTGCTGGCCGTACGGCTGCTGCGGCTGACCGTAAGGCGGTTGGGGCTGGCCGTAAGGCGGCTGGCCGCCCTGAGGAGGGCCTTGAGGCGGACCCTGCGGTCGGCCCTGCCCGGGTGGCGGGAAACCACCGGGTTGGCCCTGGCCCGGCCGGTACGGGTCCTGCGGGTTCTGAGTCACGGCTGGACGGTAGACGCGGGGAACGCGCCAAATGAAGAGTTTCCGCAGTCGATTGGACCAAAGTCTGCCCGGTTGGGCAGTTGCTGGTAACCGGGAAATGACGGCAGGTGGTGAGAAATGGGCTGGAACAACCCGCCGGTGCGCTGGACCGAGCTGGAACGAGCGTTGTCCGGTAAGCCTTACCACGCTGGTGACGGCGGCGACAGTCCAGCTTGGACCCATCACCGTGCGCCGTACAGCCGCCCGTCGGAGATCAACTTACCTGGCGCGAGTGACGATCCGGTCATCCGGCGTCACGTTCCCTACGCGGAACTGCACTGCCACTCGAACTTCAGCTTCCTGGACGGCGCCAGCCATCCGGAGGAACTGGTCGAGGCGGCCGCGCTGCTCGGCCTGGAAGCGATAGCGATCACCGACCACGACGGCATGTACGGCGTGGTCAGGTTCGCCGAAGCGGCCAAGGAACTGGGTGTGCGCACGGTGTTCGGCACCGAGCTGAGCCTCGGCCTTTCCGCGCCGCAGAACGGTGTTCCCGACCCGGAGGGGGAGCACCTGTTGCTGCTCGCCCGCGATCTCCAGGGCTACCGGCGGCTCTGCGACACGATCACGAACGGTCATCTGGCGGGCCAGGAGAAGGGCAAACCCGAGTACGACCTCGAAATGCTCTACGAGAACACCAGAGAACACTGCGTCCTGCTCACCGGGTGCCGCAAAAGCCCGGTCCGGCGGGCCCTGGAGCTCGCCGGGGTCGACGCGGCGGCGGCGAAACTGCGGGAACTGGTCGGGATTTACGGTAAGGACGGCGTTTTCGTCGAACTGACCGACCAGGGCCTGCCCGGCGACAGCATGCGCAACGACCAGCTGAGCGCGCTGGCCGAACGGTTCGATCTGGCGACGGTCGCGACCAACGCGGTGCACTACGCCCAGCCCGAACAGAGCAGGCTCGCCGCGGCGATGGCGGCGGTGCGTGCCCAATGTAGCCTGGACGAGCTGGACGGGTGGCTGCCGCCCGGTGCGACGGCGTTCCTGCGGTCCGGCGAGGAGATGCGGGAACGGTTCGAGCGGCGTTACCCGGGCGCGGTGCACCGGGCCGCGGTGCTCGGTGTGGCGTGTTCGTTCGACCTGAGCCTGGTCGCGCCGAAACTGCCGCCGTTCAACGTGCCCCCGGGGTACACAGAGGACAGTTACCTGCGCGAGCTGACCTACGCGGGCGCCGCGCAACGGTACGGCCCGCGTGAGCGCAACCCCAGGGCGTACGAACAGATCGCGCACGAGCTGAAGGTTATCGAGGAGCTCGGTTTCCCGGGCTACTTCCTGGTGGTGTGGGACATCGCCCGGTTCTGCCGGAAGAACGACATCCTGTGCCAGGGCCGGGGATCGGCCGCGAACTCGGCGGTCTGCTACGCGTTGGGCATCACCAACGTGGACGCGGTCCGCTTCAACCTGCTGTTCGAACGGTTCCTCGCACCGGCCAGGGACGGCCCGCCGGACATCGACCTGGACATCGAGTCCGACCGCCGCGAGGAAGCCATCCAGTACGTCTACCGCAAGCACGACCGCAGGCACGCCGCCCAGGTCGCCAACGTGATCACCTACCGGGCCAAGTCCGCGGTGCGGGACATGGCCAGGGCGTTCGGCTACTCGCCCGGCCAGCAGGACGCGTGGAGCAAGCAGATCGACCGCTGGGGACCGGTCCAGTCCACTGTGGAGGAGAACGACCACGACATCCCCGCGGTCGTGCTGGAGATGGCCGGCCGGCTGGAGGGGTTCCCGCGGCACCTGGGGATCCACTCCGGCGGGATGGTGATCGCGGACCGGCCGGTCGGCGAGGTGTGCCCGATCGAGTGGGCGCGGATGGACAACCGGTCGGTGCTGCAGTGGGACAAGGACGACTGCGCCGCGATCGGGCTGGTCAAGTTCGACCTGCTCGGCCTGGGCATGCTGTCCGCGTTGCACTACGCGACCGACCTGGTCCGGGAGCACGAGAACATCGAGGTCGACATCGGCAACCTGGACCTGAAGGACCCGAACATCTACACCATGCTGTGCGAGGCGGACTCGGTCGGAGTGTTCCAGGTGGAGAGCCGCGCGCAGATGGCGACCCTGCCGAGGTTGAAGCCACGGAAGTTCTACGACCTGGTGGTCGAGGTCGCGCTGATCCGGCCCGGCCCGATCCAGGGTGGTTCGGTGCATCCCTACATCCGCCGCGCGAACGGCCTGGAGGACATCACCTACGACCACGAGCTGCTCAGGCCCGCGCTGGAGAAAACGCTTGGGGTGCCGCTGTTCCAGGAACAGATGATGCAGATCGCCGTTGATGTGGGCGGGTTCGACGCGGCCGAGGCGGACGAGCTGCGCCGGGCGATGGGCTCCAAACGGTCCACCTACCGGATGGAACGGTTGCGCGACCGGTTCTACGAAGGCGCGGCGAGCAACGGGATCACCGGCGAGCTCGCCGACAAGATCTACACGAAGCTGCTGGCGTTCGCCAACTTCGGCTTCCCGGAGAGCCACGCGCTGAGCTTCGCGCACCTCGTGTTCGCCAGCTCGTACTTCAAGTACTACCACCCGGCCGCGTTCTGCGCGGCGCTGCTACGCGCCCAGCCCATGGGGTTCTACTCGCCGCAGTCGCTGGTCGCCGACGCGCGGCGGCACGGCGTGGTCGTCCGCGGCCCGGACATCAACGCGAGCCTCCCGCACGCCACCCTCGAACCACTGTCCACAACGGACAAGACCTCGGTGGTCCGGCTCGGCCTCGGCGCGATCCGCACCATCGGCCAGCGGCCGGCCGAGCTGATCGTCGAGGACCGCGAGGCGAACGGCCCGTTCGCGAGCATGACCGACCTCGCCCGCCGGATCCGGTTGACCACACCACAAGTGGAAGCGCTGTCCACCGCGGGCGCGTTCAGCTCGTTCGGCATCACCCGGCGCGCCGCCCTGTGGTCCGCGGGCGCCGTCGCCGAGGACCGCCCCGAGAAACTGCCCGGCACCACCGTCAGCACCGACGCGCCCATGCTGCCCGGCATGGACGACGTGGAGACCGCCGTCGCCGACGTCTGGGCCAACGGCCTGTCCCCGGACAGCTTCCCGACCCAGTTCGTCCGCGAGCAGCTCACCGAACTCGGCGCCGTCCCCGCCGCCTCCCTCAAGGACGTGGAGAACGGCACCCGCGTCCTCATCGGCGGCGCCGTCACCCACCGCCAACGGCCGGCGACCGCGGGCGGCGTGACGTTCCTGAACATCGAGGACGAGACCGGCATGGTCAACGTCGTGTGCTCACCCGGCCTGTGGGCGCGGTACCGGCGGGTTGCTCGGGCCAGCGCCGCCATGCTCGTCCGCGGCGTGATCGAAAAAGCCGAAGGCGTCATCAGCCTCCAAGCCGACCGCCTCCAGCACCTCGACCTCCGCATCCCCTCCAAATCCCGCGACTTCCGCTGACCCCCTACCTCCCACACCCCCTCGCCCGCCACCACACGCACGCTGCCCACACCCACTCGCGCCGCACCCACGCAGCATTTTGACCGCCGCACCCACACTCCACCTGGGCGCCGCGCCCACCCCGCCCACGCCGCGACGAGCGTCCCCCGCGTGGGGGGACCCCCAGTTTTCACGTTACGCGGGAGGGGTGACAGAAATGGGGGTGTGGTGGGGAGTTGTCCACAGGGGGAGGAGTGTGGGGGTGGGCGGTTTCATGGGGGGTTCATCGGCTTGAGTGGCGTGTAAGACCTGTGCAAGGCGTGGCTGCTGTACTTGTGGTGTCACGTTGAGGGGTTCGTGGATCACTTGCCCAGTGGTCCACCAGGATCGGTTCCCCCCAAGGTCTGTGCCGCTCCTGCTGCCCCGTGACACCGGCGGCGGCGCCTACTTCGCCCCGGCGCCGCCGTCTCAGGAAGTTCGCCCGGTCAACGCCAGGAACCGGGTCCGCCACGAGGCATCCGCGCCGACGGGGACCGGGGCGCGGTAGATCCCGAGTGACCGCCACATCTCCGCGGCCGGCGCCGTTCCCTCGAACATCGCGCGCGACAACTCCTCCGACAACGGGCTCGGCTGTCCGATGTGGCGCGCGACTTCGTGTGCCGCAAGGGACCGGGAGATGTTCAGCTGCCAGAAGTACTCCCATGTCGCACAGTCGCCGAACGAGCAGTGCACGACCGCGTCCCGGTCGGTGACCTGACGAGCCGCCGATTGCGCCGCGTGCCCGATCCGGGCACAGCCGACGAAGGCGAGGATCCCAGCAGGTCGCCGTCGAACTTGCCGCGTCCGGCCGCGTCCATCGTCCGCCCCGCCAGCATGTCGGGGACCCAGGCGTCGTCGTACACCTGGTGGTTGACCATTTGGCGCAGTGGCAGGTGTTCGTCGGCTCCGGGCATGTCGAACAGCGGCGGGATCATCGAGTCCCAGTCCGCGATCCGGCTGAACACCGACACCGCGGCCTGGTCGGCCTGCAGGAACACCGAAGCTTCGTGGATCAGGGCACCAGCCTATGGCCGCTTTAGGACACTTCTTGTCCGCAATCGAAACTCGGTTACGCTCGGCGGGGTGCGGCGACGCGGACATGAGCAGGCGTTGGGTTCAACGCCCCTCCGGGGCAACCCCGGGGTGCACGATGTCAGCTGAGCATGGCGCCCCACGCGCGGCGGTACGCGTTGCGGACGTGGGTGCGCGCGGTTGGAGAGAGCAAGAGTCATTCCGCGTCGCCGCACTCGCTTTGGCCGGGCCCTGGCGCCGTCCGGAGATCGCCGGGCGCCTGGTGGACCTCTACCCGGATCCGGCGGCCGCCGAGACCATGGCCGACCTGCTCGTCCAGCACTCGCCGACCCGCCCGTTCGGCGACCCGGCCGATCTCGCCCGCCAGATCATGGCCTTTCCGGTTGCCCTGCAAGAAAGTCCGCCGGAACGCAAATGGTGGCCACGCGTACCACAATGGACCTCCACGACGGACTTGGCCGCGCTGCTGGACCTCACACCGTCCGAAGTGGACTGGATGGCCGACGCGCGTGGCTGGAACCGGCACGCGGCCGGCAAGATCAGGCACTACAAGAATCGCTGGATGACCACGTCCACCGGCGGTCTCAGGTTGATCGAAGCACCCAAACCCAGGCTCGCCGAGGCCCAGCGCCGGATCGCCCGCCACCTCATCGCTGCCCTGCCGGTTCACGAAGCCGCACATGGGTTCCGCACCGGCCGGTCGGCGCACACCTACGCGCAACCCCACGCGGGCAAGGCCTTCGTGGTCCGGATGGATCTTGAAGGCTTCTTCGCCGCGGTCACCGGAGCGCGGGTCCGGGCCCTGCTGAAGTCCGCCGGCTACCCGGAACCCGTGGCGGCGCGGCTGGCGGGACTGCTCACCACGCGAACGCCCAAAGACGTGTTGATCGAAGCCCCGCCGTCCGCCGGTGACCCGGACGTCCGGCGCCGCCTGCTCAACCACCTCGCGTACCAGCACCTCCCACAAGGCGCGCCCTCCTCACCCGCGCTCGCCAACGCGGTCGCACACCGCCTCGACGCACGCCTGGCCGGGCTGGCGCGCAGCCTCGGCGCCGACTACACGCGCTACGCCGACGACCTCGCGTTCTCCGGCCCGCAAACGCTTCCGTTACATCGCCTGCTCCCGGGGGTCCGCCGGATCGCCGCCGACGAGGGGTTCCGGGTACGGCCCGACAAGACCAGGATCGCCGCGGCGCACCAACGCCAGCGCCTCACCGGGCTCGTGGTCAACGCCACGCCGACCGTCTCCCGGGCCGAGTTCGACGCGCTGAAAGCGTTGCTGCACAACTGTGCGCGCACCGGCCCGGAGGCGCAGAACCGCAACGGCCACCACGACTTCCAGGCGCACGTGCGGGGCCGCATCGAGTGGGTCGCGGCCGGGCATCCCGGGCGTGGCGCCAAGTTGCGGTTTCTTTACGAACGTGTCAGTTGGTGACCGCAACCTGTGCTTTGCCGCTCGCCCCCTTACCATCCGGGTGTGTCCGAGGGCGGTTTCGAGATCGGCAAAGACGGGTCGACCGTGATCGTCGTGGGCGTTGACGGAAGTCCGCCCGCGTTGCACGCGGCGGCGTGGGCGGGCGGGCTCGCCCGGCGGGAACGCGCCAAGCTGGTGCTCGTCTACGTCGAACCGATCGCCAGCCCGGCGTACTGGACGGCGATGGGGATGGCCGGGGCGACCGAGGCCGCCTCGGCGTTCGTCGACGAGATCCGCAAGGACGCCGCGGCCTACCTGGAGCACGCGGGCATCCCGTGGGAGCTCGTGCACTACCGCGGCGACCCCGCGCACGGCCTGGAGGCCATCGCGGAGGAGCGCCGCGCGGACTGTATCGTCGTCGGCCGGTCCCGCCACGGTGGCGGCCTGGTCGGTTCGGTGCCCAAGATGCTGATCAAGGACGCCAAACGCCCGGTCGTGGTCGTGCCGTAGCGGTTATCCACATGTGACGGCCGTCACTGTCCGGTACTGGCGAGTACGCGACTCGGTGAGCAAGGAACGAGGCGCCGAACCCCGGACCACCCTCAGCGATGCTTGCTGGCGACCACCCAGATCACGATCGCGGCGATGACCGCCAGCACGAGCAGGATCGCCAGCGCGATCTTGAGCCTGCTGTACGGGCGCTCGCCGTGCACCTCGCCGGTGCAGCCGTTGATCAGGATCTGCCAGGTCCGGCCCGCGTAGATGTACGTCGCGATCCAGACCGGGAGGAGCATGAGCTTGAAGGTGACGTTGTTGTGCTCGGTCGCCACCTCGTTGACCCGCTGCTCGTCGCCGCCGATGTCCCGGCGGCAGTCCTCGCGGATGACGTTGCTCATCTGGTGCTTGGCCAGCTCGAACGCCGGCTCCGGCTCGACGTCGTAGCGCAGCGCGAAGTGCCCGGCCAGGTACTGCGGCTGGTACGGGGCGGCCTCGGTGAGCGGCCACGGCTCGAGGTCGGCGAGCTTCTTCTCCGGCAACGTGGTGCTGCCCGGGATGAGCATGTCGTCGAAGAACCGGTCGACCACACCCCGCACCGGGTACCAACGGGTGTGCTGCACGCGGCGGGTCTGCTGGTTGCCGTTGTCGTCGGTGTAGGACTCGGTCGTGTAGTAGTGCTCGCCGCGCTGGCCGACGTACTGCGACACCGTGGCCGAATCGAACGTCCAATGTGGAACATAAGTGCCCTTTGTGGACTCCGCCTCGCGCACCTTCTTCAGCGCTCCCGGCGCGAACCACCGCGAGGACGTCCATTTGCCCAGGGCGTCCCGCATCCCGCCGCGGTCCAGCCGGAACGGCAGCACGGCCTCGGCGACGATCTGGCCGGTGGCGTTGGAGTCGACCACGAGCGGTGACCCGCAGAACTGGCACTTGCTGGCGACCTCGTTGGTCTCCGTGCGGGCCGCGCATTGCTGGCACACCAACGTGTACGCGCCGATCGAGCCGACCGGCTTGCGCGGCAACGTGCTCAGCTCGGCGAACGCGAGCTCGCGCACCTGGCGGTCCGCGGTGGTGATCTCCTGCTGGTAGCCGCAGTACGGGCAGCGCAACACGTTCGTGCCGGGCGCGAACTGCACGCGCGCACCACAACCGCCGCAAGGGTAGGTGTGGTGCGCGGCCGGGGCTGGTAAGTCGTTCATGGACCTCAGGCCTGTGGGGGAAGTGATGGGGGAAGGGGCGGTGGCACGGCGCCGAACAACGCGGCCAGCTCGGGCACCTGGCCCGCGGCCACCCAGCCGTTCATCCCGTTGCGCCACACCAGGGTGCTCGCGGTCAGCGCCCCGGCGGCGACCTGCTGGGACAGCTGGTTCTGGTCGAACGGGCCGACCTGCTGGCCGTTCACGCCCATGAACCACGGGGCCGCGGGCGCGGGCAACGGCGGCGGCGGAGCCATCTGCGGCTGCTGGAACTGTTGCTGTGGCTGCTGAACCGGCTGCTGCGGTTGCTGGAACTGTTGCTGCATAGCGGAACCGACCGCCTGACCGAGCCCCATGCCGAGGCCGATCCCGACGCCCGCACCCGCCTCGCCCTCGTTCAGCGAGGCGTTCTCGATCGCGTTCGCGGTCTGGAACTTGGTGAACTGGTCCAGGTTTCCGAGCACGCCCATCTGCGAGCGCTTGTCGATGGCCGCCTCGACCTCGGGCGGCAGCGAGATGTTCTCGATGATGAACCTGGGCACCGAAAGGCCCATCGAGTGCAGTTCGAGGGTCAGCGCGGTGGCCAGCTTGTCGCCGATGTCGCCCTGGTGCATCGCGAGGTCCAGCATCGGCACCCCGGCGCTGGCCAGCGCGGGCGCCAGCTTGCCGACGATCACCTGCCGCAGGTGCTCCGCCACCTCCTCGGTGCGGAACTGCGGGTCGGTACCGGCCAGTTCCCGCAGGAGCGCGACCGGATCGGTCACCCGCAGCGCGAACGCGCCGAACGCCCGCAGCCGGACCATGCCGAACTCCGGGTCGCGCACGATGATGGGGTTCTGCGTGCCCCACTTCATGTCGGTGAACTGACGGGTGTTGACGAAGTACACCTCGGCCTTGAACGGCGAGTGGAAGCCGTACTTCCAGCCCTTGAGCGTCGACATGATCGGCATGTTCTGCGTTTCCAGCGTGTACATGCCGGGCACGAACGCGTCCGCGACCTGCCCCTCGTTGACGAAGACGGCCACCTGGGACTCACGCACGGTGAGCTTGGCGCCCATCTTGATCTCGTTCTCGTAGCGGGGGAACCGCCACACGATGGTGTCCCGGCTGTCGTCGGTCCACTCGATGATGTCGATGAACTCGCCACGGATCTTGTCGAAAACGCCCATATCTCCCCGCTGCTTCCAAGCCTCGAACGGCTTCGCGTCGATAGCAGTATCAGCGGGGACCACACGGTGTTAACACTGGGGCTCCGTAACGCGGATTCAGTTGTGCGGCGGGCGCTCCCGTCCGGGGACCTCGATCAGGAACCCGTCCTCGACCAGGTCCTCCACCGCGTGCGGCAACAGAAACGCCGTTCCACCACCGGGTTGCTCGAACCACGGGATCGCCACTCCGGTCAGCGCCTCGAACGGCTGCTGCACGCGGTAGGTGTGGTAATCGCGGTTGATCCAGTCCGGAACCAGCGAGCGGGACGTGAACGGCGTGCCGACGGCATAGGTGAGGTTTCCGTCGGCGTCGCCGTACCGGTCGATCTCCGTGCCCGGGTGCAGCTCGATCATTCGCTTGCCGCGGAACAAAGTCAGCGGCGGCTCGCCGTACAGCGGCTGGATCGGCCAGTCCTGCGGACGCGACGGCGCCGGGTCGGGCGCCCCGACGCCGCGGGTTGCGGACATCGGCATCATCGCGGTGGCCGCGTGCTGCTGGCCGGTCGGCTGCGGCTCGGGCGGCGGCGCGCTCGGCACCGAGACCGGCTCACGCTCGTCGGTGTCCTCCAACGACGCCAGCGACGGCAACGACAGGACCGTCTTGGCCATGTCGTCGTCGACAGGCGGCGGGGGCGGAGGAGGCGGCGGTGGCGTGGGCAAGGACACGGACTGCTGCGGCTCGTGCAGCGGATCCATGCGCGGCTGGGTCTCGGCGAACGGTGGCGGCGGTGGCTCCGCCTGGCGCGGGCGCTGACCGTCCAGCAGGACCTTGCCCAGCAGGAAGGCGGCCGCGTCGGCGACGTCCTCGAACGTGGTCGGCGAGACGTACTGGTCGCGTTCGAACCAGCCGACCTTCCACTTGTCCTCGACACGCTCCAGCGTCCACGTGCGGTCCACCGGCGGGCCGATCCGGTACGCCGTCTCCGGGACACCCAGTTCAGCGAACTTCGCCCGGACCTGGCCGAGTGCCGGGCCCGGAGGCGGCGGCGCGCTGACCGCGGGGGCGACCGGCACGGGAGGTGGAGGCGGCGCTGCCGGCGGCGCTGGGGGCGGCGGCGGAGGTGGAGGCGGTACCGGCATCGACGGCGGGGGCGGTGGTGGTGGGGGAGGCGGCGGTGCCGCGGGCCGGCCACCGGGCGGTGGCGGCGGAGTGCCGCGCGACACATATGCGGCGGCCTCGGCGAGTGCGGCCTCGTCGATGTCGCTGGGCACCTCGAAACCCTGTCGGCGGATGTGGTCCACCAGGTCGGGCTCGGGGCTCACGCCGTACGTGCGCAGGTAGTAGTTGACCGACGCGGGCCAGATCCAGGTGCCGTCGCTGTGGAACGCGATCGGCACCGAGTTGCGGCCCTCCGGGTCGAGCCGGTCGACGTCGAGGCCACGGCTGGGCATCACGACCGGAGCGTCATCGAGGTAACCCAGCAGGGCCTCGGTGTCCAGTTCGTCCACCTGCGGGCGGTTCACAATCGGGCGACCCTGTGGGCCCAGCCCGTCGAACGTGCGCGCGACGCGGAACCTTGGCAGGCCGCCCGGGGGCGTCATCGGCTGAGGCGGCTGAGGTGGTTGTGGCTGCTGTGGTTGTCCTGGCGGCGGAGGCGGCGGCATCGCGGCCGAGACCCGGCGCGAGAGCCACTCGGGGACGTTCTCCTCGTCGCGCTGGAACATCCGCAGCTCATCGGCGTACGCGGGCGGCGGCGGAGGGGTGTTCCAGCGCGGTTCCTCGCGGTCGTACTCGAGGTTGTAACTGGACGGCCGGTCGAGCTGGTAGCGCGCGTTGAACCAGGTTCCGCGGCCGTCGCGGTACATGCCCGCGCGCAACCGGCCGAACAGGCCGGCGATGTCGGGCGCGACCGTCCACGGCCGGGCTTCCTCGTTCTCCGCGGTCAGCTCGGCGGTCATCTCGTGGTACCGGCCTACCGCCCGGTACTGCACCGTGACCTGTTCCCACTCCGGCGGGCAGGCCCGCAGCAGAGCCAGGCCGATCTGCTTGACCAGAGTGTCCTGCTCGGTCGGATCCAGCTGGGTCGGTTGCGTCACGATCCCCATCCTCCCTTTCGCACGCCGGTTCGGCACATGCGGAATTCACCATGTGCCCAACCGGACCCGTGACGCCCCGAAGAGTAATCGCTCCGGAAATGTCGGTGGGGTCTGAGACAGTGTCGGGGTGCTTCGACCGTACCGAGAACTGGCCCGGGTGCCGCAGGCCTTGGCCCTGCTGACCTGGACTTTGGTCGGCCGGCTGCACCAGACGGGCACCCCGCTCGCCATGTCCTTTCTGATCGCCGGATGGACCGGCTCGTACGCCCGTGCGGGGGTGGTGGCGGCCCTGCTGATGGCCGGTCTGGGCGTGGCCGGGCCGGTGCTCGGCCGTCTGGCGGACAAGCGCGGCGCCGCCGGCCAGCTGATGGTCTCGGGTGTGACTTATGGCCTCGGGTTAACCCTTGTGGCGTACTTACCCAGCTGGTTGCCGGCTGGGTGGTGGCCGGTGGAGGGCGTCCTGGCCTTCACCGTCGGTCTGTCCTGCCCGCAGGTCGCCCCGATCGCGCGGGCCACCTGGCCGCGGATGCTCTCCGGGAGCGCGCTGACCTCGATGTACACCGTCGAGGCCACGTTCACCGAGCTGCTGTACGCGGTCGGGCCGTTGTTAGCCGCTTCGGTGGTGGCCGTGTTGAACCCTGCGTTGGCCATCGTGACCTGTGGGGTGTTGGCCACACTCGGTTCGGTGGTCTTCGCGCGGGCTTTGACCACAGCGGGTTACGGCGGGCCGCTGCCGGCGTCCACCCGGGCGACTTCCTCGACGGGTCTGCTCCGGGCTCCCGGTGTGCTCGCGTCCCTCGGGCTGATGGTGTGCCTCGTCGGCGCGTTGTTCACCGTGGACACGACCATCGTGGCGCTCGCGCGGAACATGGACCTGCCGATCCTCGCCGGTGCGCTGGGTGCCGTGTGGGCCGTCGGGTCGTTCGGTGGCGGGATGATCGCCGGTGGGCTGTCCGGTCAGCCGCGGCTGGCGTTCCGCGTCCTGCTGACCCTCGTCGGCCTCGCCGCGCTCATCCCCGTGCTGCCGCCGTTGTTCGATCCCGCGTCGCCGTGGCTCGTCGGTCTCGTGCTCTTACTCGGTGGCGCGGCGATCTCGCCTGCCGTCGCCGCCGCCAACATCGTCCTGGGCGAACTCGCCCCCGCCGATCGCCGCGCCGAGGCCTTCGGCTGGGCCTCCACCGCGTCCACCGCCGGGTTCTTCATCGCCCTGCCCGGCTCCGGCATGCTCCTCGACCACGGCGGCCCCGCCTTCGCCGCCACCGGCGCCACCGCCATCGGCATCCTCGCCGTCCTGCTCACCCTCCTCATCCCCACCCCCAAACCCGCCCTCCACCCCACCCCCGCCTGACTCCCGCCGCTCGTCGCCCAGGCCTCGGGATCGCAGAGTCGCGCTCACTCGGGGCGAGCCCAGCGCCGCCCGTCATCCACGAGCCGATGGAGGGCCGCGCCGAACGCCATGTCCGCGATCGCAGCGGAGGCATCTCGGGCATGCTCCGCAGCGCCACCGAGCCGGGTACACACGGCAACGAGGTGGGAGACGAGCGGGTGCCGCTGAGCGACAGCGGGCGGTGAGGGAACTCGGCGGTAGTCGCGAGATCGCTCCTGCGGTTTCCGGGCGGCGCGCCGTGGTGGGGTAGCGGGCCTTGTTCGCCTCGGCGAGTGATGCCCGGGCTGCGGGTGGGTGTCGATGGTGGGTGATGCCGCGGCTGCGGGCCAGTGCCGGGGCGAGTGGTGTCAGCGGGGCCATGGGGCAACACGGGAGGCGAGTGGCACTGGCGGGGTCGTGGGTCAATACGGGAGGCGGGTGGCATTGGCGGGGTCGTGGGCGCAGGCCAGCGCCGATGGGGAGTGATGCCCGGGCTGCGGGCGGGTGTCGATGGTGAGTGATGCCGCGGGCCAGCGCCCGAAGGCGAGTGGTGTCGGCAGGGTCGTGGGCCAGCGCCCGGAGGCGAGTGGTGTCGGCGGGGTCGTGAGTGTGGGTTGGTGGCGAGAGTGGGCTGGTGGGAAGCGGGGCGTTGAGCGTGGAGTGGGCTGGTGATGGTTGGGCTGTGAGGTGGCTTGGGCACGTGGCCACAACCGTTGGCTTGCGGTGGGTGGCGCGGGCGAGGCGGTGAGGTGGGCTGGGGCAAAGGGGGAACGTGGGCTGGGGCAAGGGGTGAGTGTGGGCTGGGTGGGTGGCGTCGGTGGGGCGGTGAGGTGGGCTGGGGCGAGGGGGTGAGCGTGGACTGGGGTGGGTGGCGTCGGCGGGGTTATGAACGTGGCTAGCGGAGGGTTGCTCGTGGTGCGAGGGGGGGCCGTGGTGCGAGGGTTGCTCGTGGGGCGAGGGGGGCCGTGGTGCGAGGGTTGCGCCTGGGCGAGGGTTGCCGTGGTGCGAGGGTGATGGTCAGGAGGCGAGGAGGTGGGCAGGCGGAGGGGGCGGGTTCGAAGGGGCTGGCTTCGCAAGCTCGTTGGGTATGGCGGAGTGGTGGTCGCCTTGTCACCAGTGCGGGTCCGCCGGGAGCGGCTGTGATGCGGGTCGCATGATCGGTGGATCTTGGGGTGGGCGCTGACAATGGGGCGGTGAAGGTTGGGTATGTGGTTGTGGCGGTGGTGTGCGGGGGGTTGTTGGCGGTTCAGGGGTGGGTCAACGGGCAGTTGGGGGCTGGATTGGGGGATGGGGTTGCCGCTGCGGCCATCTCCACGCTGGGCGGGTTGGTTGTGTTGGGGGTTGTTCTTCCGCTGACTTCGAGCGGACGGCGGGGGATCGCGCGGTTCCGGGATGGGTTGCGTACACGGGAACTCCTGTGGTGGCAATGTCTTGGTGGGGTGTGTGGGGCGCTTTTCATTGCGGGACAAGGGATCGCCGTATCGACCTTGGGGGTGGCGCTGTTCACCGTCGCCGCCGTGACCGGGCAGCTGCTGAGCGGGTTGCTCGTCGACCGGGCCGGGATCGGGCCGGGCGGGCAGCAGGCCATCACCGGCTGGCGCATTCTGGGCGCCGCCATCGCGGTGGTCGCCGTGGTCGTCTCCCTGAACGGCGACATCGGCGCCGCCGGGAAGGTGTGGCTCGTCATCCTGCCCGCGGTCGCCGGGTTCGGGCTGGCCTGGCAGAGCGCGATGAACGGGCTGGTCCGCCAGACCGCGGGCAACTCGTTCCTGGCCGCCCTGGTCAACTTCGGCGTCGCGATGGCGACGCTGCTCGTCGCGTTCGTCGTCGATCTCGCGATCCGCGGCTGGCCAACGCGGGCGCCGTCCGAGTGGTGGCTCTACACCGGCGGCCTGTATGGGATCTTCGTGATCTCCGGCGGTGTCCTCGTGGTCAAGGCCATCGGTGTGCTGCTGCTCAGCCTCTGCACGGTCGCCGGTCAGCTCGGCGGAGCCGTCCTGCTCGATCTCGTGGTTCCTGCCAGAGGAACAGAGCTGACGGTCGCGAGTGTGCTGGGTACCGTGATCACGCTGGTCGCGGTGGTTGTCGCTGCGATACCCGAGCGCTCTGAGAGGATGACGGCGTGAGCGCGACGATCCTGGATGGCAAGGCGACCCTGCAAGCGATCTACGAGGACCTGAAGGTGCGCGTCGCCGCGCTCAAGGCCCGCGGGATCGAACCCGGCCTGGGCACGGTCCTCATCGGCGACGACCCGGGCTCGGCGATGTACGTCCGCAGCAAGCACCGGGACTGCGCCAAGGTCGGCATCACCTCGATCCGCAAGGACCTGCCCGCGGACATCTCGCAGGAGGACGCCGAGGCCGTCATCGACGAGCTGAACGCGGACCCCGCCTGCACCGGCTACATCGTGCAGCTCCCGGTACCCAGGCACCTCGACACCGGACGTCTGCTGGAGCGCATCGACCCGGCCAAGGACGCCGACGGCCTGCACCCGGTCAACCTCGGCCGCCTGGTGCTGATGGAACCCGCTCCGCTGCCCTGCACCCCGCGCGGCATCGTCGAGCTGCTCAACCGCTACCAGGTGCCCATCGCCGGAGCGAACGTCACGATCGTCGGCCGTGGTGTCACCGTCGGCCGCCCGCTGGGCCTGCTGCTCACCCGTCGGTCCGAGAACGCCACGGTCACGTTGTGCCACACCGGCACCAAGGACCTGGCCACCGAGATCCGCCGCGCCGACATCGTGATCGCCGGCGCCGGGGTGCCGCACCTGGTCACGGCGGACATGGTCAAACCGGGCGCGGCCGTGCTGGACGTGGGGGTCAGCCAGACCGCCGACGGGATGCGCGGCGACGTTCACCCGGACGTGGCCGAGATCGCCGGGTTCATCTCGCCGAACCCCGGCGGGGTCGGGCCGATGACCCGCGGCATGCTGCTGACCAACGTCGTGGAAGCCGCCGAGGCCCAGGGGTGACCGTGGCACAGGGCAACGGTTCGCGCGCCCAGCTGCCGTTCGCCGCGGTGATGCTGATCGTGGTGCTCGGGCTCGTGCGGATCGTGATGTACCACTGGCGGCAGGGCACCGTCCTGATCGGCGTCGCCCTGCTGGTCGCCGCGATCCTGCGGATCATGCTGTCCGACCAGCGCGCCGGCCTGCTCGCGGTGCGCACCCGCAAGGTCGACTTCCTGCTCTACGGCGGGTTCGGCGGAATGATCATGTTCGTCGCGCTGACCATCACCGGCGGGCCATTCGGCTGACCCGGTCCTGGCCGAGCGGCCGAGACCGGCGAGCTTTTCGACCGAAGTCAGGGGACACGGCGATCCATAACGTCGTTCCCATGACCACGGCACAGACCACCGCGATCCACTTCGGACTGATCGGCTTCCTCGTGATCTGGCCGGTCGTGGCCGTCACGCAGCTGGTTCTCCGGCAGAAGCGGCACGTGCCCGCGGGCGCGGTGGTCACTCTGTACGCCACGCTCGCGCTCGCCGTGGTGTTCCTGCCGCTGCCCGGCCCCGGCGCGCACCGGCTGCGGCAGACCATTCAGCTGATGCCGTTCCAGTGGGTGCTGGACTTCGCAGGCGGTGACGTCAAGGCACTCGAACAGGTGGTGCTCAACACCCTGCTGTTCGTGCCGCTGGGCGTGCTCGCGATCGTCGTCTGGCGACGCTCGTTCCAGGAGACGGTGATGGTCGGGTTCGCCGTCTCGCTGGTGGTCGAGATCACCCAGCTGAGCGGCAACTTCGGCACCGCCCCGTTCGTGTACCGGATCTTCGACGTGGACGACCTGATGGCCAACACCCTCGGCGCCGCGCTCGGCTGGATCGCCGCGGTGACAGTCGCGGGCGCCATCGCGAGGGTGCGTGTCGCAGAACCCATGAGAGCACCATCACCGCTGCGGGACCGCGCTTTCCAGGGTTGATAGCCTGCGGGGGCTGGTCCCGGCGCTGAGGCCCGCGCTGGTCGCGCCCGAGACCCCCTTACTCGCTCTGGAGTGGATCGGAAGGCAATGACCCGCACCCCCGTCAACGTCACCGTCACCGGCGCGGCCGGCCAGATCGGCTACGCCCTGCTGTTCCGCATCGCCTCGGGCCAGTTGCTCGGCCAGGACACGCCCGTCCGGCTGAAGCTGCTGGAGATCACCCCGGCCCTGAAGGCGGCCGAGGGCACGGCCATGGAGCTGGACGACTGTGCTTTCCCGCTGCTGTCGGGCATCGACATCACCGACGACCCGAACGTCGCGTTCGACGGCGTGAACGTCGCCCTGCTGGTCGGCGCCCGGCCGCGGACCAAGGGCATGGAGCGCGGTGACCTGCTGGAGGCCAACGGCGGAATCTTCAAGCCGCAGGGCGAGGCCATCAACGCGCACGCGGCGGACGACGTCCGCGTCCTGGTGGTCGGCAACCCGGCCAACACCAACGCGCTGATCGCCCGCTCGCACGCCCCGGACGTGCCGGCCGACCGGTTCACCGCGATGACCCGCCTCGACCAGAACCGCGCCTACTCCCAGCTGGCCGCCAAGCTGGGCGTGAGCGTCAACGAGATCAAGAAACTGGTGATCTGGGGCAACCACTCCGCGACCCAGTACCCGGACCTGTTCCACGCCGAGGTCAACGGCAAGAACGCGGCCGAGCTCGTGAACGACCAGGCCTGGCTGGCCGACACCTTCATCCCGACCGTGGCCAAGCGCGGCGCGGCGATCATCGAGGCCCGCGGCGCGTCCTCCGCGGCGTCCGCCGCCAACGCCGCCATCGACCACGTCTACGACTGGGTGAACGGCACCGCTGAGGGCCAGTGGGCCTCCGCGGGTGTGGTGTCCGACGGTTCGTACGGCGTGCCCGAGGGCCTGATCTCCTCGTTCCCGGTGACCTCCACCGGCGGCGGCTACGAGATCGTCCAGGGCCTGGAGATCGACGACTTCTCCCGCGCCAAGATCGACGCCTCCGTGGCCGAGTTGGCCGAGGAGCGCGACGCGGTGCAGGCCCTCGGCCTGATCTGAGTGGCGCTTACCTGAGTTCGCGGAAATGAGCGGTCGGCCTTCGGGCCGGCCGCTCATTTTTCGTATCCGGGCGCTGCTCTTTGGCCAGATCGCAGGGCTTGCCGCTCGGAGCAAGTGATTTTTGTCGGCCAGCGCCCTCATTTTCCTGGCCGCTACTCATTTGGCTGGACCGGGTAGTGGTTCATTCCGGCGATCGGGCGCGCTGTGCTGCGGCCGGTTCTGGTTGTCGGCCGCGGTGAGGTGGCGGTTGTTCTGTTGTTCGGCGGGCGGGTGGCGGCTCGATCCGGTCGTCGAGCGCGCTGCCCTGCGGCTGGTTCTGGTTGTCGGCCGCAGTGGGCTGGCGGTTCTTTCTATGGTCGACCGGACCGGTGGCGGCTCGATCTGATGGTCGGCCACACTGCGCAGCAGCTGTTTTGGTGGTCGGCTGCGATGGCTGATTCCGATGGTCGGCCGCGTTGGGGGTAGCCGTTCTTTCTGATGGTCGGCCGGACGGGTGGCGGCTCGATCTGGTGGTCGGCCGCACTGCGCCGCGGCTGATTCTGGTGGTCGGCCGCACGGTGCTGGGCAGATTCTGACGGTCGGCTGCGCTGCGTCGCGGCTGACGCCTACGCTGCGGCGACGGCTGATTTCGGAGATCGGCCGCGTTGCGGGGTGGCTCGTTGCCGTGGCCGACCGTACTGGGCTGTGGCTTGCTTTGGTCGTGGGGCGTGCTGGGTGGTGTCGCTTTGACGAATTGCCGCGCTGGGGGTAGTCGCTCTGATGAATTGCCGCGCTGGGTGGTGGTCGCTCATTGTTGTGGCTGGCGGGTTGGCTGGGGGCCTCATGGTGATGTCAGTCGGTGGGTGGCCGCCGATTTGTGGTCGGCTTTGCCTCCGGCCCCCGATTTCCAGCCTATCAGCGGGCACCGACAAGAATTGCGTCTCCGCAGGTCAGCTACCCTGTGAGACGTTTTTGTCGGTGGCTTCCGGTAGGCTGGATTCCGGGGGGCCGGAGGCAAACCGGTTACCAGGCGACCGGGAGTTTGTGGACTCCGTAGATCGCCATGTCCGACCGCATGGGCACTTCCTCCGGCGCCACATCGAGGCGCAGGGTCGGGAACTCGCGCAGCAATGTGGTGAATCCGATCCGCATCTCGATCCGGGCCAGCTGCTGACCCAGGCACTGGTGGATGCCGTGACCGAACGCGAGGTGCCCGGCCGGCGACCCGCCGAAGTCCAGCTTTCCCGGTGAGGCGAACCGCATCGGGTCGCGGTTGGCCGCGGGCAGCGAGATCGACACGGGGTCGCCCGCCTTGATCAGCCGTCCGTCGATCTCCACGTCCTCCAGCGCGGTCCGGCTCGCTCCGAAGTGGACGATGGTCAGGAACCGCAGCAGCTCCTCGACGGCGTTGTCCACCAGCGACGGGTCCGACCGCAGCAGCGCCAGCTGGTCGGGGTTGGTCAGCAGTGTGTAGGTGCCCAGGCCCAGCATGTTCGCGGTGGTCTCGTGCCCGGCGAGCAACAGCAGGAAACCCATCTGGGACATCTCGCCGTCGTTCAGCTCGCCCGTCTCGATCAGGCCGCTGAGCATGTCGTCGCCGGGCTTCGCGCGCTTGGCCGCGACGAGCTCGAGGATGTAGGCCTCCATCTCCGCGATGGCCGCGCGGATCTGCTCGATCGACGAGGTCAGCTTGAGCATCCGGCCGGCCCCGTCCTGGAACCGGGCGCGGTCGGCGTACGGCACGCCGAGCAGCTCGCAGATGACCATCGACGGGATCGGCAGCGCGTACTCCCGCACCAGATCGGCCGGTGATCCGCCGCGGCGCATCGACTCGGCGTGCTCGGTGGCGATCTCCTGGATCCGCGGGATCAGCTCGTTCATCCGCCGCACGGTGAACTGGCCGGTCAGCAGCTTGCGGTAGCGGCCGTGCTCGGGCGGGTCCATCGCCAGGAACATGCCGGGCTTGGTCGGCTGCCGTTCGATGTTCCGGTCCGGCTCGCCGTCCCGCCGGGCGAAGCCGCGCAGCTCACTGCGGGTGCTGAAGCGCTGGTCGGCGAGGATCTGGCGGGCCAGCGCGTAGGACGTCACGAGCCAGCCGGTCTTCCCGCCGTGGAACTGCAGCGGGCTCAGCGGCTCGCGGGCGATCAGCCCGGCGGGCGGGTCGAGCGGGCTGTCGCCCCGGTCGGCTGGGAGGGTGGGAACGCCGGACAGGATTTCCGTCATCACAGCTCCTTCACGTCTGTTCTCGACGAAACCCTGCGGAGCTGACGTGTTGCTGTCAGTAGTCTGACGAAGACCTGACGGTCGGCAGCGAGACGGTGAAAGTGCTGCCCGCGTCCGGCTCCGAGGAGACCGTGACCTCGCCGCCGTGCGCCTGCACGATCGACCGGACGATGCTCAGGCCGAGGCCGGTGCCACCCTCGAAGGTACGGCCTTCGGCCCGGTAGAACCGGTCGAAGATGCGCACCATCACCTCCGGGGACATGCCCGGGCCGTGATCGGTGACCGCGATCGTGCCACCGCGGACGGTCACCGTCACGGGCGTGCCGGCGGGAGTGTGCTTGACGGCGTTGGTGATCAGGTTGCCGATCACCTGGCGCAACGCGTTCGCGTCGCCGGGCACGGTCGCCTCTTCCGGGGCGTCGAGGGTGATCTGGCGATCCGGTTGCACCACGGACGCGTCCGCGATCAGTTCCGCCGCGATCGCCCGCAGGTCAACGGGATCACGACGGAACTTGGGCCCCTGTTCGAGGCTGGTCAGCTGCAGCATCTGGTCGACGAGCTGGCTCATCCGGTCGGCCTCCTGCTCGATCCGGCTCAGTGCCAGCCCGGTCAGCTCCGGCTTGCCGGACACGCGATGCAGCTCGGCCCAGCCGCGGATGGTGGTCAACGGGGTGCGCAGTTCGTGGGAAGCGGCCGCGATGAACTCCCGCAGCCGCGCCTCGGATTCCCGTTGCTCGCGGGTGGACCGGTTGAACACGATCAACCCGAACAGCGACACGGCGATCACCGCGGCACCGGTCGCGATCAGCTCGAACAGCAGGAGCTGGTGCACCGCGCGTTCGCCGGGCGCGAGGCTGCCCGCGACGATCGCGTACCGGAACCGCACCGGCGTGGCCGAATCCGGCACCTCGATCTCCGCCTTGGCGCCGAGATCGAAGGTACGCACCCGGAACTGGGTGTCCGAAGAGGACAGTGTGATGGCGTCCCTGGCCCAGTCCGGCGGAACGGGCTGGGGGAACCGGGGTGCGGTGATCGGTTCGCCGGTGAGGCCGGCGGGCGCGCTCTGCCGGACGATCTTCCCGTTCTCGTCCACGAACGCTACCAAGAACCCTTCCGGCACTTGCTGGACCACCGTGGCACCGTCCACAGTGACCACTCGGCCGGAGATGCTGTCGAGCGAGTGCCGGATCTCCTCCAGCGCGCTGTCGACGCGGTCGGTGGCGTACACGTTGAGCACGAACAACGCGGCCAGGTCGATCAGGACCATCGCGAGCACGGTCAGCGCGACGAGCCCGATCAGCAGCTTGCTCTTCGCGCCCCGCATCGGCTTCCGGCTCCCAATTCCCAGCTCTCAGTTCTCGGCGATCCGGTAGCCGAAGCCCCGGACGGTGTGGATCAGCGGCCGGTGGCCCGCGTCGACCTTGTGCCGCAGGCGGGACACCAGCTTCTCGACCACGCCCTCGCTGAAATCGTGCTGCCACACGTGTTGCAGGATCTGCTCCTTGGTCATCACCTGGCCCGCGTTGAGCATCAGGTACCGCAACAGCTTGTACTCCGTCGGCGTCAGGTCGATCGGGCGGCCCGCGCGGGTGGCCTGGAAGGTGGTCTCGTCCAGGGACAGGTCCGCGCTGCGCAGGATCCCGGGCGCCGCCTTGCCGGACCGGCGCAGCAGCGCCTGCACCCGGGCGAGCAGCTCGAGCACGTGAAACGGCTTGGTGACGTAGTCGTCGCCGCCGATCCGCAGGCCGGTGACCGTGTCCTCGATCGAGCCGCGGGCGGTCAGGAACAGCACCGGCGGCGGGTCGCCGCGCTCGGTCAGCCTGCGGCACACCGTGAACCCGTCCATGTCCGGCAGCATCACGTCGAGGATCACCAGATCGGGGCGTTTCTCCTGGACCGAGGCGAGCGCGGCGCGGCCGTCACGGACCGTGGCGACGGTGTACCCGGCCAGGTCAAGGGTGGTGGAAAGCAGCTCCGTGATCGCCGGTTCGTCGTCGACCACGAGCAGGTACTGACCTTCCCCAGTGCGCTGCACGACACCCATTGTTCCCGTTCGGCGGCTGGTCTCGCACGGGCCGCCCTCGTACCGTGCAGGTATGTCGATGATCACCTGGCCGGTGCCCGAACCCGAGCTGCCCCAAGGGGTGCACGCCGCGCTCGCCGACGCCGCCCGGGCCGCCGCCTCGGCGTTCCGCGCGGCCAGGGCCGCGCATCCCCGCCTAGAGCTGGCCGAGGAGGTCGCCATGGGCGCGGACGGGACGCCGACGATGCGGATCGACGCGATCGTGGAGGAGGCCATCGCGCTGTCGGTGTCGCGCAACCGGGTGAACCTGCTCAGCGAGGAGGCGGGATTCCTCGACCACGGGTCGACGGTGACGCTGGTGGTCGACCCGTTGGACGGCTCGTCCAACGCCTCGATGGGGGTGCCGTTGTCGTGCTTCGCCGGGGTGGTCGTCGAGGAAGGCGTGGCCCAGGAGGCGTTGACACTGTGGTTCGACACCGGCCGGGCGTGGTGGGCGCGGTCCGGCACGCCGACCCCGTTCCGCACCTCCGGACGGACCACAGTGGACGGTGCGTCGGTGGCCATGTTGCGCCCCAAGGACAACAACCGCGCGGCCTGGATGCGGGTGGCCTACGCGGCCGACCGGGTGCGGGTGCTGTCCAGTACCTGCCTGGAGGCGGCTTTGGTCGCGGAGGGCTCGATCGACGCGTTCATCGACGCGGGATCGGACACGCACCGGATCATGGACCTCGCGGCCGCCATGGTCACCGTTCCCGCCGCCGGCGGGGTGGTTCTGGACGTGCACGGGCGTCCGCTGGACTTCGACCCGGACCTCTCCCGCCGCTGGTCGGGAGTGGCGGCGGCTACTCCCGCGTTGGCTGAGTCGCTGGTAGAGCTCGTGCTCCGCTCCTGATCAGGGGCAGGCCGGCCAGCGCCCCGGCCAGGATCGCGGGCCCGTGAATGTCGGTGATGACGGTGAGCGCCACCGCCCCAGCGAGGACCACGACTCCGGGTTGCCATTTCCTGGTGAGGATCAGGCAGACCGCCAACGCGCCGAGTGGCCCGCAAAATCCGACCGAAACCCCACCGCTGTAGGGCTGCCAGATCTCACCGATCAAATGCCCCGCCAACGCCCCGGCCAGAAACAGAACAACCCACCGCCCGGTCCCGAAAGCCCTTTCCGTCACGGTCCCCAGCACCGCCGCGAACACACCCAGCCCCAGCACCGTCAGAACCGAGTCAGGCTGCACCAACACCGGCGAAATCACCCGCCACACCTCCCCGGCGCGCAAAGCCTCCGGATCCCGCCGCACCGCCAAGAACAACCCATTACCCCCAAGGTGATACACCGCCGTACAAACCGCCCACACCCCCAGCACCACAATCGTCCCGACAGGCAGTTTCGTCCGAACACCAGGCAGCGCCGGCACCGCATTCTCAGCCATACCCCCAACCTAAGGGCGCGCGTTCGCGTGACCTCAGGCCGGCTGTCACAACGTTTTCCATGACAGATGTCGTGGGCACTGGACAGGCGGACTTTGGCCCACAGGGGAGGTGTGCACCGGTCGGACGTGCCAGGATGTGCGGCATGCCGCAACTGCACCTGACCGGCGACGCCGAGGCGGACCGCCTGCTCAGCAAGGACCCGTTCGCGCTGCTCACCGGGATGCTGCTGGACCAGCAGATCGCGATGGAGGTGGCGTTCTCGGGACCGAAGAAGATCGCCGAGCGGATGGGCGGTTTCGATGTGCGGGCGATCGCCGGGATGGACGAGGAGAGCTTCGTCGAGGTGTGCGTGCAGAAGCCCGCGATCCACCGGTACGGCGGGTCGATGGGGCGGCGGGTGCACGCGCTGGCGCGGTTCATCGTGGAGAACTACGACGGCAAGACCGACCGGATCTGGAAGCAGGGCAAGCCGGACGGCAAAGAGGTCCTCAAGCGGCTGAAGGCCCTCCCCGGTTACGGCGAGCAGAAGGCCAAGATCTTCCTGGCCCTGCTGGGCAAACAGCTCAACATCCAGCCGGAGGGCTGGCGGGAGGCCGCCGGATCCTATGGCGACGAGGGATCGCACCGGTCCATTGCGGACGTGACCAGTCCTGAGGCGCTGGCCCAGGTGCGTGCGTTCAAGAAGGAAGCGAAGGCCGCCGCCAAAGCCGCGAAGTGAGCCGGTGCCAGGGGCGTCGGGCCGGAGCTTTCGATCCGGTCGCTGACGTCCGGGTGCTTCGTGAAGTGACACCTGGTTGGCGGCTCTTTTCGTGGGGTGTGTTCGGGACACTCGGGGGTGTGGCGATCGCGGAGCGGCTCTCGTGGGCGGTGGAGACGCTTGGGGTCGTGGCTGGGGATCGGGTGCTGGAAATTGGGTGCGGGCATGGGGCCGCGGTCGAGTTGGTGTGCGAAAGGTTGGGTGATGGGCGGATTACCGCCATCGACCGGTCGGGGGTGATGGTCGCCGCGGCGGTCCGGCGCAACCGGGCGAACATCGCGGCGGGCAAGGCGGTGATCCGCAAGTCGGACACCGCGACCGGCGAGTACGACAAGGTCTTCGCGGTGAACGTGAGCGGGTTCTGGACGTCGCCGCGGCTGGCCGCGATGGTGCGGCCGTTGCTGGCGCCGGGCGGGAGGTTGTTCGTCTTTCATCAACCGCCCACCCCCGGGCGTCACCGGCAGGTGCTCGAGCAGGCGAGGGAAGTCCTTGCCGCGCAAGGGTTCTCCATTGAGGACGTGCTGTGCCGGGACATCGCCCCGGCGCCGGCGATCGGTCTGGTCGCCGGGGTTGTCAGCGGTCTTACGCTGGTCGATACGGAGGTGAGCCACCATGCAGGCAACGGCAGGTGATCGGCTTCTCGTCCATGGCAAGAACGTGGGCCTCGCCGATCGGCACGGCGAGATCATCGAGGTACGCGGCCCGGACGGCGCCCCGCCCTACCTGGTGCGGTTCTCGGACGGTCACGAGAGCCTGGTCTTCCCCGGGCCGGACTGCGTTGTGGAGCCGGCGAACGAGGGCTGACGTGGCCGGCTCGCGACCACGAAGACGGTGAGGGCGACGGCGGCGACCACCGCCGCCACCGGCCCCAGCGCACGCGTGCCCGCGAACGCCACGACCAGGCCACCGGCCACACCGGACAGTCCCACTCCGAGGTACACGGCGGACGCGTTCATGGCCAGCACCAGCCCGGCCGTCGCGGGTGCGCTGGAGACCAGCCGGTGCTGCATCGGCGGGTTGACCGACCAGGCCGACATCCCCCACACCACCAGAATCACAGCCGCCCCAACGAAACCACCGGCCACAACCGGCAACAACGCCATCGCCACAACACTTCCGGCCAGCGACACGACCAGCGGCCACCGGGTACCGAACCGGTCGGCCACCCATCCGCCGACCGCGTTCCCAAGCACCCCAGCGATTCCGTAGACGAACAGCAACAGGCTCACCGTGCCGCCGTGCACGCCGGTGACCTCGATCAGCACCTCGGCGAGGTACGTGTAGACACTCACGCCCGCGACCGAAACCAGCAGCGTCACCGCGAACATCGGCACCACCCGCCGATCACCCACCACCCCAAGCCGTTCCCGCAACCCCACCCTCGGCGGCGCCGCGACCACCGGAAGCGCTGCCCGCACACCCACCGCCGCGGCCACGATCAAGCCCGCGACCAGCGCGAACACCCCCTCGTAGCCGAGCGAGCCGGCGAGCAGGCTGCCCACCGGGATCCCCAGCACCAGCGACATCGACAACCCGCCGAACACCGTCGCGATCGCCCGCGCCCGCCGCTCGGGCGGGTTCAACTCCGTCGCCACCATCGTCGCCGCCGGCGTGTACACCGCCGCTCCCAACGCCGTCAGCATCCTCGCCACGACCAACACGCCGTAACTCGGCGCCACCGCCGCCAACCCGTTGCCCACAGCCATAACCATCAGCGCGGTGACCAGCAACCGCCGCCGTTCCCACCGGCCGGTCGCCGCCGCCAACAACGGCGACGCCACCGCGTAGGTCACCGCGAATGCCGTCACCAACTGCCCCGCCGCCGCGACCGAAACCCCCAGCTCCTGCGACACCTCGGGTAACACCCCGGCGATCACCTGAGCGCTCGTCCCGGCCGCGAATGTCCCCGTTGCCAACAGATACGTCCGAAGCGACATACCCACTGGACTTACCAGAAACCGGCAAAACGCCCACCGTGTCCAAGTGGTGGCAGGTCGGCCCGTTCATCACGATCGAATATGAAGTCGAGTCCGGCCTGCTCATCGCGGTGACACTTGTCATGCTGTCATTGATGTTGCTTCTGTTCGCCGACCGGGCGAACCTCAAGCGAGAGGCGGTCCGCTACCGGCGTCTGCTCACCCGGTACTGCGATTTCGTCGCGACACCACCGCGCCCGACTGTCCGGGTCCAGAGCTGGGACCAGACACTTGTTCTCCAGGAGAACGGGGACGCCACCTGCACGATCGCGATAACCGCGGTGGTGCTCAAGAAGGAACTCTACTTTCTGCAGCTGCGGTTCGGGTCGGGCTGGGAGCAGCCGGAACGGCAACGCAAACGCGTTCGCCTGACCATTCGCAACCTGCTGATCGCCGGAACTCGCGGCACCAGCTGGGAGATCACGACCACCTGGTTGTCGGCCAGCAGGCTGGACGTGTTGGCGCATTTTCACGAACCCGTGCGGCAGGGCAGCGAACTCCGGTTCGAGGTCGAGTGGTCCTGGCCGGGACAGTGTGTGCCGCTCATGAGGGAACGGCGCCCGGACGAGTACATCTTCAAGTTCAGCAAACTGTGGCCACTCGAGCGCGCCACCTACGCGGTCATCCTGCCCGCCGGTCTGGACGCCTATCACGAGCCGGTCGGTTTCGCGGAGCCGAACGGGGATTTCTCGATCGACGCGTCCGATGACGGTGACCGGCGGAAATTCTCTTTCACCGGTTGCAACTTCCCGCCTCGCAAGCGCATCGGAATGCGGCTCGAGCTGAAATGAGAGCTTCCCATTTGTGTGATGGGAAGCTGCTCTGGCCGACGGCAGTTCAGCTGTCGTCGTTCTCTCCACCGTGCCGGATCATTGTCCGATCGCTCCAGGTTGTGAGGGATTTTCGGTTGTGCGCCAGGATGCGTACCGAGCGTCGTGGCGCGCCGGTGATCGTAGTGCCAGCGAACTTCCAGCCGATTGCACCCCGCGAGCCTAGTTGTACGAGGCCATGACGTTGGTGACGCCGGTGTGGAGCCGGATGGCTGGTGGTTGGTTTCCGGCGGCAGTGTGGGGTCGATGGTAGTTGTAGTGC